>JBCQTJ010000016.1:0-49715 GCA_047178625.1 Rikenellaceae bacterium
AGTGGCAACGCTATGACCATTCGCACGGTCGCTAAGGTTGTCGAGGCTCTCGATATGTCGGCTGAGGTTCAGCTGAAGTCGGAGCGTGTGGTTAGTCGCAAGGTGGCTGGCTTTGTGGTCGCTTGCGTTAGTGAGTTCGCTCGTTCGTATAGCCTCACGATTAAGGAGGCGAGCAACTATCTGAAACGATATAAGGGTTTGGAGTTTTTGACCTTGCACTATGAGGCGCAACACCTACTCTCAATCGAGGATAGCGTGCAAGACTTGGCGCAGGTGTGTCACAATAACGGCGGAGGGCTTAGATAATGATACTATTTCACGGATCAAATACCGCTATCGAGACGATAGATTTTGAGCGTTGCCGACCCTATAAGGATTTCGGTAAGGGGTTCTACTTGACCGAAATTGAGGAGCAGGCAGAGCAGATGGCTCGCAGGACTTCGACTATCTTTGGTGGGGAGGCTGTTGTTACTCGCTTTGCTTATGATGAGTGCGCAGCGATGGCTAATACAACGCTCAATATTAAGCGTTTTGACGAGCCTAACAAAGAGTGGGCATTGTTCATTATGGAGAACCGCAATCGCCAATCTCAGCACCCTACACACTCCTACGATATAGTTATTGGACCCGTAGCGGACGACACGATAGCGACCCTATTCCGCAACTTCGACGATGGCATCATCGACCTCGATATGTTAGTCAGCGGTCTGAAATACAAGAAAATATCGTCGCAATATCTATTTCACACACCTGCATCACTCAAATACCTCACACGACTATGAACGGCAAATTCAGATACTTAAGTGAGGGGATCACAAAAGACATCGCCATCTATATATTGCAGGACGACGAGACGATCGACCTACCTACGGCACTCAATATGTTCCATAACTCGGAGACATTCAGTAAGCTAATGCTTGAGGAGTCGGGGTTGTATATCGAGAGTTCTGCTTATGTCTATGAGCTGTATCTCTCGGAGGTGCAGAAGGGCAGATTATAACTCCCTTATAAACTTCATATACACACCAAACATTATAAAATATATCGGAGTACCTTCCATTGCGAAAGTACTCCGATTTAATTTTGCATATCACGCAAACGATGCCATTACATTACCCATATCATTCATAATGCTACTATCGAGAACCTTAGCATAGTGTTGAGTCATCTTGATATTCTTATGACCAAGGATCTTCGCCACATTCTCGATACTCACTTTATGGGCTAACATAACTGTTGTGGCGCAGGTGTGGCGGGCTACGTGGGTGGTTAGCCGCTTATTTATACCACAAATCTCAGCGATCTCTTTGAGATACTCATTCATCTTAACGTTGCTTATCACTGGCAATAATCCTTTAGAATTTTGTTGCTTTTTATCCTTATATTTTTCGAGTAATGCAATCGCTGGGGGTAGTAGGGGAACGTTGAATTGCACCTTCGTCTTACGCCTACGTTTCTTGATCCACAGACTCCCACTTGCATCTTTATATAGGTGTTCGTCACTAAGCTCGGCAACGTCAGAATAAGCAAGCCCCGTTAGACAGCAAAAGATAAATACATCTCGCACAAGAGTCAAACGGTCACTTGCGAAGACCTTATTCTCCATCGCAGCCATCTCCTCACGAGTCAAAAATTCTGTGTCAACCTCCTCCTCTTTGAATACACACGCTGCAAGAGGGTTCTTATCAAGGATGCCGCTTACCACCGCACCACGTACAATCTTCTTTAGGTTCTTCATATTCTTAACCGCTGAGTTGTGTTGGCAACCTCTCGACACTTTTAGATAGAACTCATAGTCTCGCATAAAGTCTGGGTTCACATCTTGGATATTGTAATCATCCGTTCCATACTTAACGAGGATAAACTCACGTAAGCTTTTGAGGGTACTACGGAACTTTACAATAGTTGACTCTGAATAATCAATTCCGATAAGAGCAGCACATCGCTCATTATGCTCCTCATAGAGTTTGCATATTCCAACCATAGCCTTCTGCTCATCTTTCTTGAGATACTTATCCTTGATGCGTTGGGCTGTTACAATCTCATTCGCTGCGACGAGAGAGTTGTAGATCTCATAGATTCGAGACTGCACGGTTCGGATATGATCGTTGAGTTTCGTAGACTCTTTATCCTTACCTTTGGCTAATCCCTTTTGTTGATTCCACGCAGAGGTGTGGATGTCTCGATGAAGTGAGATCTCCACAGGTTGTGCATTAACGGTAATTCTTACGGCTATTGGGTAGTTCCCATTTTTCAAGATTCTGGATTTCTTGAGAAAAGTTAATACATTAAAAGTTTCCCTCTTTAATTTCGTTGTCATAGTTTCACACTATTAAATGTTAATAAAAATTTTAGCTACAATGAAGAGTAGCGGAAACTAATCAAAAAGGGGTGCAAAAAGCAGTAAAAATGTATCACTATTTTTGCAAAATACGGAAAATAAGCGAGTTACAGCCTAAATCGTGATACATTTTTTGGGGTCAGACAATGTATCACTAAATGCTCACTAAACTACCTCTCAAATCCCTACAAAGTTGCAATTTAGCCTAAAAGAAAAAAGCTACCGTAAATGCTTGATTTACAGTAGCTTTCGTGTTGTTTTGGGTCTCTATTATTTCTAATCTCTGACCCTTTGGCGGTGCGTAGGGGACTCGAACCCCTGACCCCGTGCGTGACAGGCACGTATTCTAACCAACTGAACTAACGCACCGTGCGTTAATTGTGATGCAAATATAGAGACTTTATTTCTCTTTTGCAAATTTTATTGGAACTTTATTTTATCTTTCTTCCCTCTTTTTTCGCTATTCTCCCTCTGCTCAGAGGGTTTTGGGTCTGATTTTTTTCTCCTCTGAAATAAATCTTATTCGGTGAATAGCGCCTTGGGGAGCTGGTCGATGCTTTGGATCGCTATCACCTCTATCCCTTTTGCATTGATTACGGAGTGGGGTAGGTATGCCGAGACTATTATCCTTCTGAACCCTAACCTTGCCGCCTCGCTTATCCTCTGGTCGCTCCTTGGGGCTGGTCGCACCTCGCCCGAGAGGCCTACCTCGCCTGCACAGCAGACCCCTTGGCCCAATGCTCTGTCGTAGTATGACGAGATCACCGCCGCTATGATTGATAGGTCGAGACCTGGGTCCGAGACCTTGAAGCCTCCTGCGAAGTTAAGGAATAGATCCTTCTGGAACATCTTCAGCCCTACTCGCTTCTCCATTATCGCTACCAACATATTTAGGCGCTTGGTATCGAGCCCCGTGGTGTTGCGCTGGGGGGTTCCGTAGGCGGCGTTGCTCACCAATGCTTGCACCTCTATTAGGTAGGGTCTTATGCCATCTACCGAGGCCCCTACGGCTATTCCGCTCAGAGGTATGTCGTAGTGCGAGAGTAGGATCTCCGAGGGGTTATCCACGCTCTTTAGCCCAGCGGAGAGCATCTCGAATACTCCGATCTCGAATGTCGCTCCGAAGCGGTTCTTGATGCCTCTCAGGATTCTGTATGTGTTGTTGCCATCGCCCTCGAATTGGAGTACTACATCTACTATATGCTCCAAGATCTTTGGGCCAGCTATTGTGCCATCCTTGGTGATGTGGCCGATTATGATTACCGAGGTCTCACGTCCCTTGGCATATTTGAGTAGGGTAGCGGCGCACTCTCTGATCTGTGAGACGCTGCCTGCCGACGACTCTATTAGCGATGTGTAGATTGTTTGGATCGAGTCTATCACCACCAAGTCGGGGCGAATCTGGTCGATTTGGCTCACTATATTCTCCAACAACGTCTCGGTGTAGATCAAACACTCGCTCTCTCCGACTCCGATCCTCTTGGCCCTCATCTTGATCTGCTCGGCCGACTCCTCGCCCGATACATAGAGTGTCTTTAGGCCGTTGTTCTTGAGGGCCAGTTGGAGGCTCAGTGTCGACTTTCCGATACCAGGTTCGCCACCCAAAAGGATCAGTGACCCTGCTACCATTCCACCTCCCAGCACTCTGTTTACCTCCTTGTCGCCTAAATCTATTCTGGCGAGGTTATTTTCGGCTATCTCGTTGATACGCTGAGGCTTCGAGGTGGGGATGTTGGCCACCGTTGCGGCTATCGAGTTGGTGTTCTCCTTCGATATGATCTCCTCCGTGAAGCTATTCCACGCTCCGCAAGCTGGACATTTGCCCAGCCACTTCGCAGCCTCGTTGCCGCACTCCTTACAGAAATATGCCTTCTTGACCTTTGCCATCGTTAGCCGAAGATTAGTCGATAGAAATCGTTTCCGTTGGCGTAGATTAGTAGGGTAAAGAGTAGCAACATTCCTGCATATTGTGTCACCTCCAAGAACTTATCGCTCGGTTTACGACCTGTCACCATCTCGAAGATAGTGAATAGCGAGTGGCCACCATCCAACCCAGGTATTGGGAGGATATTCATCACGCCAAGCATAATCGAGAGGAAGGCGGTCTTTAACCAGAAGTCCTGCCAGTTCCAGACGCTCGAGAACATATTTCCGATGGCCACGAAGCCCCCTAACTCCCTATACATCTCGGTCTTAGGTTGGAAGATCAGCGACAGCTGACCCCAATATGAGCTCATCGAGGCACCTGCTCGTTTGAATCCTGCTGGGATAGATTGCAATAGAGTATATTCACGGCTCTCCATCTGGTAGGGTGAGCGAGTCATAACGCCGATGCGACCCTCGTCGTCTACGGGGATTGGGAAGATTGAGACCTCGCCACCACGCAACACGCTGATCGAGAGTGTCTCGCCCTTGTGGCTGGAGATCACCTCACGAAAGGCCATAAAGCCGCTCTGTGGCTCGCCATTGATCGCTACGATCTCGTCGCCTGCGAGCAGAGCCGATGAGCTCTCCGCTACCACCGAGTCGATAATGAAGGGCATCCTTAGCGAGAGGAAGTCGATGTGTCCCTTCTCCTTGCGCATATCTACGAGTTGGGTGAGGGGTATTGTGAGGCTCAGCTGCTCTCCGCCACGCTCGACGATGAGCTCACGGTCGTTATCCGAGAGGACCAATCGAGTGACGATCATCGAGACGTCGGTGATTGCCTCGCCATCAATCGAGATGATCTTGTCGCCATCTACAAGTCCCATCGCCTCGCCACACTCATTGAACTCATATCCCCACTCGGCGCTCTTTGTCGGGAGGTAACTCTCGCCCCACACATAGCTCACACCTATGTAAATAGCTATGGCCAAGAGCAGATTCATTACCACTCCTGCCACCATCACACACAATCGCTGCCACGCTGGCTTCGACCTAAACTCGTCGGGCTTGGCAGGTTGTGCCATCTGCTCGGTATCCATACTCTCATCTATCATTCCTGCGATCTTGCAGTAGCCACCCAAGGGGAGCCATCCCAAGCCATACTCCGTGTCGCCTCGCTTCCACTTGCAGATCGAGAACCAAGGGTCGAAGAAGATGTAGAATTTGTCGACACGGATCTTGAATAGGCGTGCGACGATGAAGTGGCCGAACTCGTGGATTCCCACAAGGAGGGTGAAGCAGATGAAAAATTGTATTACCTTAACTAATATCTCCATTATTAAGTTTGTTGTTAGTTATGTTATTCTATTGTTAACGTTGGTGTTCTATTGTTTATTACCTCCTCTTCAAAAACTCCGAGGCCAAGCGACGTGACTCCTCGTTTGCCAAGGCGTAGTCGTCGAGTGATGGTTTGGTGATAAATGTCGCCTTTTCGAGGGTGTGTTGAATCGTCTTTACGATATCTAAGTAGCTACACTCATAGTTCAGAAATGCCGCCACAGCCACCTCATTCGCCCCATTGAGCGTGCACGAAGCTGTTCCTCCTCGCCTCAAACACTCATAGGCAATGTCCAGTGCTGGGTACTTCACACGATCCACCTCCGAGAAACTCAGTGTCGGGTTATCCAAGAAGCTAAAGTTCTCGGATGGGCGGTTTGCACGGTGGGGAAACATCAACGCCAACGAGATGGGCATCCTCATATCGGGGGTGCCCAATTGAGCCTTGATCGCTCCATCCTCAAACTCCACCATCGAGTGAATTACTGCTTCGGGGTGTTGAATGACACTGATACGCTCCGCCTCGAGACCAAAGAGCCAATGCGCCTCGATAACCTCGAATCCCTTGTTGATGAGTGTCGAAGAGTCGATGGTGATCTTCGCCCCCATACTCCATTTCGGGTGTTTCAACGCCTGCTCGACAGTGACACCTGCCAACTCCTCACGGCTCAGATCTCGGAACGATCCGCCGCTGCAAGTGAGTATCACTCGCCTAATCGGAGAGCTCTCGCCCATCAGACATTGAAATATTGCCGAGTGCTCGGAGTCGATCGGGAGGATCGGAACGTTGCGTTCACGGGCCAACCTCATAACGTAGTCGCCACCAACAACCAAACTCTCCTTATTGGCAAGGGCCACCTTCTTGCCAGCCTCGATGGCGGCAACCGTAGGTAGCAGACCTGCATAGCCGACAAGAGAGTTGACCACCACGTCGACCGAGGAGTTCATCGCCACTTGGCGGATCGCCTCCTCGCCAGCATAGACCTTGATAGGGTAGTGGGAGAGCCTCTCGCACAACTGCCCATATAACCTCTCGTCGCCAATCACAACGGTGTCTACGTCGAACTCGATCGCCTGCTCAGCAAGCATCTCCCACGCTCGGTTGGCGGTGAGTGTCACGACCTCGAATAGCTCGGAGTTTTCTCGCACAATATCGAGCGTCTGACCTCCGATTGAACCTGTCGATCCGAGGATTGTTAGTCGCTGCTTTGTTGCCGATTTAATATCTGTCATTGTTCTCTTCTCAAAAAAATACTAAAATGTGATGTGAGTCTCGGGGTCGATGGGTCGTCCATCGCTCCATATCTCGAACTCGATGGTGCGATTCTCGTCGCCATTATACCCAATGACCTCGCCCGCCTTAACTGTGTCGCCACGCTCTACGATCACCTCCTTGATGTTGCGATATAGAGAGAGGGTGTTGTCGGAGTGCATAATCTCGATGACATATTCGTCGGTCGGGGACCAGTGGGCAAGCACTACCACACCTCGCTGAGTGGCCATTATACGCCCTCCCACCGCCGATGTTATCGCCACTCCATAGCTCTGCTCGGCGATGTTGAATTGTCGGATGATCACCCCATCGACTGGGGCTGTCATCTGAGTTCCGCTATTGAAACGTGCCAGTTGGAGGTTATATTTGCTCTCGCCCTCCATCTGGGCACGTAGCAGCGAATCTCTTTGCGAGGGGAGGACCAACTCTTTGGATAGTTTGTCGTTGTTGGAGAGTAGATTTATTCGTGTCGCTGGGGTTTGGCCCCTCATAATAGAGGATATATTCTCGGTGTAGAGGGCCATCTCCTTTATCACCTGCTCCATCGAGTCGATCTTGATTATTGTCTCGGTGAATCGGTTGTGAGAACGCATCGCCTCGCTTCTGTATCCTGGCAACAGATATAATATATTGGTGTAGCCCACAAGGGTCAAGATCAACACGCAGGTGAGCATAAATGTCACACCAGCAGTGATGAGGATATTGGCCAACGAGATATGTGTATGCCACACCTCCCGATTATTTTGGGTGTTGAATAGCGCCACTCTACGTCGACGAAACAGCTCTCGCCACCAGATTGATATCTCTTTCGAAGTTATATTCATTTCTCTTTTTTATGCCATTGAGTTATAGGCAACGCAAAAATAGCGAAAAAAATCGAATGTTATATACGTGTGGGCAAAATATTTCTACTTAGCCTCGATTTGGTCAATGGATTTGATCCCTTTGAGGAGCTACTTTTGAGGCCAAATAGTCGGAATTTTACTCTAAAAGGCGGTAGTTTGCGAAAAATAATATATCTTTGTAATCCTTGTTGAATATGCAGGGACAATGAATAAAAATTGATATAATAAATTATAAAAATTATGATACACCCAGATTGGAGCTACTCAGCAGTTCTATATGAGATGAACGTTCGTCAACTCACCCCCGAAGGGACACTTCGTGCCGCCACCGAGCGACTTAGTTTCTTGCGTGATTTAGGCATAGATGTTGTGTGGCTTATGCCGATATTCCCCATCGGTGAGCAGGGGCGCAAGGGCTCTCTCGGCTCGTACTACTCGATCAAGGATTATTGCGCTGTAAATGAGGAGTTTGGGTCGATCGAGGATTTCGACGCATTTCTCGCTGAGGCCCACCGCCTCGGGATGAAGGTGTTGCTCGATTGGGTGGCCAACCACACGGCCCGTGATGCTCGATGGATCAGAGAGAAGCCAGCGGATTGGTATGAGAGGGACGAGAATGGCGTGGCGTTGATCCCTTGGGATTGGAGCGATACGGCTAAGCTCAACTATGCTAACCACGATGTGTGGGTGGGCCAAATAGAGGCTATGAAGTTTTGGGTCGAGAGGGGGCTCGATGGATTTAGGTGTGATATGGCGATGTTGGTCCCTATCGAGTTTTGGCAGGAGGTGGCCGCTGAGCTGCATCGAGTGAAGCCCGATGTCTTTATGTTGGCTGAGGCTGAGGAGCTTAACCTCTTCGATAAGGCCTTCGATGCCTGCTACGGCTGGGAGCTCCACCACCTAATGTGCGATGTGGCGAAGGGGGTGCAGCGAACCGACAAATTGAGGGACTTCATCTATAACGATAGAGGGTATCCACGTTGGTCGATTCCGATGATGTTCACCTCGAACCACGACGAGAACTCGTGGCAGGATAGCGAGTATAACCGCTTTGGCGATGCGCTCGATGCGATGTCGCTATTCACCTTTGTAGTCCCTAAGGGGTTGCCGCTGATCTACACAGGTCAGGAGGTGGGCTACGACCACTCGTTCGAGTTCTTCGATCGTGACTCAATCCCAGTCGATAAGTATGTCGAGGGTAAAAAGACCGAGTTCTATCGCAAGCTAATCGAGATGAAGCACAACTTCACAGCGCTCAAGTGTGGCGAGATGGGAGGCACGTGGTCGACGATCTCGAATAATGCGGAGGATTGCCTCCTGATCATCGTGCGTGAGACCATCGAGGATAGGGTAGTGGCGATTATGAACCTTTCGGCCTATACCATCGAGGCGTCGTATAACACGGGGATCTTTGCGGGGCTCTACCAGAACCTATTCTCGGGCGAGGAGACTCAGTTGCCCACAAAGGTGAGGGAGTTTATGTCACCTTGGGAGTATAAGGTGTTGACACTAAAGAAGATGTAGATGAAGTTAGTAGCAAAAATATCAGCTCTGTTGCTTATGCTCACCCTCTTTGTGGGGGTGGCGTTTGGGGGTGAATACTCGACCTCCACGGTTGAGAATGTCCAGTTGCGGAGCCGATATAACTTTGTCTCGAACCCCGATGGAATCCTCTCGAAGGCGGCTGTTGCACGTATCGACTCTATCTGTTATGCGCTGAGGGTGAGTAATATAGCTCAGGTGGCTGTGGTCGTCGTCGATCAGATCGTCGAGGCCGATGGC
Organism: Rikenellaceae bacterium; assembly: GCA_047178625.1. Taxonomy (GTDB): domain Bacteria; phylum Bacteroidota; class Bacteroidia; order Bacteroidales; family Rikenellaceae; genus Alistipes. Next base: position 9,446 of record JBCQTJ010000016.1, read on the forward strand.
TCGGGAGCTGTTGCCGACCCGTTCAACTTCGCCTATACCCTCTTCTCACAGTGGGGAGTGGGCCGTGAGGGGCGAGATAATGGCTTGGGAATCCTCTTTGTGAAGGATCAGCGACAGATCCGTTTTGTGACGGGTCGAGGTGTCGAGGGGGTACTTCCCGATGCGATATGCAAGAGGATTCAGACCCAATATATGTTGCCCTATTTTCGCCAAGGAGATTATAGTGGCGGAATGGTTAGTGGATTGAGAGTGATCGAAAACATTCTGATACAGAGTGAGTTGAATGTTGGGGGTAGCGACTACTACCCACCACGTAGCGAGCTCTCACAGGGGCTCTCGATGAACTCGATTCTCATCATTTTGGCCATCGTCGTCTTTGGGCCGATGATCTTCTCGATGATCTCCTACTATCGCAATTCGAAGTGCCCGAAGTGTGGCAAGTATGGGATGCGCTCTATCTCGGAGAGGGTTGTTGCGAGGGGTGATAACTTCAATGTTGTGGAGTACACTTTTGAGTGTCCTCACTGTCGACACCGAGAGAATCGGAGGGCCAATAAGTTGAGAGACGACTTGGACCGATCAATTGGGCGAGGTGTGATAATCGGAGGCGGCTATGGCGCTGCGAGGGGCTATCGAGGCGGAGGCTTTGGTGGAGGCTTCGGAGGCGGAGGTGGCTTCGGAGGCGGCGGCTTCGGCGGCGGCGGAGCAGGCTCTGGATGGTAAGTAAATTTAAACAGATTCAAATATATGAAAAGGAATTTTTTATTAGCAGCGGTGGCAATCGTGTCACTATTCTCGTTGAGCTCGTGCTCGACATATAACAATATGGTGACACTCGACGAGGGTGTAGCGCAGGCGTGGGCCAATGTGGAGACTCAATATCAGCGCAGAGCCGACCTAATCCCCAACTTGGTGAATACGGTGAAGGGCTACGCAACCCACGAGAGGGAGAGCCTAACCGATGTGGTGGCGGCACGTTCACGAGCAACCTCAATCCAGATGGATGCATCGAAGCTAACTGGGGAGAATATAGCGGCATACCAGCAGGCACAGAGCGAGGTAGGCTCAGCCTTGGGGCGCTTGATCGCCATCTCGGAGAGCTATCCCGACCTAAAGGCGAATCAAAACTTTGTGGAGCTACAAGCACAGTTGGAGGGGACCGAGAACCGTATCTCTGTCGCAAGGGCCGACTTCAACCGACTAACAAGGGAGTATAACTCAGCGATTAGGCGCTTCCCTGCAAATATGATTGCGAATTACTTCGAGTTCGAGACTAAGCCCTATTTCGAGGCCTCGGCTTCGGCTGCCACTGCCCCCACGGTCGAGTTTTAGCGGAGAGGAATAGAGTAAAAGGAGCGTTGAGAGATTTTCTCAGCGCTCCTTTTGTCTATGTTATAATGTGTAGCTTAGTCCCGACACAACCCATATAGGCGCCATCTCAAGCCCTCCATAATCGTAATACTTGGTCGAGGTGATGTTCGTCGCATCGAGGTAGACCCTCCACTTACCTCTCTCCCAGCTAACTCGCCCATCCAAGGTGGCATAGGGTTCATAGCCAATAGTGCTGCCATCGGCGGCCATATAGTTACCCATCCTGTCGAATAGCGACCCTGTTAGGACGATGCTCACGTTTGGGTGAGGGCGCAAGGTAATTGAGGCCACAGCCTTGTTGTGCATATAGTTCTGGGCATACAACGAGATCATATCCCCCGAGCTCTTATCTTGAGTGATATATCCGTAGCTCAACATCACACGATCTACAAAGCCACCCACCGAGTAACTTCCGCTCCACTCCACGCCATAGGTGGTGAGCTCGGTGATCTGTCGTGCGTGGTACATATCGTTGTTGCTATCATTCACCCCATCCTCGGCGCTGTGTGTCCAGTCGATGATGTTGCGACCATTGCGGAGGTATACCTCGGCATTTGTGCTCCACCTGCCCCGTGCGAAGCTCGACGAGATGTGGTATGTCGTGGCGCTCTCGGGTTGGAGGTTGGGGTCGGGGATCTGGGTGGCTGAGCTATAATAGAGGTCGGTGAAGGTGGGGAGTCGCATCGACTCGTTGGCCCCTGCCTCGACTACGAGCCCCTCGATGGGGGTGTAGGTTCCCGCAATGCTCCAGATTGGCGATGCTCCGTAGGGGGTGGCGCTCACTCCGACCGACCCCGAGAGCGAATATCTGCTCCAGCTCTTGGTGTGGCGAAGGTAGAAGTTGCCTATGTTGCGCTCATCCTCACAATCATACTTGCCGTTGGGTTCGTCGACCTCTTCGCCTAAGTTGGTGCTCCAGATGTGGTTGTAGGTGTAGTCCGCTCCGAGGGTTGTCTTTCCCCACGACGAGAGGTGATCTACATAGAGTTCTGCCCCGATGTTGTCGGTGTTGTGGAAGTTCTCGCCCACTGTGCTGTGGCGAATCCACTCGTAGTTATCCAAGTTCTTGCGATAGCTCACGCTGCTGTTGAGGGTCAGCCTCTTGCCTAAATCCTTGACCCATCTGAGCGACCCAAGGGCGGTGTGGGTGGTCTCATACTGCTCGGGGTTCGAGAGCGAGTAGAAGCCGTTGGCCCCAAACTCACGTCGTTGGAATCCCACCTGAGCGTCGAAGAATCCCCACCTCTCGCTGTCGTAGGTGGAGCGCAGGTAGCCGTTCCAATTCTCGAATCCAGTGTTGTAGGTGTAGCCATCAGACCTACGATACGACCCTACGCCAAAGAGGGAGAATCGCCCCTTCGAGTAGCCGCCCGATAGGTTGCCATAGGCGTAGCCATAGGAGCCGCCGCTGAGGTCGACCCTTATGTAATCCTCGCTCTTGATTGGGGCGGTGCGGATGTTAATAGCCCCTGCATAGGCACCCACGCCCGAGACTCCATCAATGAGCTCGATACCCGTTACCGATTCGATGTCGATGGGGAGTGAGTGGGTTTGATGCCCTGTTCTGGCATCTGTGAAATTGATGCCGTTAAGCATCACCTGTGTTTGGTCAAATGAGCCTCCTCGAATTGATATGTCGGCCTGAACCCCCTTGCTTCCCCTCTCTCTCACGTCGATCGATGGGCTGAGGCGCAACGCCGACTCCAAGGTCTGGAGTGGGGCGGCAATCTCTACCTTACGGTCGAAGATCGGAGTCGAGAGCATATCGCTTCGAGTCGGATTACCCTTTGAGTGGGTGACTCCGACATCTCGTAGCTCGACTGTGCGGAGCAGTGCCGTAGAGTCGACTGTCGAGGCGAATGTCTCGTTAGATGCAAGGGAGATGAGCGTCATACCAACCCAAAGAACCCCAATCGTAACGCTTCGGTGCAGCGATGCAAAGGCCGAATAACCCTTGCGACTCCAACGACGAAAGCATACGACGGACTCAGTTCTGTGAATCTTGTTCATCTCTCTACTTCTTTTTTAGATGATTAATAATTTGTTTGCTTGATTTCCTCTTGGGAAATCGCCACAAAGGTATGAAAAATACTCTTTTGTGCAACTGTGAGGGGGTATTTCTTTTTTTGACCATACACATCATCCGTCATTGCGGCCCCCGAGCCGCAATCCCTAACTCATCGTGTTTTAGATAATTAGAGATTGCGCTCGGGGGCCGCAATGACGTCGCGAGTGAAAGTGGTCGCAATGACGTGTCGCGCGTGAAAGTGGTCGCAATGACGTAGGGCGGTTGTTCTTTAGGCCGCAATGACTTAGAGATGAACCCTACTCCTCAGAAGAAGAGGGGGCGGGGGCAACCTCTCGGACCACGCCAAAGAGCGCCTCGCACTGGTCGACGATCTCCTCCTCGGTGGCGTTGAGTGGGAAGATCACACTTGGCTGCAACTGGACAGTCTCTCTCTCCCTCTTGAACTTCTCCTCGCCGCCGCCTGTGATGTTGAGCATCACGCAGGCATCCTTCTCGATCTTGCCATCGGCTACGGCCTTGATCAAGGTTGCTGTCGCTACACCTGCTGCCGAGTAGATATCTGCACCCTCCAACTTCTCGAATAGCTCCTTCGCCTTGCGAGACTGTGCGTTTGTTGCCACCAACACCTCGCCATCGGTCGCCTTCAGAGCGTCGTAGAGACCTCCGATGATTCCGTAGGGGGGACGACGATTCGACAACACCTTAGCATCAATGATATCTACGTCACGGCGAGCCTTGTTCTCGTCATAGGGCAACATCTCACGTGAATCGACCCTCCACGCATCGAACATCGGCACGAATGGGGCGTTCTGAGAGACCATCAACTTCGTAACCTTGTCACCAAAGCGACCATCCTCTTTTAGGCGCATATTGGCCTCCCACGCTGCAATAGCTCCTGTTCCCGAGCCTACCGCCTGAAAGTAGTAGTCGGGGATCTGGCCGATTGTCGTTGCGGCTGAGAGCATTGTCGTCGCCATTCCATCACGTCGTGCGATATTCTTGGCGCCTCCCTCGGCATAGAACAACTTCGACTTCAAAGCCAAATTGCTCAAGTGGATAGCATCGAAATAGTCGCCACCCTTCTCGCAAGCGATCAACTTAACACACGAGTTGAGCGGAGCATCGAACCAGAGAGCGTTGAGGTTATCGGCAGGGACCGACAACAACAGCTTGATATTGTTATCTGAGCAGACCTTGGCAAAGGCACGGGCAGTGTTACCAGCCGAGGCCACAACCAAAACCCTCTCCTCGCCCTCGTCGGCACGTCCACAGACGCTATACGCCTCGGTCTCCTTGAATGAGCAGGTCGACATCTTCGCACCAACTGCGGGGTTGTATCCGCTGAATGTGATCCAGAGGTTTTCGAGTCCGAGGTGGTCGGCAAGCCCACGGCTCTTGTAGGTCACGGGGGCAGATGAGCCCTTCAACATACGAGAGATGGGCAACCAATCGGCAAACTTGTAGAGACCCATTGAGTCGTCGCCTACCTCGATCTGACGCTTTGCATACTTAGCCCTAATCAGCGATGGCGATTTGCACTGATTATCATCCAAACACCAGCCTGTATCCTCAAATTCACGGCCAGTTGAGACACACTCGAGAGTGTATTGTGTTGCTTTAAAATCGTTCATTATAAAATATTATTTCTGTTTCGTTTATGACATCCTTGTCTTGAAATCCTCGTATCCAAACTCCCTCACTATCTCAACCTCTCCGCTCTCTCGCTCGATTGCGATTGCAGGGTGTGAGACCCCGTTGAACATCGTCGTCTTGACCATCGTGTAGTGGATCATATCCTCGAACTCGATCCTCTCACCAAGCAGGGGTGTGTGACCATCCTCGAACACCCACTCGCCAATGAAGTCGCCAGCTAAGCAGCTGTTTCCCCCTAAGCGCCATCCCTTTTCGCCCTCTTTTGGCTCACGTGTCCCCACGATTGATGGTTTGTATGGCATCTCCAAGCAGTCGGGCATATGGCAGGCGAACGAGGCGTTCATCATCGCTGTTCTCACCCCTCCATTCTCTACTATGTCCTCTATTGTGGCGATCAGCGACCCTGTGCGCCACGTGAAGGCGCTGCCTGGCTCCAAGATCAGCCTTAGGTGGGGGTGTCTACCCTTGAACCAACGGATCACCTCTATAAGCTCATCGCAATCATACTCCTCGTGAGCCATCAAGTGGCCGCCCCCCATATTCAACCACTTCACACCCTCTAATAGTGCTCCGAAGTTGCGCTCAACAGCCTCTAAGGCCAAGCGGAGGTGGTGGGGTCTCGACTCGCAGAGTACGTGGAAATGGAGCCCCTCTATCCCCTCGGGTAGCCCTTTCTTTAGTAATTCTTTTGCGATGCCTAACCTCGATCCTGCCACGCAGGGGTTGTAGAGGTCGGTCCCGACGGGTGAGTACTCGGGGTTGATCCTTAGGCCGCACGAGATCCCTCTTGCCCTCGCCCTCTCGCCAAATCGCTGGTGTTGAGAGAGTGAGTTGAAGGTTATGTGGCTGCTTAGCTCCAAAATCTGCTCGATCTCGGAGTCGGTGTAGATCGGGGCGTAGGTGTGGGAGAGGGTTCCGAACTCCTCGTGAACAAGCCTTGCCTCGGAGAGTGAGCTTGCTGTGGCTCCATCCGAGTGGGCGGCAAGGAGGGGGAAGATACTCCACATTGCAGAGGCTTTGAGGGCTACGATTACCTCGGCCCCCGAGAGCTTGCGCACTCTGTCTATTAGCTCCAAATTGGCCATTAACGCCCTCTCAGAGAGCAGGTAACAGGGTGATGGAACGCTATTTTTGTTATCACACTTTTTCACTCTGCAAAGATAATAAAATAGGCTAAAAGGTAGAATATCAAGACGAGATATTCTACCTTTTGTAAATAAAATAAGTATTTATACCTATTCGCTATATGCTGCAACCCTCGCAACAGGTCGATGCAGGGGTCTCAACCACCTTAATGTCGAGTCTGTTGAGGCTCTCGACTATCGCCTCCTCGGAGTTCTTCGATGTGTCGTAGGTGACTGTGACGCTCTTCTCCTCTACCTTTACTACCACATCCTTGATCCCTTTTTGGTAGGGTAGTACCTTCATAATCTTCTCGGCACACGAGTGGCAGTTGAGGGTGGTGATGAAGCACTTTGTTACGATCTCTTTCTCTGTCTTGGCTTTGGCCTCAGCGACTGATAGTGAGGCGATGAGAAGGATGATTGATGCTACGGTTAGCTTGATGATGTTTTTCATATTATTTAATTTTTAATACATATTAAATCTTACTCCTGCATAGAACTTCCTGCCCATCAGAGGGCCCCAAACAACCGAGGAGTTGAAGCTGCTGGAGAAGGGGTTGTCGGCACTGATGATCGGTTCCGACTGCGTGTAGTTGGCGATATTCTCGCACCCCACATAGAGCTCCCACGCACCTATTCGGCGGCTCACTTGGGCGTAGAACATCGGGTAGGAGGGGGAGTATTTACTCTCGCTCAGCACCCCATCTTGGACTGGTAGGCGACTCGGGCCATTGAATTGGGCCGTGGCATCGAATACCCACTTGCGAAAGCGTGTGGCGTATTGCAGGTTCAAAAGGGTCTTGAATTGGCCGACCAAGGCCCTCTCGGTTGTCTGAGTCTCTCCATCGGGGCGGTTCAGCGTAATGGAGCTATCGGTGTAGCGGAATGTCGTGAAGATGTCGAACCCCGAGAGTGGGGCCCACGTCAGATCTACCTGATAGGAGTCGGTCGAGGAGGGGGCGGTGGTGTTGTAGATGTGGATCGAAGAGGAGTCCCACTCTTGGTCTACTACCACTGTGTTCGAGAAGCTGGTGCGGAAGTAGTCGAAGCTCACTGTGGCATCGCCGCTACGTAGGAGTTTGAAGCTCTGGGTTACACTTCCGCCCAATGTCACGGCTCGCTCCTGCCTATCGAAGTCGGGGCCCACCCCTTGGTCGAAGATTATCTCTCGCCCCGTGGTCAGTAGCCCTATGTTGTCGGTTACGACATTCGAGGTTCGGTGGCCCACGCCTGCCGATGCACGGAGGGTTGTCGAGGGGGTGATCGACCACTTTAGCTGGCCTCGGGGGGTGGCTGTGAAGTTGTTGTAGTAGCTGTTGTAGTCGCCTCTAAGGCCTGCTATCACTGAGAAGGTTTCGCCTCGTTTGTAGGTGTACTCTACATATCCGCCCACCTCGTTCTCACTCCTCGAGAGGTCGAAGCTGTTGTCGACGGTGAGGGTTTTGTTTCCCACCACCTCGTCGATGCTCTGGAGCTGTGACGAGAGGCCGACGATGAGCGAGGAGAGGGGCGAGAGGTAGTGGTTATACATCAGGTTCACCGATAGCGAACTCTCCCTGCCATCGTAGCCATTTAGCCCGAAGTAGGCATCCTCTTTGAAGAGCTCGTAGTCGGCCACAAAGGCGATGTTAGAGCGTAGCTCCTCGCCACTCTCGCTGTCGTAGATCGCTTTTGCGACTGGTGCCCCCACCTTGAAGTAGCCATTTAGACCACGGTTCTCGATCTTGGAGCCATAGATGTTGTCGGTGAGCATCTGATCACGTCTCTCGGGGTCGTAGTCGACCATTCCCCCAAGGCGATCCTCCTCCAAGAGCTTGAGGCCCCAACGGAGCTGAACGCCACTGTCGGCTATGTAGCTCCAGCGGTTTGACACTGTATATAGTTGAGAGGCAGGCATATCACGGAACCCATCCCCATTGTGGTCCATCTCCACAGTGTCGGTGTCGGCCGAGAGGTGGGCCATCACCACGGTCGAGAGTTTGCCGCTATGGCCCACCTTCATTGCTGAGCTGAGGTTGACCTCGGGGCGGAGTTCGTCGTTGAGGAAGAGGTTGAGGAAGAGTCGCTCGCTGTCGGTGGGTTTTCGCATCTCCAAATTGATCTGTCCCGTGATCGCCTCGTGGCCAGCCGTGATAGACGAGATCCCCTTAGAGACTTGGATCGAGTTGAGCCACATACCTGGTGTGTAGCTTAATCCGTAGGGGGAGCTGATGCCTCGCATAATGGCTCTGTTTTCGTCTAATATCTGGGTGTAGGTACCTGCCAAACCCAACATCTGGATCTGACGTGCTCCCGAGATAGCGTCGCTAAAGCCCACTGTTACGGAGGCGGAGTTCTCGAAGCTCTCGGCCAAGTTGCAGCAGGCCATTTTGCAGAGCCCTGCGAAGGAGATCATCTCGGTCTTGACCATCCCCGACTGCTTGATGAAGTTGGTTTTTTGTGGGATCTCGACCGCTACTACCTCCATCTCTGCCTCCATTTCGGTCTCTATCTCTGCCTTGGTCTCGGTTGACGTAGCTGAGACTATACCAACGGAGAGTATCATCGCCACAGATGAGGCGATGAATCTATATTTTTGCATATTTGTTTCGTGTTTAAAGTGTTAGAATCTAAGTGTTTATACATCTTAAACTAACGCAGGAGGGGCACGGAGTCGTGAGACGGTGGGGTCGAATCCCCGATATAGATCGTATTGTCGCCACTGCCCAAATAGCTGGGAGTCGGCATACGCATAGTTGTCGAAGTTGACGTTGTGAGGCTCGACGATAGAGAGGTGGCAGATTGCGGGTAGGCGGTTCTGATCCAGCGACACAACATATTCGAACGAGATGTTACCCTCTCCGATACATCGTGAGTCGATATTGGGGTGGTGGTGGTGACACTCCTCGCTCTGGCAGTCGAGGGTGATATGGTGGGTAGAGCAGTGTGAGCCGTTGCAGGAGTAGATATATTGGGACAGTAGGCCCCCTCCGCCAAGGGTAATCACCATCAGCAGTAGCAACGAATATATCTGATCTCTCCTCATCACAATAGTATAATATCGAGACAAATATAGGCAAAAAAATCGGAAGATAGGGTGTGTGAGACGAAAATAATATGTAGATTTGTGGAATGAATAAGCAGAGAGTGAGTGCGCCTACCCCCGAGGAGGTGCTTCGAAGATATTGGGGCTACGAGAGTTTTAGGCCGATGCAGCGTGAGGTGATCGAGCAGATCCTTGCGGGGCGTGATGTGCTCGCACTGCTGCCCACGGGGGGTGGTAAGTCGTTGATCTATCAGGTGCCAGCCCTCGTCGAGGAGGGGGTCTGCATCGTTGTGACCCCTCTCATTGCCCTTATGAAGGACCAAGTGGATAGGCTCCGAAGGCAGGGGATATCGGCCCTCTCGATCCATTCGGGGCTCTCGAAACGCCAGATCGAGGTGGCCCTCGACAACTGCACCTATGGGGATGTGAAGCTGCTCTATGTCGCCCCCGAACGCCTTGCCTCCTCCTCGTTTCAGCTCCGACTCAGGATGATGAAGGTCTCGATGGTGGCGGTCGACGAGGCGCACTGTATCTCGCAATGGGGCTATGACTTCCGCCCGAGCTACCTTCGCATAGCCCAGATCCGTGAGGTGTTGGAGGGGGTGCCGATAATGGCCCTCACCGCCTCGGCTACGGAGTTGGTCTGCAAGGATATAATGAAGAACCTTGGGTTCAAAACACCTAATGTCTATCGAGGAGACTTCTCACGCCCCAATCTGAGCTATGTGGTGCGATTTACCGAAGATAAGATGGGGATGATGCGCAATGTGTTGCGAAGTGTCGATGGGTCGGCCATAGTCTATATGAGGAGTAGAGGTGGGTGTGAGAATGTTGCCAAGATGTTGAGTATGGCGGGCCAGAGCGCAATGTATTATCACGCAGGGTTGCCCCACGCCGAGCGGTCGACCATACAAGATGAGTGGCAGAGGGGCATCTATCGAGTGATTGTGGCCACCAACGCCTTTGGAATGGGTATTGATAAGCCCGATGTGAGGGTTGTGATCCACTATGAGCCTTGTGACTCGTTGGAGGGCTACTATCAGGAGGCGGGGCGAGCAGGGCGTGATGGGGTTCGTAGCTATGCGGTGTTGTTGATCGCACCCGACGATTTGTGGAGTGTGAGGCAGTCGATCGAGAAGGAGTTCCCCTCGTTGGATCTGGTTAAGCAGACCTATGACCAGATATGCAGCACGATCGGTGTGGTCTATGGCGAGGGGTCGCTGCGTAGCCATAAGTTCGATGTGAGGGCGTTTTGTAGGGCCAATAAGATCTACTCCAAGACCTTTGAGAGTGTGGTGAAGCTGTTGGAGATGAATGGCTATATCACGCTCATAGATGAGTTTAAGCAGCCCTCTCGGGTTATGTTTTTGGTGGGTCGAGACGACCTCTATCGGGTGAGGATCACTCGCCAAGAGTTGGATGGTATTATCCTCGCCTTGGTGCGCCTCTACGATGGTCTATTTAGCGATTTTAGGCCCATCTATGAGCCCGATATCGCCGAGGTGAGCGGCTATACACTCGAGAGGGTCAAGGAGCTGTTGAAGGATCTGGTGAGGTTGAGGCTGATCCAATATATCCCCACCAACCGCTCGTCGATGATCTACCTCCACAAGGATCGACTCAAAAAGAGGGAGCTCTATATCTCGCCCGTGACCTATAAATATCGTAAGCAGTTGTATCAAGAGAGGCTGGGGAATATGATCAAATATTTCGATAATCGGAGTGTGTGCCGATCTCGGATGCTGTCGAGCTATTTTGGGGTGGATGAGAGCAAGGAGTGTGGCGTGTGCGACATCTGCCTCGAGCGTAGGCGTGCCAAGCAGGGGTATAAATATAAGGATGTGATAACGCTTAGAGAGAGGATATTGGTGACAGTGGGGGATAGGTCTCAGCCGCCAATCCACCTCAAAGATCTGGTGGCCGAGATACGCACACCCAAGCAGATCTTCTTCGAGGAGTTCAATCGGTTGACACGAGAGGGGCTCCTTGAGATGGATGGTGGTTGCCTAATTAGGAGGGCCGAGGGGTTCGAGCTGAGGTTGGGCGAGGATGAGGGTCGAGAAGAGCAGAAGGAGAAGAAAAAGAGATTCTTTGGCCTATTTTAAGAAAATATAGATATAATTTTGTATCTTTGGGCGTTTATAACGAAAAACGATGTCGCAAGAGATAGAACAGAGAATAAGCAACGAGCAGACAGCAGCTCTGCCAGCCCTCACATTTGGGGGCCAGATCGTCGTGGTCGAGCGTGAGGAGCAGGTCGAGAGTGCTTGTCGAGATTTGATGAGTCACCCGATTATCGGCTTCGACACCGAGACACGCCCATCGTTCAAGGCGGGGGTGAGCTACAAAGTGTCGCTGTTGCAGCTCTCGACACCCGAGCGGTGCTACCTCATCCGACTCAATAAGGTGGGGCTCTCACGCCCTATTTTGGAGGTGTTGGAGAGCGACAAGGTGGTGAAGTTGGGGGCCGATGTGGCGGGGGATATCCGCTCGCTGAACCAGATATGCACGCTCCACGAGAGGGGCTTCTATGACCTGCAAAACGTGGTGTGGGAGTGGGGTATAGCAGAACGGAGCCTGCGCAAGATGGCGGCCCTTGTGTTGGGGAGTAAGATCTCTAAGGCCCAGAGGCTGAGCAATTGGGAGGCGGCGACATTCACACCACAACAGATGATATATGCGGCCACCGATGCGTGGGCCTGCATCGAGATATACAACAAGCTACAATCAACGCCAAAGCTATCGGCAGAACAGATAGCCAAGCTACGTGCCCAACAAGCCCAACAGGCGGCAGAGGCGGCAGAGCGAAGGCGGAAGAGGATGGCGGAGGCCGAAGCCAAAGGGTACAAGAGACCCAGCCGACCCAGCCGACCCAGCCGACACAGAAGATCCAAGAAAAAGCAAGAGACCAATGAATAACAGAGCACAAATATACCTTAAGAAGGGAAAAGAGGAGTCACTACTACGTCGTCACCCGTGGATCTTCTCGGGCGCAATAGAGCGAGCAGAGGTGGATGAGGAGCTCACCGAGGGCGAGATCGTCGATGTGAGAACCAAGGATGGGAACTTCATAGCCTCGGGCCACTACCAGATCGGCTCGATCGCCATTAGAGTCCTCACATTCGAGCAGGAGCAGATCGACCAGCAGTGGTGGAACAGACGAGTCGAGGCGGCCTACGAGGTGAGAGAGGCGCTTAAGCTAACCGAGAGTGAGGAGACGACCTGTTATAGGCTGATCCACGGCGAGGGCGACTCGTTGCCTGGGCTTGTGGTCGATATCTATGGCTCACACGCCGTTGTGCAGTGCCACTCGGTGGGGATGTACCTCTCACGCAGAGAGGTCGCTGAGGCGATCCGAGCGACCTACGCGGAGCGTATCACCACCATCTATGACAAGAGCGCCCAGACACTCCCCTACAACGCCGATTTGGGGGCTGTGGATGGCTATCTCTATGGGGGGTCTGCCTCCCCATCCCAGAGCAATATTGTCTTGGAGGGGGGCCACAAATTCAGCATCAACTGGGAGAGGGGCCAAAAGACGGGCTTCTTCATCGACCAGCGCTATAATAGGGAGCTGGTGCAGCACTACGCAAAGGGGCGCACGGTGCTCAACACATTCTGCTATACGGGCGGTTTCTCGGTCTATGCTTTGGCTGGAGGGGCCAAGGAGGTATGCTCGGTCGACTCGTCGCAGAGGGCTGTGGAGCTCGCTGATGAGAACGTTAGGCTCAACTTTGGCGAGGGTGCGGCCCACACGTCGGTGGCCGTAGATGCGATGGAGTACCTCAAGGATATAGGCTCGAAGTATGACCTCGTGATCCTCGACCCACCAGCATTTGCCAAACACCACAAGGTCGTAGGCAAGGCGATGCAGGGCTATAAGAGGCTCAATGCGAGGGCTTTGTCGCAGATTAAGAGTGGAGGTATACTCTTCACCTTCTCGTGCTCTCAGGCGGTCTCTAAGGAGCTTTTTCGAACTACGGTCTTCTCGGCTGCCGCAATTGCTGGTCGCAAGGTGCGCATCCTGCATCAGCTGACTCAGCCTGCTGACCACCCTATCAACATCTATCATCCTGAGGGTGAGTATCTTAAGGGTTTGGTGCTTTATGTGGAGTAGGCTCTGAGTTTTATCATTTTATCATTTATCATTTTATCATTTAGGTTTTAATTGATGGTGTGCTGGGTCTTGACTGAGTCTTGCTGAGTTGGTGTGTATGGATGGGTTGGTTGGTCTGTTAGTTTGGTTCTCTACTACTTGTCATATACTACTTGTTTATATTTATTTATATATATTTAATATTTATATTATATTATTATATATATAGTTATAATATATTTATATATTATTATATTTATACTATTATACTTACATACTACTATACTCTACCACTACTACACCCTACCAGACACACCGACTCAGTCAAGTCTCAGCAAGGCTCAGTTAAGACCCAGCACACCATATAAAAACACAAATGATAAAATGATAAATGATAAAATGATAAAATCATTTGACTCTACACTTAACCAAATCCAGCTACAAAGTTAATACGTTATATCTCAAAATCCAAACGATTTACCAAACAAATTGACCTCAATCTAACCAAATCTCATATTTTAAGGCATATTTGTAGTGTTTTTTTGGAAATCAGAAAAGTTTTTGTATCTTCGCAGACGGATACCAACCAATTATGTATCCAAAAATGAATTAACTTCTCCTTGTACTTGGGCCCCTACTGGTCTTAACCACATCAGTAGGGGGCTCCCAAGCCGTGAGAGATATGAGCCTAACCTAAACTAATGCAGAGCCGATTTATCTACACCTCACGTGAGTTCGTCAACATCTCACAATCCATAAACAGTGTCTTGGAGCAGATCCCCCTAATCTCGGAGGGTCGACGTCTGTTGCGTATAACCGTCTACGGATCGCCCACCGACAACAACGCCTATATGCGTGATCGTGATATGGTCGAGGCCGCCCTGCACCACAACTACCGTGGTGCGATGCCCGTGTGGAGCTATGTGGCGCAACCCCCCTTCGAGAGCATCATCGCTGCCGAGGTGTGGTTCTCGCACAACGAGCAGGAGTGGTACATAGAGAATGTGGCCCACGCTGGGGTCGACTACATCAGAATGAGGCGAGGCGAGGTGAAGCGAATCTTGGTCGGTGGCTTGTCGGCCCTGCACCGAGACCAGAGGATCTCGATCTACGACCAATCGAAGGCAATCTGTGGGGTGATGGACCAGATACTGAGGTTCGAGCAGATCCCCATCCGCAACATCGTCCGCCAATGGAACTACATAGAGAGGATCACCTTCGAGGATGAGAATAACCAACACTACCAAGAGTTTAACGACGCAAGAAGCGAGCTATATAGCAAGTGTGAGTGGACGTATGGCTACCCAGCGGCAACGGGCATTGGGGCCTTGTCGGGAGGCGTTGTGATCGACTTCGATGCCACTGTGGGCGAGGAGATCATCCCAATAGATAACGAGCTACAAGTGGCTGCACACGCCTATTCTAAGGGTGTCTTGATAGGGGAGAAGAGCCAAAAGACCACGCCCAAGTTCGAGAGGGCTAAGCTGAGCGGTGATCTGATGTATATCTCGGGAACGGCCGCCATCAGGGGCGAGGAGTCGTTGGTGGGTGTCTCGGCTGCCGAACAGACCCGCATCACGTTGGAGAATATCGACGAGCTGCTGAGGAATGGAACCTGCTCCGAGGCCAGATCGCTGAAGGTATATATTAAGTATAGGGAGGATTTCGAGCAGATCCGTGACGTGGTCGAGTGCTATGCCCCCTACGATGCGCTCTACCTCTTTGCCGACATCTGCCGTGACGAGCTGCTGATGGAGATCGAGGCGCTTGCCTATCGGGATTGACCCTCTCGCACCTCGTCGGGATTAACTTTTTCGGGCGGTAGTGTGTGAAATAACCGAGAAAATAGCTATCTTTGTCATCTCAAAAATCAATGAAAAATTATGAAGTGTAAAGAGAGAAAAGAGAGGTTGTTTAATCGTAATTATGTTCTATTGTCCGTAGCGAGCCTACTGATGTTCGCAGGCTTCTACCTTGTGATGCCGATCATCGCACGCTATGTGGTCGATGAGTTCCACGCCGACTCGTCGGTTGCGGGTATCGTCGCCGCATCCTACATCATCACCGCACTGCTGACACGCCCCTTCTCGGGCTACCTTGTCGACCGCTTCGACCGCCGAAGATTCTATCTTGTTGCCTTTGCGTTGTTTGCCTTTCTCTTTACGGGCTATATCATCTCTACCTCGATTGTGGGGCTCATCATCACACGTGTTCTGTTGGGTGCGACCTTTGCGCTGGTGACTACTGCCGCCTCTACGCTCGCCATCGACGTGATACCCTCGTCGAGGCGTGGTGAGGGAATCGGATATTATGGGGCTATAATCGTCTTGGCGATGGCTGTGGGGCCTATGGTGGGGCTCTACTTCATCGAGTGGTTCACCTATAAGGAGCTCTTCATCTTGGCCGCCTCGAGCTGCTGGGTGGGGGTCGGCATCGGTAGTATGGTGAGGACTGCGCCCCGTGAAAAGGTGGTGCACAAGGAGCCTATGTCGGTCGACCGCTTCTTCCTGCGTGAAGGTGCCTCTGTGGCCTCTGTTATTTCGCTGATGTACTTCTTCTATGGGTCGCTGATGGTCTATGTCTCGTTGTATGTTGGCGAGAGGGGGATCGAGGGCAACTCGGGCAACTTCTTCCTGCTCTTCGCTTGTGGAATCCTCGGGTCGAGGGTTATGGCTGGGGGTGCGCTTAGGCGTGGTCTCAACGATCTGATCGTGAAGTTGGGGGCGCTGCTCATTATCACCTCGGGGGCTCTGTTCGCCTCTTCGCTGCTCGACGATACCCTCTTCACCATCACCTCGGTTACTTTGGGGCTCGGCTTCGGGTTGGTTGCCCCCTCGATCCAATCTATGATGATCGACTTGGTCCCTGCACGTCGCAGGGGAACGGCCAACTCGACCTACTTCATCGCCCTCGATCTGGGCTCGGGAGTGGGTATGTTGGTGGGTGGTACCATCGCCCATTGGTGGAGCTATCAGGCGCTTTACGTAGTCGCTGTGGCCTTGTCGGTGGTGGCGCTGCTGTTCTATCTGCTCTATGCCAAGGGGGATTATAACCGCCGAGCGGAGGCGGCCAAACGTGAGATGTAAAAGAATAAAACACAATCTGATATGGAGATCTATATAATATTGATAGTGAGCATAGTAGCTATAGCGGCCATCTACTTTATGAGCCGCCAACTCTTCGATCTCTCGAAGAGCAACGGAGAGCTAAGCTCAGCATTGGAGGCAAGCAGGCAACGTGAGGTGGAGCTAAAGCGACAGATCGAGGAGTTGAAGGGCTCCGAGGAGAAGTTGGAGCAGAGGCTTAAGGGCCAATTCGAGCTGATCTCGAACAAGATCATCGAGGAGAGCCGTGACAAGGTGAACAAGTTCAATGCCGAGCGAATGGAGGAGCTGATGAAGCCGTTCCAAAGGGAGATCAAGGAGTTCAAGGAGCAGGTCCACACCGCCACAAAGGAGCAGAGCCGTGAGCGAACCGAGCTGGAGCTCAAGATCAAGCAGATGGTCGAGATCAGCCAAGGGATGAGTGCCGAGGCCAAGAGCCTGAGCAATGCGCTGAGGGGCAACAACAAGACCGCTGGAAATTGGGGCGAGACGATACTCGAGAACATACTCCAAAACTCGGGCCTCACAGTGGGGCGTGAGGGCTACGAGCTCCAAGGGATGCTGCGTGACGAGGAGGGCAACCCCTACCGCAACGACGATGGGCGCAAGATGATCCCCGACGCAATAGTCCACTTCCCCGACAACCGCAACGTCATCATCGACTCCAAGGTCTCCATTGCGGCCTACACCGACTACTGCAATGCCGAGGGCGACGAGGAGCGCAAGGCGGCCCTAAAGCGCCATATAGTCTCGATCAAGGCACACATCGACGAGCTGAATGTGAAGAGCTACGAGAGGTATGTGAGCGGTTCGCTCGACTTCGTGATGATGTTTATCCCCAACGACTTCGCCGCAATGGTGGCTATGCAGAGCGATCTGAAGCTGTGGCAGAACGCCTACAACAAGAAGATCCTCTTGATCTCACCCACCAACCTCATCACCTCGCTGAAGATCGTCTCGGATCTGTGGTCGAGGGAGAAGCAGCACCAAAATGTGGAGAGGATATTGGAGCGAGGGCGACACCTATATAATAAGTGTCAGATCTTCGTCGACTCCTTTGTGAAGGTGGGCGAGAGGTTGAACTCGGCACTCGAGACCTTCCATAGCGCCAAGATGCAGTTGGGCGAGGAGAGCGGCATCATCCGCCAAGCCGAGATGTTGATCGAGTCGGGGATCAAGGGGCGCAAGGCGTTGGCCCTCAAAAGCGATGAATCCAAGGCCCAAGAGGAGCAGGTGGGAGAGGATGAGTAAAAAAAACTAAATGTTTGATTGATTTTCCCTCTTTTATTTACTATCTTTGGTGTCGGATTATTGTAGATACGCAAATAATTAAAAACAAACCATACTCAAACAATGTTATTAGACCTATTAAACTACTCCTACTTCTCGCTATTCCTCATAGTAGCGTTAGGGTTTATCTTGGGACGTATCAAGATCGGAGGCCTCTCACTCGATGTCTCGGCAGTGATCTTCATCGCTCTGCTATTCGGCCACTTCGGTGTTATCATCCCCAAGGAGCTGGGTAACTTCGGATTGGTGCTCTTCATCTTCACGATCGGTATCCAAGCAGGACCTGGATTCTTCAGCTCGTTCCAGAGCAAGGGTAAGACCTTGATAATGATTACGATGCTGATCATCTTGTCGGCCGCAGCAACAGCTGTCGGGGCCAAGTACCTCTTCGGGGTCGACACCCCAAGCGTCGTGGGACTTATGGCGGGAGCCTTGACCAGTACACCAGGATTGGCTGTGGCAATTGATAGCACCAACTCACCGATGGCCTCTATCGCCTATGGTATCGCCTACCCATTTGGTGTGATCGGCGTTATCTTGTTCGTGAAGCTGCTGCCCAAGGTGATGCGAGTCGACTTAGAGGCCGAGGCGGCCAAGTTGGAGAGGGAGCGTAGGGGCTCATACCCCGACTTAAAGACCTGCATCTTTAGGGTCTCGAACCCAGCAGCCTTCGGCAAGACGTTGGAGCAGATGAAGGTGCGCACCACCACGGGGGCGATCGTCTCTCGTATTCGTCACGGCAACGATATCTTCCTGCCCAAATCATACACCGCTTTGGCCGAGAACGACTATGTTCAAGCGGTGGGTAGCAACGATGCTCTGGAGCGCTTCGCCATTATGATCGGAGAGAGAGAGGAGGGCGAGCTCCCCTTGCATAGCTCTCAGGTGGTGGTGTCGCTGTTGCTCTCTAAGCAGTCGATGGTCAACAAGAGGTTGGGGGATCTCCACCTCCAGCGTAACTTCGGATGTACGGTGACTCGCATCCGACGAAGTGGTATCACCATCTCGCCATCCGATGATCTCGAGCTTAAGTTCGGTGATAAGCTGATGTGTGTGGGAGAGCGTGACGCTATGGATAGTATGGCTCGCCTCTTCGGAAACGACGTTAAGCGCCTCTCGGACACCGACTTCTTCCCTATCGCTATGGGTATCGTGATCGGAGTTTTGGTGGGTAAGATCAACATCTCGTTCCCTGGGGGGCTCGACTTCTCACCTGGGCTCACGGGTGGAGTCTTGATTGCCGCCCTCATATTGAGCGCTAAGGGTAAGACGGGTCCAATCCTATGGTCTATGTCGGGCCCTGCCAACCAGCTGCTTCGTCAGTTGGGTCTGCTGCTCTTCTTGGCCGAAGTGGGTACCTCGGCAGGTAGGAACCTCGTCGCAACGTTCCAAGAGAGTGGACTGTTGTTGTTTGGAGTGGGTGCTGCGATCACCCTCATCCCGATGATCATCGCTGTGGCGGTGGGGTATGGAGTGCTCAAAATCAGCCTGTTAGATCTGTTGGGAACCCTCACGGGAGGTATGACCAGTACACCAGGTTTGGCCGCTGCCGACTCTATGGTCGATAGCAATATCCCAAGTGTGGCCTACGCAACGGTCTATCCTATTGCGATGGTGATCTTGATCCTCTCGATCCAGCTCATCTCCTCCTATTGCGTGTAGCTCGACGGTGACATATAACTACAAAGGGAGGTGGCTCAATTACGAACCACCTCCCTTTTTATCATTATCATTTTATCATTGGGGTTTTGCCTCTCAGCCTCTTAGCTCTCGCCCTCTCTTAGCTCTCAGCCTCTTAGCTCGCCCCCTCTCTTAGCTCTCAGCCTCTTAGCTCTCGCCCCCCTCTTAGCTCGCCCCTCTCCGCTTAGGCGTCGATATTTGCGTAGTGGGCGTTCTGCTCGATGAACTCACGACGTGGGGGAACCTCGTCACCCATTAACATCGAGAATACCCTATCAGCCTCAGCAGCGTTGTCGATAGTCACCTGTCGCAAGATACGAGTCTCGGGGTTCATCGTAGTGTCCCAAAGCTGTATGTCGTTCATCTCACCAAGTCCCTTGTATCGCTGGATGTGAACGCCCTTGCCTCCGAAGTCCGCTATGACATTCTCACGCTCCTGCTCGCTCCAACAATACCTCTCCTGCTTACCCTTCTTGATCAAGTAGAGCGGTGGGGTAGCGATATATACGTGTCCATTCTCGATCAACTCACGCATCTTGCGGAAGAAGAATGTGAGGATCAGCGTAGCGATATGGCTACCATCGACGTCGGCATCGGTCATAATGATGATCTTGTTGTATCTGAGCTTCGTGATATTAAGAGCCTTGCTATCCTCCTCAGTACCAACCGATACTCCGAGTGCGGTGTACATATTCTTGATCTCCTCATTCTCCCACATCTTATGCTCCTGCGCCTTCTCGACATTGAGGATCTTACCTCGTAGCGGCATAATAGCTTGGAAGTTACGGTCACGGCCCTGCTTAGCAGTTCCACCCGCCGAGTCTCCCTCGACAAAGAAGATCTCAGCAATAGAGCGGTCACGGCTCGAACAATCGGTGAGCTTACCTGGGAGCCCCGCACCCGACAATACCGTCTTGCGCTGCACCACCTCACGTGCGTGACGTGCGGCGTGACGAGCCGTAGCGGCCAATATCACCTTCTGCACGATCGCCTTAGCATCCTTGGGGTTCTCCTCCAAATAGGCGCCGAGAGCCGCCGACATCGCTTGGTCTACCGCTGCCGAGACCTCGTCGTTACCCAACTTAGTCTTGGTCTGTCCCTCGAACTGAGGCTCAGCAACCTTCACCGAGACAACGGCTGTGAGTCCCTCACGGAAGTCATCTCCATTGATCTCGAACTTTAGCTTCGACAACATCCCCGATTCGTCGGCATACTTCTTTAGTGTACGAGTCAACGCACGGCGGAATCCCGTGAGGTGTGTTCCTCCCTCGTGGGTGTTGATATTATTTACATACGAGTGTACATTCTCCGAGAATGAGTTGTTGTATTGCATCGCAACCTCCACAGGCACACCATTCTTCTCGGTGTCGATATAGATGATCGACTCCACGATAGCCTCGCCACGTGTAGCGTCGAGATACTTGACGAACTCCTTCAACCCCTCCTCCGAGTAGAACTCATCGGTGCGATCTCCCTCACGCCCCTCCTCCTCACGCTTGTCGGTGATTGAGAGGTGGATACCCTTGTTTAGGAAGGCGAGCTCACGCAACCTCTTGGCGAGGATATCATATTTATATACTGTTGTCTGGGTAAAGATCTCAGCGTCGGGCTTGAATGTCACCATCGTACCACGATCCTCGCACTCGCCAACCACCTCGACCTGCGAAGTGGGTGTTCCCTTGCAATATGATTGGCGATAGATCTTGCCGTTCTTGTGGATCTCAGCTACGAGGAGCGTCGATAGTGCATTTACGCAGGATACTCCCACTCCGTGCAATCCTCCCGAGACTTTGTAGCTGCCCTTGTCGAACTTACCTCCAGCGTGGAGCACCGTGAGGACAACCTCCAATGCCGATTTCTTCTCCTTCTCGTGATAGTCTACGGGGATACCACGACCGTTATCCTTCACGGTGATCGAGTTATCCTCGTTAATGATGACGTTTATGTGTGTACAGTAACCAGCCAAAGCCTCGTCGATCGAGTTGTCTACGACCTCATATACGAGGTGGTGGAGACCCTTCTCTCCCGTATCTCCGATATACATTGCGGGGCGTTTACGTACCGCCTCGAGACCCTCAAGTACCTGAATATTAGATGCTGAGTATTCGCTGTTTTGTTTTGTTGTACCTTGTTCAGTGCTCATCCGTTCTTAATTGTGTTTATGTGATGAAAATATCTACAAACATACGAAAAAAAACTGAGATTTTATCTATTATTTCTCTTAATTTTGTCAAATAAAAAGATCTCTACCTCTCCAACTCAGCATCGAGGTTGATCTCTCGGATCTTACCCTGCCCAAAGAGCAACGCACGAGCTGGATAGCTCTCCAAGAGGGCGGTGTTGTGGGTCGACATAATCACAGCACACCCATTCTCTACTATGCGCCGAAAGAGCTGCATAATGCTATCGGTAGTCACTGGGTCGAGGTTCCCCGTAGGCTCGTCGGCCAAGATCAAATCGGGCGAATTGAGCAGAGCTCGGGCAATGACCAAACGCTGCTGCTCGCCTCCCGAGAGCTCATAGGGCATCTTGTAACCCTTAACCTTCAGATCCACAAGGTCGAGAACCTGCTCGATGCGAGTCTGAATCTGAGCGTTGTCTCGCCACCCCGTAGCCTTCATCACATACTCCAAGTTCATATAGACATTGCGGTCGTCCAAGAGCTTGTAATCTTGAAAGACGATGCCCATCTTGCGTCTGAGATAGGGTATGTCCCTCTGTTTGAGCCCTTTGAGTGAGTATCCAGCGACCTCTCCCTCGCCCACATAAAGCGGCAGCTCGGCATATAGAGTCTTTAGGAGCGAACTCTTTCCGCTACCCACACGGCCGATCAAGTAGATCAGCTCTCCTGCACAGATGTCTAAGTTGATATCGCCCACTACGAGCTCTCCTCGGCGGACCACCTCCTTGATCGAGAGACGCCCATATGGGTCGTCAGCATTATATATCGAAACGTTTCTAAGCGAAACGACAGCGTTGTATGGTGTCATAGTTGTAATAAGATCAGTTTTAGTGTTGATGATAGACAAAGGTATAATTTTTTCGCAAATTTGTCAATATATTACAGAATTTTTTCTATCTTTGTGGAACTTTTCAATCAGAGTATTCTTCTCTGTGTTGTTTCGCAACAGGGGATGACCGGTTTTGACAGCAGGTAGAGTTTGATTGTAAGCACGCCGAGCTTTGTGTGGTGGCTCGTAAATCCTAATGCTCAAATTTCAAATGGCAATTATAGCTATTCAGTCGCTGCCTAATTATCGAGGATAATAGGGCTTAATCACAGCGCTCAAGGAGCGTAGTGACGTCTATCCCTCACCTCTCGTTCCGCTCTTTAATGCGAGGTGAATATGGGGTATCAAACACTTAAGAGATAGTCCGTGGGAAAAGTTCCGACCCATAGGCGAAATTTAAGGAACTGGGGTCGTGAGTAGGTCGTCGCCAGCCAGCTCACCTCAGAAGGATCAAGTGTCGACTAAGCGTGTAGAAAGCTTTTGGGTTCCTTGTTTGGACGCGGGTTCGACTCCCGCCATCTCCACTTGAGTAGGTGTGAGAAATGATTAAGTCTCTGTAGATCTGGCGGTTTGCAGAGGCTTAGTTTTTTGTCTTTAGTATAGTGTGTTAAATGTAGAGGGTATGATACTTGAAAATATATTAGGCATAACAAATCCAGCGGAGTTGGCGCAGCAGGAGGAGCGAATCAGCAAAATCAAGGCGATCGAACTATACGATAAAGGTATATTGGAGAGCTTAGAGGCTGGTAAATTCAGCTCGCTGAAGCGGATCCACAAATATCTCTTTGGTGAGATATACCCCTTTGTGGGTGCTCTACGTGATGTGAATATCTCGAAGGGTGGATTCCGTTTTGCCCCAATTATGTATCTCGAGCAGTCGCTTAACTTCATTGATAATATGCCGCAATCTACCTTCGATCAGATTGTTGAGAAGTACGTAGAGATGAACGTAGCCCACCCATTCCGAGAGGGTAATGGCCGCAGCACACGCATCTGGTTGGGTCAGATCTTCAAGCGAGAGTTGGGGCAGGTGGTCGACTGGAGTGTGATAGACAAAGAGGACTATCTGATGGCAATGGAGCGCAGCCCAATAAAGGATATCGAGATAAAGCACATCCTGCAACAAGCATTGACCCCCCAGATCAACGACCGAGAGCTATATATGAAGGGCATCGACCATAGCTACTATTACGAGGGCTACACAACCTATAAATCGAGCGAGTTGTAGCCTCTAAGAGAATCTTTAGGAGAACAAAAACATTTGCTTTGTGTTCCCTTTTTATTTTGTATTTTCGTTATCCTGATAGAGGTTTCCCTAATATGCTGATGGATCAATGGTTTTGAAGATCTTCTTTACGCCCATAACGAATTGCCTAAAGCTCTGGGATCTATTGTTGCCTATATCGAGATATTTAGAGATCTCTTTTGATGATCTAATCTCGCTATATTCGGGTAATATTCTCTTTAGCTCCTCTTTAGCTCCAAGATGATCTGGATCTCGATATTTGGCCCTTTCCTTGTATTGTTCACTTTTGAATTTAGGGTATGCCATTGAGATGGCGTCCATATCGCCAAGAAACCACGCCTCTAATTCGGTGCACACAATTCTAACTAAGTGGGGGTATTTTACCTCTCCAATGATATCTAAAATCTCTCGTTTTAATTGCTTACAATCGTTTCCATCTTTATCCTGCAAGACTACCACTGCTATTGGTTCAAACCATTTGTTATAAGCCTTAGTTTTGTTTCTCAACGACCTTTGTAGGTCTTGCTTTCCTTGGTGCTCAACAATAAAGTAATTTTCACCATACACCCAACCCTCTGGAACGATTTGAGGTAGCAGCTCTTTGAGGCAAACAGCGGCAGATTGTTCCTCTACTAATATTTCTATTCGTGCCATATTTGCTCTATTTTTTTGGGCCGCTACCCTTGAAGTAGCCTTGCATCCATAACCAGCCTAATTTGTCCCCAGCCTCATACAGATGTCTTACTGCATTATCCTCTGAGGCCCTTTTGATTCGGGTGTAACCATTCTCTTTTTCGAGCCAAAAAACCTCCTCGGGTGTGAGTGCATTAACAAAGTCGGGTGCGTGTGTCGAGACAAACACCTGCCCTCCTCTTTTCGCATACTCGCGAAACTCTTCGGCTAATTCTGTCAAAAGACCAGGGTGTAGGTAGTTCTCTGGCTCCTCAACGCATAGCAGAGGATGTGGCACAGGGTCGTGAAGAAGCATTAAATATCCAAACATCTTGATTGTTCCATCCGAGACGTAGCGAGATATAAATGGATCTTTAAAGCTGCCATCTTTGAATTTTAGCACAATACGTCCATCATCAGTCTCTTTTGCCTCAACAGACTCAATTCCAGGGATTCTGTGCTTTAGTTTGCTCATTATCGAATCAAACTCATCACGATGATTTTCGAACAGATATTTTGTGTATTGAGCTAAGTTATCGCCACTATGAGATAGATGCTCGCTAATTCCAGAGTCTGCGACTGTTTGTGCCGACTGGATCTGGAAGTTAGATACGTACCAGTTTTCAAGCAGTCGTCTAAATGAGCTGATTGCTTTGAATTTTTGGAACTGCCCTAAGCCCTTTATGGCAAGGATGTCAGATGAGTCAAGCTGCTGCTCCTCTCGCTTATCTTTAAAATTCTGTTTCTCCCTTGCAAATTCATCTTCGTTTGTTATAGCACTTCCTCGTCCCTCTTTAAAGTTTAAGAATGTGTATGGCTTTCCATTTTGTCCTCTGCGATATCTAAGAACCTCTTTCTTTATGACAGGGATGGTTGTACCCTCTTTCACGTCAATTGCTAACTCATACGTAACGAGAGGTTGTTTTTCTCCACCCTCAGCTGGATTTCTAAATTTGATAATTATCTCGATAGGTCCCTTGCTATCTCTTGAACGGACCTCTTTAAATCCACCCCTACGGCTTAGAGCTGTCTTAACATTCCCTTTTAACGCATCGTGCAGAAAACCGAACACATCAAATAGTGTGGTTTTGCCAGCTCCATTTGCCCCAACAAACACACACATAGTTGAGAGATTCTTGATCTCAACATCTCTGTAAACCTTGTAATTCTTTATCGTAAGTTGTTCAATTTTCATTGCAGTCTCATTTTTTACAAAAATACTATTTTTTCTGAAATAGCACAATTTTTTAGGGATACATTCTTTGTAGAGTCTCAAATTGTAAGCTCCGCAACCTCGGCCCCGACAAAAGAGATGAGCGACTGGGGGTTGATCTCGATCTGCATCCCTCTAACCCCTGCGCTGATGTAGATCACCTCGAAGTTGAGTGACGAGTGGTCGATGAATGTGGGGAGGTGTCGTTTCATCCCTATTGGGGAGCAGGCCCCTCTTATATATCCTGTCGTTGGGAGTAGCTCCTTCATCGGGATCATCTCTACGCTTTTGTTGCCCGAGACTTTGGCCGCCACCTTCAGATTCAACTCCTTGTCACCTGGTATAATGCAGACCAAATGGCCGTTGCGGTCCCCCCTCAAAACCAAGGTCTTGAACACCTGAGCCACATCTTCGCCCAACTGCTCGGCTACGTGGGTCGCTGCGAGGTTGCTCTCGTCTACCTCATAACTCACCAATTCGTAGGCTATCTTCGCCTGAGATAGTAGCCTTACGGCGTTGGTCTTTGTCAGTTTCTTCGCCATAACCACCTATTTATTCGCAACGACAGAAGGTATTCGCCCCACACGGACACGACCCCTCCTCCATCATCTCGTCGACCCACAAGCGGTGAAAAGCACGCCTAATCTCAGCTCTCACCCTCCGAAACTCGCTCTCGATAAACTCCTCGCTACCTTGGGCGTGTGATGGGTCGTCGAAGCCGATGTGCAGGCGCTTTTTGACCTTACCACCAAAGGCAGGGCACGACTCGTTGGCACCTCCGCAGACTGTGATCACATAATCCCACTCCTCGTCCAGATAGCTCTCCACGGGGTCCGACGTGTGGCCCGAGATATCTATTCCAACCTCCGCCATCGTCTTTACCGCCCCAGCATTGAGCTTGCCTGCCGCCTTGGTCCCTGCCGAGCAGACTGTTAGGCTCTTGTCGAACGATTGCAAAAAGCCGTGTGCCATCTGGCTTCGGCAGCTATTTCCTGTGCACAATATCAATACCTTCATCTTAAACTCAGTTACTTTATAGAGTTGAAATTATAACTATTAAAAACATCTTTGTCGTCACCAAGCATAGCCGTTAAGCGCTCCGCATAGTGCTCCTCGACCTTGTTCCTCACGATCTTCATCGTGCTGTTGACCATCAAATTCTGCTCCGTAAATGGTTCGGGGAGAAGTGCGAAGCTCGCTGGCAACCACCTCTCGGGGAACATTCCCACCGACTCGCCACCCTTGCGATATTGATCCACCGAGCTCTGAACCAACGCCACAGCCTCACGTTGTGACTCCGTAGTTCCCCACTCCGAGCTGACGTCTCGTTTCATAGCGTCGATATTTGGGACAATTAGGGCCGTTGTATAGGGGTCTTGGTTGTTGTGGAGGACGATCTGGTCGATGTAGGGTGAGCTACCCACCAACGCCTCCTCGATCCCCTCGGGGCTATACTTCTCGCCATCACCGCCGATCAAGAGGCTCTTGAAGCGACCCAAGACAACCAAGAAGTCATCCTTGTCCATATAACCCATATCGCCCGTGTGGAGCCAACCATCGACCACAGTCTCGGCCGTCGTAGCCTCATTCTTCCAATACCCAGCCATCACATTCTCGCCACGAATCACGATCTCGCCCTTCTCGCCACGAGGGAGCTCACGCCCATCTGCATCCATAATCTTCAGGTCGAGCGGCTTCACCAACGACCCCGACGTTCCGAATTTATGTTTCGAGAGTGAGTTCGACGAGATCACGGGGGTAGCCTCCGAGAGGCCATACCCTTGGAACATAGGCATTCCTATTGCGTAGTAGAAGTCCTGAAGGTCGGTGCTTAGGAGTGCTCCTCCCCCCACAAACATATCAATCTCGCCACCCATTCCGAGGCGGATCTTCGAGAAGAGGATCTTATCAAAGAGCGCCACGAGAGGTCTGAGGATCACAACCCAACCTTTGCCTCGGCTCCACCCATCCCTATTATAAGCCTTAGCTGTCGAGAGGGCGGTGTTAAACAGCCACTCCGTAAACTTGCCTTTATTTCTGATCGAGGTCTCAATTGACTTCTTGAATGTCTTGGCCAAAGCAGGGACCGAGAGGATCAGATTTGGTTTCACCTCGTTGATGTTGATAGGGATATTCCTCAATGTCTCCATCGGATTCTTGCCCAACTGAACTGTGGCGACCGAGGCCCCTTGGTTCAAGAAGATGTAGAATCCCACCACGTGCGCAAAGCAGTGGTCGAGAGGGAGGATTATTAAGGTCTTATATGTGGGGGGTATATCCATTAGGGTAAGCGACTGCTCGACATTGGCGGTGTAGTTGCGGTGGGTGAGCATAATACCCTTTGGGTCGGCTGTTGTTCCCGAGGTGTAGGTTATCGTCGCGATGTCGTCGTTCTCGATGCTCTGCGAGATCTTCAAGAAGTCGTCTCGCTGCTCTGTGTAATATTTACGTCCCAATTTGCAGACGTCGGCCATCGAGATCTCCCCCTCCTCATATCTCTGGAGAGTGTCGAGGACTATGATCCACTTTACGTTGGTGAGCTGCTCCTTGATGGCTCTGATCTTGGGGAGCTGTGTCGCCGAGACAACCACATACTTCGACTCGGAGTGGATGAGGCGAAAGAGCAGGTCGCTGCTCTGGTCCAACTTCACCGACAACGGGACATTGACCGCCCCAGCATAGAACAGGGCTAACTCGCCGATGATCCACGCATTACGCCCCTCGGAGAGAAGCGATATGTTATCCCCTTTTCTGACCCCAAGGGCCACGAGTCCCGCTCCGAATCGCTCCGCCTGTTCACGGGTCTGTGAGTAGGTTGTCTCTTGCCACTGGGTGCCGATCTTCTCCTTTAGGAATATATTCTGAGGATATTTGCTAACTGCTCTTTCGAATAGGTCGATAAGTGTGTTTTTCATTCTCAATTCTCTTTAGTAGGTTGGTTTTAAGTGAAACTTAACAAAGATAGTAAAAATTATTAATGTTTTCTCTTTTTTTTTGGTTTTTGGTTTGGGAGTTTTGGGTCTGTTGGGTCTTGGGGGTCAGACCCAACAGACCCAAATGACCCAAGAAGTCCACCAATTTTTAGACAATAATCTTTAATTTCCAAAATTAAGTTGTAACTTTGTTTAACTATGAGCATCTCAATCGTAACCATTATAGAGATGGCAGGGACAATGACCTTCGCCATCAGTGGCATCCGCCTCGCTGCAACCAAGCGATTTGACCTCTTTGGGGCCTATGTCGTCGGGTTGGTGACAGCTATTGGGGGCGGAACGATCCGTGATGTGATGTTGGACTTCACCCCCTTTTGGTTGGAGGATCCTCTCTACCTCATCCTAACGGCAATCGCACTCCTGCTGGTGATTATCAGTGGACGCTATCTGCTGCACTTCAACAACACATTCTTCATCTTCGACACCTTGGGTCTCGCCCTCTTTACGATGGTGGGAATCGACAAGACCATCGGGGCTGGGTTCCCAATTTGGGCCGCTGTTCTGATGGGTATGATGACAGGCTGTTTCGGTGGAGTCTTGCGTGATATGTTGGTGGGGGATGTGCCACTGTTGTTTCGGCGTGACATCTATGCCCTTGCCTCGCTGTTGGGGGGTGGAGTCTATGCTCTCTTGGCCCTCTTTGGGGCCAATGCAAACCTCACCTCGATAGTTGTTGTGTTGAGTGTGATTGTGATGCGTTTGGTTGCGGTGCGTTTTCAGCTCCACCTTCCTGCACTTGTCCACAGAGGGAGGGGTGGGACGAACTCCAAAATAGCTGTCCAACTGCAGCGAGATAGAGAGAGACGAAGGTAATTTAGAATTTAAAAGAAAATAGGTAATTAAAACCAACTAACAAATAATATTATTTAATGAAAAATCTTTTTGACATAGCAGGGAGCGTGGTAGTAATCACGGGAGGTGCTGGAGTCCTCGGACGTGGAATAGCAAACTATTTGGCCTCACAAGGGGCAAAGATCGTAATTTTGGATCGTGACGAGACGTTGGGAGCTCAGGCCCAGCAGGAGATCACAGATGCAGGAGGCGAGGCAATGTTTCTAAAGACCGATGTCTTGAACAAAGAGGTGTTGGAGCAGAACGCAGAGGCCATCATCTCTAAGTATGGCAAGATCGACACCCTCCTAAATGCCGCAGGTGGCAATATGGCAGGGGCTACAATCTCGCCCGATGGAACAGTCTTTGACCTCGACGTCGAGGCCTTCCGCAAGGTTGTCGATCTCAACCTATTTGGAACAGTCCTCCCCACAACCGTATTCTCGAAGGCGATGGTCGATGCAGGCAAGGGTGTGATCGTAAACTTCTGCTCAGAGTCGGCCCTTCGCCCCTTGACTCGTGTCGTGGGCTACGCCTCAGCTAAGGCCGCTATCGCCAACTATACGAAGTATATGGCTGGTGAGTTGGCAATCAAATTTGGCGAGAAGTTCCGCGTCAACGCCATCACCCCAGGCTTCTTCCTCACGGAGCAGAACCGAACCCTGCTAACCAACGAGGATGGCTCATATACCCCTCGTGCCGAGACAATCATCGCCCACACACCATTCCGCCGCTTCGGAGAGCCCGAGGAGCTATATGGAACGATCCACTACCTCATCAGCGATGCTTCGTCGTTTGTCACTGGTACTTTGGCCGTTGTCGATGGTGGATTTGATGCTTTCTCAATATAATAATAAAAAAAACAATACAATATTATGTATCTATGTGAACAGACGTGGAGGTGGTATGGTCCCAACGACCCAGTATCGCTCCAAGATATTAGGCAGGCAGGAGCCACAGGAGTAGTAACAGCGCTCCACCACATCCCAAATGGCGAGGTGTGGAGTGTCGAGCAGATCCAAAAACGTATCGCTGAGGTAGAGGCGGCAGGGCTCGTATGGTCGGTGGTCGAGAGTGTGCCAGTCCACGAACATATCAAGACCCGCACAGGAGATTTCCAACTCTATATCGACAACTACAAGGAGTCGATCAGAAACCTTGCGAAGTGTGGTGTGATGGTCGTCACCTATAACTTTATGCCCGTGCTGGATTGGACCCGAACAAACCTCGCCTTTACACTGGAGGATGGATCCAAGGCGTTGCGCTTCGAGAAGGCCGCTTTTGTAGCCTTCGACCTATTTATATTAAAGCGCCCAGCGGCCGAGGCCGACTACACCGACGAGGAGAAGGCAGCGGCAAAGGCTCGCTATGAGATGATGGACGAGGCGGAGATCAACCTAATCACCCGAAATATGATCGCAGGACTTCCAGGCTCCGAGGAGAGCTTTACGCTGGAGCAGTTCCAGGGGGAGTTAGACCGATACAACGGTGTTGAGGCGGAGACGTTGCGAGACAACCTCGTTGAGTTCCTAAAGGAGATCGCCCCCGTGGCCGATGAGTGTGGGGTAGTGCTCGCTATCCACCCCGACGACCCACCAAAGAGCATCCTTGGTCTGCCCCGAATTATGAGTTCGGAGAGCGACTTTAGAACCTTGGTCGAGAGGGTGCCTAACCCATCGAATGGCCTCTGCTTGTGTACAGGGTCGTTTGGAGTCTCGGAGCAGAATGACCTCGCTGGTATGATGCGCCGCTTTAGCGAGAGGATCAACTTCGTCCACCTACGCTCAGTCGATCGTGATGTGGAGGGTAACTTCTACGAGGCTAACCACCTCGAGGGTAAGGTCGATATGTATGAGGTGATGAAGGCCCTATTGGAGATCGAGCAGGAGCGTAAAGTCTCGATCCCGATGCGCCCCGACCACGGACACCAGATGTTGGATGATCTGAAGAAGAAGAGCAACCCAGGCTACTCGTGCTTGGGCCGACTCAGAGGATTAGCCGAGCTGAGAGGGTTGGAGATGGGAATCGCCTACACACTTTATAAATAGTAGTTTCCCTCTTAACCTAACTAAACAAACCAACCAAAACCAAACCACCGTAAATGAGAATCAAACCATTCGCATTTACACTCCTAATCTTCTCTCTGTCGCTACACCTACTTTCGTGTAGCGATGGGGATGAGATGCGAGTGTTAAAGATGTCACATAACCTAAATCAACAACACCCCGTCCACGCTGGGCTTCTCCACCTCGACGAGAAGTTACGAGAGATCTCGGGTGGGCGTATGTCGATCGAGATCTACCCAGGGGCGCAACTTGGCTCCGAGAATCAGTGTATCGAGATGTTGCAGATCGGCAGCCTCGCCTTGACAAAGGTCTCGGCCGCCTCACTATCTAATTTCGTCAACGAATTCAAACTCTTTGGCCTCCCCTATATCTTCGAGAGCCGTGAGCAGTTCTTCGAGATTATTGATGGGGCTATTGGCGATGAGCTGTTGCTCTCGACCGAGCGATATCTCTTCCGAGGATTGGGCTATTTCGACGCAGGGGCACGTAGCTTCTACACAACCAAGAAACCGATCCTCACGCCCGAGGATCTAAAGGGGCTAAAGATCAGAGTTATGCCCAACGCAATGGCGGTCGATATGATGACTGCCTTTGGAGGTTCAGCGACCCCAATCTCGGTAGGCGAGCTCTATACCGCACTCCAAAGTGGGGTGGTCGATGGTGCCGAGAATAACCCTCCGACATACCACACCAGCAACGACTTCGAGGTGGCAAAACACTACTCTATCAATGAACACGCAATGATCCCCGACGTTCTGATAATCAGCAACGTGATCTGGGAAGATCTGTCGGTTCAGGAGCGTGAGTGGTTGATGGAGGCGGTCGATAGTGCCGAGATCTATGAGAGAGAGGTGTGGGCCCAGCAGGAGGAGGAGTCGATGAGGATAATCCAAGAGCGAGGTGTCAAGGTCTACTATCCCGACAAGAGGCCATTCATCGAGATGGTGAAGGAGCAGAGCGAGCTATATCGTGACAACGAGGATCTTTATAGGGTCATTGAGATGGTAAAGAGATTTAAAGAGAGGGGAGAACTATGATAAGAGCAAAAATTGATAAAATCTTGGGAGGAGCACTGGCCGTGATCCTCTCGGCAATGGTGGTCGATGTGGTGTGGCAGGTGATGAGCCGCTACCTCTTCGCCAGCCCAAGTATCTTCACCGATGAGCTTGCAGCCTTTCTGTTGATCTGGTTGGGAATTTTGGGCGGAGCCTATGTCTATGGGCAAGGTGAGCACCTTGCGATCAGCTTTGTGGCTGAGAAGTTTAGCCCCTCTATGCAGCTTCGAATCAAGGCCTTTGTCGAGGTCGTCGTTCTGCTTTTCGCCCTCTCGGTTATGGTCGTTGGGGGTGTTTGGTTGGTCTACACTCGCTTTTTGTTGGGTGCTGAGTCGGCCTCGCTTGGGATCAATTGGGGCTATGTATATCTGGTGTTGCCCCTAAGTGGTCTGTTGATCTGTTACTATTCGTTGGATAATCTACTTAAATTAGGGAGGAGTTAAGATATGGAATTTTTAGGTGTTATCATCTTGGTCGTGAGCTTCTTTATGCTCCTTGCGATGGGTCTGCCCGTTGCCTTTAGTATCGGTGTCTCGGGGGTGCTTACTATGCTCACCTCTATCGAGTCGTTACCTGCCTTCACCACCTATGCGTTGAGGATGGCTTCGGGTCTCAATAGCTTTACCTTGTTGGCGATCCCATTCTTTATCCTCTCGGGCAATATTATGAATCGAGGGGGTATAGCGATCCGCTTGGTCAACTTTGCGAAGGTGTTGGTGGGGCGCTTCCCTGGTGGGTTGGCCTTTGTCAATGTCACCGCTAATATGTTGTTTGGTGCGATCTCTGGTTCGGCTGTCGCCTCGGCCTCGGCAATCGGAGGTATTATGACTCCCGAGATGCGAAAGGAGGGGTACGACGACAATTTCAGCACAGCGGTGAATGCCTCCTCGGCAACTACGGGGCTCTCTATCCCTCCGAGCAATGTCTTGATCGTCTACTCCTTAGCCAGTGGTGGAGCCTCTATCTCGGCCCTCTTTTTGGCGGGTTACTTGCCTGGTATCTTGACAGGTGTCGCCATTATGATGGTGGCGGCTATCTATGCCATTAAGAATGGCTATCGAGTGGGTGAGAAGATCTCGTTTAAGGATGCAGCGAAGTGCTTCTTCGACGCTATCCCGAGTCTGTTTCTGTTGGTGATCGTCATTGGCGGAATCATCGGGGGACTTTTCACCGCCACCGAGGCCTCTGTTGTGGCGGTTGTCTACTCGTTGCTCTTGTCGTTTGCCTATCGAGAGATGAGCTTTGCAGACCTGCCTACGCTCCTGATCTCGACCGCTAAGACCACCGCCGTGGTGTTGATGTTGATCGCCACCTGCACGGGCTTATCGTGGATTATGGCCTACGAAAATATCCCTCAGACCATCTCGGAGTCGCTGTTGGGCATTAGCGACAACCCCATCATCATCCTGCTGATTATCAACTTGATCTTGCTCATCGTCGGAATGTTTATGGATATGACTCCAGCGATTCTGATCTTCACACCAATCTTCCTGCCTATCGTCTCGGCGATGGGGATGGATACCATCCACTTCGGAATTATGATGGTCTTGAACCTCAGCCTTGGACTCTGTACCCCTCCTGTTGGGTCGGTTTTGTTCATTGGGTGTAGTGTTGCAGGGACCAAGATCGAGAGTGTTGTGAAGCCTCTATTGCCGATGTTTATTGCGATGTTCATCGTCTTGATGCTCGTCACCTATGTGCCCGCCATCTCGATGTGGCTGCCACGAATGTTTGGGGTGTAGATATAACTCACTATGATTTGGCATTTTATTTGCTACTTAGCAGCTAAAAACCAAATTATGATGAAAAAAAAGTTAACAACCTCCTCTGGTCGTCTCGTGGCGGATAATCAGAATGTTCAGACGGCAGGTAAGCGAGGACCAGCTATGATTCAAGATCCGTGGCTAATCGAGAAGTTGGCCCACTTCGACCGTGAGGTGATCCCCGAGAGGAGGATGCACGCCAAGGGGTCGGGGGCCTATGGCTCCTTCATCGTCACTCAGGATATCACGAAATATACCTGCGCCTCGATATTCAGCGAGATAGGCAAAAAGACCGAGTGTTTCCTCCGCTTCTCGACCGTAGCAGGCGAGAGGGGGGCGGCCGATGCCGAGAGGGATATCCGTGGCTTTGCGATGAAGTACTACACCGACGAGGGCAACTGGGATCTGGTGGGTAATAACACCCCCGTTTTCTTCCTGCGTGACCCTATGAAGTTCCCCGATCTGAACCACGTCGTGAAGCGTGATCCGAGGACAAATCTGAGAAATCCCAACTCGAATTGGGACTTCTGGACCCTGTTGCCCGAGGCTCTGCACCAAGTGACCATCACGATGAGCGATAGGGGAATACCCCTCTCATATCGCCATATGCACGGCTTTGGAAGCCACACTTATAGCTTCATCAACGCTAACAAGGAGCGCACGTGGGTAAAGTTCCACTTCAGATGTCAGCAGGGGATCAAGAACCTCACCGACGAGGAGGCCGAGGCGATAGTGGCCAAAGATCGTGAATCGCACCAGAGAGACCTCTATCAGGCGATCGAGCGAGGTGAGTTCCCCCGTTGGACGATGTGCGTTCAGCTTATGAGCGAGGAGGAGGCAGATCGTTATCGAATCAACCCGTTCGATTTGACGAAAGTGTGGTCGCAGAAGGAGTTCCCATTGATGGAGGTGGGTATTTTGGAGCTAAACAGAAACCCCGAGAACTACTTTGCCGAGGTGGAGCAGTCGGCCTTCAATCCGATGAATATAGTCAATGGAATAGGCTTCTCGCCCGACAAGATGTTGCAAGGGAGATTGTTCTCTTATGGCGACACTCAGCGTTATAGGTTGGGGGTAAACCATATGGAGATCCCCGTGAATAAGCCTCGCTGCCCAGTCCACGCGTTCCACCGTGATGGCCAGATGCGAACAGATGGAAATCACGGCTCTCACATCGGATATGAGCCCAATAGCTATGGCGAGTGGGCCGACTCTCCCGAGATGAAGGATCCGCCTCAGAGGGTCAATGGCGAGATCTATAACTACAATGAGAGGGAGGATGATTGCGACTACTTCTCGCAGCCAGGCGATCTATTCCGCCTGATGAGCCCCGAGCAGCAGATGGTTCTCTTCGAGAATACAGCTCGTGCGATGGGATTCTCCGAGATGTTGATCAAGCAGCGCCATATCTACAACTGCTATCAAGCAGACTCGGCCTATGGCGAGGGTGTTGCTAAGGCGTTGGGGATGGATGTTATGGCCGCTATCAACGATATCAATAGCATCAATAGCCCCAATAATGTGGTTGTTGAGCGTGAGTTTCAGCCAGCTTCGATATAGTAACTTATGATGTGAGACGTTATCTTGCCTCGTCTATTTGGGGTGGGATAACGTCTCTCTATTACGTCTCTCTATAATGCCTCAATATATCGTCTCAACCCCTCACGAACAGAGCGAAGTCCAAATTTAGAGAGCTCAATATCCTCCACAGCGATGAATTGCAGCGAGGCAACATCATCGTCGGCCCTGAGAGTCGAGAGATCCGATACTGTGCACTCATAGAACATATCCAAAGTGTGGACGTCGAAGTTGCTATAATTGTAGATATTGGGGATCGAGAATAGGTATTTAAGCGATGTGACAGTGAGGTTACACTCCTCCTTGATCTCCCTCACAACCCCCTCCTCGCCACTCTCATAGCTATCGACAAAGCCACCAACGAGGTCATAGCTCCCCTTGGCAGGCTCCTTGGCCCTTGTAGCGACCAATATTCTACCCTCTGAGTCCCGAATTATCGCAACGGTTGCCGAGGATGGGTTGAAGTAGAAGGTGAAGCCACACTCCGTGCACCTCTTCGACTTTGCGTTGTTGTCGACAAAGCTACCGCCACACTTTGGGCAGTAGACGAACGACTCCAAAAATAGACACTTCTCCATCATTTAAGTTACCTCCTCATCTTGTTCTCTAACTTTCCGCTCCAAAGATATTTGTCAGTCTCATTGGCGATCACCTTGTGAAGCAGAAGTAGAGCGACGATATTTGGAATTGCCATCAAGGCGTTCATTGTGTCAGCAGCGTTCCAGACAACCTTTAGCTGAGCGATTGATCCGATGTAGCAGACCACGATGTTGATGATACGATAGATGATGATGCTCGAAGGTCGATTTGTCAGATACAAAACACTCTTCTCGCCATAGATATACCACGCAACCATAGTGCTAAATCCGAAGGTTATGATGCCCACCGTGAGGATCGGAGTCCCGATAAATGGGATCTGAGCGAAGGCCTCCTTGGTGAGCAGAGCACCATTAGTGGTGTTGAGATCGGGGTTTGCGATGAGGCTACTCACCACAACAAGACCTGTGAGTGCACAGATGATAACCGTGTCCCAAAAGGTTCCCGAGCCCGAGACAAGGGCTTGACTCACTGGGTCGTTGGTCTTAGCCGAGGCTGCAACGATAGGGGCCGAACCCAGACCAGCCTCGTTGCTGAAGAGTCCACGTGCGATTCCATAGCGTGCGGCCAACATAAATCCACCTCCGATGGCTCCTCCTCCGATCGCCTCAGCCTTAAATGCACTGCTCACAATGAGCGAGATTGTCTCACCGAGGTATGCGCTATTGAGGATGAGGATATAGAGACATCCAAAGATATAGAGCACAGCCATAAATGGGATTAGAAACATCGAGAAACGGGCGATTCCCTTGATTCCAAAGCAGATCACCAGCGCCAAAAGTAGCGTTATCACCGCTCCACTAATATAAGGTGAGACCCCCATAGTGTCGTCGAGGATAGTTGTGATGGTATTCGCCTGCACCGTATTACCAATTCCAAATGTTGCCAAGGCGGTGAAGATAGCAAATGCAATAGCCAACCACTTCATCCCAAGGCCACTCTCAAGGGCGCACATCGGACCTCCCAACATCTCACCATCGGCACCTTTTCGGCGATATTTGATTGCCAAAACCCCTTCGGAGTATTTAGTCGCGAAGCCCAAGACTCCCGTGAGCCAACACCAAAAGACCGCCCCAGGGCCGCCCAACGAGACTGCCGTAGCCACACCAATGATGTTACCCGTTCCGATAGTCGCCGCCAACGACGAGCATAGCGCACCGATAGGGGAGACATCTCCCTTTGCCCCTTTGTTTGGGATGAGAGATAGGCGTATAGCCAATAGCAGCTTTCGTTGTGGAAATTTGAGTCTGATGGTGAGGAAGATATGTGTTCCAAAGAGGATGATAACCATCGGAACACCCCACAAATAGTTGTTGGCGAGTGTGAAAAAGTCGTTAATTATTGTCTCCATTGTGTAATCGGTTTATGTCTATATTGATGCAAATATAGCGATAATTTAGCAAATCTTTACTCTTCTTTGGCAATTTTAGTTACCTTTGCGGCCATTATGGAGTATATTGTAAATCTTCTGCCAGACCCTAACCTATGGTGGGTGATCTGCGTTTGTGCCGTTTTGATCGGCTTTACTAAGACAAGTTTTGCAGCTGTGGGGACAATTGTCGTCCCGATTATGGCTCTTGCCTTTGGTGCTAAGGCCTCTACGGGGCTGCTGCTGCCGATCCTCTGTTTGGCCGATTTGGGGGCTATTATCTACTATCGACGTAGTTGTAGTTGGTCGCACCTCGTTCGTCTGCTCGGATGGGCCGTTGCTGGACTCTTTGTTGGTATTGCGGTCGATCACTTCATCCCATCGTCGGGGTTTCGCTATCTGTTGGCCTTCTCGATCCTCATTAGCGTTGCGGTGTTGGGGATGAATCAGATGAAGGAGCGTCGATCAAAGGCGGGTGAGCCCACTGAGAGTAAGCCGAGGGGGTGGTTGCTTGGGGCTTATGGTGTGTTGGGAGGTTTTGCCACGATGATCGGAAATGCTGCTGGGCCGATTATGTCGATCTACCTGCTCTCGGTGAAGATGCCTAAGCTCTACTTCGTCGGGACGAGTGCTTGGTTTTTTATGGCCATAAATTATATCAAGATGCCACTCCAGATCTGGGTGTGGGATAATATCCACTACGACTCACTCCTCATTGGGCTTGCTATGGTCCCATTCATCGCCATCGGATCGGTGGTTGGTGTCTATCTCGTGAAGGTTGTCCCCGAGGAGCTCTATCGCAAGATGGTGATTTGGATTACGTTGTTCTCGGCCCTAATCCTATTACTATAAGAGCGTATATTAAGATACAAAGATAAGAGCTGCCAAATTTACTTTTTGGCAGCTCCTTTTCTTGCAATTCTTCTCTTATAGTCGGCTCGCATCTTCGATGCCCCCGATACCACCTCGCCCTTTTGGCGATAGCGCTTCTTCTTGTTTGTTAGCTGGATATCTCCATCCTCGGGCTTGCGACCCTTGAACCTTACCGAATACTCACCCGTGATGAGTGTCGCCCCCTCTTTCTTCTCCATTCTTCTTTTCGTCTCTAAAATTATACGCCTGCAAAGGTAGCAAAATTATAGTTAACGGCCAAATAGCGAGAGATAAGAGGGATCTATTGAGGCTTGATCTCGATAGATTTGCGCATCAACTGCATCTGAGTGTCTCGGTTACGGTTGTTCGACAACCACCTCTCAAACTGCTCTAACTCGGTGCTGCCCAGTGCGTTCTCATCACTGGGTTGGTTGATGTTAACCTTGGTGAATGGGTTTGGCGAGAATACGATGTAGAAGTAGTTGATCTCCGAACTCTTTGTCGTGGTCATAACATACTCATCCACAAATCGCTTCTCCGAGTCGCTTGCTATGTCGATATGGAAGAACAGATAATCTCGATCCTTGATGACACGCTTGGCGCCCTCGTCAGAGCTCTGATAGGGTAGTAGGCAGTAGACCGATCCCTCCTCATCGAGCAGATATACATTCAGATAACCACTCTCGGGAGAGTTAAACAACATATAGAGGTCGTTGCCCGAGAGGAACCTATCACTCTCGAACTTCGAGGTGATTCCGTTGCGTAGGATCTTTGCCGAGATATCAATTTCGGCCCTCACAATTTGGCGGATTTTACCCTTTACAGTCGCCTTGATGGCCAACTCGCCATTCTCCATTATCAACTCAGTCTTGGGGGGGGTGATATCCTCGATCCACTCTCCCTTGACCTCGGTGCCTCCGAGCGAGAGGAAGTCGATGGAGCTATTTCCATTCTCATTTCTCACGATGGTGCGGCTATTTTGGTGAACTATCGTACCAAACTTATCCGCTATCGCCTGCTGCTTGGCCCTCTCCACAGCGATGCGCTCGGCACTCGCACGTGAGTCGGTCTTCGACATAACGTATATATACTCCGAAGAGACGGTATAACTCTTCTGCCCGAAAGCAGAAGAGTTCACCATCAGTAGTAATATGACGTAAAATATATAACGATACATCCTCTATATTTATAGTCCGAGGGCCTTGTCTAACTGACCTCGTAGTTCGGTTCCTCGCTTCTCCAACTCAGCACGCACGACCTCTTTTGCCGCCTGCATCGCCCTATCCATATCGTATGAGAGACGTACAAGGATCTCCTTGTTCTTGTTGTCCAACACACGGTAAGTCTCTACAACGGGGATTAACCTTCCCATCTTCTGAGTCACGAGGTTCTTGCTCTCGCTCATTGTGCGTGTGATTGTTGCCGCCTCATCAGCCGATAGCTGCTCATTGCTTACGCTGTTGTCAACCAAGATAGTTAGCTGAGACTTGTCTTATCCTAGAAAAAGTTAACACTACGAGGGCACAAACCAAGTAGATCAATGAAAGAGAAGATCACAAAAAGATGGGAGTGGAGTGCCGAAGAGCACCGCCATGTAGAAGTTGAGTACAAAACAGGAAAATTTATCTTCA
>JBCQTJ010000017.1:0-49621 GCA_047178625.1 Rikenellaceae bacterium
TTGGCGTTTGATTTTCTTTGACATTGTGGTCTCCATAAAATAATAGTGTGTTAAAGTTAAACAAAAATCCGAATCTTGCGACCCGGATCTCTGTTTACACAGTATTTTTTATAGTGCCCTTTTCTCCAATATGAAACTTATTAGTTACACTCAATAAGTAGTCGTCGATAGCTAAAGGCGGCATCTTTGTGGAGAAGGTTATCACGCAGCTCTAAGATTATGTGTAGTTCGCTCCCCTTTGCATCGAGGGGAATATCTATCATAATCTTTGGCTTATCGGCATCTTTAATCTCTATCTCACCGCAAAAGTTACCCGCCTCTTTGTAGTTATACCACGAGAAATACAACGTGTCACCATCGGTATCAAATGACTCGGAAGCGTCGATGGTGATCGTACTTCCGCTCTTGATCTTTGCCGTGAGTATTGATCGGCTCTCATCTCCATCGATTACCACCGTGGGGTTGTGGTTGGTATCTTCGACGGAGCTATTGCACCAATCCATTCGATATTTAAAGTCGTTGAAAAGGGCTCTGCGCCACCTCCAAACAGCGGTGTAGAGATTCTCGTAGAGCTCCCCAGTCTCGGGGTCTACCCAACTATCAACCTCCTCACCATACATCATAAATGGTTTGTATCGGTGCTCATCTTTCTCTACGCTCTCGTGTTTGGACATATAGTTCTCCATCTTCTCTCGGCCGTAACGACCCGACCAACCGCCCCAATCGAGGTTATTAATATGAGATAGGCCTCTGTTAATTGTGCATAGCCAAGGGACTGTTCCACCACCCTCGACAAACGATATCGCACCATTACCGAATTGTCGGAGCGGCCAATATGCACCAAAGGCACCGTGGTTGCCTATGATATGCTCCAATGCCCATTGATGTTGTCCCAAGGCTGAGTATTCGTATGGTTCCCAAGTATAGGGGCCCAGTTGATTTTTATGGATGTCGGAGCCATCTTTGAGGCGACTATTGCCCATCGGGCCACCATAGCAGTAGGCTTGATAGTTACTCCTCACCCAATATATATCGGGGTAATTATGGCAGATATAGGCTCCCGAATCATCCTGTGCGCCATTCTCGATGACTCTTAATCTCTTCGTTACTCTTTTTGTAGCTTTGTCACCGTATTTATTTCCATAATCAAAAAGAGCTTGTGCCAAAGTGTTGGATCCAGCATTTACGATGATTACAATTGGGCGTGGATCATCTCTCTCAAACACCTTGACCAAGAGGTTTGAACCATCGCTCTGCATCGACTCTCCGATGCTTTCGCTTCCATATCCGCTCTGACCAGCCGCCACAATAGAGTGTAGATAGTCGGGGGTGGGGTAGTTGGAGTCGTGTTTTTTGAGGCTCTTATATACCTTTGCATAGCCATCAATGAGCTCATCAAAGAGCTCGGGGTATAGTCTCTGTTGCTTTGGATTACTCATATGAGGCCCGAGATATTTCCCCGTAACAGCTAATAGCCCCTCTAAATCAAATTCGTTGGAGTAGAGTAGTAGGTGCATCATCTGTTGCTGCTCGTCGGGTTCATTGCCCATATCGGCCATAATGATTAGTCTGGCCTTCTCGTCGCTGCCTTCTATCTTGCTCCATCTCACCGCTTGTGCTTGCACCTTGGCAATAGATAATATTACGATCAGAAGTGTTGTTAGTTGTCGTATTATAGGATTCATTTGTAATTAGGTAGGTTGTAAATTTAGCTATTATTTTTGAAACTTCAAAATAGGCCTATATACAAAAAAATAGGGTCGACACCATAATGGCATCGACCCTATTTTCTGTTTGGATCTCCTTACTCTCTACTTCAAGAACGAGAGGAGGATACCAGCTGCAACGGCTGAACCAACGACTCCTGCGACGTTTGGTCCCATTGCGTGCATCAACAAGTAGTTCGACTTGTCATACTTCAAACCTACATCCTGACTTACACGAGCTGCCGCTGGAACGGCTGATACTCCTGCATTTCCGATGAGTGGGTTGATCTTGTTACCCTCCTTCAAGAAGAGGTTCATAATCTTCACGAATGTGACACCACCTGCTGTTGCGATAACGAATGATATCGCTCCCAAGATGAAGATAAAGATTGTCTTCTCTGTGAGGAATACATCAGCCTTTGTCGATGCTCCAACAGTCACTCCGATGAGGATTGTCATAATGTCGATCAACTGGTTGCTTGCCGTAGTCGAGAGGCGCTTCACAACACCCGACTCCTTCATCAAGTTTCCAAGGAACAACATTCCCAAGAGTGGAATTGCATCGGGCACCACAAATGTAGTCAAGATAAAGGCGATGATAGGGAACAAGATCTTCTCGGTCTGCGAAACCACACGTGTTGGTCGCATCTTGATTGTACGCTCCTTCTCGGTTGTCAACATACGCATAACTGGTGGCTGGATCACAGGAACCAACGCCATATATGAGTATGCACAGATCGCAATAGCTCCCAAATACTCTGGAGCCAGGATACCAGTCAAGAAGATTGAGGTTGGACCATCGGCACCTCCGATGATGGCGATAGAACCCGCCTCATTAGCTGGGAAGCCCAACAACAACGCACCCATATAGGCTGCAAAGATACCAACCTGTGCCGCAGCACCAATTAACATCAACTTAGGGTTTGATAGCAGCGACGAGAAGTCGGTCAATGCACCTACACCCAAGAAGATCAGAGGAGGGTAAATACCCTTCGTCACTCCTATATAGAGCATACTCAACACCGATCCTTCGCTATAAATGCTGATCTCGTTGATCGCTGGCAATGGAATATTTCCGATTATGACGCCAAATCCAATTGGCACCAACAACATAGGCTCGAACTTGTGCTTGATCGCAAGGTAGAGGAAGAAACATCCCACCGCAATCATCACCAAGTAACGCCATCCCCCCTCTTGCACGAAGAGGTTGTAGAATCCCGTAGTCTCTGCGAACTTCAGGATGCTCTCCTCAAGGAATGAACTTGATAAAAAGTTGCTCATAACTATCCAATTGTTATAAGTACGTCACCCTCAAGAACTGAGTCTCCGCACCTTGTTTTGATTGACTTAACAACACCTGCAATATTTGAATCGACATTGTTCTCCATCTTCATAGCCTCCAAGATCACGAGTGTCTGACCTTGAGATACGGTGTCGCCTACGGCAACCTTGATATCCAAGATCACACCTGGAAGTGGGCTATAAATTGGTGATCCGTCACCTGCCGATGCTGCCGCTGCTGGCTTAGCGGCTGGAGATGCGAAGTTTGGAACAGGGTGTGACGCTGGTGCGGCAGCTACCTGTGGCTTTCTCGCAACAGCCTTCTTTACAGTTGCATTCTCTAACTCGACGCTATATTTTGTTCCATTGACAACCACTTGCGCCGTCTGCTCGTCCTGGATATCGATCTCGACAACATAATCGTTACCGTTGATCTTCATACTATACTCTTTCATCCTAATATTTAAACTTTTATTTTTTCAATAATATTTAAGCTCTCTTAGTTTTTTTTACTCAAATTAGCGAGGCTTCCTTGTCAAACCATAGATCTTTGAGCTCCAAGGTGAGTAGCTACGTGCAACGCGGTTGATTGTGATTACCTCACTCTCCTTGTCGTGTAGAGCCTCCTTGTTGAGTTTCAACGCCAATGCGATTGCGGCGATAACCTCACCACTATCATCTGCATCCTCGTCGTGAACTACCGCCTTTGGATTCTTCAATGACTTCTTGCGAGCAATCTCAGATTGACGCTTGGCCATATAGATCATCACCTTCGAGAAGCTCCAAATCAAGAGTCCCAAGATGATGAGCGCCGAGAGAACCACCGATACCGAGATAAACGCTACGGTCAATCCGTAAGGGTCGCTCTCGAGGATCGTATCTGCTCCTTTTGGCCCTGAACTATGCGTATTTAGCATAGTAAATAAGGGTGTCATAATTAGCTGATTCATACTACAACGGAATGTTAGAGTGTTTCTTAGGAGGATTCTGGAGACGCTTTGTAGCCAACGACTGCAATGCTCTGATTACACGGAAACGAGTATTACGTGGCTCGATAACGTCGTCGATATAGCCATAGCGTGCAGCGTTGTATGGGTTAGAGAACTTGTCGTTGTACTCCTTCTCCTTCTCAGCTACAAACTTAGCTCTCTCCTCTGCATCCTCGAATGCTGCGAGGGCCTTGGCCTGCAATACCTCTACGGCTCCACTTGCACCCATAACGGCGATCTCTGCCATTGGCCAAGCGTAGTTGATATCTCCACGGATGTGCTTAGACGACATCACGATATAGGCTCCACCATAAGC
The DNA here is from genome assembly GCA_047178625.1 of Rikenellaceae bacterium. Taxonomy (GTDB): domain Bacteria; phylum Bacteroidota; class Bacteroidia; order Bacteroidales; family Rikenellaceae; genus Alistipes. The sequence goes on from JBCQTJ010000017.1 coordinate 4,293, forward strand.
CTTGCGAAGTGTTACAGTCACCTTTGGAACTGTCGCCTCGCAATATGCGAACAACAACTTTGCTCCGTGAGTGATTACTCCACCATACTCCTGAGTTGTTCCTGGCAAGAATCCTGGTACGTCGACCAACGTCACGATTGGAATGTTGAAGGCGTCGCAGAAACGGATGAAACGAGCTGCCTTGCGACTTGCGTTGCTATCCAATACTCCCGCCATAAACTTAGGCTGGTTGGCTACAATACCCACACTCTGGCCATTGAAACGAGCGAAACAAGTGATGATGTTCTTCGCAAAACCTGCTGCCGACTCCAAGAACTCGCCATTATCGACGATAGCCCTAATAACCTCGAACATATCGTATGGCTTATTTGGGCTATCGGGGATGATCTCGTTCAATGAATCCTCGAGACGAGAGATCGAGTCTGTACATACCGCCAATGGAGCATCCTCCATATTGTTCTGTGGGATGTATGACAACAAGTCACGGATCAAGTCGATACCATCATCCTCTGTCTCGACAGCGAACTGAGCAACTCCCGACTTTGTTGTGTGCATAAACGCACCACCCAACTGCTCCTGAGTAACATCCTCACCTGTTACAGTCTTTACGACCTTAGGCCCTGTGAGGAACATATTTGATGTCAAGCTCTTCATAATGATGAAGTCGGTGAGTGCTGGTGAGTAGACCGCACCTCCTGCGCAAGGTCCAAAGATCGCTGAGATCTGAGGGATAACTCCCGACGACATTACGTTACGCTGGAAGATATTTGCATATCCAGCCAAGGCGTTCACACCCTCCTGAATACGAGCACCACCCGAGTCGTTGATTCCGATACAAGGTGCGCCATTACGCATCGCCATATCCTGAACCTTGCAGATTTTCTCTGCCATTGAGATCGACAAAGATCCCGCAGTCACGGTGAAGTCCTGTGCGAAGATATATACCAAACGTCCTCCGATGGTACCATATCCAGTCACAACACCATCACCAAATGTGTGGCTCTTATCCATACCGAAGTCGGTGCAACGATGTGTCACAAACATATCGAACTCCTCGAAGCTACCAGCGTCGAGCAACATATCGATACGCTCACGCGCAGTGTACTTTCCCTTTGCGTGTTGTGCATCAATTCTCTTTTGGCCACCGCCCATACGCGCAGCCTCGCGATTCTCGATCAAAGTCTTGATCTTATTTTGAATTTCGCTCATAAATTAAAATTATAATAAAGTTCTGATTTTATCTCGTTAGTATAGTTAACTCTCGATTACCTCTTCTCGCAAAGCTCAGTCAAAATACCCTGAGTTGACTTTGGGTGGAGGAAGGCGATTGTAAGACCCTCGGCACCCTTGCGTGGAGTCTTGTCGATGAGACGAAGACCTTTGGCCTCAGCGTCTGCCATCTGCTCCTCGATGTTCTCGCAAGCGAGAGCCATATGGTGGATACCCACTCCCTTGTTCTCGATGTACTTTGCGATTGTTGACTCTGGAGATGTTGGCTCCAAAAGCTCGATCTTTGTCTGGCCAAGCATAAAGAACGCTGTCTTTACCTTCTGGTCTGCAACCTCCTCGATTGCATAGCACTTTAGTCCAAGAACATCCTCCCAATATGGGATTGACTCCTCCAATGACTTTACAGCAATTCCTAAGTGCTCGATGTGCGATACTTTCATAATAGTTTGTTATTTAAGTTTTAAATGTGTTTTGTTTGCAAAAAATATAAACAAAGATATATAAAAAAAAGGAATAACCCGTTATGATTATTCCCTTTTTTTTCTTAAAACTTAGATTTTATTTCGACACACGATAGATCACCTCGTTAGAGATCGAGTAGAGGTGTCGCTCCGCCTCACTAAATTGCTCTATGTAGTTGATTGCCTCCACCGTAAATCCCGACTCTCGGAGCCTATCTACGTAGTCTCTACCATAGATTCTTCGGTGGTCATATTGCCCAAATATTCTGGTTCGTTCGGCCTCGTCGGTGATCGAATCATCCTCGAAGGTCTGCTCTCGATCTTGCTCTACGGGCGATAGTAGGATGCCCCAGCCATCGGGTCGCATTATTCGGTGTAGCTCTCTCATCGCCTTGCGATCATCTGCAACGTGCTCCAACAGATGGTTGCACAAAATTATATCTGCAAAGTTATCCTCCAACGGGATCTGTTCGACGTCGAAGTGTAGGTTGGCGAGAGGGCTCTCCAAATCGGCCGTTAGATACTCGCCTCCGCCTCTCTTGGTTGCTTTGCGTAGCTTTCTCATAATGCACACCTCGGGGGCTATGTGGAGCACTCTTTTACCTGCATCCAATATCGTTGTCTCTCGCACAAGATAGAGCCACAATATCCTATGGCGCTCCAACGATAGGCAGTTGGGACACAACGCACTCTCCCTCAAAGTGACATAGCCATAGGGTAGGAAGCGGCGGCGACGAGTTCCACAAATCGGGCACTCTCGTCCACGGCCAACGTACAACAGCCCCAAAATAGGGACCATCAATTCGGCCATCCTCTGCATCACAGGACGTGGTATGTGGGCCAATAGATAGTGGATTAGTCGTCTCATTCTCACTCCTTAAATCTTACTCCAATATCTCCTTCAACTCCTCCTCCGACTTTAGGAGTAGGTTGCGACACTGAGTTATCAACTCTGTGGCACGTTTCACCTCGCTCGACAACTCGTCGATCGAGATCTCGTTGTTGCGCAACTTCGCAAGGATCTCCTCGATCTGCTTTGTCGCCTCGTCGTATCTAATTTCACTCATCTTTATCTCGTTTTTTTTAGAATCTATTTAAGTGAGAAAGACTTAAACAGATTCTTAGATTTAACCTCTGCTTCAACCTCTCCATCCGATAGCTCAATCTTTATTCTCTCACCTACCTCTACGTCGTCAACACCACCAACGACTCGATCCCTATGCCTTGCGATTGCAAAGCCGATCGAGAGAAGTCGCTGTGGTGAGTAGCCATCAATGAGTGTCGAGGCGTGGTCCAACTCTTTGCGTCGAGCCGATAGGGCGGCATAGGCCACGTCGGGCAGCTCCACCAACATATCAATGAGCTCACGTTTCTTGCGATTAAGTAGCTCCTCGCACCTCATCACAACCTCTTTCGCGACCCCCTCTAATCGGATCTGCTCCTCTCGGCTTCTACTCGTCGTCGCTCTGTGAAGCTCGGCGGCCGCCCCCTGCAACCAACCATCGAGGGCCATCATCCTCTCATTCAACCACGCAGCAACAGCTGTTGGGGTTTTGAGCGAGGTGTTCGAGACCATATCGACCACACTAATATCCTTGTCGTGGCCAATGCCCGAGATCACGGGGCGTGGAAACCTCGCAAAATGGAGCGCCAAACGATAGGAGTCAAAGCACCTCAGATCGTTGATCGAACCCCCTCCACGAACCACAACTACTGCGTCGAACTCCTCACGTCTATTGGCGATGGCGATGAGCGCCTCGATGATCGACTCCTCGGCCGTGGCACCCTGCATCGTCGCCTCGAATAGTGTTAGAGATAGGCGGTAGTAACTTTTGCCCACCTCCCTTATGAAGTCTTGATAGCCTGCCGCTTGGCTGCTCGAAATCACAGCTATTCGTTGGGTCAACTGAGGAAGCGGAAGCTCCCTGTTTTTATCCCACGAACCGCTCTCTTTTAACCTCTTGATCGCCTTTTGTCGCTCTCGCTCGACCTCTCCGATGGTGTATGTCGGGTCGATCTCGGTGATCTGCAACGACATCCCATAGAGTTCGTGATAGGTGACAATCACCTTTGCCAAGATCTTTATACCTCTACTTAATCTCTCTCCCGTCTGCTCCTCGAACTCTGAGGCGATCTTTGAGTAGCTACTTCGCCAGATCGTCGCCCTCGCCTGAGCCTTCGAGACTCCATCACTCTCGCCCTTCTCGACCAACTCCATATAGCAGTGGCCCGAGCCGTTGACTTTAATATCCGAGATCTCGGCTCCGATCCATATAGGCAGCGGAAAACGCTCCACAATAGAGTCCTGTATCGAGTGTTGAAGCTGCGATAGGGTAGTGTATTGTGGAGCGTTTTTCACCTTGTAATTTTTTAGAATCTGTTCAACCTAAAAATAGAGTCGACTAAAGCTCGCTCTCCTTGAGTCGCTCAGCATTCTCAGCTACGATCAACTCGTCGATCACGGGCTGGATATCTCCATCCATAAATGCCGACAAATTATAGATCGTGAAGTTGATACGGTGGTCGGTGATACGACCCTGTGGGTAGTTGTAGGTGCGGATCTTTGCCGACCTATCTCCCGTAGATACCAACGTCTTACGCTTCGATGCGATCTCATCCAAGTACTTAGCATACTCGAGGTTAAAGACACGAGTTCTCAACTCCTCGAACGCCTTGTCGTAGTTCTTGAGCTGTGACTTCTGGTCCTGGCACTGCACCACAATTCCCGTTGGGATGTGGGTAAGGCGCACGGCCGAATAGGTCGTATTGACCGACTGACCTCCAGGGCCCGACGAGCAATAGGTATCCTTGCGGATGTCATTCTTCGAGATCTCGATATCGAACTCCTCCGCCTCGGGAAGTACCGCCACCGATGCAGCCGAGGTGTGAACACGACCCTGAGTCTCGGTCTGAGGGACACGCTGAACTCGGTGTACTCCCGACTCATACTTCATCGTGCCATATACATTGGCTCCGACAACCTTCATAACGACCTCTTTGTAGCCGCCCGAAGTTCCCTCTGAACTGCTTGTCACCTCATATTTCCACCCCTTGGTCTCGACATACTTCATATACATACGCAACAAGTCACCAGCGAAGATCGCCGCCTCGTCACCTCCCGTACCTCCTCGAATCTCGACGAAGGCATTCTTATTATCTTGTGGGTCCTTGGGGATCAAGAGCAACTTAATCTCCTCCTCCATCCTCTCGATTGCGGGTTCGAGCTCAGCGATCTCCTCACGGGCGATCTCACGGAACTCCTCATCCTTCTCGTTGGCCAATATATCCTTCGCCTCGGCGAGGTTCGCTATTGCGGTGCGGAATTTGTCCGCAGTCTCGACAATAGGTTGTAGCTCCTTGAAATCTTTGTTTAACTGTACGAACTGCTTTACATCTGAAATTACCTCGGGGTCGGTGAGTCTCTCCGACATCTCTTCGAATTTTAACTTTAGCCCATCGAGGCGCATCAAGATTGAGTTATCTGCCATTTAATTTTTTCTCCTTGTTTATATTTGTTTTTCTTCTCTTTTTTTACTCTGCGACCTCTAATTTACCAAGCCAATCGAGCAGTTGTGCCTGCCACACCTTTTGGTACTCATAGCTATCCTTGTTACCCCATCCGTGACCACCTTTTGGAAAAACATAGAGGGCCGACTTCTTGTTGTATTTATAGAGCTCACTATAATATAGTATACTATTGATTGGTGAGACAGTCTTGTCGTCGGTGCAGTGGAACAGAATCGCTGGAGGGGTCATCTCGTCGAAGTGCTTCTCGGGCGAAACGACATCGCTCTGCTCCTGAGTGCGACTCTTTCCAAGTAGGTTGTTATAGGATCCTGAGTGGATTGGACCCTCGTCGCTGGTAATAACGGGGTAGAACAACACCGAGAAGTTAGGCCTCGCATCCACCTCGGGAAGTGCCGAAACCGAAGCTGCAAGGTGTCCACCAGCCGAGAAGCCGACGATACCCACTTTGCGAGGGTCGAAACCCAACTGCTTTGAGCGTTGACGCATAACCCTCACCGCCTCGACAGCATCCTCATAGGGGACCTCTTTGACTCCGTTGGGCATTCTATATGTTACGATTGCCGCTGTGATTCCATTCTTAGCGAACCACTGAGCTATCAACTTACCCTCGTTCATCATCGACAAGATTCTGTAACCGCCACCTGGGCAGATCACAACTGCTTGACCTGTCCTCTTCTCCCTGTCAGCCTCATAGACCAAGAGCTCCACCTCGGTGACATTACCCAATAGATTTGGGCTATTCTCCTCGACCTCTCCCGTGAGGTTGTTTGAGTGAGGAGCGCTCTTGTTGTCCCACACCTTAATCAAAAGATCCTCCTCGAATCGCCCCTTCTTTACTGTGTTTGCGTTGGCGTTAATGTTAGCTGCCACAAAGGTCATCATCGCCACTGCGAAGAGCCTCTTTATCTGCTGTTTTACCATTATCTTTAATTGTTTAATATATTAGTTCTCCGTCGTTTCAGAGTAGCTACCGATATGTGTGCTTGAAAGTAGTGTGCGCTCCTCCTCCTCGAGCATCTCCCAGTTGCGGCAATCCGAACAGGTGTATGTAGCGTGATATACATCTACATTATAAACATTCTTATACCTTTTATAGTATCTCGTGACATAACTTCCACCAACTCTTGAATGACCATCCGAATAGATTACCCTCACCCTGTCACTATAGCTACCTCGAGTGAGATTGCTCACGATATCTCGTATCTCAGTCTTTATATATGTCTTAATATATTCTCTGTTCTCGAGGAATTTAGTCCCCAACTCTTTGCACTTATCACACCTAAAGACTGGTCGCTCTACCAATTTTAGGTAGAACCTATCGTTGAATCGTGACGAGATGAATATCAATATGGGGAACAAAATCCACCATAAAACACCATAGGCAAGCATCAATATAACCCACACATAGGTCGATACCCAATAGAAAAAGACCATCATCCGATAGAGCGCTATATTGCTAAATAGGCTGAACGGCGTCTTGTTTGGCAATAACGAGTAGGTTATCGCTGCAAAAAAATGGGGTATACCAAAGAGCCACACCAACCCACAGAACACATAGACCAAAATGAATGGGATAGATATGATCATCAGAGAGGTCTTTTTATCATATCTTGCCTCACTGGTGGGGCGTAAATTATGGCTAAAGCCATAGGTATTGTTGATTATATATCCCACGTGGTCGAGTATAAAGGTCGAGAAGGGCATATTCAAGATAAACTTTGCATTACCATTTATCTTTTCTGCCCTGCCAAATCGGTAACTCTGGGCAATCCCCTCACCATTATATACCACTGTCGGATAGGCTATCATCTTATTTCCCTTATCCTTCGAGATGACATTGAGTCCATAGTGGACAACGGTGCTATCTTTGCCATATCTCTGGATGTAATCGGCATATTTGTAGTCGATCGGCTCCCCCATTATCCTCCTCTCGAAACGATCCTTGCCTATGAATGTGGTCATTGTTCCTCGTTCATAGTTCGACAGCTTCTTGTTGGCCCTCTCAGATATGAAATACTTCATATCTTTAGAGTCGACCGCTATGCTCACCCCCTCCTCTGTGGTGAGGATGTAGTGGTCGCAATCTTGGTAGTTGGGCTTGATCTCAACTTTGTCGGCGATCTTGAGGTTGAGTGAGTCGATATCTTTCAGCACCAAAAACTCGCTGTCGACATAGACCTGAGGGATTGAGCCTCGCTCACCATCCTCGGTTGTGGCCCAATACATCGGGAAACTTTCATACCACGCCTTTCGGTAGCCCATTATCACCACTTTGGTTCCTCGGCTTAGTGGTGTCGAATCATCCTGCTTAAATAAAATCTCGCCATTAGTGTTGATCTCAGCCTCGATCTGCTTAGGTGTTGAGACGTGAAAGAGAGTGTTGACAACTGTCACAACGACAATTGCCCCCAAGAGGATTCGCATTCGTTTGATACCATAGGGATCGTCCACAAAGTCGGCGATATTATCCCTAAGATCCTCAAAGATATCCTTAATGTTAGTGAATAAATTACTCATAGTTATTTTGTGTTTATGGGTTTGGTTGCCTTAATTTGATTCTTAGAACCTCGACTCATTCTCACTCACACGCACACTTTCTCTCTCTCTTCTCGTCACGATCTACGTCAAGATCCTCCTCTAATATACAATATTTATGATCTTACCCTTCACAACAATCACCTTCTTAGGTGCCTTGCCATCCAACCACTTCACTGCCGCCTCGTGCTCCACGATCTCGCTCTGGATCTGCTTAGGATCCGTCGCCAACTCGTATGTCACCTTGAAGCGCAACTTACCATTCATCATCACTGGGTACTCAAACGAGTTCTCAACCAAGTAGCTCTCATCGAACTCGGGGTAGGCTCCATCGAAGATCGACTCCGAGTAGCCCGCAATCTCCCACAACTCCTCAGCGATATGAGGGGCAAATGGGGCAATAAGAAGAGTCAATGGCTCGGCGATAGCTCGCTTGTGGCACTCTCCCAACTCATTGAGGCAGATCATAAAGGCCGACACCGAGGTGTTGAACGAGAAGTTCTCGATATCCTCTCTGATCTTCTTGATGGTCTTGTGGAGTGTCTTTAGCTCCTTCGCTGTTGGTTCCTCATCGTTGAGCGAGAAGTTACCCTCGCGGTCGAAATATAGCCTCCAGAATTTACGCAAGAACTTGTGAACTCCGTCGATTCCGTTGGTATCCCAAGGCTTCGACTGCTCCAATGGACCCAAGAACATCTCATACATACGGAGCGTGTCGGCTCCATAGTTCTCCACTATCATATCGGGATTAACAACATTATACATCGACTTCGACATCTTCTCGACTGCCCAGCCACAGATATATTTGTCATCCTCCAAGATAAACTCAGCATCCGAGAACTCTGCTCTCCACGCCTTGAATGCCTCGATGTCGAGGATGTCGTTACGTACAATATTCACATCTACGTGGATCTCCTGAGTCTGATACTCTCCCTTTAGTCCAAACGAGACAAATTTGTTGCTCCCCACAACTCGATATACGAAGTTCGAGCGACCTTGGATCATTCCCTGATTCACCAACTTCTTGAATGGCTCCGACTCACAAACATATCCCAAATCATAGAGGAACATATTCCAAAAACGTGAGTACATCAAGTGGCCCGTAGCGTGCTCGATTCCTCCGACATAGAGGTCGACATTTCGCCAATACTCATTAGCCTCACGGCTCACCAACGCCTTGTCGTTTGCGGGGTCCATATATCGCAAATAATAAGCCGACGAACCTGCAAATCCAGGCATTGTCGAGAGCTCAAAGGCATATCCATCCTCAGTGCACCACCTCTCGGCACGTGCCAATGGTGGCTCTCCCTGCTTTGTCGGGCCATAGTTCTCGATCGAGGGTAACTCCAATGGTAGCTTATCCTCGCTAAGAGGGTAGGCGATGTCATCCTTATAATAGATTGGGAATGGCTCTCCCCAATATCTCTGGCGTGAGAAGATCGCATCACGTAGACGGTAGTTGGTGAGCTTGCGTCCCAGACCACGCCTCTCTACCTCGTCGAACATAACCTTGATCGCCTCCTTGACATCCATTCCATTCAACTCGCCCGAGTTGATAACTCGACCCTCTTTTGCATCGTATGAGGCCTCCTCGATGTTGCCACCCTCGACAACGGGGGTGATCTCGAGGCCGAAGTGACGAGCGAAGGCCCAATCTCGTGAGTCGTGTGCAGGAACGGCCATAATAGCTCCCGTTCCATAGCCTGCCAAGACATAATCCGAGATGTAGATCGGAATCTCACGACCCGTAAATGGGTTGATCGCATAGGATCCCGTAGCGGCTCCGCTGACACGCTTTGTGTCGGCGATACGCTCACGCTCCGATCTGCGCTTTGTCTCGACGATATAGTTTGCCACTGCCTCCTTATTCTCATCGGTGGTCAACATATCGACCCACTCGTGCTCGGGGGCGATAACCATAAATGTCGTTCCATAGATGGTGTCGGGGCGTGTCGTGAAGATCTCCAACTTCTGCTCGAAGCCCTTTATGTCGAAGAATACCTGAGCACCTGTCGAGCGGCCGATCCAGTTGCGCTGGATCTCCTTTAGAGACTCGCTCCACTCCAAGCTATCCAACCCATCCAACATTCTCTTGGCGTAGGCCGTAACACGAAGCAACCACTGCTTCATCTTCTTCTGCTCGACGGGGAATCCTCCACGAACAGAGAGTCCCTCCTTCACCTCGTCGTTAGCCAAAACGGTTCCCAGCTCTTGGCACCAATTCACCATCGTGTCGGCACGGAATGCCAAGCGGTAGTTCTGCAAGGTCTGCTCCCTCTCCGCCTCACTCATCTCGGCCCACTGCTCGGCTGTGAAGCTGAGTTTCGTGGTCTCGGCGGCTGTGATACCCTCCGAGCCATTCGCCTCGAAGTGAGCTACGAGCTCCGAGATTGGTGTTGCCTTCTCGGTCGTTGTATTGTAGTAGTGGTCATACATCTTCAAGAATGCCCACTGAGTCCAGTGATAATACTCGGGCTCGCAGGTCTTAACCTCACGATCCCAATCGAAGCTAAAGCCGATCTTATCCAACTGCTCACGATAGCGAGCGATATTCTGGTCGGTGGTTGTTCGAGGGTGTTGTCCCGTCTGTATTGCATACTGCTCTGCTGGGAGTCCAAAGGCATCGTAACCCATTGGGTGGAGGACGTTGAATCCGCAGAGTCTCTTGTAGCGAGTGTAGATGTCAGATGCGATATATCCGAGTGGATGTCCCACGTGAAGTCCCGCCCCCGATGGGTAGGGGAACATATCCAAAACATAAAATTTGGGCCTATCGTTGTCGATCTCGATCTTGTATGTCTTTCTGTTGCGCCACTCTTGTTGCCACTTCTGTTCTAACTCTCTGAAATTATATTCCATTGTCTCTAATCTATGATTCTGATTCGTTGATTGTATTATAAGCCACAAAGATAGTTAATTCGTAAGGCATTTCAAAATATCGAACGGTTTTTGTGATTTTCAAATAAAAATAGATATCTTTGTCTTGCCAACTATTTCTGCACTGCAAAATATAACAAAAACCAAAATATGACTAATTTAAAGAGACTCTTCACCGCCCTAACCCTAATTTTATTCACCTCTATGTCGATCCCTAAGCTCTTTGCTCAGGGATTTGGTATGCCTGCCGACTTGGTAGAGTGGGGTACACCTCGGGTTGAACACTTAAGTGGGGATAGCTATCGAATCGAACTATCTGCCTCGATATCAGAGGGGTGGAAGATGTATGATATGACTCAATATGTCGATGGCCCTAACCCCACGACATTTACCTTCGATCTGCCCGAGGGGGTCGAGTTGAGTGGTGAGACCTATACGCTTACCCCACCAACGGTTAGTTGGGATGAGATGTTTGCCCAAGATATTGGCTCTTACAAAGATAACGTGATTTTTGTGCAAGATTTCGTCTCGCCTAACAAAGCTACTGTTCGCTTCTCTGTTGAGTGGATGGTGTGTAGCAGCTCGAGCTGTGTTCCGCCCGATGATCGGGAGTTTGAGGTGACTCTTGGGGGTGCCTCTGAGGTTGTTGCTGCTTCGGGTTCGACTCCCGCTCCATCTCCATCTAAAGAGTCATCCTCGTTGTGGTTGATCTTGTTGGAGGCTGTGCTTTGGGGCTTTGCTGCGTTGCTGACCCCCTGCGTTTTTCCGATGGTGCCTATGACTATCTCGTTCTTTATGAAGGGGGAGGGTAGTGGTCGATTGACTGCACTGTTGTATGGTCTCTTTATCGTCGCTCTATACACTCTACCCATTGCCGCTATTATATTGATTACCTATGTATTGGGTGGCGATGCAGTGACAGCTGATATCTTCAATTGGATCGCTACACATTGGCTTCCAAATATCTTGTTCTTCATCATATTTATGATCTTTGCAGCCTCATTCTTCGGGGCCTTCGAGATCACACTTCCATCTTCTTGGGTCAATAGTAGCGATAGTCGAGCAGGCAAAGGATCGTTGGCAGGGATCTTCTTCTTGGCTCTCACATTGGTGCTTGTCTCGTTCTCTTGCACGGGCCCAATTGTAGGATCAGTTTTGATTAAATCGGCCTCAGGGGAGTTCTGGCGACCTATAATCACGATGCTCGCCTTCTCGACCGCCTTTGCGCTCCCCTTTGTTGTGGTGGCTCTCTTTCCGACGCTGCTCAAGAAGATGCCTCGAAGTGGTGGATGGTTGGGATCTGTCAAGGTTGTCCTTGGATTTTTGGAGATCGCCTTGGGTCTCAAATTTTTGAGCGTTGCCGACCAGACCTATCATTGGGGATTGCTCAGCCGTGAACTCTACCTCTCGATTTGGATCGTGGTATTCTCGCTCTTGGGACTCTATTTATTGGGTAAGATTCGATTTGCTCACGACGACAAAGTGGAGTCGATCGGTGTTGGGCGACTTGCGTTGGCCATCATCTCGTTCACTTTCGTGGTCTATATCACCCCTGGGTTGTGGGGCCAACCTCTCCCAGCTTTGGCTGGTTATCTGCCTCCTCCATCTACATTGACTTATGCCGCTCAGCAGAGTGAGGCCACAACGACGACAGATGCCCCTCGATTTTCAGCTTTGGATGATGCTCAGGCCTATGCCAACGAGGAGGGAAAGCCTCTGTTGGTCTATTTCACGGGGTATGGATGTGTCAACTGTCGTGAGATGGAGCAGAGAGTGTTGAGCGATAGCCGCATTGCGAAGATGTTGAGAGACGACTTTGTAGTTGCCTCATTATATATGGATGATAAGCGAGAGCTACCCGAGGCGGAGTGGGTGACAACATCGTCGGGGCGAGTTCTCAAAAACGTTGGACGCATAAACTCGAACCTCGCACTCTCTCGCTTTGGAGTCAATGCTCAGCCATATTATATCCCGTTGGGACGAGATGGGGAGCTCCTTATTGAGCCTCGGAGCTATGACCTCAATATTGATGCTTATATTGAGTTTTTGGAGAGTGCTCTTCGAGAATATAACAGATAGAAAAAACGCCGCTGAATTATCCTCAGCGGCGTTTTTGTTTATATAAACGGGGTTATTTATCTATTTTAACTCCATCGTCAAGAGTATATTCGACAGGTTGAATCGTGCCATCCTCATTGAAATATATTTTGTCAAAGCAGACCGAACGTCGGTGGAACGTACCATCATTTACGTCGCCCCTTTGGTAGAAGATATACCATTGTTTCTTAAACTCGATAAATGAGTTATGAGCTGGTGCGTCACTCTGTGGAGGTGTGATATAACCCATAAATTTGGCATATCCGACCTCCTTGGTTGGCATTGGAGTCTCTGACATAAAGTATGCTGTTCTATTGCCTTTGCGAGCGGTAAAGTAATATTTACCCTCACGCTTGAAGATGTGAACCGCCTCATTAACCACCTCTTCGCTGAGTCGCTGCCACTCACCATCCAACTCAATCATATTATCTTTGAGCTTTGCCCCCTTGATATATCTGCCATCTCCACCATTCTCGGGCTCAGGGCCAGTGTTATTGCCAAATATATAGGCTTGTCCATCATCGTCGACAAAGACTGTAGGATCAAATATCTTGGTGATCTGGTTGTTAACAGCCTCCTTCCACGGACCTTCCGGATTTCGACTCTTTGCGACACCGATATATTGTTTGTTGTAAGGGAAATAATAGTAATACCAACCATCTTTATAGGCTGCGTCGGGAGCATTCATCTGCCCGTGTGCCCAACTATACTCTCTTGGCTTTAGGACCACTCCGTGATTTTTCCACCTCTTAAGATTCTTCGACTCCAACACAACATAATCCTGCATAGAGCTATATCCAGTTGCATCGGGTTGGTCGTGAGAACAATATACATAGACCTTGCCGTTAAAAACCTCTGCGGCAGGATCTGCAATATATAAGAAGTCGGAGGCTCCCTTTTTGAGGATTGGATTTCCTGCTGACACATTATTATATGTGATAGATAGTAGAAGTGTCGCCAATATATTGATTGCGTTTCTCATAAAATCTGCAAATTAGCGGTTAGTCAAGAGTGTAGACAATAGGTTGAATCGTGCCATCCTCATTGAAGAAGATCTCGTCGAAGCAGGCCGAGCGACGGTGGCGTGTGCCATCGTTTACATCTCCCCTCTGGTAGAAGATATACCACTTCTTCTTAAACTCGATGAATGAGTTGTGGGCTGGCGCATCATCCTGCTCGGGGGTGATATACCCCATAAATTTGGCGTATCCCTTCTTCTTGGTTGGCATCGGGTCATCCGACATAAAGTATGCGGTGCTCTTTCCCTTGCGAGCTGTGAAGTAATATTTACCCTCGCGCTTGAAGATGTGAACCGCCTCGTTTACCTCCTCCTCGGTGAGTCGCTGCCACTCACCATCCAACTCGACCATATTATCCTTTAACTTGGCGCCCATAACGTGCCACCCCTTGTCTCCTATGTCGATCTTGTGGTCGTTTCCATAGATGTAGGCTTGACCATCGTCGTCAACAAAGACCGTTGGGTCGAAGATCGAGGTGATCTTATCTGTCACCGCCTCCTCCCAAGGACCCTCGGGGTTGCGGCTCTTTGCCACTCCTACGTGTGTCTTGTCGTATGGGAAGTAGTAGTAGTACCAACCATCTTTATATGCCGCATCGGGGGCGTTCATCTGACCGCTTGCCCAGCTATACTCACGTGGCTTTAGGACAACTCCGTGGTTGATCCACTTCTTCAAGTTCTTCGACTCCAACACCACATAATCCTGCATCGAACTGTAATTTACAGCATCGGGTTGGTCGTGAGAGCAATAGACGTAGACCTTGCCATTAAAGACCTCGGCCGCTGGATCGGCGAGGTACATAAAGTTCGAATCTCCCCTCTTTAGGATCGGGTTTCCTGCCGATGCTACGCCACAGGTGACGCATATGGCAATAGATAGAATTAGTTTTTTCATAGATGTGGTTATTTTGGTTGTATTTATTCTGTTTGCCTACTCAGCTTTCGGTGTGGTTGGTACCCGTGGTTGTGGTTGCTGAGTTGTCTCTTCTCCGCTCTTTGGCTTTGGTCGACGATGGTTTTTCTTTCTGCGTCGCTTTGCCACCTCGCTTTTTTGCTCTGTTGGCTTGCTCTCCTCCGAGGTTATGGTGGTCTCTACTTTTGGAGCGCTCTTTTTATCGTTGTTTCTTTTCGATCCGCCTTTTCCGCCTTTTGAGTTTCTGCCTCCTCGGCCCAAGCGACCACCTCTGCCGTTGGCTCTATCCGATGCCTCGGGGTTATATTTTGGCCCCTCACCGAGCTCTGCTGGTAGTTCGAGGCGCTTAATCTCCTTCTCTAAGAACTCCTCGATGCGGCGGAATTTGCCCTGCTCCTTCTCGCTCACAAAGGTCATCGCACGACCTGTTGCGCTTGCACGTCCTGTTCGTCCGATTCGGTGAATATAATCCTCGGGGTCGTGTGGCACGTCGTAGTTTATCACTGTTCCGATGTCGTCGATATCAATTCCACGAGCTACAATGTCGGTGGCAACCAAGATGTCGATCTTGCCATTCTTGAACTCCAACATAACCTCCTCACGCTTCGCCTGATCCAAGTCCGAGTGCATAGCACCCACATTTAGCTTCATCTTCTTGAATTGGTAGGCCAAATCCTTCACCTTGAGCTTCGACGATGAGAAGATGATGCTCTTTGTGGTGTTCTCTCCCTCGAATAGCTTCTTGATGAGGTTTAGCTTTTGGCTCTCATATAACATATAGATACCCTGATCTATCGACTCCGCTGGCTTCGAGATTGCGATGCTCACCTCTGTGGGGTTGTGGAGGATCTGATCGGCAAATTTGCGGATCTTTGGGGGTAGGGTAGCGGAGAATAGGATCGTCTGTCGCTCCTCGGGTAGGCGCTTCACCACCTTCATAATATCGTCGAAAAATCCCATATCCAACATTCTGTCCGCCTCGTCGAGGATGAAGTGCTTAACTCCCGAGAGGTCGATCTGACCACCCTCTAAGTGGGCCAACAGACGACCTGGGGTTGCGATAACAACATCGGCGCCGCCATCGAGTCCTCGACGTTGAACATCCCACGTCTTACCATCACCGCCTCCGTAGACCACCGTTGTCGATATGTCGAGGTAGTATGAAAAGCCTTGAAACTGCGCATCAATCTGCATTGCAAGCTCTCTTGTGGGGACCATAATAATCGACTTTACCTTGCGCTCCTCATATTTGTTGTCGGCCTTTCCATCCATCAATAGGCTCAACAGAGGGAGTGCATAGGCCGCCGTTTTCCCCGTTCCTGTCTGTGCACAACCAATCAAATCCTCACCTCGGAGGATCACAGGTATAGTCTGCTCCTGAACGGGCGTCATCTCACGGAATCCCATCTCCTCGATCGCGTCCAACACGTCGTAGTCCAAATCTAATTCATCAAAAAACATACTCTCTTCCTCTTCTCTCTTATTATATTTCCACTCTAAATAATCTCACCCAATAGGGTAGCCGATGAGCAACTATTGACCCTAACACGAACATAGTCACCAACCTTTGCATCGCCTCGGTCGAATACAACGACCTTATTTTGTGATGTGCGTCCAAACATCTGCTTGTCACTTCGCTTCGACTCACCCTCTACCAACACCTCGAACTCTCGTCCAACATCTCGCCTATTACTCTCGGCCGAGAGCTCATTCTGCAAATTTATGATCTCCGTGAGGCGAGCCTTCTTCACCTCCTCGGGGATGTCGTCCGCAAGGTTCTTGTGGGCAAATGTCCCCTCCCTCTCGGAGTACATAAACATATAGGCAAACTCGTAGCCCACCTCCTTCATCAACGAGATAGTCTGCTGGTGCTCCTCCTCGCTCTCGCCCGAGAAGCCCGCTATGATATCGGTTGTGATGGCGCAATCGGGCATCAGGCGACGAATCGCCTCGACACGTCCTAAGTACCACTCTCTACTATACTTTCTATTCATCCTCTCCAACATCAAGGTCGAGCCCGACTGTGCTGGTAGATGTATCGCTCGACAGATGTTTGGCCTTGAGGCCATCACCTCCAACAACTCATCGCTCATATCCTTGGGGTGAGAGGTTGCAAACCTAACTCTGAGGAGTGGCGATATATCGGCCACGGCAGCCATCAATTTAGGGAAGTCGTAACCCTCAAAATTATATGAGTTCACATTCTGCCCCAATAGAGTCACCTCTCGATAACCATTCTCAAATATAGATCGCACCTCCGAAATAATTGTCTCCGCATCACGACTACGCTCTCGTCCTCGTGTGTAGGGGACTACGCAATATGAGCAGTAGTTGTTACACCCTCTCATAATCGCTACGAAGGCGCTAACGCCCGATTTATCGAGCCTCACGGGTGCAATCTCGGCATAGGTCTCCTCGATCGAGAGGAGTGTGTTTGCCGCCTTCGCGCCTCTCTCCGCTCCTCGCAGAAGCTGAGGCAACGAACGGTAGGCATCGGGCCCTGCAACGATGTCGACTGCATACTCACCCTCCAACAAAGAGTCGTTGAGTCGCTCGGCCATACAGCCGATTACGCCAATTAATAGCCCCTTGTTTTTGCTGCGGAGGTGGTGTATCTCTCGCAATCGGCCCCAGATCCTCTGCTCCGCATTATCTCTGATCGAGCAGGTGTTGATTAGGATTATATCCGCCTCCTCGATCTTGTTGGTGTAGATGTAGCCCTCCTTCTGAAGTAGCGAAACTACAATCTCGCTATCCCCAACATTCATCTGGCAGCCATATGTCTCGATGAAGAGCTTGCGGCCCGATCCTGTGAGGGGGCGTAGTGTGTTTGTCTTTAAATTCAAAATTGATTTTTACTAAATTTATTCCTCTTTGTGAGAGCAAAGGTACTATAAATATAATGAATACACAACACCGAAAGTTGTATATTTGTATGTGTTTTTGTGCTAAATTCCACTTTTTTTGTTATCTTTGTACCGAAATTGTAAAGATTAGACTTATATGATTATTACATATTGTATTGCAGCAGTGTTAATTATCATCTCTTATCTGTTAGGTTCTATCCCCAGTGCGGTGATGATCGGAAAGAGATATTATGGGATTGATATTCGTGAACACGGCAGCAAAAATGCTGGATCGACAAATGTTTTGAGGGTGCTTGGGCGACGAGCAGCGCTACCCGTTTTTTTGCTCGACTTTTTGAAGGGATTTGCAGCGGTGTCGCTGATGGGGCTAATTAGCTATGATCCCGAGGTTAACACCGAGCTGATAATGAGTTTGAGGATCTTGGCGGTCTTTGTAGCGGTGATTGGACACATCTTCCCTATCTTTGCTAACTTCAGAGGTGGCAAGGGTGTGGCGACGTTGGTGGGGGCTGTGATGGGTATCTATCCGCCAGTTATGCTCTATTGCCTTGGCGTTTGGATCATTATGTTGTTCTTTTTCCACTATGTGTCGTTGGCCTCAATGGTGGGGGGTATCTTCTTCCCCGTCTTTACTCTGTTGTCGCCTACGGCCAATCAGTCGATCGTTTTTGTCGTCTTTTCGTTTATTGTGGCGCTGTTGTTGATCTGGACTCATCGTCAGAATATCGGACGACTAAGGCGTGGCGAGGAGTCGAAGATATATATTATTAAAAAGAGAACCAAATCTACTAAACAATAATAGACAAATTTAATTATGTTGCAGGATAATCTTGTAAAGATGTATGAGCAGAGCTTTCGCGAGAATCGAGAGATGGCTGCTTTGAGTGATTATTTCAAGGATGAGAGCTTCTCATACTATGAGTTGTCGAAAGAGATTGCGAAGATACACCTCCTTTTCCAGGTCGCTAAGATCGAGAGGGGGGATAAGATTGCGTTGGTCGGACGAAATAATCCTCGTTGGTGTATATCATATATCGCAACGGTGACTTATGGAGCAGTGATTGTGCCGATCCTCCAGGATTTCAACGCCAACGATATTGTGCGTATCATCAACCACTCGGAGAGCCGCTTGGTATTCTTGGGCGATAACTTCTGGGACCTTATGGAGGAGGATCAGATCAGCTCTGTCGAGGCGGTGTTCTCGCTGACCGACTTCAAAACCATCTATGAGCGCAATGGAGATACATTGACTCTCTTTCAGAAGAACATAAAGGGTAACTATCGCTCGGCCTACCCAAATGGGTTCTCAGTCTCGGATATCACCTATCCCGAGCTGCCTAACGACCACGTGTGTTTGTTGAACTACACCTCGGGAACCACAGGAAGTTCGAAGGGTGTGATCCTAACACTCAACAACTTGACGGGAAATGTTCTCATCGCAGCGAACTATCGTAACGAGGAGACCAACGAGCTATATTTCAGACGAGGCGGAAGAGTCTTGTCGTTCTTGCCCTTGGCCCACGCCTATGGATGTGCCTTCGACTTCTTGACTCAGTTGGCTGTTGGTGGTCACGTGACACTTTTGGGACGTATCCCTTCGCCTAAGATCTTGATCGAAGCTATGCAGCAGGTTCGCCCAACGGTGGTGAATTGTGTGCCGTTGATCTTGGAGAAGATCTATCGTAAGCAGGTGCAGCCGATGTTGGAGACTGGTCCGATGAGTATTGCAATGAAGATTCCATTGGTTAACACAGCCCTCTATTCCGTGATTAAGAATAAGCTGTTGGATGTCTTTGGCGGCGAGGTTGGAGTCTTTATCGTGGGTGGTGCACCTATGAACTTGGAGACTGAGGCCTTCTTGTTAAAGATCGGATTCCCAATTACAGTGGGATATGGAATGACCGAGTGTGCGCCACTCATCAGCTTCACAGGTCCCGAGAGATTCAAGGCGACATCGTGCGGAAAGGCTCTATCGGCCCACTTAGATGTTAAGATCAACTCATCAGACCCTCAGAAGGTGGCGGGTGAGATATTGGTGAGAGGTGAGCACGTTATGATTGGCTACTACAAGAATGAGGCCGATACAAACGCGGTTCTCGACAAAGATGGATGGTTGCATACAGGCGATATGGGAGTTATGGATCCCGATGGCACAATCTATATCAGAGGTCGTTGCAAGACTATGATCTTGAGTGCAAGTGGTCAGAATATCTACCCCGAGCAGATCGAGGATCTATTGAATAACCTCTACCTCGTCTCGGAGTCGTTGATTATCGAGAATAATGGAAAGTTGGCGGCCTTAATTGTCCCCGACTATGAGCAGGCTCGCATCGAGGGCGTTGACAACGACTCATTGACCTCGATTATGGAGGCTAACCTAAAGAAGCTCAACACGATGGTGGCAAACTACGAGAAGGTCGGTTCGGTGACAATCTACCCGACAGAGTTTGAAAAGACACCAAAGAGGAGTATTAAGCGATATCTCTACAACACGTCGTTGTTGACGACAAAGGTGGGTGAGTAGGTTTTTTACTTTAAGAAAAGATTTAAGAGTGGGGTGGCTGATTTGAATGATTAGCCACCCTTTATTAAAAAAGAGGAAGGAGGAAGATATATGCTTATTAAGATGTGGACATCAATAAATAAGTTGCGCATTAGCGAGAATCTGATCTATGTATTGGTCTGGCCAGCGATTTTCTTGGTGCCGATGCTCAATGCAGAGATGACCTCTCGTGACCACCTCTTCTTCGAGGAGGTTCTCTCGGCGTGGTATAAGACGATCCCCTATTTTGTGATCTTTCTGATCAACCACTATATCCTCTTGCCACAACTACTTTGGCGAAAGAGGTATCTCCACTACACGATAGTCGATACACTGCTGGTATTGGGGATATTTGGCATCGTGCACTTCGCCCAGATCTACTTCTTGCCCATCACCGAGACCCTGAGCTATAGCGGCGGTGGAATTAGTGGCAACGTCTCGATTAGCGACTTCTCCTACACAGGAAATGTTGTCTCGGCGATAATTATGTGTTACGCCAATGCAGGAATCAATCAGATGTATAGGTCGCTACACGATGAGCAGAAGATGGAGAAGTTGAAGCGACATAACCTCCAGATCGAGATGGATTATCTGAAGTATCAGATCAACCCCCACTTCTTTATGAATACGCTCAACAACATCCACGCACTAATCGACATAGATTCGGAGTCGGCCAAGAGTGCGGTGATCGAGCTCTCGAAGATGATGCGTTATGTGTTGTATGAGTCGGGGAGTACCGCCATCTCGCTCCGCAACGATATGACCTTCATCCACAACTACATAGAGCTGATGCGTATTCGAATGGGGGATGATGTCGAGGTGAAGTTCGAGAAGTCGTCGACTCTTCCCACCGAGGCCTCAGTCCCTCCGTTGTTGTTCATCGTCTTTGTCGAGAATGCCTTCAAGCACGGGGTCGACCAGAGTGGCGAGAGTGTCATCTCGATAGATCTGAGCTATGATGCCCCAAATCTCCATTTTAGGGTGGTAAATTCACTCCCTTTAGAGGCGAGTGAGGGTGGAGTGGCCGATCGTGAGACCAAGGGTGGTATTGGCCTTCTGAATGTAAGGCGAAGGTTAGAGCTAATCTATGGCAATAACTTTACGCTGACAACTAAGCGTCGTGATAACGACTATTTTGTTCACTTTGTAATTCCAATATCCGTATGATAAGAACAGTTGTAATTGACGATGAGCCATTGGCGCTACGTCAGATTCGATCGTATGTCGAGAAGATCAAGGAGTTAGAGTTGGTGGGTGCCTTTCGCAATGGTATCGACGCATTGGATTGGATCACGAAGAACCGTGTCGATCTGATATTTTGTGATATAAATATGCCTCGAATGAGTGGTGTTGAGTTGGTGGGTCGTATTCAACAGTGTGAGAATTCGGCAAATGCGTTGGCTCCTATGGTGATCTTCACCACAGCCCATTCGGAGTATGCTTTGGAGGGGTTTCGCCTCGATGCTGTCGACTATTTGATGAAGCCGCTCTCGTTTGCCGACTTTTCGAGGTCGGTTGCTCGTGCTCACTCGCTCTATACACTTCGTTATGCTGAGAGTCGAGAGTCGGAGGTTGTTGACACAGAGTCTAATATAAGTGAAGATGAGAAGGGTTCCGACGAGGCCTATATCACTGTTAAGGCGGATTATAAGTTGGTCCCTATCAACCTCAATGATATAATCTATTTGGAGAGCGAGGGGGAGTATATTCGCCTTCATTTGGTGGGTGGGCGAGCCGTGACGACCTTCTATCGACTAAAGAATATGGAGGCGGAGCTACCTGCCACCCAATTTATCCGCATCCATCGCTCCTATATAATCAATATCAACTCGATTGTGAGCTACGAGCGGTCGAGAGTCTATATCTCGGATAGTGATTACCTCCCGATTGGGCTTAATCACAAGGAGGCGTTTCATCAGATAATGGCAAAGAAACGATAAAAGAGTCCGACTAACAAGGCGATTTTCGGCACTTCCCTCGACTCTGAAATGCTCACGTACTTTAGTACGCTGCGCTTTCAGAGCCTTCACGAAGCCCCAAAACTCATCCTTGTTAGCCAGACTCTACGCCAAAATATGTTATTGACCAAGCTCTTTTTTCTATCTTTGTGGGCAACTATTTCTTGCGCCTACTTAAGATATTATAACTTAAATAAATACCACCCTTATAAGGGATCCACTCAGCGCTGGTGTTTAGGTCAAATAGCCTAACCCCCTCGTCGTCGTAACCCTCGTGGCGACAGTTCTGGTAGCCAAACGAGAAGCTCGCCTCGGCACTCCACCTCTCGTTGAAACGATACTTATATCCGAGCGTCGTTCCGAGGATATAACCATATCCAACGTCGTAGCGATTATACGGATCGTTAACCGTGATCGAGATCTCCTTATTCATCCTAAAGGCGTCGAGACCTGCATCTGCTCCGAAGAAGAATCCTTGGTGGTCATCACGTAGATAGTAGCGATATCCAAATAATCCCATCGAGATGACGAATGGGTGTCCTGTTCCCATATAGTTCTCCTCGGCGAAGGCTCCCACATAATCGAATGTGAGCGATGAGTGGGTACCCTCACCAAATCCCATCTCATACGAGGTATTCACGATTGCAATGGCACCCATCGCAAGGTTTACCTTAACCTCTGCTATCTGAGCCTGAGTAGAGGTGATTGCAGCCATTGCGAGTAAAAGTGTAATGTATAATTTTTTCATATAAAGATTCCGTTTAAAATAAAAAATAGGGATAGGCAACAAAAAGTTGAGCTATCCCTATCTATTAAATCTCCTTAATTACTTACCGTTGATCTCGCTAAGTCGCTCGAAGATCTTGCCATAAGCAGTTCCCATCTCGAGGCGGAGAGCAGCGTAGTGCTTCTTCACAAGAGAGCCATTCTTTGGCTCAGCTGGGTTGTTTGCCTTAGCATATAGCTCGTTGCGGATCTCGACAGCCTCCTGCATAAGCGCGAAGATCTCCTCACCCTTTGCTGGCTGGAAACAAATTGCCATATCACAATCGAAAACAACCTCCTCAAGGCGCCAGTCGATCTCTTTCTTTAGTACTCTAAGATTACTCATAAATTTTATCTTTATTAATGTTTTATTCTCGTGTAAATTATGGGGCAAATGTAGGCATATTTTTCGGGAATAAAAAATTTAAGGGCGTTATAAAAGTTGCTAATTGTAAATTTGTTTGTATATTTGGAGCGTCAAACTATCTCTAAAAACGTTGTTTTGAGAGGGTGAGAATATTGAAAAAGCCTATGTATAAACTATTTATAAAGCCTATTTTATTTCTGCTCAACGCTGAGAATGCACACAAATTTGCGATCTACGCATTGAAGTGCATCGGGAAATTGCCCTTTTGCAGGTCAATTATGCGTTCTGCATATAGGGTTGACGACCCATCTCTCGAGCGAGAGGTGTTGGGTTTGCGTTTTCGCAATCCGATAGGCATTGCTGCGGGGTTTGATGTCAATGGCGATATAGTTAATGAGTTGGAGGCTATCGGATTTGGCTTTGTCGAGGTGGGGTCAATAACCCCAGAGCCACAAGGAGGAAACCCCAAGCCACGGCTCTTTAGGATAGATGGCGACAAGGCAATTGTACAACGTATGGGCCACCCAAACAAGGGGTGGGCGAATGCAATTCACCACCTGCGCAACCGCAAAAACAACATCATCGTTGGGTGTAACATCGCCCGAAATAACAACACATCGAATAGTGGTGCGAGCAAAGAGTTTCAGAAATGTTTCCGCAACCTATATCAATATGTCGACTACTTCACCGTAAATATCAACTTTAAGTATCTTGAAATAGGTGAGGATAGCAACGCTGAGGAGGCGTTGACGGAGCTTCTGACCCCTCTTTTCGACTTTAGGCGTGGACAGAGCGACTATCGCCCAATCCTCGTTAAACTATCTCCCGATCTGGATGATGCGATGATTGATGCGGTGAGCGATGTTCTGATCGCCACACCTTTGGATGGAGTGGTCGCAACCTCTGGTTCGTCGGAGCACACGGGGTTGACCTGCTCGGAGTATCAGCTCGAGAAGATGGGGCGTGGCCGTCTGTGTGGCGCACCTATCAGAGAGCGAGCTTTGAGGGTTGTGCGTAGGGTTCACGAGCGCACCGATGGCGCATATCCCATCATTGGCGTTGGTGGCTTGATGTCGGCCGACGACATAAAGGCGATGATGGAGGCGGGGGCGAGCCTTGTTCAGATCTATTCGGGCTTTATATATGGCGGACCTTCGATCGTTGGCGATATGTGTCGTGAGTTGATCATCGAGATCGAGAAGGAGCATAGCGTCGACCTTCAAGGTGGCGAATTTAGTGAGTCAAATTAAAAATTCACAGATAAAATGAGATCAATAATTATAACAATTGGCGATGAGATCTTGATAGGTCAAATTGTCGATACTAACTCTGCATTTATAGCCCAGCGATTGAGTTCGGTGGGCTTTGTTGTCGATAGCAAGCTCTCGATCGGGGATAGCGCCGAGCAGATCTTGAACTCGATCTCAGCCGCTTTGAAGGAGGCTGATTTGGTCGTTGTGACAGGTGGCCTTGGCCCTACGAAGGATGATATCACAAAGGTGACTTTGGCGAAGTTATTTGGCTGCGAGATGCGTTATGATGAGGCGGTAGCACGCCACGTCGAGCATCTGTTGGCGGTTCGTGGAGTGGCATTCAACGCCCTCAATCAGAGTCAAGCGATGGTACCCGAGTGTTGCGAGGTGCTCTTTAACGAGCACGGAACGGCACCAGGGATGTGGTTTAGGAGCGAGTCAGGGTCGGTTTTGGTCTCTCTGCCAGGTGTTCCGTTCGAGATGAAGGCTCTGATCGACGACGTGGTTATCCCTCGCCTAAAGAGCGAATTTTCGTTGAAGGAGAGTATCCATCGAACTATGATAACCTCGGGGCTTGCGGAGTCACTTTTGGCCGAGAAGATCGAGAAGTGGGAGGATGCGTTGGCGGATGATGGGTTGAAGTTGGCCTATCTACCAGGTCCAGGGCGAGTTCGATTGCGATTATCGGCCTACGAGGTCGAGGACTCAGAGGCAATGGGGCGACTCATTGATGTGAAGTTTGCCGAGTTGGAGCAGGTTGTAGGTGACTATTTTGTGGGTTACGAGAGGGCTTCGGTCGAGGAGATGATCCACAACCGCTTAATCGAAAAGGGGGCTACATTGTCGGTGGCAGAGAGCTGCACGGGTGGCGCTATTGCTGCGACATTTACAGCTATGGCAGGCTCCTCAAAATATTTCGAGGGTGGGGTAGTCTCTTATAGCAACTACTCTAAAATCAAGATCTTAGGGGTCTCAACGGAGAGTATCGAGAGCTACGGAGCAGTGAGCGAGGCGGTGGCCCGAGAGATGGCCGAAGGGGTGCGTAGAGTGACGGGATCCGACTACGCAATTGCCACCACGGGAATCGCAGGACCAACGGGTGGAAGCGACGAGAAGCCAATAGGCACAGTGTGGTTTGGAGTGGCCACTCCCGAGGGGAGTTTTGCCATTATGAAGCCGTGTGGTACGGAGCGTAGTCAGGTGATTTTCAGGGCTGTTGCAGAGTCATTGTCGTTGCTTCGAGCAGCTTTATAGCGATTTTTACCCCAAATTGGTCATAAAAGAGGATAATTGTATTGCGGATTGAAAAAAAATGACTATATTTGCACTCCTCTATTCGTAGGGTAGAGGGTATTAACTAATTTAAAATAACAAGAACAGTAGATGAAAGTTTGCGAGATCACAGGAAAAGTGGTTATGGTGGGAAACAATGTTTCGCACTCACACCACAAGACCAAGCGCACGTTTAGTCCTAATTTGAAGACGAAGCGTTTTTGGTCAGAGGAGGAGGGTCGCTGGATTACTTTGAAGGTATCAGCAGCCGGAATGAAGACAATCAACAAGAAGGGATTGGCGTTGGCATTGCGCGAGGCGGTAGCCCCTAAGAAAATTTACTAAAGTAAAGAGAGTTTTAGAAAATGGCTAAAAAGGGAAACAGAGTTCAGGTAATTCTTGAGTGCACTGAGCAGAGAGAGAGTGGCGTTGCGGGAATGTCTCGTTACATCACAACAAAGAACAAGAAGAACACACCAGATCGTTTGGAGCGTAAGAAGTACAATCCATATTTGAAGAAGGTGACACTACACCGTGAGATTAAATAGTTTTAACGAAGCAGGATTATGGCAAAGAAAGTAGTTGCGACCCTCAAAACGGGTACAGGCAAGCAGCACACAAAGTGCATCAAGATGGTTAAGTCAGATAAGACAGGAGCGTATATCTTCAAGGAGGCTGTTGTATTGAACGACGAGATCAAGGATTTCTTCGAGGGTAAGAAGTAAGAAGAGAGCTTGCATTAAGCTAACGGCGGGGAGTCATCCTCTAAAAAATACATATTTATAGAGTCGAGCGACGTAAAAATCTAAGACCGAATAGCTTAATACAAAGGGCATCCAACGAATTGGGTGCCCTTTGTGTATCTATTCTTCTTTATACTCTTTCGATATCTTTTTGATCTCTTTGATCTTTTTGTAATAATGGTCGAAAAAGGTTCTAATTCGATTTAGAGTTAGGTTGTTGGGATCTCGTTCTGTTTGACGTTGCATCTCTTGGTAGAAATTCTTGAACTCTTTCTCAAGTGTCTCTATCAAAATCCTCTCTCGATAGTCGGGAACTCGCAACCATCTGTATTGAAAAAGAGCGAGATAAATGTAGAGTCGTTTGACCTCGTTGTATTCGAGGTCGAAGGTGTTAGAAGTTGTCAATCTAACTTTGTGTCTCTGTTCCATAAGCCTATAATTTAAGTGGTTAAAAGAAAATGGGCACGGACACAAAAAGAGGGTGATCCGCTGACCCGTTGACTTCCACCACGTAAGGCAGTGGGCACATTAATGCTCCACACGGGGGCGAACCACCCGTGTATACACAATATATAGCGGACATAAAATGCCCGATTTCGTGATTCGGCAGGTTTCCCTACCTTACGTCAATATGGAAGTCACTACAAATATAGTGAATTTATACCATATAATATCTATCAGATTGATCTTTTATGAGAAATTTATCTCGACTCTAAAACTCTATTTGGTTTGGCGTTTGACCAACCCCTCCATCCAAGGATCATTCAGCTCCATAAGGCGAGCATATAGCTTGGGTTCGAACTCTTTTATGAGTTCGGGTGATGAGTCGGCAATGTTGGTCATCTGGAATGGGTCTGTATGGTTGTCGAAGAGGGTGTACTTCGCCACCTCTCCCGAGCGACTCTTCTCAACTACGAAGGTGTAGCGATCGGTGCGTAGGCCTCGTGAGTGGGCTGTGGTGAGCTGCTCCCCAGGGCGTATGTAGAGCGAATATTCGGGGCGTGAATCGCTCTCCTCCAATATAACCGAGCTATAATCCTCACCCTCGACCGCCTCGGGAATCGAGCCATTGAGTCCAACGAGGCCGAGTAGGGTAGGCATCACGTCGGGCACACCAATGTGTAGGCTCTCCTTTCTATGCTCTAATCGCCCCCGCCAGCTGAGGATGAATGGCACACGGAACGACTCCTCATAGGGGACATTCTTCTGCATCAAGGCGTGGCTGCCCATCATCTCTCCGTGGTCGGCTGTGAAGATCACAATTGTGTTATCCCTCTCACCCGATCTGTCGAGGGCCTCCAATATTCGCCCCACCTCGTTGTCGATTCCCGTTACGCAGGCGAAATAATCTCTCACCGAGTTGCGCCCCTTGTCGCCCCCTTTGCCCAGAGGTACGTTTGGGCGATTCATCAGCTCCTCGATCGGCGTGTCGCTATATAGATCTTTATACTCCTGAGGGACCTGATCATAGGGTCCGTGGGGTGGATTCATCGAGATGAATAGTGCCCACGGCTTATCCTTATCTCTCTCTGCCGAGCTTCCCCTCGCCTCGATAAACTCTATCGCTTTGTCGGCCTCGAAGATGGGGCCCCACTTATGGGCATAGGTTGTGTCACTCGCGGGGGCATCTCCCTCCCAATAATAGGGGTCGAGGTGTTGATTGTGGCAGCCATAGGAGCACCAATAGTCAAATCCGTGGCGCTTATCGCCCACTGGGGTATAGGTGTCCCAAACAGCGGTCTGCCACCCCTTGGCCACCTCGCCCTCGGGGGCATCGAGATGCCATTTGCCAATGTAGCCGCAGTGATAGCCCTCGGCCTTCAACACATCCGAGATACACTCCTCATCCTCTCTCAAATAGATTCCGAACTGAGTGGCATAGGTGTTGCAATTTCCTACGACGTGGTTGCTATAAGGATATTTGCCCGTGAGCAACATCCCTCGATAGGGGCTACTTAGGGGCGAGGTGCTCACAGCGTTATAGCAGACTACACCCTCCGAGGCTAATCTGTCGATATTGGGGGTTATAACGGGATCCTCCTCCATAAAACCCATCGCCTGAACTCGGTATTGGTCGGGAAAGATATAGAGAATATTGGGCCTTATAGGCTCCTCTGTGGCGCACGATGCGAGTAGGATTGCTCCCAAGGGTAGCGCTTTGTTGAAGTTTGGTTTCATATCACAGTCGGTTTTAAGTTGGCAACATTCTCAAAGGTAGTAAATTTCCACCAAAAAACAAAGAAAAGGGCCACCTCGCTTATGCGAGATAGCCCCTCCTATAATCCTTAAAAGGATTTAGATTTAGTCCTTCAACTTTGCAGACAAGAACTCTCTGTTGAGACGTGCGATGTGAGAGATCGAGATCTTCTTTGGGCACTCTGCCTCGCAGGCTCCTGTATTTGTACAGTTACCAAATCCCAACTCGTCCATCTTAGCAACCATCGCCTTTGCACGACGAGCACCCTCGACCTGACCCTGTGGCAACTTAGCCAACGAGCTTACACGAGCCGCTACGAACAACATAGCCGATCCATTCTTACAAGTGGCTGCACAAGCTGCACATCCAACGCAAGCCGCTGCATCCATACTCTCCTCAGCATCTGCCTGAGAGATTGGAATAGCGTTAGCATCTACTACCGAGTTTGTACGAACCGAGACATATCCTCCAGCCTGCAAGATCTCGTCATATGCATAGCGATTTACAACAAGGTCCTTGATTACTGGGAAGGCTGCCGAGCGCCAAGGCTCAACAGTGATAGTCTCTCCGTCCTTGAACTTACGCATATAGATCTGGCAGGTTGTAACTGCGCTCTCTGGTCCGTGTGCGTGTCCGTTGATGTGAAGTGAGCACATTCCGCAGATACCCTCACGACAGTCGTGGTCAAATGCGATTGGCTCCTCACCCTTCTGGTTCAACTCATTGTTCAAGATGTCCAACATCTCAAGGAATGAGGTATCTGCCGAGATATCTTTGATTGGGTACTCAACAAACTTACCAGCTGACTTTGCGTCTTTTTGACGCCATATTTTGATTGTGAAATTCATCGTCTATAAGAATTAAATGTGTACGTCAATAAATTAGTCTTTGTAGTTACGTTGAGCTGGCTTAACAAACTCGTAGTTCAACATCTCCTTGTGGAGAACTGGGGCCTTATCCTCACCCATATACTCCCAACAAGCTGCATATACGAACTGCTCGTCATCACGCTTAGCCTCACCCTCCTCGGTCTGGTGCTCAGAACGGAAGTGACCTCCGCAAGACTCCTCACGGTTAAGTCCATCACGTGCCATCAACTCACCCAACTCAAGGTAGTCAACCAAACGAAGCGCCTTCTCAAGATCCTGATTGAAGCTCATCGCCTCACCAGCTACCTTAACATCACGCCAGAACTCCTTGCGAAGTGCCTGAATCTGCTCTATTGCCGCTGTCAATGACTCCTTAGTACGTGCCATTCCGACATTCTCCCACATAATGTGGCCCAACTTCTTGTGGATATCGTCAACAGTCTGTATTCCCTTCAACGACATCAACTTCTCGATCTTAGCCTTAACGCCTGCCTCAGCCTCGTCGAAGGCTGGAGTATCGGTCGATACCTTAGGTGCCTGAATCTTCTTAGCGAGGAAGTCTCCGATTGTGTATGGCAATACGAAGTAACCATCAGCAAGACCCTGCATCAATGCCGAAGCACCAAGGCGGTTTGCACCGTGGTCTGAGAAGTTAGCCTCTCCGATAGAGTACAATCCTGGGATCGAAGTCATCAAGTTGTAGTCAACCCAAGTACCTCCCATTGTGTAGTGAACCGCTGGGAAGATCATCATTGGCTCCTTGTATGGGTTAGTGTCTGTGATCTCCTCATACATATCGAATAAGTTTCCGTAGCGAAGCTTGATAACATTCTCGCCCAAACGCTCGATAGCCGACTTGAAGTCGAGGAATACCGCCAAACCTGTCTCATTCACACCATAACCTGCATCGCAACGCTCCTTAGCCGCACGAGACGCAACGTCACGTGGCACCAAGTTTCCGAAGGCTGGGTAACGACGCTCCAAGTAGTAGTCACGGTTCTCCTCAGCGATCTGCGAGGCCTTCAAAGTACCCTCACGCAACGCCTTTACATCCTCGATGTTCTTAGGAACCCAGATACGTCCGTCGTTACGCAACGACTCCGACATCAAAGTCAACTTAGACTGCTGTGTTCCGTGAACTGGGATACAAGTAGGGTGGATCTGAGTGAAGCAAGGGTTTGCCATAGCAGCACCCTTACGGTAGCACTGGAATGCAACCGAACCATTTGAGTTCATCGCATTTGTCGACAAGAAGAATACGTTTCCGTAACCTCCCGTTGCCATAACCACTGC
The DNA here is from genome assembly GCA_047178625.1 of Rikenellaceae bacterium. Classification (GTDB taxonomy): domain Bacteria; phylum Bacteroidota; class Bacteroidia; order Bacteroidales; family Rikenellaceae; genus Alistipes. The sequence goes on from JBCQTJ010000017.1 coordinate 35,078, forward strand.
GTGAGCTCCGAAGCGCTTGATCTCGCCAGTGATCAAATCACGAGCGATGATTCCACGTGCCTCGCCACCCTCTACTACGATGTCCAACATCTCGTGACGTGGGTAGCTCTTAACTGTGCCCGCTGCGATCTCCTTATTGAGGACCGAGTAAGCACCCAACAACAACTGCTGTCCAGTCTGTCCACGAGCGTAGAATGTACGTGATACCTGAGCACCACCAAATGAACGGTTGTCCAACAATCCGCCGTACTCACGAGCGAAAGGTACTCCCTGAGCTACGCACTGGTCGATGATGAGGTTCGATACCTCAGCCAAACGATATACGTTAGCCTCACGAGCACGATAGTCTCCTCCCTTGATTGTGTCGTAGAAGAGACGATAGATTGAGTCATTATCGTTACGATAGTTCTTTGCAGCGTTGATACCTCCCTGTGCAGCGATTGAGTGCGCACGACGAGGTGAGTCAGAGATACAGAAGATCTTGACATTGTAGCCCAACTCTCCGAGTGAAGCGGCAGCAGATGCACCACCCAAACCTGTTCCTATTACGATGATATCGAGCTTACGCTTATTAGCAGGACTAACAACCTTGATTGCCGCTTTGTGGTTGCTCCACTTCTGCGCCAACTCTCCTGCTGGAATCTTAGAATCTAAATTTAAAGCCATAATTGGTATTGTGTTTTTTATGTTCTACTTCGAGTGAATTAGCAGCAAGAGCTACATCCGATAAGAGACTTCACATAAGTCACGATGACTACCGATGCAAATCCCAAGAAGATTAGGGTAGCTACAATGTTGGCAGTACACTTAAGGCGTGGGTACCAAGTGTCGTTTGCGATACCTACCGACTGGAACATCGACCATACTCCGTGAGTAAGGTGGAACCAAAGAGCTACGAACCATACGAGGTAAGCCACTACGTAGCATACGTTAGAGAAGGTGTAGTTGATGATTGCAGCACCATCGGTTGGAGAGAGAACCTGACCGCCTACCATAACGTCGTGGTGTCCTAAGATCTCTACAAGCTGCATCTTAGACCAGAAGTTAAAGAGGTGAAGTGCCAATCCAGCAACTACGATATAGCCCAAAACGAGCATATTCTTCGATGCCCAAGCTACACCCTTCTCCTGCGTTGTGATTGCGTAACGCTGAGAACCACGGGCTGCGTAGTTGTTTACAGTTAGGATAAGTGCATAGACAATGTGCACCACAACACCACCCGCAAGCAACGCAGTTGCCGCAAGTGCATACCAGTTAGCTCCAAGGAATGCACAAACAGCGTTGTAAGCCTCGCCGCTGAAGAGTGCCACCAAGTTCATAGACATATGAAAGAGGATAAAGAGTACGAGGAAACATCCCGAAAGGCTCATTACCAACTTCTTGCCAACCGATGAATTAATTAAGAAACAGCTCATAATTTTTTTCGATTTTGTTTTTATGAAATTAAAATTGTTTACATTTGCAACAAAGGTAGTCATTGTCTCCCAAATAACAATAGATTTTCGCAATTAAATTAAAGTAAAATAACTATTTTTTGCTATGACCAAAGATCAGATCAGAACATTGATGCGTAGTGCGAACTTAAATAAAGAGTTATCGCATAGAGAGTTTGCCGCCCAGAAAGTGTTCGATATTATAGAGCAGAGCACCTATTTCGCCACATCGCACACAATAGCTCTTTTTGCCTCATTGCCCGACGAGATACCCTCTTGTGGGGCGATTGAGCGTTGGTACGAGATGGGCAAGAGGGTAGTGCTCCCAAGAATAGAGGGGGATGGGGTTATGAACTTCTATCTCTATTCGCCCGAGACTTTGGCCAAGGGGAGCTTTGGTATTAGCGAGCCAAAGAGTGGGGTGAGCACATTTATTGAACCTTCTCAGATCGAATTGATGGTTGTGCCTGGTGTGGCGTTTTGTCTCGATGGCAAGCGGCTTGGGCGTGGGCGTGGCTTCTATGATCGCTACCTCTCGCAGGAGGGCTTCTCGGCCCACACCATTGGGGTGGGTTACTCTCATCAGCTCTTGAATAGTATCCCATTCGAGCCCCACGACATCACCCTCGATGAGGTGATCACCGACGTGGAGTCGACTCACAATAGGGCGGAGGGTCTACGTCAGACCACCATCTCGGCGATTGTATTGTCGGCTGTTGAGGCGGCTGGGGTCGATGCTTCGAGGCTTGGGATGGGGGTGGAGAGGTTGAATCAAGGTGGTCGTTCGTGGGTCCTTCTGAACTACTCGATGGAGCTTTGTGTGGCCCCTAAGATGGGTGAGAAGATCGAGATCGAAACTTGGATTAATGGTTGCAGTAGAGCGACCTCTACCCGAAATTTTGTGTTGCGCAATGGTACAGGGGAGCCCATTGGTGAGGTCTCGACGCTATGGTGTATGATCGACCTAAACACCAGACGAGCTGTGAACCTCACCTCGGAGGAGGTAAACTACGGGCAATATGTCGAAGATAGACCTATATATATTAAGGTAGTTCGACGACTCCCCGAGATGGAGGATGAGGTAGAGACCAAAGAGAGCCGACACATAACCAACGAGCACGACATCGACTTCAACAACCACGTCAACACCATCCGCTACATTGATATGATGGTTGCGATGTTACCCTCCGATAGGCAGGGGATCATTGCCCCTATGCGCCTCGACCTCCAATTTCAGAGTGAGTCTCGACTGGGCGATGAGCTAATCATAAAGAAGCAAGAGCGACCACTCACCGATGGTAAGCAGTCGCTCTTCGAGATTGTTCGCTCCGACGGTAGTACCTCCGTTCGGGCTCTGTTTAGGTGGTATTAATAACGGTAATGTTCTGGCTTATATGGTCCTGCTACATTTACACCTATGTATTCGGCTTGATGCTTAGTAAGCTCCGTTAGCTCCACACCAAGGCTTGCGAGGTGGAGACGTGCAACCTCCTCGTCGAGCTCCTTGCTTAGGCGATATACCCCTACCTCGTGCTCCTTCTGCCACAACTCGATCTGTGCCAAACATTGATTGGTGAATGAGTTGCTCATCACAAATGATGGATGGCCCGTTGCACATCCCAAGTTCACAAGGCGACCCTCCGCCAAGATGAAGATCGAGCGTCCCGACTCGAACGTATATTTGTCGACCTGAGGCTTGATGTTTGTCCTCACGGCGCTCGACTTCTCGAGGCGAGCCATCTGGATCTCGTTGTCGAAGTGGCCGATGTTGCAGACGATCGCCTGATCCTTCATCTTCTCCATACTCTCCAGTGTGATGATATCGCAGTTTCCTGTGCAGGTGACATAGATATTCCCCTCCGAAAGTGCCGACTCCAACGTCTTAACCTCGTAGCCCTCCATAGCGGCTTGAAGCGCACAGATTGGGTCGATCTCGGTGACAATAACACGGGCACCATATTGACGAAGCGACGCTGCACATCCCTTACCAACATCTCCGTAGCCACACACAACAGCCACCTTACCTGCAACCATAATATCGGTCGCACGCTTTATTCCATCGACCAGCGACTCACGACAGCCATACATATTGTCGAACTTCGATTTGGTGCAAGAGTCATTGACATTGATCGCTGGGACCAACAACTCACCAGCCTGTTCCATCTGGTAGAGGCGGTGAACTCCTGTAGTGGTCTCCTCGCTCACGCCCTTCCACTCCTCGACTGTGCGGCCCCACTTCGTAGAGTCCTCACCAAGTAGTTTTTTCAAGGTGTCGATGATAACTCCCTCCTCGTATGATGATGGGGTGTAGTCCAATGTCGAGCTATCTTTCTCGGCTGCAAAACCCTTGTGGATCAAGAGTGTTGCATCGCCACCATCGTCGACGATGAGCTGAGGACCCTTGCCCTCGGGAAACGACAACGCCATAGCTGTGCACCACCAATACTCCTCCAAGCTCTCGCCCTTCCACGCAAATACGGGCACTCCCGTTGCTGCAATAGCTGCTGCGGCGTGGTTCTGAGTCGAGAATACGTTGCACGAGCACCATCTTACGTCGGCACCCAACTCCACCAAGGTCTCGATGAGGATGGCGGTCTGGATTGTCATATGCAGTGAACCCATCACACGAACACCCTTCAAAGGCTTCTCCTTGCCATACTTCGCACGAACGGCCATCAATCCTGGCATCTCGTTCTCCGACACCTCAATCTCCTTGCGACCCCACTCTGCGAGGCTGATATCCGCTACTTTGTAGGGGATAGTTTGATCTAAAAACATCTTAACTTTTTCTTATTTAATATTAACTTTTTTTACTCTCTTTGCGCCACCTCTCGGGCCATATCTATATCTCGGAGCACCTGACTTTTAAGTGCCTCGACACTCTCGAAACAGATCTCGTCTCGTAGCTTACCCATCAACTTTACCTTGATTGATTGACCATAAATATCCCCCTCGAAGTCGAATATGTAGCTCTCGGCTCTTCTCCTGATCGCACCTCCCATCACCTCGACAGTGGGGTTGGTCCCTATATTTGTCACACCTTGATACTCAGAACCACTCTCCAACAATATTGTCGAGCAGTAGACCCCATTCTCGATTCTCTCATCTCGGAGCTCAATATTAGCGGTCGGGAATCCAAGAGTTCGCCCCAATTGCCTGCCCTCGACTACAACACCTTCAATCACACACATCCTACCTCTATAATTCTTTAGTGAGTTTGCGCACAAGCGAGTATTGCGAGAAGAACTCCTTGGCAAAGACTCTCAGCACCGTGTAGGATGGTATGGCGAGCAACATTCCGACCACTCCGCCGACATATCCCGCCATCAACATTACGATAAAGACCTCTAACGGGTGGGCCTTGACCCTCTCGGAGTAGAGCGTGGGCTGCAACAGAAAATCATCCATCCCCTTGATAACCATCAGCGAACAGACTATTGCGATGACAGTGTTGACAACACCAAACGACTCGATAGGGGTGATGATACCCAAAAAGACGCTAAAGCAGGCTCCGATAAAAGGTCCTGCATAGGGAATCACATTCATCACACCCATCACGATACCTATAAATATAGCATCCGAAGATTTCATCCCAAAGCAGATCATAGCAAGGCTCACCGCTGTGGTGATCATCGCACTCTCACATACCAACCCGACGAAATAGCGTGATAGGAGGTATTTGACCGACGAAAGGGCTCGGTTGACATTTTTGTCATACTGAGACGGAAAGACCGCCGCCACCATCGAGAAGAATAACTTATCATCCTTTAGGAAGAAGAAGGTAATAAACGAGACCGAGAAGAAGGTGATCACAAACGAGGCGAGAATACCGACAACCGACGAGAAGGCGCTGTTTAGGGTCTTGAAGTCGACCGAATCGGTGATCCACGCTGTGATAGATTCGTTGATCGAGATTGAACTCTCGGGCATCGAGAATAGCTCTTGGAACTTATGCTGGAGATATTGGATTGGGGTCTCGATACTCTTCAATACGGTCGGGATATCGAGATTTGTGAGCTGAGTGATCTTCATCGAGACCAGAGGTACAATGGCCGAAAAGACCAGCGCAAAGAGTGCCCAGATAGTAAACAAGGTGATCGCCGAGGCGACATTTCGAGTGATATGACGACGACCAACCTTAAGCTGGGTCAACACCTTCACCATAGGGTGGAAGATGATCGCAAGGATAGCAGAGACGAGGATATAGATCACCACCTCGGAGAAGTACCATAACAAAAAGATCACCGTAGCTGTGATTGCTACGCCGACCAAAAATTTCACTACTCCCTGAAGTGTTATGTTGTCGAGCTGCCCCATTAGGTGGTTTAGCCCCGACTCCTCTACATTTTTCTCTATGCTCTCTCTCTCCTGCTTCATATAAACACTCTATTTTTGCCTCTTGAATCGGGCGATTGGGGTCTGAGATCCCGTTACACGATCTCCAATTTCGACCAATAATTCACAATCGGCTGGGATCAATACGTCGATGCGAGAGCCAAACTTTATGAATCCTGTGATGCTATTCTGCTCGACATTCCTGCCCACCTTCATATACGATACTATACGACGAGCAATGAGTCCTGCGATCTGGCGGAAGAGGATCTTCTCTCCTCGCTTAGTCCTCACCACCGTTGTGGTTCGCTCATTCTCGGTCGATGACTTTGGGTGCCACGCCACTAAGAAGCGTCCGTGGTGGTGTTTGAAATACTCTACTGTACCTGCCACAGGGTTCCAGTTCACGTGGACGTTGGTGATCGACATAAAGATCGATATCTGCATCATCTTGCCACTCAAATACTCGCTCTCCTCGACAACCTCGGTGACAACGACTCGGCCATCGCAGGGCGAGAAGATCAGGTCGGCATCGTGGATTCTTACCCTTCGTGGCTCTCGGAAGAAGGCTACGATGAAGAACCAAAATGCTAAGACCAACAGCGTTCCGAACCATAGCAGCGACCTCGACTCATCGTTATTCAAGAGTGCGTAGTAGCTGATCCACAGACCGAAGCAGAGCGCCCCCGTGATCCCTATTATTCGATATCCCTCTTTATTTATCTTCATAATTTTTCTTTACTTTAGCAGTTGTGACATAACAATTAGGTAGACCATAGCGAATGGTGCCGAGAAGATCAAGCTGTCGAAGCGATCTAACCAACCTCCGTGACCAGGCATAATCTTGCCCGAATCCTTAACGCCACACCTCCTCTTAAACATCGACTCGATCAGATCGCCCAGACAACCAAAGATCGAGAGGACAAGGCTCAAACCGACCCATAATAGGGTAGATGAATCGAGGATATAGGCCGCAAAAGCAGACATCGCAGCGGCACCAATGATACCTCCGATGAACCCCTCCCAGCTCTTTAGGGGCGAGATCCTCTCATAGAGACGATGGCGACCAAGTGTCACTCCAAAGAGATAGGCGAACGAGTCGTGGCTCCAGATGATGGCGATGTAGAAGAGCACCGCAATAGGGTTCCACCCTCCGCCACTGCTCAACATCAGAGGCACACCCGACAACAAAGCCATCGGAACAGCGATGTAGACCAACCCAAGCAGCGTAGCACCCAACCCTTTGAAGGGCTCCTCCTTGCCCTTGAACAGCTCGACAACAAACATCAGAGGGATGATCATCATCAGAAAGAGAGATAGCGAGATGTTGTTGGCACTCGAATTATAGAAGAAGTCGAAGCCAAAGGCGAATATAGCCGAGGCAGCGCCATAGCCAGCGATTGCCTGAGGCTCGTGCCCCATACCTCTTGCCATATTATAAAACTCGCTTAAGCCACCAATTGTGATGGCCCACAACAGCAACCCGAAGGTAAGGTATGAACTGAATATTGCGGCCAATACCACAGCAGTCAGTAATATACCACTCAACAATCGAGTTATGAAGTTCTCTCTCTTACTCTCCATAGTTATCGCTATTCGTTTTCCGCCTCCTTTAGCCTCTTGGCCTCGTCGGCTGCTATATCTTTTTTGCGTCGGCCCAAGATTCGCTCCACATCCTCTGTAAAGATCACCTCTCGCTCCAACAACAACTCTGCAATTGCTCTCATTCCCTCGTTATTCTCTGTAAGGACCCTCTCTGCCGTGGCGTAGGCATCGCTTAGGAGTTCTCTTGCCTCCTTGTCGAGAAGTTGAGCCGTCTGGTCCGAGTAGGGCTTTGTAAAACTCATATCACCTCCGCCCGTTGAGTCGTAGTAGCTCAGTGAGCCTACCTCTCGTCCCATACCATAATATGCCACCATCGCATAGGCCATCTTTGTCACCCTCTCCAAGTCGTTGAGCGCACCTGTCGAGATCTCGCCGAAGGTCAACTGCTCCGATACTCGTCCTCCGAGTAGCGAGGCCATCTCCTCCATCATATTCTCACGTGTGGTGAGCTGTCGCTCCTCGGGTAGATACCACGCTGCTCCCAACGCCTTGCCTCGTGGGATGATTGTCACCTTGATGAGTGGGTTGGCCGACTCCAATAGCCAGCTTACCGTTGCGTGGCCCGCCTCGTGGTAGGCTATGCGACGACGCTCATCATCCGAGATGATCTTGTTCTTGCGCTCCATACCGCCGATGATTCGATCCACCGCTGCCAAGAAATCCTCCTTCTCGACCTGCTTCTTATCGTGACGAGCGGCCAACAGAGCCGCCTCGTTACATACATTTGCGATGTCGGCACCAGAGAAGCCTGGGGTTTGACGAGCCAAGAAGTCTCGATCCAAATTGGGATCCAACTTCAACTTCTTGAGGTGTACCTCGAAGATCTGAGCTCGCTCGATGACATCGGGTAAGCCCACATCAATCTGACGATCGAAACGACCTGCTCGCATAAGCGCCTTATCCAATATGTCGGCCCTATTTGTTGCGGCCAAGACAATTACTCCTGCGTTGGTCTGGAAACCATCCATCTCGGTAAGTAGCTGATTGAGAGTATTCTCCCTCTCGTCATTACCCGAGAATCCTGCATTCTTACCACGTGCTCGGCCTATTGCGTCGATCTCGTCGATGAATAAGATACAGGGTGATTTCTTCTTGGCCTGCTCAAAGAGATCCCTCACTCGAGAGGCTCCCACACCTACAAACATCTCCACGAAATCGGATCCCGAGATAGAGAGGAATGGTACATTGGCCTCGCCAGCGACAGCCTTTGCAAGTAGGGTCTTACCCGTACCTGGAGGGCCTACAAGCAGTGCTCCCTTGGGGATTTTGGCACCCAATTCGATATATTTGTCCGCCTTACGGAGGAAGTCGACGATCTCCATAATCTCGACCTTAGCCTCCTCGAGACCCGCCACATCCTTGAATGTCACACGCCTCTCCGACTCCTTGTCAAAGACCTGCGCCTTCGCCTTACCGACATTCATCAGCCCATTTGCGCCGCCGCCTCCACGAGACATACTTCGCATAATGAAGAACCAGAATCCGATGATAAAGACCCAAGGTAGAATCTGCATCAAGATCTCGCTCCATCCGCCACTCTCATTCTCGTAGCTCACTGGGATCTCGTGTCCCGAGCTCTTGATAGCCTCAGCCAAATCCTCACGGAAGGCATCGACCGAGCCGATTGTGAAGTAGAGTTGAACGCCTCGCTCTGGGATATTGGCGTACTCTTTATCCACCTCATTCTCCCTATATTTAGCGGCCGCTGACTCGGTAAGGTAGATGTTCGCTACATCCCTATTCACCACCGTGATGCTCTGAACCTCACCACTCTCGACCATCCTCTCGACACTCATCCAGTCGCTCTTGACGGGTCGCTCACCATCTTCGGTGAGGAAGTAGTAGCCCACCATTGCGATAGCTACCACCACATATATCCACATCCAAGAGGGGCGTTTGAAGTCGCCACCGCCTGGTATCGTGGGCTTTGTGTTTTTTTCGCCCTTTTGAGGCTTTATATTTTCATTTGACATCTAAGAACCTTTTTAAATTCTCTTTAAAACTACCTAAATAACTACTCCTCGCTCTCGTACTCGGTACGCACAGCATCCGACCACAACTGCTCCAGACGATAGTAATCACGAAGCTCGCTCTGGAAGATGTGGACCACAACGTCGATATAGTCCATAGCAACCCACAGACCCATTTGACGACCCTCTACACGGTGTAGCTTCTCGCCCAACTTCTGCTCCATTAACTCCTCCACGCCATTCGAGATCGCCTCTACTTGGGTCGTTGAATCGGCATTGCAGATCACGAAATGGGAGCAAATCGCCCCATCAAATCCACTCATATCGAGTGATACAATATTCTTACCCTTCTTATCTTGGATCGCCTCTACAATCGTCTCAACCATCTTATCCATACTTTTAAAACACTTAAATCCTTTAATTGTAATTATTAAACTCCCCTCACTCACATATTCGGTGAGAGATCTGCAAAGGTACGAAAAACAAACGACAAACATCGCACCTAAGACAAATATATTTTCACCCCTCGTGCGAGATGCTACTCCACACAGCTAATGATCGTCTCGTTGAGCGCCCTAATGATCGAACTCTTGACATAGGTTCGACGCACCGCAACAGCGATCTTTCGAGAGGTAGCGCCACCTGCTAATGTCCTCACTCTATTTTGGTTACGCTTGGGGATATACTCCAACGACATCTTGGGGATGATCGTTAGATTTGGGGTGCAGTCGACGATGCGAATCAACGTGTCGATCGACCCCGAGATGAAGGTGTAGTGGTTCGAGGGGTTGGCCTTTTTAGCTAAACACAACTCGACAACTTGATCCCTCATACAGTTTCCGCTGCTCAGAAGCACCAAATCGCCCATATTGATCTTGTCGATGGGGATATCACGGAACCTCGTTAAGGGGTGATTAGGCGAAACATAGGCGTAGAATGGGTCGTCGTAGAGCTCGTGCTCGATGATCCCCTCGCCACAGGTCCCACCTGCCACGATGGCGGCGTCGATTTGGTCCTTTTTGAGCGCCTCAATGATGTCAGCAGTCACCATATCTCTCACCTCCAACTCCACCTTCGGGTAGTTTTTTACAAATGTTGGGATGATCTTGTGGATCAGATAGGGCGAGATTGTTGGGATCACGGCCAGCCTTAGCTTTCCGATGGTCTCACCTCGTAGCTCGGCCACAGCCTCACTGATAGAGGTGAATGCGACGATTGTGTTGCGTGCCTCTCTTAGGACCACTTCGCCCGCTTCGGTGGGGATTACGGGTTTGTGTGATCTGTCGAGTAGGAGCACCCCTAACTCCTCCTCCAAGGCCTTAATCTGCATGCTTAGAGAGGGTTGGGTAACGAAGCAGTGGGCTGCTGCTGCCGAGAAACTGCCACAGTTGGCTACCGCTAATAGGTATTCGAGTTGGATGATTGTCATAGTTATAGGCTGGTTATAGGGTTGTGGTTGGTTGTATTATGTATTTGTTAGTTATTTGGTTCGTCTAATTGGGTTAGGCAAATATATAAAAAAATATTATAGATTGCAACCTCATATACCCCAAAACTTGCTATTTTTTTATCTTTGAGGGCTCTCTTGGGTGTTTTTCTGAGTCTTTGCTGGGTCATTTAATTATATATGATTATATTTGCAGAGAAATATAAAGAATCGCTAAAAACTATGAAAATTAAGGGCATAGCCGTACACTGGCTAATATTTGGAGGTATGGTCGCAGGAGTGGCCGTAGGAGGCGTAGCAACGCTATTTGGGGCAGAGATGTTGATCCGTGATTGGGTCTCTCCGTGGGGTGATATCTTCATCCGACTACTCGAACTCATCGCCATTCCACTGCTATTCATATCGCTCGTAAAGGGCATTATCGGGATCAAGGATACCACCAAATTGGCGGCCCTCGGTTGGCGTGCATTTGGTCTCTATGTGCTCACTACGGCCCTCGCTGTGGTGGTGGGAATAGCCCTCGTCACCGCACTTCGCCCTGGTGATTTGGTCTCGGATGAGCTGTCGCAGGCCTATTTCGGGGAGTATCTCTCTCAGGTCGACTCTACACTTCAGAGTGCTGCACAAACTGAACACGTCTCGCCCCTCGCACCGCTGGTGAATATGATCCCCAACAACGCCTTTGGGGCGATGGCCAACAACTCGTCGATGTTGCAGGTCTTGGTCTTGGCTGCCCTGTTGGGTGTGGCGACAATCACAATGAAGAGTGGCGACAGCAAGCCTTTTCGTAACCTTATCCAGAGCCTCGACTCTATCCTTAGTCGTTGTATAGATATGGCAATGTATATCGCCCCAGTGGGCATTATGGCCCTTATGGCTAACTTGATGGTCGATAGTGGGGGAGACGTCGTGTTGCTCGGGGCGCTGGGCTACTACTCGTTTACGGTGCTCTTGGGGCTCTCGATCTTCGCCTTTGGAGTCTACCCTCTGATGGTTAAGTTCTTCTCTAAGATCAAGGTGGGCGACTACCTACGTGCTATGCTCCCCGTTCAGATGATGGCGATCTCGACAAGTTCGAGCGCTGCAACCCTGCCTACGACGATGAGGGCGGCAAATGATGAGCTAAAAATCTCGCAAAATGTCACCTCGTTCACCCTCCCGTTGGGCGTTACGATCAATATGGATGGCGTGAGTGTCTATCAAGCGATCACGGTGATCTTCATCGCTCAAGTGATGGGTATCGAGATGACTGCGGCCCACCTATTCACCATCGTCGCTACAACGGTGATCGCCTCGGTAGGCACCCCAGGTATCCCTGGTGGAGTCTTGATGACCTTGGTTATGGTGCTCACCTCGGTGGGTATTCCAGCCGAAGGGTTGGCCCTTGTGATCGCCCTTTTGCGTCCGTTAGATATGTTCATCACGGCGCTCAATGTCACGGGAGATGTGGCTGTTTCGGCCGTTGTGGCCGAGAGTTTGGAGCCAAGTAAGGGTGAGTAGTGCAAATATTTTTGAGTCAACACGCTCGTAACTGCTTTTTTTTAGCTACTTTTGTGGCAAATTTATTTTTGAATAAACAATAATAACATACTTTATAGAATTTAAATGGAGACTGTTTTAAGCGGTATTCGCCCCACGGGGCAACTACACCTCGGCAACTATTTCGGGGCCCTCAAGAACTTCACAAAGATGCAGCACGACGCTTCCTGCTTCTTCTTTATAGCTGATTACCACGCCCTAACAACTCATCCCGACCCAAAGTCGCTCCACACCAATATCCGAGGAGTCTTGTCGGAGTATCTCGCCGCAGGGCTCGATCCCGAGGTTGCGACAATCTATATCCAGAGCGATGTCCCACAGGTGACTGAGCTGTCGTCTCTGCTCTCTATGCACGCCTATTTGGGCGAGTTGGAGCGCACAGTCTCTTTCAAGGATAAGGCTCGCAAGCAGCCAAATAATGTCAATGCAGGGCTTTTGTGCTACCCAGTGCTTATGGCGGCCGACATCTTGTTGCATCGTGCAGCGAAGGTGCCAGTGGGTAAGGATCAGGAGCAGCATTTGGAGCTTACACGTGTTTTTGCTCGTCGTTTCAACTCATTCTATGGTGTCGACTTCTTCCCCGAGAGCCAAGCCTATAACTTCGGCTCGGAGACTGTGAAGATCCCTGGGCTCGATGGTTCGGGCAAGATGGGCAAGAGCGAGGGCAACTGTGTCTACCTATCGGATAGCGACGCAGTGATCCGCAAGAAGGTGATGAAGGCGACGACCGATTCGGGACCAACCGAGCCTAACTCACCCATCAGCGAGCCTGTTCAGAATATCTTTACGATTATGGAGTCGGTGTCGGATAGCTCAACGATCGAATATTTCAAGGAGAAGTATGCATCGTGCGAGATCCGCTACGGAGATCTCAAAAAGCAGTTGGCCGAGGATATTATCACCTCAATCTCTCCAATTAGAGAGCGCATCGAGGAGATCTACAACAACGAGAAGTATCTCCACGAGGTGACAGCAAGCGGAGCCGAGAGGGCCCGCAAAAGCGCTGATGAGACTGTTCGTCAGGTGCGTGAGATTATGGGTATCTACCACTTCTAAACTCTATGATTCAATATTACGAGAGAGTATATAACTTCCTTTTGCGCCTAAGCCAAAGGATGAGCAATCGCCAAGTAATGATCTTCTTGGCGGTTATCGTCGGTATATTGGCTGGTTTCTCGACCTATCTGTTCGAGGTACTGTTGCACACAATAAAGGATGGTTTGGTGAATTGGTTCTCGGTCGACGAGTCCCACCTCCTGCTCTTTTTCTACCCCGTTATGGGTATCATCATTGCCACTCTCTTTGTGAAGTATGTCGTGCGTGACAACATCTCGGAGGGTGTGACACGTGTCTTGTATGCCATATCGAGCCGCAATTCGAAGCTGCCGACACACAACACTTGGAGCTCTATCGTCGCCTCGTCGACAACAATCGGATTTGGAGGTTCGGTGGGACCCGAGGCCCCGATCGTCTTGACGGGTGCAGCCATCGGCTCGAAGGTGGGGCAGGTGGCTCGTCTCAACTATAAATATACGACTCTGCTGCTCTGTTGCGGAGCTGGTGCCGCCTTGGCCGCTATCTTCAAGGCCCCCATAACGGGTGTGGTCTTTGTCTTGGAGATCTTGATGTTGGATATCACTGTGGGCTCAATCATCCCACTCTTGATCGCCTCTATCACCGCCACGACCATCTCGTTTATGATGCGTGGATTCGACCCAATCTTGGCCGTTAAGCTCACCGAAGCAGATGCCTTCTCGCTGTGGCAGATCCCTCTTTTCATAATCTTGGGAATTCTATGTGGTCTGATGGCCTACTATCTCACGGCTATGAACGATTGGGTGGGGTCGCAGTTCAAGAAGTTGGATAAGCAGTATAAGAAGTGGATAGTCGGAGGTGTGGTGATTGGTCTAATGATCTACCTCTTTCCGCCCCTCTATGGCGAGGGTTACGAGAGTATCACGGCGCTGATGAATGGTGAGCCCACGAAGCTATTCGACAACTCATTGTTCTTCCAGTTTAGAAACATAGATTGGGTCCTGATCATCTACCTCATCGCAACGATGTTCTTCAAGATCATAGCGATGGGATCGACCTTGGCGGCTGGAGGTATCGGAGGTACATTTGCCCCCTCGCTCTTTATGGGAGCCTTTACGGGTGCTACGTTGGCCGTTGTCTGCAACACCCTCTTGGGGCTCGACCTCTCGATCGTCTCGTTTAC
>JBCQTJ010000018.1:0-49181 GCA_047178625.1 Rikenellaceae bacterium
ACTCAGATTCTCATCGAAGAGATCGTATTAGCGTAACCCCTAAAAGAGTTCAAGAAAAATGGCACACAAGAAAGGTGTTGGTAGTTCAAAGAACGGCCGCGAGTCAGAGAGCAAACGACTCGGAGTTAAACTATTTGGAGGTCAATTCGCAAAGGCGGGTAATATCATTGTTCGTCAACGTGGAACTCTTCACAACCCAGGCGAGAACGTAGGTATCGGTAAGGATCACACCCTTTTCGCCCTCGTTCACGGAACAGTTTCGTTCTGCAAGAAGTCGGGTGGCAAATCTTACGTGAGCGTTATTCCATTGGCGGAGTAAGGTACACGCAAATCAATCTTTTAGAGAGACTCTCCTTTTGGGGAGTCTCTTTTTTTTGGGGGGGGGAGTCTTTTTTTTTTGGTGGCGGAATTTAAAGAGACGTTTTTGATATAAATGAAAATGGGCCGCCCCCAAAAAGGAGGCAGCCCATTAGCTTTTCGTCTCTATCCGAAAACCTACTTCTGGCGGAAGTAGATCTGAATAGGAACACCAGCAAAGTCCCACTCTGCACGCATCTTATTCTCCAAGAAGCGGCGATATGGGTCACGGATATATTGAGGTAGGTTCACGAAGAATGCAAACTGTGGCGTAGGCGTTGGTAGCTGAGTCACAAATTTGATCTTGATATATTTACCCTTCGTAGCTGGGGGTGGGTAGTTCTCGATAAGGGGCAAGAAGAACTCGTTGAGGGCGTGTGTCGCCACCTTCTGCTTGCGGTTGTGGAATACCCTGATCGCTGTCTGCAATACCTCCAAGATTCGCTGCTTATTTATCACCGAGGTGAAGATGATCGGAATGTCGTTGAATGGTGCGAGGCGGCTCTGAAGGTGCTCTGTCCACTTCTTCATCGTGTTGGCATCCTTCTCGATCAAGTCCCACTTATTGACAACAATTACGCAACCCTTGCGGTTGCGAACCACGAGGTTGTGGATATTCAAGTCCTGAGCCTCAAGCCCCTGCTTAGCGTCCAACATCAAGATACAGACATCCGAGGCCTCGATGGCACGGATCGAACGCATAACCGAGTAGAACTCCAAATCCTCCATCTCACGATTCTTGCGACGCATTCCAGCCGTGTCGACAAGGTAGAAATCCATTCCATACTTTGTGTAACGTGCGTGGATCGAGTCACGGGTAGTTCCTGCGATCGGAGTGACGATATTGCGATCCTCACCGAGGAGGGCATTTGTCATCGATGACTTACCGACATTTGGTCGGCCAACGATTGTGATACGTGGAAGTGTTGGATCCAACTCATCAACCACATCATCGGGTAGGGCCTTGACAACCTCATCCAACAGATCTCCCGTTCCCGAGCCGCTCATCGACGAGATGGCGAAGATCTCCTCGCCCAACCCCAACGAGTAGAACTCGTGAGTCATATAGTATTGGTTGTTGTTGTCGACCTTGTTGCAGACTAAAATCACCTTCTTGTCGCTACGACGAAGTACATCGGCCACCATCTCGTCGAGGTCGGTGACTCCCGTCATAACCTCCACCAAGAAGAGGATCACATCGGCCTCCTCGATGGCCAACATAACCTGTCGGCGGATCTCGTCCTCAAATATATCGTCGGTATTTACGGCATAACCGCCCGTATCAATAACCGAAAATTCACGACCACACCAATCGGTTTTCCCGTAGTGGCGATCGCGTGTTGTACCTGCGGTCGAGTCGACGATCGCCTTGCGCTCGCCTACCAGACGGTTGAAGAGTGTGCTCTTTCCTACGTTGGGTCGCCCAACTATTGCTACTAATGCCATAAATTATCCCATTTTTTTTAAAATCAACTACAAAGATACTCATTTTTTGAGGATAATAAAACCTTTTGTGAAATATCTTTGTGAAATATTAGGTTGAGTTGTACAAAAATCATATCTTTGAGCGTTAGGAATCAAGATAGGGTTTCTTGCACAGAGATATTATAAAAGCTAAATAGATATGAATTTGAGAGTTACATTGGCTCTGTTGTTGACATCGTTGTGTTTGTCAGCCTCGGCAGAGCAGACCGAGCAGACCGAGCAGAGTCTGCCAAGTATTAACGACGATTATGTAATCAGCAAAAGGCCAGCAGGTCAGAAGATTGATATGATCTATGGCGTGGTGGCAGGTCTTACCCTGCCCAAGATGTCGGATAGGGCCAAGAGCCTCGATATCACCAACACTATGGGGTTTGCCGTGGGTCTGAAGTATGGAGTCGATCTGGGTGGTCTCGAGATCGTCCCCGAGGTGTGGTATCAGCACGATCGTACCTCGATCTACAACAAGGATAAGGGCTACTTCGGAGATCTTTATAGCAACTCTATCGAGGTGCCAATCCTCTTTTCGATGGAGTTGTTCAAGAACTTCAGCGTCAATGTAGGTCCATCATTCTCGCTAATGAGCAATAGCAAAATCGAGTCGGACGACATCGACGATGTTGACTTCGGACGTGTGAAGTCTACGGTTGGTTATCTGTTCGGTTTTAGCTACACATTTTTCGAACACTATATCGTCGACTTGCGTTACACGGGCCGCTTCGTCTCGTCGGATGTCGAGTGGTTCAAGGGTGACGAGAGCTACGACTACCGCTATTATAGCTTTGGCGTAAATATTGGATATCGTTTTTAGTAAAGGCTAATCTATGGATCAAACCAGCAAGGAGATAGAGTTAGAGGGGGTAGATCCTCGTGAGCTATATGGCGCTCAGGATATATACCTCGACCAGATAAGGGAGCTTCATCCTCATTTGCGAATCACGGCTCGTGGTTCGCTTTTGAAGGTTTATGGGGCGAGCGATCAGCTACGAAGTTTCGAGCGAAGCATCGAGGGGTTGGTAGCCTATTATCTCAAATATGGACATATCTCCGAGTCGGTTGTAGCACAGGCCTTTTCGGGAGGGCAGATTGAGGTCGAGAAGCGAGTCGACAAGGATGTTATCGTCTTTGGAAATAGCGGCAACATAATCAGAGCACGCACCCCAAATCAACAGCGATTGGTGGCGTTATATGAGAAGAACGACCTCTTGTTCGCAATAGGGCCAGCAGGCTCGGGAAAGACCTACACAGCTATCGCCTTGGCGGTTAAGTCGCTGAAGGAGCGGAGGGTGAAGCGTATCATCTTGACTCGTCCAGCAGTCGAGGCAGGTGAGAAGTTGGGTTTCTTGCCTGGGGATATGAAGGAGAAGCTGGACCCCTATTTGCAGCCACTCTACGACGCTCTCAACGATATGATCCCAGCGGCGAAGTTGCAGAAATACATCGAGGAGGGGACTGTGCAGATCGCCCCTCTGGCCTATATGCGAGGTCGAACGTTGGACTCAGCGTTTGTGATCCTCGATGAGGCTCAGAACACCACACTCTCCCAGATCAAGATGTTCTTGACGAGGATGGGGCGCTCGGCGCAATTTGTCGTCACGGGCGATATAACTCAGATCGACCTGCCCAACAGGCGAGATAGCGGACTGAGCAGGGCGATGGAGAACCTCAGAAGTGTCGAGGGGATCGGCATCGTGGAGTTCGACAAACGGGATATTGTTCGCCACCCATTGGTAAAACAGATTGTGGCCGCCTTCGAGAGGGCTGAAATATAAAAACATTACTACTATGAATAAGGATTTCAAAAGTTTAGAGCCACAAGCAGTGTGGCGCCATTTCGAGAATATAATGGCCATACCTCACCCATCGGAGCAGGAGCAGGCGTTGGCGCAATACCTCCTCGACTTTGCCGAGGCCAAGGGGTTGGAGGCGATGCAGGATGAGGGCGGAAATGTAATCATCCGCAAGGGGGCAACCTCGGGGATGGAGGATAGACAGGGAATCATCCTTCAGGGTCATATTGATATGGTGCCCCAAAAGAGCGCCGACAAGGAGTTCGACTTCTCCCTCGATCCGATCGAGGGCTATATCGACGGTGATTGGGTGCGTGCCAACGGAACGACCTTAGGTGCCGACAATGGCCTTGGTGTCGCCGCTTCACTCGCCATTTTGGAGGATGAGGAGTTGGCCCACGGAGAGCTTGAGGCGCTATTCACGGTCAACGAGGAGCGAGGAATGGATGGAGCGTTTGCCCTCCAACCCGACGTGTTGAAGGGTGATATCCTCCTCAACTTAGATACAGAGGTCGAGGGCGAGTTGTGCATCGGATGTGCAGGTGGACTCAACATCGTCGCCTCATTCGAATACGATAAGGTAGAGAGTCCAAAGAGCGACTATGTAGCTCGTAGGTTGGAGGTGAGCGGACTTAAGGGGGGCCACTCAGGAATCCAGATCAACGAGCAGAGGGGCAATGCCAACAAGCTATTATTCAGATTGTTGCGCCTCACAAAGTTGGAGATCTTGTTGGTTGAGGTAAATGGCGGATCGCTAAGCAACGCAATCCCTCGCGAGGCTTATGCCGACCTCTTGATCCACAACGACGACATCGAGCTTTTCGAGGAGCAGGTGGCCCGTTTCGAGCAGACCACCAAGGCAGAGTATGCCACAATTGATTCAAATGTCTCGGTGAGCCTAAGCGAGATCGACTATCCCGAGGAGATGATCGACGAGGATGTAGCGGCGTGTGTTGTCTGGGCGATCGCAGGGTGCCCCGATGGCGTGATGAAGATGTCATACACGATGCCAGATCTTGTCCAAACATCGTCGAACCTCGCCATCGTTAAGACCACCGACGAGGCAATCAGCGTGGAGCTATTTCTCCGCTCATCGTGCGAGAGCGAGAAGGTCGCCTTGGCCGATAGCATCGCCTCGGTCTTTGAGTTGGCCGATGCCGATGTGGAGTGCAAGGGTGGCAATCCTGGGTGGTTGCCAAATGTTGAGTCGCCAGTTTTGAAGAGTATGGTGGCTGGATATAAGAGCCTCTTTGGCGAGGAGCCGACTGTCTTGGCGGTCCACGCAGGGTTGGAGTGTGGAGCTATCGGAGCGACATACCCCAACTTAGATATGATCTCATTCGGACCTACGATCGTATCGCCACACTCGCCCGACGAGATGGCACAGATCAGCAGCGTAGAGAAGTTCTATAAGTTGTTGCGCTACACAATCGAGAGCGCACCTAAGAGAGGTTAAGAGTTGATCTGAGATGGAGACTTTAGAGATAGATTCAGAGGTGGCGAACCAAGAGACAAACGAGAATAGCGATCGTTGGTTCCTCTTGGTAAACCCCATCGCTGGAGGTGGACAGGGTTTGCTTGTCTACCCCCAAATCTCACGTCTGCTCCACGACGAGGGGATAATCTGTGAGCCACACTTCACCGAGCATAAGTTTCACGCTGTGGAGCTCACGGTGAGGGCTGTGAACGAGGGTTATCGCAAGATCATCGTTTTGGGGGGCGATGGCACGCTCCACGAGGTGGTCAATGGCCTCTTTATCCAAACTAAGGTCGATCCAAAGGGGGTCCTTTTGGGGGTCGTAGGTGTCGGAACGGGTAACGATTGGTTGCGCACCTTTGGCTTCGAGGAGGGGCGCTACACCGAGACTATCAAGGCGATCAAAAATGAGTGGTCGGTGTTGCAGGATGTCGGCGTTGTCGACTATGAGGAGGCGCACTATCGCCAAACCAGATATATGGTCGGAGTGGCAGGAACGGGCTTCGATGCCTATGTCATCAAACGTTTCGAGCACCGAAATATGAAGCGTCGTCGCAGGGCGAGCAGCTATCTGTGGTGTGTCATCCGCTCATTCTTCCGCTATAAAAATACGGGTGCCAAGATCTATATCGACGATAAGTTGGTCTATAACGATCTGCTGTTTAGCGCAGCGGTGGGAGTCTGCAAATTCAACGGAGGAGGTATCCAGCAGCTCCCCGATGCAGTGATTGACGATGGACTTTTCGATATGACCATCATCCGCCCAATCCACTTCTGGCATATCCTCTTCCGCCTATTCTACCTCTACGATGGTAACATCTACCGAATAGGCCACACCTCGAAACATAGAGGCGAGAGGATCAGAATAGAGTCAACCCCCGAGATGAGGCTCGAAGTAGATGGCGAGCTATTAGGCGGCACCCCAATCGACTTCTCAATCAAAAGCAAAGCAATCAAGGTCGTCGTCAGCAGCCGCTACCTCGAGGAGCGTGAGCGTGCCGAGCAGAGATAGATTATATTGTATATTTCGCCCCCTTCGACCTCTTAGAATCCCGAACTCGAATAAGCTCATTCATCTTGTCTCGGTGGACCATTGCAGTCTTGAAATCGAGTAGTTTTGCGGCCGCCTCCATCTTCGATTTCTCATCTTCTATCATTGCGTCGAGACCCATCTGTGACGCCGTATCACGACCCACCTCGTCGGTAAATATCACCTCGCCAGTTGTGTAATCCACAATCCCCTTTCTATATTTCGAGCCACTCTCCTCTTTTACATCTGGGGCGGCCGAGTATGTAGCGATCGGCTCCGCCACCTTCTGATAGTGCTCCTCGACGATGGGGTAGTTATTCATCGTCATACTCTCCTCCGTTGGTCGAGATGCGAGGAGCTGATTTGCCCCTCCGCCACTCTTTTGGGCCTGACTCGGGATTTGATTATGTGCCAAGTTATAGCGAATCTGTGTCGTTCGCTGGCGGTTCGATGTTATGATGGCGCTCGCAAGTGAGTCGGAGCAGTTGTTTCCATAGAGTATCGCCTCACCTGTGGCGTGGCGTGCCGCACGTCCTGCGATCTGAGTGAGCGACCTCTTGTTGCGCAAGAAGCCCTCTTTGTCGGCATCGAGGATCGCAACAAGTGCCACCTCGGGCAGGTCGAGCCCCTCCCTCAGGAGGTTGACACCGACAAGCACGTCGAAGAGGTTGGCCCTGAGATCCTCCAATATCTGGACCCTCTCGATGGTGTCGATGTCGGAGTGGATATATCGGTTTCTGACCCCCATTCGATCGAGATATTTCGATACCTCCTCCGCCATCTTCTTGGTGATGGTGGTGATCATAACCTTATCTTTACTCTCCACACGCTTGTTCAACTCATAGATCAGATTGTCGATCTGATACTCCGTGGGGCGTAGAATCATCGGAGGGTCGATCAACCCCGTGGGGCGGATGAGCTGCTCAATCACAACGTTGCAGCTTACCTCTCGCTCATAGTCTCCAGGTGTGGCACTCACATAGATAGATGTGCCGACCGTTGCGGAGTATTCGTTGAAGGTGAGTGGTCGGTTATCCTTAGCCGCCTCCAATCTAAAACCATACTCCACCAAATTATTCTTTCGTGCACGGTCGCCACCCGACATTCCCGTGATCTGAGGCAGCGTCACGTGGCTCTCGTCGACGATGGTTATGAAGTCCGAGGGGAAGTAGTTGAGCAGGCAGAATGGTGGATGCCCAGCCTCTCGTCGGTCGAAGTATCGAGAGTAGTTCTCGATCCCCGAGCAGTAGCCCAACTCCTTGATCATCTCCAAATCATACTCCACCCTCTGCTTTAGGCGTTGAGCCTCGATCATTCGCCCATCGTTCTCGAAGGCGGCCACCTGACTGCCCATATCGACATAGATCTCACCGATCGCCTGAGCGATGCGCTCCTTGGTGGTGACAAATAGGTTGGCAGGGTAGATCGTGACACTCGGCAGGTTCGAGAAGCGTTGCCCCGTCTGAGGGTCGATGATCTCGATCGACTCGATCTCGTCGTCAAACATCGTGATGCGATAACAATCACCCCCATAGGCGCTCATAATGTCGATGGTCTCGCCATTGACACGAAACGTTCCAGCCTCCAACTCACGCTCAGTTCGGGTGTAGAGCGCCTGCACAAAGCCAAAGAGCAGATACTTCTGAGAGTAGAGCTCCCCCACCTTGATCTCCACCGAGGTGGCCCTAAAATCATCGGGGTTTCCGATTCCATAGATGCACGACACACTCGAGACAACAACCACGTCACGCCGCCCCGAGAGGAGGGTAGTGGTGGTGCTGAGTCGCATCTTCTCGATCTCGTCGTTTATCGAGAGATCCTTCTCGATATATGTACCCGTAGTGGGGAGATATGCCTCGGGCTGATAGTAGTCGTAATATGAGACGTAATACTCGACAGCGTTCTCGGGGAAGAAGTTCTTGAACTCGGAGTAGAGCTGTGCAGCAAGGGTTTTATTGTGGCAGAGCACAAGCGTCGGACGCTCCAACTGTGCGACAACATTAGCCATAGTGAAGGTCTTACCCGACCCCGTGACACCAAGGAGCGTAGAGTGCCTCTTGCCGCCCCGTATCGACTTGACTAACTGGTCGATAGCCTGCGGCTGATCCCCCGTTGGCTCATATTTGGATGTAAGCTTAAACCCCATAATCTACAAAAATAGGAAAATAAACAATAATGAGCAACTATCTTGCTGTGATTCGTTCTAATTTTATCTGTTTTTAACGAAACAATACTCAAAATGAGTGTCATATAAAAAAATGCTTATATTTGCACCAAGCCGACAGGAGAAATAGTTGGCCGAGTGAAAGCGTTTATGCTTTTATCCAGATAAAGAAATCGCCAATTTCAAAGAGAAAGGATAAGAGACAATATGACGCTCATTTCTGTTTTGTGTGCCGTTAGGTGCAGTATTTTGCTGTATCCAATGCTACACCTAACGGCGTGAGTATTGTTTCTTCTATTCATTTTCTCGTGGCGTTTGGCGATGCCGTTTATCTGTGAATAGCGACAAGTCCTCACGCTTTCTTGTGTGTATATGGTATGTGAGTGTGTTTAACTATGTTAGACCACCGATTCTGAGGATTTATTGGTAAAAATTGTTCTGCAACACAACTTTTATTAACCAATATCTACTTAGAAACCGAATAGAGCAATGGTATATAAGCGCTCACCAAACACAATGAAGAAAATTTTTATTTTCCTTTTGGCGCTTGCAGCCGTGAGTTGCAGCGAGTCGTTGACCACTGACGACGAAATCTTAGATGCCCTCGAAGAGTTGGAGGGTCTCGAAGATGAGGTAGAGGGTATGGACACAGTCGTCGACCTATTGAAGGCGTTGATCGAGGCCTACGACTCAAAAGATTTTGTGTCGAGTGTAGAGACCACCGACGATGGCTACACAATCTACTTCACCAACAGCGACCCTATCACAATTACCAATGGCGTGGATGGAGCAGATGGTAAGGATGGAGAAGATGGAGAAGATGGCACAGGCTCCTCAATCGACTACGTAGACAACGGAGCAAGCATAACATTCATCTTGGGCGACGATAGCTACACCTTCCTAAAGGCCGACTCGATGGTAGCCTTCGACACCTACGACGGGGTAGCCCTCTCGTCATCAAACAACACAGTAAAGATCCTCCTCCCCTCGACCCTAACAGAGTCGGAGTATATGGCCATCTCGGCAACAGTCATAGCCAACAACGGAACAACGGGAGCAATGATGACAACAAGGAGTGATGGATCGTGGAATGTCGAGATCACAAAGCCAACGTTCGCAGCCGATGGCACCTATAACGATGATGCGGCTGTCACTATCACTCCGCTAATATTTTCTGAGTCGATGGCATTGGAAGGTCTCTTGACTGTCACCCTAACAAGCTCTGAGGGTGTTAATTACAGTGCAGCCATAACATTCTCATTTACCTCTAACTTTGAGTGCTTGAGTATATATAGCGCAACCTCTTACCCTCTTAATACCAATACTTGGGTAATCGAAGATGTTACAGCGACAACCGAAGACTTTGCTGGTCTCAGCGCCGCAATTCAGGCTCTCTCGGAGAGTGAGAGTGTGTATTTCCGTTCGATAAGTTTGGTGTTCCCAAATTTGGAGGCTATACCCGAGTATGCTATCTATGGTAAAAACGACTTCTTCTATAGTTCTATTTCGACCAATGTTTTAGGCTCCATATCGGCGGAGAAGGCTACCTCTGTTGGAGATCGTGCATTCGTAGAGTGTTCAGGTCTTTGGAACATAGATCTTCCATCGGTGACATCGGTTGGTGAATATGCGTTCTGCAACTGTCCAATCCTTTATTCCATAAATCTTCCATCGGCGACATCGATTGGAACTTATGCATTCTACTATAGTGGCATCGAAACCATAGATCTTCCAGAGGTGACATCGATTGGAGATTATGCGTTCTCCGAGTGTTATTCCCTTACAGCTGTAGATTTTCCATCAGCGACATCACTTGGAAATAAAGTGTTCAGCTATTGCACAGACCTTGAAACAGTGAAATTAGCAACTGATAGTACTGTTGTATTGAGTTCTTTGGGATTTTCTGTATTCTCAACTCCGGAAAGTGTCGACCTAACAGTAGGATTGGCAAATGCCTCATTTGTTAGCGGCGCAACTTTGTCCGTGGGTAACTACTCATACACATTCAAATCAATCACAGTATTGAGCGAGTAACTCTTTGATATATCACTTTATGACCCTGCCTTGCTGTTGCGAGGTGGGGTTGTTTTTTTTGAGGGCATTTGGGTCTTTGGGGACTTTTGGGGTCTTTGGGGACTTTTGGGGCCGAATGACCCGAAAAGACCCCAAAGGGCCGAATGACCCGAAAAGACCCCAAAGGGCCAAATGACCCGAATGTCCCCCCAAGACTCAAAAGACACAAAACTCTCCTTTGACCTTTCATTTTTTTTGCGTAAGTTTGTAACCTGTAAAGCCTGTACCCTATGATAGACCGTGAGACCGTAGACCGAATTTATGCCGCTGCTGATATTGTCGATATCATCAGCGACTACGTCACGCTCAAACGCAAGGGGGTTAACTATCAGGCTTGCTGTCCGTTCCACAACGAAAAAACCCCATCATTTGTCGTCTCGCCCTCGAAGGGGCTGTTCCGCTGCTTCGGTTGCGGAAAGGGTGGTAACGCCATCACCTTCATTATGCAACACGAGTCGATGAGCTACCCCGAGGCGTTGAAGGTTGTCGCCAAGAAGTATGGCATCGAGGTCAAGGAGCGAGAGATGAGCGAGGAGGAGGTGCAGCGTAATGACAACCGTGAGAGTATGTTTGCCCTCAATGGGTGGGCGGCCGAATATTTCTCTAACTTTCTCACCCACGAGGGGGAGGGGATCAGCGTTGGCCTCTCCTATTTCCGCCAAAGTCGTGGATTTAGCGACAAGACAATCAAACAATTTGGACTCGGATTCTGCCCTGCCAAGGGGGATACTATGTCGCTTGCGGCGAAGTCGGCTGGATATAAGGCGGAGTTTCTGACCTCGACAGGTTTGTCGATCGAGAGGGAGTCGGACCACTCTTTGTATGACCGTTTCAGGGATCGAGTGATCTTCCCCGTTCACAATATCTCGGGGCGTATCGTCGCCTTCGGAGGGCGAACATTGCGCACCGACAAGAAGGTGGCCAAATATCAGAACTCGCCTGAGAGTGAGATATATAGCAAGAAGCGAGAGCTCTATGGACTCTACTTTGCGAAGAAGGCGATCCAACAGCATAATGTGGTGATAATGGTGGAGGGCTACACCGACGTAATCTCGATGCACCAAGCAGGAATTGAGAATGTCGTATCGTCGTCGGGAACATCCCTCACGGTCGATCAGGTGCGCCTATTGAGCAGGTTCACCAAGAATATCACGGTGATATATGATGGCGATGCAGCAGGTATCAAGGCGGCCATCCGAGGAATCGACATCATCCTTAGAGAGGGGATGAATGTGCGTGTAGTCTCGCTCCCCGCCGAGCACGACCCCGACTCATTTGCCCGATCACACACGGCCGATGAGGTGCAGGAGTATATCCGTAGCCACGAGGAGGATTTCTTGACCTACAAGGCGAAGATGTTGCTCGGTGAGGCGAAGGGCGACCCCATTAAGAGGGCCGAGATGATCGGCGATATGGTGGAGTCGATATGTCAGATCCCCGACCAGATCCGTCGTGCAGTCTTTGCTAAGGAGTGCTCTCGAATTATGGAGATCGACGAGAGTGTCCTGCTATCGGAGATTGGGCGCAAAGTGGCGATGGGGGTTGGCGATGCGCAGACCTCGGAGTTCTTGCGCAATCAGAGCCGTAGGAATGGGGGGTATAATACAAACAACACATATCGTTCTGGCTCGGCTCCCACACCTCCGCCCGACGATCTATTTGTCGACGATGGCTATCTTGATGCCCCTAAACCCAAGGCGGTGGTGCCATCGTTGGAGGCTGGTAGCAGTGTCGAGGTGTTGGAGGTCGAACTGTTGAAGTATCTGTTGAAGTATGGCCACAAGAGCGTCGATATAATTCAGGGCGCTCAGGTCAATAGCTACAACGTTGCATCGCTGATATTTGAGGAGTTAGAGGATGGAGGGATGAGTTTTCACAATGCCACAAACAGCTCAATCTTACAGCTATATCGAGAAAAATGGGAGGCGTTAGGCGAGGGGGTCGAGGTCCCCACGTCGGTCTTTTTGGAGGTGGATGATGTCGATGTCTGCACTCGCACGGTCGACATCCTAACCGCAGGGGACAACTACGTCCAGAGTCAGCTGTGGCAGCAGGCTCGCCACTCACGAGGCGACAACGAGGAGGAGATACTCTCGACGGGTGTCACAAGGTCATTGTTGCTCTATAAATCGAAGTCGTTGGAGGGGATGTTGAAGGATCTGCAACAAGAGCTCGCACAACCCAACCTCACCGAAGGTAAGCAGATAGATATCGTTCAACGCCTATCGAAGCTAAACGCAATAAAGGTGATGATCGCCCACCAACTCAAACGAGTTGTGATCTGATCATCACCTTGATCCTCTTTTTTTTAATCTATAAACTTATCACTTTTTGTGAGCCTTCTTAGGGTCGTAATCGGGGTTGGGCGTTGGATATTGGGCGTCGATGCTCTCTCTCCATTTTTGGAGCTGCTTGTGGAGTCTCAATGCTATCTTGCTCTCCGAGTCAACTAAGTTGCGGCTCTCGCCTATGTCATCTTTGAGGTTGTAGAGCTCAAGGCTGCCATCTTCGAAGTTCTCGATTAGCTTCCAATCTCCTGCTCGTATTGCGCTGTATGGGATGGCTCCCTGTGCGTGGTAGTGGGGGTAGTGCCAAAATAGGGGCCTATCGTAGTCGCCCTTGCGGAGTAGACCGAATATATCCTTGCCATCGGTGTTGCCTCCCTTTATCCCTACTAAGCTCTCGATTGTCGTTGTGATATCCATCGAGATAAGTGGTTGATCCGACTTCGTTGAGGCGTATCTATCTCCATACCTCACGATGAAGGGGACTCGAATACCTCCCTCGTAACGCTCACCCTTGCCGAGTCGAAGTGGCAGGGCTGGCGATATATTGGCCAAGGCACCATTGTCGCTGGTGAAGATGATTAGTGTGTTGTCGTAGATCCCCTCGTTTTTCAGCGCCTCGACGACTCTGCCCACACTCTCGTCGACACTCTCAACCATCGCTGCATAGGTGGTGTTTTTCTGGAAGTAGTTGGGGTCCAATAGCCCCTTATACTTCTCGATCATCTCCTCCTTTGCCCCCAATGGTGTGTGGACAGCGTAGTGGCTCAGATTCAGGAAGAAGGGTTTCGCTTTGTCTCTCTGCTCGATCAGCGAGACAGCCTCATCGGTGAGTCGGTCGGTTAGATATTCGCCCGCCTCGCCATCCTCCAATCGGGGATTTCCATAGGGTGGGAAGTAACCCTTGTAGCCCAATTTGTCGTTTTTGTAGGGTGAGCCCTTTGCCCAACCCCCTAAGTTAAGATCGAAGCCGTGGTTCTCGGCCCAATCCTTCTCCTGCTCGCCTAAGTGCCACTTTCCGACGTGCCACGTCTGATAGTCGAGTGTGTGAAGTTGCTCGGCTATGGTCTGCTCCTCGGGGTCGAGGTACATCATCCAGTCGGGGACATTCAGCTTTGCATAGGGATATTTATGCCCCTCGATCCAGTCGGTGAGGTGGAGGCGTGCGGGGTATTTGCCCGTCATCAGTGCCGCACGAGAGGGGCTGCTGACTGTGCAGGCTGCATATCCATTCTCGAATTGTATCCCCTCCTCGGCCAGTTGGTCGATGTTGGGTGTTTGGTAGAATTGGCTACCATAGCAGCCTAAGTCTCGCTGTCCCATATCGTCGATAAGGATTAGCACTACGTTGGGTCTACTCTCTTGGCCATTCGTTGCGGTGGTGGCCGATAGGATGGCTGTCGCCGCTACCGCTAATTTCTGGTTAGTTGTCATAGTCGTTTTGTTTTGTCGTTACTTCTCAGCGTCAATATAACTCTGCATCAAGGCATCAAGCTCCGCCACCTTCTCGGGGAATTGGTCGTGGATATTGTTGCTCTGTGATATATCCTCCTTTAGGTTGAATAGCTCGGGGGTGTTGCGGTTGTTCTTCTTACTTCCCGTGTATGGTAGGTAGGCCCAATCGCCCTTTCTAATTCCCAAGATCTTGCCGTTGAAGATATATAAATACTCGTCTCGGAGCCCTTTGGTGGGGTTCTCGAAAAACGATGAACTCTCGATACCATCAATACCAAGCGACGAGTAGTCGACCCCTGCATAGTGCATAATTGTGGGGAAGAGGTCGATGCTGGCAACGATGCTGTCGCTCGAACTACCTGCTGGGATAACACCGTCCCACTTCACGACGAATGGAACCCTCACACCACCCTCATAGATCGAGAACTTACCATCTCTAAATGGGCCTGCCGAGCCACCTAACTCTTTGTAGTTGAGTGATGGGCCGTTGTCTGAGGCGAAGATAAAAATTGTGTTTTTCGATAATTTGCTCTTATCTAAATAGTCGATTAGACGTCCCACATTATAGTCGATCTCCTCTACAACATCCCCGTATAAGCCTCGTTCGCTCCGTCCCTCAAACTCTTCGGATGCAAAGAGAGGGTAGTGGGGCATTGCAGGGGTGATGTAGGCGAAGAATGGCTCCTTGTTCGATCTGCACCTCTCGATGAACTCTATCGCTCGGTCGAAGTAGCGACGTGTGGTGGTCGCCTGATCGCAGGGGAACTCCACGATCTCGTCACCCTCGAAGAGGGGCGGGAAGTTGCGGATTTTTTTTATGGCGTTCTGCTTCACCTTCGCAATCTCTTGGTGCTCCTGAGCCTTCGCCAAATCGAATCCCTCACGCCACTCTATGCTCTCGGCAAAGGTGTGGGTCGAGCCGATATACATATCGTTGCTATATGGTATTCCGAAATATTCGTCGAAGCCCTGATCGAGGGGGAGGTTGCCATCAATATCACCCAAGTGCCACTTGCCGATGCAGGCGGTTGTGTAGCCCTGCCCCTTTAGTGCCTCGGCCATCGTCACCTCGTTCGTCGACATACCTGTCGCATTGGGGAAGAATACCCCCGTCACGCCATTGTGGATATTGAGTCGACCCGTAAGCAGAGCCGCCCTCGATGCACTCGATACCGAGGCCGAGACGTAGAACGATGTGAGCTTTAGCCCCTCATCGGCCATCTTGTCGATGTTGGGGGTCTTGATATTTGGGGAGCCGAAACAGCCCAGATCGCCAAACCCTTGGTCGTCGGTGAAGATTATGACTACATTTGGCTTTGCGCTCTTCTTCGCCTTTGTCTTTGCGGCGGTGACTGTTGGTGAGCTCACTACGAGCGAGCCGAGTAGGGTTGCTGTGATTAGTGTGGTGGAGTTTTTCATATCGGTTGATTTAGGTTATCTTTTATGTTGGGTGAAAGAGTTTTAGTTTTTGAAGAATCGACTGCGGCCTTCGAATATATAACGTAACAGCTCTTTCTGCATCTTAGAGGCGATCTCTCGATTTTCATTTATCACATTTTTCGTCTGCTGTGGATCCTCTTTTAGGTTGAATAATTCGCACTCTGTGCCGATATTCTCAGCCCCCAATCTCTCGCGAACCTACTCTGGCTCGGGTGAGTCATTTCCCTTTGTGTTATTTATCAAGACCCAATCTCCTGAGCGAAGAGCAAGATTTCCATTGGCGCTATGGTGAATCGCCATCTGACGACGATCACCTACATTTATGTCGGCGATAATCTCATCCGCAAAGCTATAACTATCTTCCGCAAAGTTAGCCGTGTCATACTCTACGTCAATTATATCGGCAAGTGTAGCCAACACGTCGGTGAGTGAGACTAAGCGATCGCTCACCGTTCCATTACTTTGTGATTTAGGATACGAAACAATAAACGGAGTGGTGTGTCCACCTTGGTAGATATCTCGTTTAACACCTCTGAAATCGGCCATTGATTTGTGGTCATATTTATCAATATAGTCGTACACCTGCCTCTCGGGGCCATTGTCCGAACCAAAAATGATTAGAGTGTTGTCAAGTTGACCAATCTCATCGAGGGCCTCTATAATCTGCCCCACGGCCCAATCCAACTGCAATACAAAATCTCCATATATCCCCACTTCGCTTGTCCCCTTAATTTGATCTGCTGGCACGTGCGGATAGTGAGGTATATGTGGCGCATAATAGACAAAGAATGGTTTGCCCTTCTCTATGTTAAAGTTCGGGTTCTTCTTCCCCTTGCCTCCTGCCGCTTTGATATACTCCACAGTCTTGTTTATATAGTAGATCTGAGCCTCCTCCATATTAAATTTCGAGAAGTCGGGATCACCTCCTCTGCTCATACTATTCTCAAAATACCAACGTCCGCCATCAACATATTTATCTCCACCATTGACATTGGGGCAATCATATACCTTCTTAAAGGAGTTTGAACCATACCAACGGTGTAATGATTCATAATTGAAGCCCAAGAGTTGCGCTGATGGGATAGGTTTCGAGTAGTCGATGGCCTCTGGGCTAAAGTCGAACCCTTGACGATTTGGACGAGCCGCAGCACTATAATTTGCCCCTAATCCCCACTTGCCAATTGCCGCAGTGTTGTATCCCTCGCCATCCAACAAAGAGGCTATGGTCAGGCGATTCTCGTCGATCCAAAGTTCATTACCCGATATGGGGTTGCCTCGTTTAAGATCTGTGCGCCACGAATACTGTCCTGTCAAGAGGCCATACCTACTTGGGCTTGATATCGAACTCGAGGTGTGTGCATCGACAAAGCGGACACCTCTTTTGGCCAATGCGTCAATATTGGGGGTGATGATCTTGCCTTGTGGGTTATAACACGAAACATCGCCAAAGCCTAAGTCGTCGGCATATATAATTACGACATTTGGTTTTGGTTGTTCTTTCGCATAAACGGCTATAGAGATCGTTGAGAGCACAGTGGTTGTTAGAAGTCTCATTTTCATTATATGGATTATTTGTTCGGTTAGGTTATGTAACAAAGATACGTAAAATAAAAAATGATGCAAAATCTTGCACCATTTTTACGCTAACTAACTTGTTGTGAGTTATTAGGAGTCTATCTCTATCCTTGCCTCTCGTGGACTCTATTTTAATCTCCCGACCCCTCTAAATTTCGTGCGAGAGGGGTGGCGGAACAGCATCGCCCAAGTCGAAGTCGCCCCACTTGTCTGCTATCGAGGCGATCGTCTGGCGCAACTCCTCGGGGTCGTTGAGAGTCACCAATTTTAGGCGTGTCTCCTTGAAGTTGGGTAGCCCCTTGAAGTAGTTCGAGAGGTGGCGGCGCATCTCCAAAATTCCCACCTTTTCACCCTTAACCTCCAACGACTTAGCCAAATGTCGCTGTGCGATCTCGACCCTCTCCACAACCGAGGGCTGAGCAAGCACCTCACCCGTTGAGAGGAAGTGGCGGATCTCACGAAAGATCCACGGACGACCATAGGTGGCACGCCCAACCATAACCCCATCGACACCATACCGATCAATCATCTCACGAGCCTTAGCCCCCGAGTCGACGTCGCCATTGCCGATGATCGGGATCTTCATCAGAGGGTTGTTCTTCACCGCTCCGATCAAGCTCCAATCCGACTCACCCTTATACATCTGAGCTCGTGTGCGACCGTGGATGGTGAGGGCCGCAATTCCCACGTCTTGAAGTCGCAAGGCGATCTCCTCGATGTTCTTGCTCTCCTCGTCCCACCCCAATCGGGTCTTGACCGTTACGGGGGTCTTTACAGCCTCAACGATTTGGCGTGTCATCTCCACCATCAGTGGGACATCACGCATCATCCCCGACCCTGCGCCTCGCCCAGCGATCTTCTTCACGGGGCAGCCGAAGTTTATGTCGATGATGTCGGGACGGGCGCTCTCCGCAATGCGGGCCGCCTCGACCATCGGCTCGATCAGGTGGCCATAGATCTGAATACCCACGGGTCGCTCCCCCTCGTCGAGGTTGAGCTTGGCACGAGACTTCCACGCATCACGGATCAAACCATCGCTCGATATAAACTCGGTGTAGACAACATCGGCCCCAAACCCCTTGCACATATACCTAAACGAGGGGTCGGTGACATCCTCCATCGGAGCCAAAAATAGCGGCTCGTGGCCAAGGTCAATATCGGCAATCTTCATCCTCTGCTCCTGCTTCCTCTTAATTACTCTGCGCTCTCAGCCTCCTCAGCCACCTCGTCCTCTGGCATAGTGAACTCAGTTGCTCCAGCGGCGATGAGGGCGTTGTACCACGCAAAACACTTCTTCATATCCGATACGTGAACTCGGCTACGGTCATACTCGGGAAGTAGAGCCTCGAATGCGGCCTTGATCTTGTCGGTCGACTCCTTGTGGTTGATCGCTGCCTTTCCCTCGCTCTGAGCCAATAGGCGCTTAAAGACCTCTCCAAGGGCGATATCCTCACCCTCGGTGAACATCGAGATCTCGCTCAATGCGCTTACGTGGGCGTGGCCTGCGACGTTGCTTCGCTTACCATCCGTAAGTGACTCTACGATTACTCCTCTTGCTGACTGTGCTACATAGCGATAGAGACCTGGCTGTCCCGAGATCGCTAAGATTTCATTTAATTTCATCTGAATTTTATTTGATTTTATGTTTGTTTAAATCTCTTTTTTGAGGTGAACATCCAACTGAGGATATGGGAAGCGGACACCGCTCTTTGGCAACTCCTCATAGATCTTCTCATTGCCCTCGAAAAATAGATCCCAATAGTCCGATGTCTTAGTCCAAGCTCGAACGCTCAACCCCACTGAGCTGTCGTTGAGGCCCGAGACCAACACAACGGGCTTAGGGTCGGCAAGGACCCTCTTGTCGTTGTCGAGGATCTCCATAATAGCCTTGCGAGCATCTGCAACCGAGTCGCCATAGGTGATCGTGATGTTCCAATCCACACGACGTGTCTTGGCAAATGTGGCGTTGTCGATGATCGACGACGATATTGCGCTATTGGGGACGAAGATGGTGTGGCGGTCGACAGTCTCCAACACTGTCGAGAACAACATAATCTCCTTGACCGTGCCCGACTCACCCTGAGCCGTGATGTAATCGCCCACCTTATATGGCTTCAAGAATAGGATCATAACTCCACCAGCGAAGTTCTGCAAAGTGCCGCTGAGTGCCATACCGACAGCCAATCCAGCCGAGGCAAACATCGCAACAAATGAGGTGGTGTTGATACCCAAAATCTGAACGACGATCAGAACCAAGATGATGTAGAAGAGGATCTGGATAAAGCTACGAGCAAACGAGCGCACCGAGACCTCGACATTCCGCTTCTCGAATGCGATGTCGATCAGTGATGTGATGCGGCGCAAGATCCATCGACCAACGAAATAGACCGCAAGTGCGATGAAGATGTTCATCATAAAATCTAAGAAATTCACCTGCAAGTGATATAGGATTTTACCCGTCTGACCACTGCTGATTAGCTCAACAAACTCTGTGAGGTTGAATGTGCTTACGCTGTCTGCCGCTATCTCTGCCGCAGCTGTTGTCTCTGTCTCTATCATAACTTTATAATTATTAGGTGTTTTGGTTTATACGTAAAACTATGAATTTGCAAAGGTAGTAATTTTTGAGGAGATTATGAAGATCTTAATCGAAGAACTCATCCGCTTCATCCTCTTCGCTCGCAATCTCGACCTTCGAGATCGCCTCCGAGATCACCTCTCTGACCATCTCGAAGTCATATCCCAACGAGGCTCCATACCTCATAAGCTTATCTCGTAGCTGATATTTCGAGCTATATTTCACTGTGCGAAGCCTCCGCTCGATCATCTGCCTCAGCCTCTCACGCATCTCCTCTCGGTCGAGTTGCGACATCTGCTCCTCGATGATCTCCTTCGAGATCCCCTTTCGTGAGAGCTCACCTCGGATCTTGTAGCCTCCCCAGCCGCTTAAGCGACTCTTCTCTCTGATGTAGAGGGTTGCGAAGCGTTCGTCGTCTATGAATCGCTCCTTGATTAGCTGCTCCAACACCTGCTCCTGCTCCTCGAGCTTTACCCCCCAGCCGCTCATTAGTCGCCTTGCGTCACCTGTCGACTTCTCGGCACGTGCGCATAGGGCCATCAACGAATTGAGGGCCTGCTCACGGCTCTTGGGTGGGCGTGGGGCGTTGCGCTCCCTTGTTACTCTCTTTGCGCACATATCATCCTTGCTTTGTCATTGATGTCGAGCCTTATCTCTACCTTTTTGTACCCCTCTCCTCTGAGCATCTCTTTGGTCTGGGTGGCGAAGTTCTCGTGGATCTCGAAGTATAACTTCCCCTCTTTTTTTAGGAGTTGCTTTGCGGAGCGTGCAATCGTTCGATAGAATAGCAGTGGGTCGTCGTCGGGGACAAATAGGGCCAAGTGTGGCTCATATCGGGTGACGTTGATTCGCATCTCCGCCTCCTCGTTCTGGGGGATGTATGGCGGATTCGACACTATCACGTCATATCGCTTGCCCTCGGGCGTGAAGTTCTCGACCCCTCGGAGGGCATCGCCTTTTATTATTGTCACCCTGTTGGGTGATAATCTCTCGATGTTCTCTCTCGCTATCTCGATCGCCTTATCCGAGATCTCGATCGCTGTTGTTTGGTGGTGGGGTAGTGAGCGGCTTAGGGCTATGGCGAGTGCGCCACTTCCTGTGCCTATGTCGAGGATCTCTCCTCTCTCATTACTCTCATCTTCCGTGATCCAACGAATCAGCTCCTCGCTCTCGGGGCGTGGAATCAAGACCCCCTCACGGACCGTGAAGCGCATATCGCAGAACTCCGCCTCGCCAATTATATATTGAACGGGTCGACCCTCTCCCACCTCCTCGATGATCCTTTGGCACTCCTCGTCGCAGAGCGAGACAGCCTCGTCGGGCGATGTGAGCAGCTCCATTCGACTCACGCCCAACAGCTCCTCGAAGAGCATACGCCCAATCTGTTTCGCCTCGCTGTGGCCATAGATTGGCTCAGCGAGGCGAATGATATTGTTGTATAACTCTCTGCGTAACACTCTCCTTATTTAAGTAGCGTGAGGTCGGCCAAGCCGATCGCAACAGCCGCCTCTATGACAACCCCTGCTCGAAGTGCAATGCAGGCGTCGTGGCGACCCTTAATCACAAGGGGCTCCACCTCTCCGCTCTCGGTGTTGTAGCTCATCTGAGTGCGTGAGATGCTGGCCGTAGGCTTTACCGCCACCCTCACAACGATCTCGTTTCCGTTGGCGATACCGCCATTTACGCCCCCCTCGTTGTTGGTCGATGTTGTGCCATCGCCATCAATGATGAGGTCGTTATTCTCCGAACCTCGACGACGTGCCGCCTCGAATCCCGAGCCAAACTCGACCCCCTTGACCGCTGGCACCGAGAATAGGAGGTGTGAGACAACGCTCTCAACAGAGTCGAAGAAAGGCTCTCCGACCCCCGCCTCTATACCGCTTACTCGACACTCGATAACTCCGCCCAACGAGTCTTGCGACATAACGGCCGACTCGATCAACTCCGCAAACATTGACTTGTCGCTCTCGCCTCCGATCTCCAAGATATCGCTCTCTATTTTGACACCCTCGCCCAACAACCTCTTGGCAACGACACCTGCCGCCACCAATGGCAGCGTGATTCTACCCGAGAAGTGGCCGCCACCTCTGTAATCTTGGAACCCTTGATACTTCACCTCCGCCACACGATCGGCGTGTGAGGGGCGGAAGTGGGTTGTTAGATTTTTGTAATCCTTCGATATCGTATTCTCATTCTCGAACAAGACCGTTAGCGGAGCACCTGTCGTGTGGCCATTGAAGAGTCCCGAGACGATGTGTGGTGTGTCGCTCTCCTTGCGAGGTGTTGTCCCCCTTGCGCCACTTCGACGACGATCGAGGTCGGTGGTGAAATCTGCCTCCGAGAGCTCTAACCCTGGGGTTACGCCATCTATCGAGACTCCGATGCCTCCGCCGTGTGACTCGCCCCATATTGTGGTGCGGAATATTCGTCCAAAACTATTCATATCTTAGTATCTGTTTAAATTTCTCTCATCTATTTTGCTAAGGATCTGTCACTTCGCTTTTCTCTTTTTGCACTGCGTTACATAGGCACCGCTATGCGCCTTATGCAAAGAGAGAAAATCAAAGCAACATCTCTCTTAGCAATTATAGCGAGAAAAACTTAAACAGATTCTTACTCTTTATCTATTATTATTGAGCGAAGATCCTCGAAGAAGAGAGGGTAGCTCTTAGCAACACACTCCGCACCCAAAATCCTCATCTCACCATCGCCCCTCAGTGCACTCGCCGCCATCGACATTGCGATGCGGTGGTCGTTGTGGCTATCAACTGTTGTCGAGTGGATCTGGCCACCCTTGACCCTCATAATATCGTCGCCCTCCAAAATGATCTCGATGCCCACCTTGGCATACTCCGCACGAAGTGTCTCCGCACGGTTGCTCTCCTTGTGGATGAGGCGTGAGGTGCCCTTGATTACACTCTCTCCCTCTGCTGCGGCGGCCAGAGCCACCAATGCTGGGAATAGGTCGGGGCACTGTGTTGCATCGAATGAGAAGGCGTTGAGCTCACGACGACGAACCGTGATGGCGTTCTCCTCGTTAATTAGCTCAGCACCAGCACGTACCAACGCTGTGCAGATAGCTGTGTCGGCCTGCTTTGAGAGCATCGAGACGTTGTTGAGGCGCACCTCTCCAGCGATCGCTCCCACGACCAAAAGGATCGAAGCGGCGCTCCAATCACCCTCGATAGTGAACTCTGTGGCTTTATATTTTTGGCGACCCTCGATGAAGAACTCGCAATAATCTTTGTGTGCTATCTCGACGCCAAATTGACGAGCTGTCTCGATTGTCATATCCAAGTATGGTGTCGAGACCGCCTTTGTCACCGTGAGGGTTGTATCCTCCTCGGCCAATGGCAGCGAGATTAGAAGTCCTGTGATGAATTGCGACGAGACAGAGCCATCGACTGTCACCTCGCCACCCTTGATAGGGCCTCGGACGATAAACGGAAGGCGACCCTCGCTATCCTGAACCTCGACCCCTAACTCCCTAAGTGGTTCGATCATCATCGTCATCGGCCTCTTTAGGATTGATCCGTGACCTGTGATCGTGATCTCTCCATCGAGCAGCGATGCAAGTGGGGTGAATAGACGTGTCGAGAGTCCCGACTCTCCGATCGAGAGGACCGACCCCGATGGGTTGAGTCCGCCGACTACACGCAAGGTTGTCGGGTCGATAGGCTCGACCTCGGCACCCAGTGTCTCGATACACTTCATCGCCGAGAGGGTGTCATCGCAGAAGTCTACCCCTTTGATGATCGTCTCGCCTTGGGATAGAAGTGACACTGCAAGGGCTCGTTGGGCGTAACTTTTAGAACAAGGGGGGGTGAGCACGCCCTTTACACTCCCCGCACATAAACATATCTCCATATTTTCGTTTGTATTTTATTTCTCCTTATTTGTTGGCATTGGCACTTGCAAGGTTCGCCTGCCTAATAGCCTCGGCCTCAGCCTTCTCCTTGTCGTATTGGGGTGAGCGACGAAGCTCGAAGTTCTTACCCAAATAGACTCGACGCACCATCTCGTCGGCTGCCAAATCCTCTGCTGTTCCTGTCTTGAGGATCTTACCCTCGAAGAGTAGGTAGGTGCGGTCGGTGATGGCCAGTGTCTCGTCGACATTGTGGTCGGTGATGATAACACCAATATTCTTGCTCTTCAGCGTTGCGACGATACTCTGAATATCCTCTACGGCAATCGGGTCGACACCTGCAAATGGCTCGTCGAGGAGGATGAAGGCTGGGTTGATCGCCACAGCTCGTGCGATCTCGGTACGTCGACGCTCACCTCCCGAGAGTTGGATTCCCAAACTCTTGCGGACCTTCTGGAGTCGGAACTCCTCGATCAGAGACTCTAATCGCTCCTTCTGATACTCCTTCGTGAAGTTGGTCATCTCCAACACCGCACGTATATTATCCTCGACGCTGAGTTGGCGAAACACCGATGCCTCCTGTGCGAGATAACCGACCCCCAACTGTGCTCGTTTGTAGACAGGTAGGTTGGTGAGTGTGGTGACTTGGCCGTTGTCATCTTCGAGATATATATCCCCCTCGTTGGGCTTTATCAACCCCACGATCATATAAAATGAGGTGGTCTTGCCAGCTCCATTTGGACCCAACAAACCGACGATCTCACCCTGATTCACGTCGATTGTGACGTGGTTCACGACGGTGCGAGATTTATATTTCTTGACTAATTCACTTGTGTAAAGTCTCATTTGGCTGAAATTTTTCTACAAAGTTATGATTTTTTCCAAAAAAATCTATATCTTTACTGAGGGAATTGCATAAAAGCGTTCTTTTGGGATAGATGAATATGAGTGATAGTGCATTATTACAGCAAAAATTAAAGGAGTATTTCGGTTTCTCTAAGTTTAAGGGGAACCAAGAGGCAGTCATCAGAAATGTGTTGGAGGGAAACGACACCTTTGTTTTGATGCCAACGGGAGGTGGTAAATCTCTCTGTTATCAACTTCCTGCAATGATGATGGATGGAGTGGCAATTGTGATCTCTCCACTGATCGCCCTGATGAAGAATCAGGTCGACGCGATGCGTACCTTCTCCGAGGATTCGGGGGTGGCCCACTTCCTCAACTCGTCACTCAACAAGAGTGCCGTTCAACAGGTGCGCTCCGATGTCTTGGCAGGAAAGACCAAGCTGCTCTATTTTGCCCCCGAGTCATTGACAAAGGAGGATAACGTAGCCTTTTTGCGCAAGATCAAGGTGTCGTTCTACGCCATCGACGAGGCGCACTGTATCTCGGAGTGGGGTCACGACTTCCGCCCAGAGTACCGAAGAATCCGCCCAATCATAAATGACATAGGTCACGCACCACTCATAGCCCTCACAGCGACAGCTACGCCAAAGGTGCAGATGGATATACAGAAGAATCTGGGAATGACCGAGACCTCGGTATTCCGCTCATCATTCAATAGGCCAAACCTCTACTACGAGGTGCGACCAAAGCAGAATGTAGACCACGAGATCATCCGCTTCATCAAGCAGAGGGAGGGCAAGTGTGGAATCATCTACTGCTTGAGCCGAAAGAAGGTGGAGGAGTTGGCCGAGCTGTTGGTGGCCAACGGAATCAGGGCCAAGGCCTACCACGCTGGTATGGATGCTCAGACGAGGGTCGACAATCAGGATGACTTTCTGATGGAGAGGGTCGACGTGATAGTTGCGACCATAGCCTTTGGAATGGGAATCGACAAGCCCGATGTGAGGTATGTGATCCACTACGATATTCCAAAGTCGTTGGAGGGTTACTATCAAGAGACAGGAAGAGCTGGACGAGATGGCGGTGAGGGTCACTGCCTAACCTTCTACAGCTATAAAGATATCCAGAAGTTGGAGAAGTTTATGCAGGGTAAGCCCGTTGCCGAGCAGGAGATCGGGCGACTACTTCTGCTGGAGACAGTCTCCTATGCAGAGAGCTCGATGTGTAGGCGAACCGCCTTGCTCCACTACTTCGGCGAGAAGTACACCGAGGAGAATTGCGGCTGTTGCGACAACTGCCTCACGCCTCCTAAGAAGTTCGAGGTGAAGGATGATCTGAAGCAGGCGTTGGTTGTACTCAAGAGTTTGGGCGATAAGTTCAAGGTCGACTACCTCATAAATGTTCTGATCGGAAAGGTGACAGCTCTCATCAAGAGTTATGGCCACA
Source organism: Rikenellaceae bacterium (assembly GCA_047178625.1). Lineage (GTDB taxonomy): Bacteria > Bacteroidota > Bacteroidia > Bacteroidales > Rikenellaceae > Alistipes. The sequence continues at coordinate 25,864 of JBCQTJ010000018.1, forward strand.
ACGACCACGAGTCGTTCGGAGTGGGTGCCGAGCATAACGCCAAGTATTGGGGTGCGGTGATGCGCCAAGCTCTGATAATGGGACTTATAGATAAGAATATCGAGAATTATGGCTTGATAAATGTCAATAAGGAGGGTGATAAATTCATCAAGAAGCCAACGAGCGTGCATATAGCCCTCGACCACGACTACGAGCAGATCGGACGTGACAACGAGAGTGCGGCGGTGGCACAGCGAGGAGGCGGAGTTGCCGATGAGGAGCTATTCAAGATGTTGAAGTCGCTCTGTAAGCAGGTGGCCAAGAGGGAGAACCTCCCTTCGTTTGTCATTTTTCAGGAGCCTTCGTTGGAGGATATGTCGATCCAATACCCCATCACGGTCGAGGAGTTGCAGAACATCACGGGTGTAGGAGCAGGCAAGGCGAGGCGTTATGGCACTGAGTTCTTGAAGGTTATCAAGGCCTATGTCGAGGAGAAGGATATCGTGAGGGCGCAAGATATGGTCGTCAAGTCGGTGGCCAATAGGTCGACCAACAAGATCTTCATCATCCAGTCGATCGACCGCAAGATGGACTTCGAGGATATCGCCAGAGCTAAGAACCTCGACTTCGGAGAGTTGATGAACGAGATCGAGGCGATCGTAAATTCGGGAACCAAACTCGACATCTCATACTATGTCAACAGATATATGGATGAGGATAAGATCGAGGATATATACCTATATTTTAAAGAGGATGCCCAGAGCGACTCGCTCGATGCAGCCCTCGAGGAGTTGGGCGGAGCCTACACCGAGGAGGAGGTGCGTTTGATACGTGTCAAATTCTTGTGTGAGTTGGGTAATTAGAGTAGAAAATAGATTAATAGATAATGTATGGCCGAAGTAAGGGCAAAGAAATCGTTGGGGCAACACTTCCTCACCGACTTAAATATCGCAAACAAGATTTGTGATTCACTCGGTGGAGGAAGCGTCGAAAAACCAGTGATAGCATTGGAAGTAGGGTGTGGAATGGGAGTCCTCACCCAATTTCTTTTGAAGAGAGAGGACGTAGAGCTGTGGGGAGCCGAGATCGACAAGGAGAGTGTGGAGTACCTAAATCGCCACTATCCAGAGTTCACGTCACGCCTCATCTCGGGCGATTTTCTGAAGATGGATTTGCGTGAGAGGTTCCCATCGGGGTTGAGTGTAATCGGAAATTTCCCCTATAATATCTCGTCTCAGATATTCTTCAAGGTTGTCGAGAATCGTGAGCTTATCCCCGAGTGTGTGGGTATGATCCAGCGAGAGGTGGCTGTGAGGATGGCGGAGCCTCCAGGGTCGAAGGAGTATGGAATATTGAGCGTCTTGATGCAGGCGTGGTACGACATCGAGTACCTCTTCACGGTCAACGAGACGGTGTTTAATCCGCCTCCCAAGGTGAAGAGTGCTGTGATTAGGATGCGTCGCAATTCGACAAAGGCGTTGGAGTGCGATGAGAAGTTATTTATCAAGGTTGTGAAGGCGGCCTTTGGTCAGAGGCGCAAGATGGTGCGAAATGCCTTGAAGGCGGTCTTTGGCGATTTTGGAGGGGCGGAGCATCGCTTCTTCACCGACCGTGCTGAGAGGTTGTCGGTCGCAGATTTTGTGGAGTTGACCCTTTGGGTGGGTGAAAATATGAATAATAGTTTGTCAAAATAGGAAAGAAAATGAAAGTAGCAGTTATAGGTGGCGGAAATATGGGCGGTGCGACAGCCGCAGGAGCTATTAAGGCGGGAGTCGTTGAGGCTCGCAGTGTTGTAGTCTCTCACTTGGAGCCAAAGTGTCACCCTCTCTTCGAGGGATTTTTGGATCAGATCAAGATCGAGGATGACAACGCAAAGTGTGTCGAGGGTGCCGATTTGATCATCGTTGCGGTGAAGCCGTGGATGATGGAGGAGGTGTTGGGCGAGATCGCCCCAGCGCTCGATCGTGAGAGGCAGGCTTTGGTCTCGATCGCCGCTGGAATCACATTTGAGCAGTTGGAGACGATGTTGGATTGTGCTAAGTTGGGAACTATGGGCTTGTATCGAATCATCCCCAACACAGCGATCGCTATCTCTCAGAGTGTGAGTTTTATATGTCGACACAACACATCGGAGGCGGAGGATAAGAAGTTGCTCTCGATCTTCGATGCAGTGGGTCGTAGCTTCTTGGTAGATGAGTCTCAGATGACCCCTCTCACCTCGCTCTCGTCGTGTGGAATCGCCTTCGCCTACAAATATATCGACGCCTCGATTCAGGGGGGTGTCGAGATGGGTATCGAGGAGTCGGTAGCCCGTGATATTGTGCTCCAGACAGTTAGAGGAGCCCTGATGATGTTGGAGACAAACGGCACGATGCCACAGCCCGAGATCGACAAGGTGACAACCAAGGGCGGCATCACCCAAAAGGGGCTCGATGCGATGGCCGAGGCGAAGTTTGTCGAGGCGGTGATTAGCGGATTGAAGGCAAGTAGATAGCCAATTCGATAGGCAATCAATTGAGCCAAAAGAAAAGCAAGGTAAGTTAAGAAAAGAGAGTTTAGTTAATCTATATGGGAGAGGTAAATAGAAGATATAAGAGGGTAGTCGTAAAGATCGGAAGCAACGTTCTAACAACGCCAAATGGGACGTTGGATATGGATCGTATTGCGGCCCTGACCGATCAGGTGGCACGCCTATATAGAGCTGGTGTCGAGGTGATTATGGTCTCGTCGGGGGCGGTTGCCTCGGGCCGAAGTCAGATCACGCCTCGTGTCAAGAGGCTCGACTCGGTGGCGGCTCGACAGCTCTTTTCGGCTGTTGGTCAAGCCAAGTTGATAAATAGATATTACGACCTCTTTGCAGGCTACGACATAGTGTGTGGGCAGGTGCTCACCACCAAGGAGTCGTTGTCGACGAGGATGCACTATCTCAACCAGCGCAACTGTATGGGGGTGATGTTGGAGAATGGCGTGGTGCCAATCATCAACGAGAATGACACCATCTCGGTGACTGAGTTGATGTTTACCGATAACGATGAGTTGTCGGGGATGGTGGCTACGATGATGGGGGCCGATGCACTCTTTATCTTGAGCAATATCGACGGAATTTATAGTGGCGACCCCTCGGACCCACGCTCGGAGGTGATCCGTAGGGTAGAGGGGGGCACCGAGAGCGTGAGCAAATATATCTCGACCACAAAGTCGCAATTTGGTAGGGGCGGAATGTTGACCAAGTGTAAGATCGCCTGCAAGGTGGCCGACGAGGGTGTCGAGGTGGTGATCGCCAACGGAAAGAGGGATGATATCTTGTGTGATCTGATATTGGATGGCAAGGATTTGGTATGTACAAGGTTTACCCCATCGACGAAGCCGATATCGGACATCAAGAAGTGGATAGCCCACAGCGATGGCTTTGCCAAGGGCGAGCTCCATATCAACGAGGGGGCCTACGAGGCGCTGATGAGGGATAAGGCGACGAGCCTCCTGCCCGTTGGTGTGAGCAGAGTCGAGGGTGTTTTTGCCAAAGATGATATTGTGAAGATCATCTCGCCCGATGGCGATAATATCGGCGTTGGACGTGTCGGAGTGTCGAGCGATAGGGCTCGCAAGATCATAGGCGAGAAGGGTCACAAGGCGATTGTGCACTATGATTACCTCTATTTGGAGTAGGGTTTTAGGAGATAAAAATATATAAGAGATATGGATTTAAAACCAGTTTTTGAGGGTGCGCTCGAGTCATCACGCACTTTGAGTGTTTTGGAGCAGGAGCAGATAGATGCAATTCTGCAAAAGGTGGCCGATGCTGCGGTGGCGGCGACACAGAGGATTTTGGAGGCAAACGCCCTCGATCTTGCCAAGATGGAGAGGTCGAACCCTCTCTATGATAGGTTGTTACTCACAGCCGAGAGGATCGAGGGGATCGCAAACGATATGCGTTCGGTCTCGATGCTAAGATCCCCCGTAGGCGAGGAGATCAGTAGCGCCACACGCCCAAATGGGATGGAGATCAGAAAGGTGAGGGTCCCCTTCGGAGTGATCGGAGTGATCTATGAGGCTCGCCCAAATGTGAGCTTCGATGTCTTTGCCCTCTGCTTCAAGACTGCAAATGCCTGCATCTTGAAGGGGGGAAGCGATGCCCACAACTCCAACTCGGTGATCGTGGAGATCATCCGTGAGGTGTTGCGTGAAAATGGTATAGATGAGAGGGTTGTGACTTTGTTGCCTGCCGATAGGGAGGCTACGGCTCAGCTGCTCAATGCCGAGGGTTATGTCGATCTGTTGATCCCTCGAGGAAGCTCGGCTCTGATCAACTATGTGCGCCACAACGCCTCGATCCCAGTGATCGAGACGGGGGCTGGAATATGCCATACCTATGTCAACGAGTGTGTCGATGTTACAAGGGCACGAGATATCATCACCAACGCCAAGACCCGCAGGGTTAGTGTCTGCAACGCACTCGATTGTGTGGTGATTGACAGCTCGAGGGTACGTGATCTGCCCGAGATCTGCTGCAATTTGGCGAGCAAGAACGTGACGATCTATGCCGACCCCGATAGCTACTCGGCACTCATCGAGAGCTATCCAGCCGATCTGTTGCAACACGCCACGGAGGAGAGTTTCGGAACCGAGTTTATGGATTATAAGATGGCCATTAAGTGTGTCGCAGGCATTGATGAGGCGATAGCCCACATCTCTCGTTACTCGTCTCGCCACAGCGAGTCGATCGTCACGGAGGATCTCTCGGCTGCTCAGAAATTTATGAAGATGGTCGATGCAGCGTGTGTCTACCACAATGTCTCGACAGCCTTCACCGATGGTGCGCAGTTTGGTTTTGGAGCCGAGATCGGAATCTCGACTCAGAAGCTCCACGCTCGTGGCCCGATGGCGTTGCCTGAGCTCACGACCTACAAATATATAATCACAGGAAGTGGTCAGATTAGAGACTAAGAGGATGCGAAAATAGAGGTCAACGGAAGTAAAAAAAGAGCGAGACGGAGATTTCTGCCTCGCTTTTTTGTGAATTTATCAGTAAATATTTGGTTATATCACTAAACTTAGATAATTTTGCGACTTATATATTGTGTATATAGTTCGTCGGGGTGTCGAGAAGAGAGCTAATTTTTTTCGGTGAGCCATATATATAAGGTAAGAATATAAAAAAATGAAAAATAAACTTAGGAGTAATACATCGGTGTCGGGCCGCTTGATGGCGGGGTCGCGTAGTTTGTGGCGTGCAAATGGAATGCGTGAGGAGCATTTCGGAAAGCCAATTATCGGAGTGGTAAATTCGTTTACGCAGACCGTGCCAGGTCACACTCACCTGCACGAGATCGGCCAGTATGTGAAATCTCTAATCGAGGAGCAGGGTTGTTTCGCCTGTGAGTTCAACACAATCGCCATCGACGATGGTATTGCGATGGGCCATAGCGGAATGTTGTACTCGCTCCCCTCACGTGATATCATTGCCGACTCGGTGGAGTATATGGCAAATGCTCACTGTCTCGATGCTTTGGTCTGTATCTCGAACTGTGATAAGATCACCCCAGGAATGATGATGGCCTCAATGCGCCTCAACATCCCAACGATCTTCGTCTCGGGAGGTCCGATGGAGGCTGGTCACGATGGCGATCGTAAGTTGGACCTCATCGACGCAATGATCGAGAGTGCCGATGCAGCGAAGAGCGACGAGGAGATCGAGAGGATTGAGAGGAGCGCCTGCCCAACTTGTGGCGCGTGCTCGGGAATGTTCACCGCAAACTCGATGAACTGCTTGGCTGAGGCTTTGGGAATGGCACTAACGGGAAATGGAACCGTAGTGGCGACACACAGCAACCGCAAGGTGTTGTTCGAGAGGGCGGCAAAGCGCATCGTCGAGATGGCCTATGCCTACTACAACGATGGTGATGAGAGCGTGTTGCCACGTAACATCGCGAACGAGAAGGCTTTCCGCAACGCAATGACACTCGACATCGCAATGGGCGGATCGTCGAATACAGTTCTCCACCTCTTGGCAATTGCTTCGGAGGCTGGCGTTAAGTTTACAATGAAGGATGTGGACGCAATCTCACGCACGACACCAGTTGTCTGCAAGGTGGCTCCATCAATCCACTACCATATCGAGGATATCCATCGTGCAGGAGGCGTGGTTGCGATCCTTAATGAGCTATATAAGGGTGGCAAGTTCGATGCAACGGCCCACAATGTGACAGGAGCTACGTTCGAGGAGCTATTCGCTACCTATTGCGACTACTCGAACGAGGAGGTTGCCGAGTGGTTCAAGAGTGCGCCAGCAGGCAAGTTCAACTTGGTGTTGGGTTCTCAGAGTGCGTATTACAAGGAGTTGGATCTCGACCGTGAGGCGGGAGCGATCCGCACTATCGAGAACGCTTATAGTCAGGATGGCGGTTTGGCCGTTTTGTTTGGTAACATCGCAAAGAATGGTTGTATCGTAAAGACTGCGGGAGTCGATGAGTCGATCTTGCGTTTCGAGGGTACGGCTCGTGTCTTTGAGTCTCAGGAGGATGCTATGGCTGGAATCTTGGGTGGCAAGGTGGCGGCAGGTGATGTCGTTGTTATCCGCTATGAGGGTCCAAAGGGAGGCCCTGGTATGCAGGAGATGTTGTATCCAACCTCATACTTGAAGTCGATGCATTTGGGCAAGGCGTGTGCCTTGATCACCGATGGTCGCTTCTCGGGTGGTACGTCGGGATTGTCGATCGGACACGTCTCGCCAGAGGCCGCTTCGGGTGGTGAGATCGCTATCGTCGCTGATGATGATAAGATCTTGATTGATATCCCAAATAGGACGATGGACCTGATGGTGAGCGACGAGGAGATCGCACGCCGTATGGCAGCATTGAACGGTAAGTTCAAGCCAGTAAGCCGTGATAGGCAGGTTCCAAAGTCACTTCAATTTTACGCACAAAATGTGTCGTCGGCCGATTTGGGGGCGATACGTATCATAAACGAGTAGAAATATTATGGCGCAAGAGAATTTGATAACAGGTACACGTGTCATCCTCAACTCTTTGATTGAGAGTGGAATAGATACGGTTTTCGGCTATCCAGGTGGGCAGATTATGCCTCTCTACGATGCTCTGTACGACTATTCGGACAAGATTCGTCACATTCTGGTACGTCACGAGCAGGCGGCCGTTCACGCAGCGCAGGGCTATGCCCGAGCAACGGGACGCACAGGAGTCTGTTTCGTAACATCGGGACCAGGTGCAACAAATACTGTTACGGGTATCGCAGATGCAATGTTGGATTCGACCCCTCTTGTCGTCATCACTGGTCAGGTGCCATCTCCGATCTTGGGTGTTGACTCTTTTCAGGAGATCAACATTGTCGGTGTGACCCACCCAATCACCAAGTGGAATATCTTGGTGCGCAAGGCCGAGGATATTGGCCCAGCGATCGCTAAGGCGCTCTATATCGCAGGAAGTGGTCGCCCAGGTCCAGTATTGGTCGACATCACCAAGGATGCACAGATCGGCCTCACGGAGTGGAATGGCTTTGTCCCTTGCCCTCCAATTCGAAGCTATAACCCAATCCCAGTGGCCCACTCGGTGAAGATCGCCAAGGCGGCTCAGTTGATCGACAAGGCAAAGAAGCCGATGGTGATCTTTGGTCAAGGTATCACCTTGTCGGGCGCTCAGGCGGCCTTCAAGAGCTTCTTGAATAAGAGCGGTATGCCTGCAACGGCGACTCTGTTGGGTCTCTCGGCTTTGGAGTGCGATGATCCGCACTATGTCGGAATGATCGGTATGCACGGAAATTATGCGCCAAACATCACCAACCAAGAGTCAGACTTGATCGTGGCGGTGGGTATGCGATTCGATGACCGTGTGACTTGTAACCCCGTGAATTTTGGCGAGAACGCCAAGATCATACATATAGACATTGACCCTGCGGAGATCGACAAGGTAATCACCTCGACGGTGGGTATCGTGGGCGATGCGAAGGAGGTGTTGGAGAGCCTCACCTCTCTAATCGATGAGAGGGATCACTCTGAGTGGCTCGAGAGGTTGAAGGGTTACAACGAGGAGGAGCATAGGGTAGTGGTCGAGAGCTTCGAGGGCGATGGACGTGGCGAGATCCACCTCCACCAAGTCGTTAGGGCGGTCGATGCACAGTACAAAGGCGAGAGCATCACGGTGACAGATGTAGGTCAGCACCAGATGGTGGCAGCTCGTTACACCAACTTCAAGAATCCACGCTCGCTAATCACCTCGGGTGGTCTGGGCACAATGGGATTTGGTCTGCCAGCAGCTATTGGCGCCAAGATCGCCTTGCCAGAGCGTGAGGTGATCTTGTATGTGGGCGATGGCGGATTCCAGATGAACCTTCAGGAGCTTGCGACAATTATGCAGGAGGGGGTAGCGGTGAAGATCGTGCTCATCAACAACAACTATCTGGGAATGGTGAGGCAGTGGCAGCAGTTGTTCTTCGACTATCGCTACTCATTTACTCAGATGTTAAACCCCAACTACGGACTCATTGCCGAGGCCAACGGCGTAGGATATGGCTTCTGCGACAACCGTGAGAGTCTCGACGAGGCGATCTCGAAGATGAAGAGTGCCGAGGGGTCATACCTCTTGGAGGTGAAGGTTAAGTGTAGCGACAACGTGTTGCCGATGGTGGCCCCAGGAAAGTCGTTGGTAGATATTATGTTGACCGACGGAGTAGAGCCAAAGGCGAAGTGTATAGGCTGCGAGGGTCGCATCAACGACCAGAGAGGACGATAACTGATAAGAAAAAAGGAGGATAGAACTATGGCAAAATATACGTTGACACTATTTTCGGAGAACCACGCAGGAGTGTTGGGACTCATCACGACGGTCTTTACGTCGAGACATATGAATATCGAGACGCTCAAGACAGAGCGTTCGTCGATCGAGGGGATCCACCGTTTCATCATCGAGGTGACGGCCGATGTGAGTAGGGTAGAGAATGTAGCAAAGCAGATCGAGAAGAAGATCGACGTTATGAAGGCCTATATCCAGACCTCGGAGGAGTATGCCAAGGCGCAGCTCACACCCCAGAGGGAGCGTGATATCTTGGCGGAGTTCATCGTCAAATAATAAGAGAGAAACAAAACAAAAAGAATAAAAATATTTTCAACACTAAATTTAATAAAAAAAGTTATGGCAAAGATGATTTTCGGCACGACCGAGGAGAACGTAATGACTCGTGAGGAGTTTCCGTTGGCAAAGGCACAAGAGGTGCTAAAGGATGAGGTAATCGCAGTTATCGGTTACGGTGTACAGGGTCCTGGTCAGGCATTGAATCTTCGTGACAATGGTATCAATGTAATCGTTGGACAGCGTAAGGGTGGCCGCTCTTGGGAGAAGGCTATCGAGGATGGATGGGTTCCTGGAAAGACTCTTTTCGAGATCGAGGAGGCTTGCGAGAAGGGTACAACTATCCAGTTCTTGCTCTCTGACGCAGGACAGATCGACGCGTGGCCAACAGTGAAGAAGCACCTCACCCCAGGTAAGGCTCTCTACTTCTCACACGGTTTCGCAGTGACATACAAGGAGCGCACAGGTATCGTTCCTCCAGCAGACGTAGACGTTATCTTGGTAGCGCCTAAGGGTTCGGGAACATCACTTCGTCGTATGTTCGTAGCAGGACGTGGTTTGAACTCTTCATACGCAATCTTTCAGGATGCAACAGGACGTGCTTTGGAGCGTGTCGTAGCGTTGGGAATCGCTATCGGTTCTGGTTATTTGTTCGAGACAACCTTCATCAAGGAGGTATCTTCAGACCTTACAGGAGAGCGTGGAACACTTATGGGATGTATTCAGGGAATCTTCGCTGCACAGTACGAGGTGTTGCGTGAGAATGGTCACTCACCATCTGAGGCCTTCAACGAGACAGTTGAGGAGCTTACTCAGTCGTTGATGCCACTTGTAGCTGAGAACGGAATGGATTGGATGTATGCAAACTGCTCGACAACAGCACAGCGTGGTGCGTTGGATTGGTGGAAGCCTTTCCGCGATGCATCGAAGCCAGTATTCGAGAAGTTGTATGCTGAGGTAGTATCAGGAAACGAGGCACAGCGTTCTATCGACACAAACTCGAAGCCAGACTACCGTGAGGGCTTGGAGGCTGAGTTGAAGGAGCTTCGTGAGTCAGAGATGTGGCGTGCAGGCGAGGTAGTTCGCAGCTTGCGCCCAGAGAACAACTAATAAAAAGGAGACGAGAAGATGGGTTATTTCCCCTCACTCAAGGATATTATAGAGGCTCGTCAGAGGTTAAAGGGGTGTGTTAATCACACCTCTTTAATGCATAGTGATTTCTTGAGTTCGAAGCACGGAGCCGATGTCCTCCTCAAGAGAGAGGATCTTCAGGTGGTTCGTTCCTATAAGTTGCGAGGAGCCTACAACAAGATTCTGTCGTTGAGCAACGATGAGAGGCAGCGAGGTGTGGTGTGTGCGAGTGCAGGCAACCACGCTCAGGGTGTCGCCTTTTCGTGTAATAAGTTGGGCATCAAGGGTGCAATCTTTATGCCTGTGACAACCCCAAAGCAGAAGGTGCGTCAGGTGCGAACTTTCGGTAATGGAGCGGTCGAGATCATCTTGACGGGCGACACCTACGACGCCTCGGCAGCGCAGGCTAAGGCCTATTGTGCCGAGCACGGAATGTGTTTCGTCCACCCATTCGACGACCCCCGAATCATCGAGGGTCAGGCGACTGTGGGTGTCGAGATCATCGAGGATAGCGACGCAGCGATTGACTACCTGTTTGTCCCCATCGGGGGTGGCGGTCTGTTGTCGGGTGTGGGTAGCTACTTCAAGCAGGCCTCGCCCAACACCAAGATCATCGGAGTCGAGCCAGCAGGAGCAGCCTCGATGAGGGGTGCGTTGGATGCAGGTGAGGTTATCACCCTCGACGAGGTGGATAAGTTTGTCGATGGCGCCTCGGTAAAGAGGGTTGGCGATGTCACCTTCGAGGTGGGACGTCAGGTGTTGGATGATATCATCTCGGTTCCCGAGGGTATGATCTGTACGACGATCTTGGATATGTATAACCGAGAGGCGATCGTTGTTGAGCCAGCAGGTGCGTTGAGCATTGCGGCACTCAATATCTATGGCGATAAGATCGAGGGCAAGCGTGTAGTCTCGATTGTGAGTGGTGGAAATAACGACATCACCCGTAACGAGGAGATCAAGGAGCGCTCGCTACTGTTCGAGGGGTTGAAGCACTACTTCATCGTGAGGTTCCCACAGCGTGCAGGGGCATTGAGGGATTTCTTGAGCGAGGTGTTGGGCGAGAGCGACGACATCACCTTCTTCGAGTATAAGAAGAAGACAGCTCGTGAGAATGGCCCAGCGGTGATCGGTGTCGAGCTCCAGAAGTCGTCGGACTTCGAGGGCTTAATCGAGAGAATGGAGCAGCAGGGTATTCGCTATGAGTACCTCAACAACCAGCCCGATCTGTTCGAGTTGCTTGTCTGACGACGGTCACACATACAAATAAAAACTCATCGGTGAGAGCTTCTCTCTGCCGATGAGTTTTGTTTTTGTGGGTGGGTTATCAATTTGTTGTAAAGTCGAATGTTGGGTAGTCATTATCTGTTGCGGCTGTCCAATTGCTCGCGTTGTCGATTGATAAAGAAGTTATATTGCCGTTAAGAGTTCCTGCGAAGGTTGGTCCTTGCATATCTGATGATTCCTTTGTGTTTACGTCTGCAGCTGTTTGTGTAGATCTGCCAGCATAACCGTTAGCTCCGCAACCCGACCACCAATAAAGATTTGAATAGACATCTAAGGTCGTCGCCATTCCGATAATACCTCCATAAATAAAAATATAAGTATTACTGGATTCCGTCTGTTCTGTAGTAACCGTACCGACATTATAGCAGTTCTTAATTGTAGTAAAATAACTATTATTTAAATATGTTTTTCCACACAATCCACCGATATTTATATTATTACTTGAAGCGGATGATCCATTATTTTTATTGGTACCTGTGACAGATCCTTGGTTATAGCAATTGTATATAAAGCAATTATATGCAGCACCTGCAAGACCGCCAACAGCTCCTCGATCATTGATTGTTGCTGAGGAGCTGCTATCGCATCCGCAATTGAGCATAGTCGCACCCCCTTGTATTGTTCCTGCTAATATTCCTATGTGTGTTCCTGCTATATTCAGTTCAAAGTGGCAATTCTCGACTACTACGTTCTTTACAACGGTGCTTTCGCCCGAGATATACCCAAAGATACCAAGTGAGACGTATGTGTCGTCAATGACTGTGGAGACACCATCTTCTTCTCCGTGAATTTTGTAGCCTGCACCATCAAATACTCCCTCAAATGAGACTTCGGTTGATTTAGTAGAGCTATAATACCCAATAGGAGTCCAAGATCGGGTGAGTGTTATATCATTGCCAAGCGTGAAATCATACTCGCCTCCAGAGGTCTTACCTGCATTAGTCAATGCCGCCAATGCCGCCAAGTGTCTCTCTGTGTAGATGGTGTATGATTTTGTGTTGGTGTCAAAATTTATGTCAGCAGCATCCGCATCATTTCCGCCAAAGTCATATCGCAACGCCGAGGCTTTTGTGGTCGCTACATCGGCTATCGTAATCGTACATTCGTCATCCATCTCATCAAAATCATAGGTAGTAGAGAGTGTAGTAAACTCAGCACGCTCAAATGCCACCTCTTTATTTAACTCTTTTATTATGTCGAGAGTAGTTCCATTCGAGAAGTAGACCGTTATGGTGATATCATCGTCGCTCGCTAATGTCGTAGGGATAATATTAAAATAGATCTTCCCCATATCGTGACTATCATTATGCTCCTCATCCTCATCCTCACTCACCTTGTCCGAGAACTCAGCCTTGAAGGTGGAAGAAGCTTCATCAGAATAAAACGCAAAATTCTCTGCACTCAAATCAACCGTAGCAGAGGTGTTAAAACCAGCAATCTCAACAGATTGAATAGTCACCTGATGCCAATGTTCGGGGATGTTCTCAAGCGAGAGATCGAGCGCTATAAAGCCGCTAACGTGGTAGAGATATGGTGCGATCGTGTTACTATCATCGACAGTGTACTCCTTACTCGCCATCACCAAATTATTGAGGCTGCCATCTTGGCCACTCGAGAGATCGAGAGAAAATTTGGGAGAGTCGAGCGACGATATATCAACATTAGACGAATAGATAATATAATAAGACTCAGTACCATCAGGCAGAACCCCCGAAAAAGTAGCGGTCGAGGCTCCATCCGAGACACCGCTGCCCGTCATCGCAATGGTCTCGTAATCATCATTGCCATTGTTGCACAAAGCATAGACGTGGCCGTAAGTATCCGCCGCCTCCCACGTAAAGAGCCAATCCTCATCCCCATACTCGGTCGAGATACGAGTGTCGGCAGAATCCTCCGATTGCGGCATTGTGATGGTCGCAGTGATCGAAATACCGCCAAGCTGCTCTTCGTTAGCGTCATTTTGTAGCTCCACACTCTCGGTGCAGGAGCTCAGTAGCGCCACCAAGGCACCGATTATCCATAGCTGTTTCATAGCTGTACTTTAAGTCCCTAATTTATCAATTCACTCAATCACCACCCCACAGACTCATAGCAAACGTAGTGAAAAAATGGCAGATTATCAACTATTTGAGTCATTATTTCACAACTTCGGAAATAATCGTATCTTTGTAGCTAATAAATAGAAAATATTATATGGAACAGAAGATAAAGCCATCACTCTTGGCACTACTCCCCTTGGGGCTATTTTTCGCCCTCTACCTCGTCGTCTCGATCGTGGTGGGCGACTTCTACAAGATGCCAATCACTGTGGCCTTTGTTGTGGCCTCGGTGGTCGCTGTGGCGATGTGTAGCGGCTACGAGTTCGGTGACAGGATCACCCACTTCTCGAAGGGGGCATCGGACAAAAACATTATGTTGATGGTTTGGATCTTCATCCTCGCAGGGGCCTTCGCACACTCGGCCAAGGCGATGGGGGCGGTCGAGGCTACGGTCAACCTCACTATGGAGCTGTTGCCGAGCAATATGCTGTTGGTGGGGATCTTCCTTGCCGCCTGCTTCATCTCCTTCTCGGTGGGTACTTCGGTTGGTACGGTGGTCGCTCTGGTCCCGATCGCTACGGGTATGGCCCCTATGATTGGGGTCGATGTGGCCTATCTCACCGCTATAATCGTCGGTGGGGCCTTTTTTGGCGATAATATGTCGTTTATCTCCGACACCACCATTGCCGCTACTCAGAGCCAAGGGTGTACGATGAGGGATAAGTTCAAGGCTAACATTCTGATCATCCTGCCTGCCGCTGTGATCGCTACGCTGATCTATGTGTTGCAAGGCTCTCATATCGAGTATCTATCTGAGCCCCACAATATCGAGTGGCTTAAGGTGTTGCCCTACCTCTCGGTCATTGTCTTGGCTATCGCTGGGCTCAATGTAATGAAGGTGCTTGTTGTGGGTACTCTTCTTAGTGGCGTGATTGGGATCGCTACGGGGGGATTCACGTTGTGGGATTATACTGAGTCGATGGGTAGCGGAATTGGCTCGATGGGCGAACTTATCACCATTACTATGCTTGCGGGTGGATTGCTCGAGTTGATCCGCCTCAAAGGTGGTTTGGCGTGGCTCATCGAGAGGCTCACGAGTGGCGTTCAGAACAAACGAATGGCGGAGTTGAGCATTGCGGCGATGGTATCGGTGGCTAATGTCTGCACGGCCAACAACACCGTGGCGATTATCACTACGGGTAAGATCTCGAAAGATATAGCTACAAAATTTGGGGTCGACCCACGTCGCTCGGCCTCGATTCTGGACACCTTCTCCTGCTTCGTTCAGGGTGTGTTGCCCTATGGTGCTCAGATGCTTATGGCCTCGCAGTTGAGTGGCGTGGCCCCTCTCGAGATCATCGTCTCGCTCTACTATCCTATGATGATTGGGCTCTTTGGCGTTGGGGCTATTTTGTTTCGGTTGCCTCGGAGGTATTCGTAATCTCTAACCTCTCTCCGCACGAGAGGTAGCTAATATTTGACATTTGGGAGCGCATATATTCGTAGACCGCCTCGCCCGTGCAGTGGCAGGTGTAGAATTTTATCTGTGGAAAATCTTTGAGTCGAGCGATGATAGAGTCGATCAGCTCACGAGGCTCATCACGCTTGGCCGAGGGGCTGGTGAGGTGAAACCCTCCGATGCAGAGTTGGGGCGAGTATTCACGTGCTCGCTCCATAATGTTGACCACCCCGTTGTGGCCACACCCCATAATCAAGATCGGCTGCTCACCCCCAATGATGAGGTTCTGCTCGTGGTCGAAGTGGTCGGGCGATGAGCCCTCGTAGAGCGATGCGTTTGCCCCCGATGGGCAGATCGAGCTGTCCGTCACCTTGAAGAGTGCCAATTCGCTATCTATCTCGGTGTCGCCATCGAGGAGCACTACACGGTCACACTCCATCAACTTAGGGTCGAGACCAATATCGGCCATTCCCGAGGCTCTGAGGCTGAAATGGGGGCGAAAGGCGGCTCGTTGAACATAGACCTTAGCAACACTGTTTAGCTCCAAAAAGGGGGCGAGAGCGCCTCCGTGGTCTTTGTGGCCGTGCGAGATTATAACGGTGTCGATCGAGAGCAGATCGACACCAAGCCTCTCGGCATTCTCGACCAAAACATCGTAGTCGCCCCCCACATCGAATAGAAGCCGATGCTGATGAGTCTCGACATAGAGCGAGAGGGCGTGCGAGGTGCGACATCCGCACTCACTCCGATTCTCTACCAATGATATAATCTTTGCCATAGCTGTGATTTTTTCTCGGGGCAAAGTTACTCTTTTTTCTATGATAGTCGAAATAATTTTGTATTTTTGCCTAAACTAAAATTTAAACCAGAAAGAGAATGGAGAGTCCAATATCAAAAAATAGTGTAGAGGCGGCAATCGCCAAGATGAATATCGCCGACTTTGGCCGTGCAACGATCCGTGAGGTGGTCGCAATATCGAACGCTTTGGAGGCTGAGAGCGGAACCGAGTTTATCCATATGGAGATGGGAGTGCCTGGGTTGCCTGCCGCACAGGTGGGTGTCGAGGCGGAGATCGCTGCACTTCGTAGTGGCAAGGCCTCGATCTATCCCGTGATTGATGGTGTGGCCGATCTTAAGAATGAGGCGAGTAGGTTTGTCAAGGCCTTCGTCGGCATCGACATCGAGGCGCAGGGTTGTGTCCCCGTGGTGGGCTCTATGCAGGGTACCTTCACATCGTTCTTGGTCTGTGGGCAGTGTGACGAGAGGCGTGACACCATCCTATTTATCGACCCAGGCTTCCCCGTGCAGAAGCAGCAGATCTCGGTTATGGGCTACAAATTCGAGTCGTTCGACGTCTATGACTTCCGTGGAGAGAAGCTACGTGAGAAGTTGGAGAGCTTCCTCTCGAAGGGTAACATTGCGGCGATCATCTACTCCAACCCCAACAACCCTTCGTGGATCTGCCTCAAAGAGGAGGAGCTACGTATCATCGGTGAGCTATCGACCAAGTACGACACAATAGTATTGGAGGATCTGGCCTACTTCGCGATGGACTTCCGCCAAAACCTCGGCACACCATTCGAGGCTCCATATCAGCCAACAGTGGCCAAATATACCGATAATTATATCCTCCTGATCTCGGGCTCCAAGGCCTTTAGCTACGCTGGGCAGCGCATCGGTGTGGTGGCGATCTCGGACTCTTTGTATCGCAGGAGTTATGAGGGTCTCACAGCTCGTTATGGGCAGTGCACCTTCGGAAGTGCCTTTGTTCACCGTGCCCTCTACGCCATCTCGTCGGGTGTGAGCCACTCGGCTCAATACGCTTTGGCGGCGATGTTCAAGGCGGCAAGCGATGGGGAGTTCCGTTTCCTCGATGATGTCAAGGAGTATGGCCGACGAGCTAAGCGATTGAAGGAGATCTTCCTCTCGAATGGCTTCCACATCGTCTACGATGCCGATATGGGCGACCCAATTGCCGATGGATTCTACTTCACGGTGGGCTACAAAGAGATGAGCGGAGGTGAACTTATGACTGCCCTAATTCACTACGGCATCAGCGCCATATCACTCGACACAACGGGCAGCCACCAGAGTGGATTGCGTGCCTGCACATCCTTTATCAAGGAGCACCAATATGCGCTGCTTGAGGAGAGGTTGAGGCTGTTCAAGGAGAATTATTAGAAAGGAAATTCACCTATACACGTCATTGCAGACTTGATCCGCAATGACGTGTATAGGTGAAATTCACCCACCTTTCCTATGTTAATCGGGTGGGGGAGAAGAGCCAATTAGGCGATCCCCAACTCTGAGTGTTTGTTGAGTCGGTAGGCCTCATCCTCGACTATCATAGGGGTATCCAGTGGCTTGCGCTTCATAAAGCGCTTGCACTGTGCCACTCGGTCGTAACCCAACATTATGCCCAAGATGAAATCCTGCTCGGCGGTGAGCTTGTTGAGGGGGCGGTCGCAGAATGTACGAACCACATCGACACACTCCCTCTTGCCGAAGAAGATGTTGATCTTAGTCTCGGTCACGGGGACAATGACATAATCGACGTCGTAGTGGCTCAACTTGCGCTCTGCAAAGGCTCTATCCTTTACGTGCATTGTGTGGAGGACCAAGTGACGTAGCCCCTTCTCATACTCATATATGTGATGACCTAAAACTTGCATAATCTAAATTGTTGTGTTGTGTATGGGGTTAAAATTGAGCCGAGATAGCCTCGCACCAGGTCGAGATCTTGCTGTCGTTGTCCGAATCGTTGTCGCTAAGGGCCAATCCAACGAACTGGCCATCAACCTCGGCACGAGATGCTGTGTAGCCATATCCATCTGTTGAGGTCTGTCCAACAACTGTGGCTCCTGCCTCGACCGCCGCCTCATATATGATTCCCATCGCATCAACAAAGGTGTCGCAGTATGAATCTGCATCGCCACATCCAAATAGAGCCACCTTCTTGCCCGATAGGTCCGATGAGCGAAGAACCTCGATAGCCTCTTCCCAATCGTCCTGAAGATCTCCCAATCCCCAAGTAGATGATCCAAGAAGTAGAACCTCAGCCCCCTCGAAGATCTCCTTCGATGCGCTTGATACCTCAAGAGTTGTTGTTGTGTGTGCGCTTAGTGCCGATGAGATCTCCTCTGCGGCGCTCTGTGTGTTGCCCATTGTTGAGCCATAGATGATTGTAATTGCTGCCATACTATTAAATTGTAATTTTAAGTTTTTTCCTCTTTTGCAAAATTACTCTATTTCGGGGTGAGGTACAATCGCAATAAATAGTTAATTTTGATCTGTTTATCTACCTAAATTCAACTATTTATTGTTATCTTTGTGTGGTGATACAATAATATTAACGTGAGTTCGAAAATTATTTCGAACTCTTCCGCTGAGGAGCGACAGCGACTTTCGTCCCCTCCCAAAGGGAGGGGATTTAGGGGTGGGGTAAGATATGAAAGAGGGCTTTAAAAAGCCCTTAATGTGAGTTTGGGAATAGGGAAAACTCACAAAAATTGAGACAAGCAATAAATAAAAAGTGAGTTTTTCCTATTTTCGAACTCACGTTAATATTATGGATATGAGAAACGGAAATTGGAAAACTCTCGTCGCTGTTGTGGTATGCCTATGTAGCGGTGTGGTCTATGGACAATCAAGTGGTGGTGGGATGTCGGCCGAGCCAATAAGCGACGAAGTGTTTGGCAGGATGAAGGGGCTATCCTACAAGGAGAACTGCACCGTGCCATTGGAGGAGCTGAGATATTTGAAGGTGTTGCACTACGATGGAAATGGGGAGGTGGCGACGGGCGAGATAGTCTGCAACAAGCTCATAAGCGACGATCTGTTGTATATCTTCGGGGAGCTATTCGAGGCGAAATACCCAATCGAGAGCGTAAGGTTGGTAGATGATTTCGGGGCCGACGACAACGAGTCGATGGTGAACAACAACTCCTCGGCCTTCAACTTCAGGTATGTAGCAGGGACCACAACCCTCTCGAAACATAGCTTAGGGATGGCAATCGACATCAACCCACTCTACAACCCCTACGTCAAAGAGGGGGGCGACAAGCTGATAGTAGAGCCCACCGAGGCAAGGGAGTATGTAGACCGAGGGAGAGAGTTCCCCTACAAAATCGACACCTCGGACCTCTGCTACAAGCTATTCATCGAGCGAGGCTTCGAGTGGGGCGGCAACTGGACCTCACTCAAGGATTATCAGCATTTCGAGAAGTAGGGTGGGGTAATTGGCCGTTAGGAAGAGATAAAAAACGGATGCACAATTATATTTTGTGCACCCGTTTTTGCTCGCGTTGTTGGTAACTCTCTGATAGTTAGTTGCCATTTGTACTCGGAGCGGGAGCGAACTATTGGGGTGATATTCAATTTGGTAGAACTTTTTAGCAATCGTTGAAATTATCGTAAACGCTGATTATCAGTGTTATATATATCTAAAATGAAAGTTTGGTAGTTGCAAATCATTCGGATTTATTGCAGTTGTGTTGTGCAATGTTGTGCAAGTTTGTGCAAGGTCTGCAAATGCCAAACATAATAGACTAAAAGATATATAAACATTTAATAATCACTATTATGGCATCTGTAAAAGCATTTATTCGTGTTGGCACTAAGGCGACCAATAAAACCGCACTCGTTCGATTTCGTCTCAGTTCGGGGCGATCTATTCAGCTATTTCACAAATCTCAGATCGAGGTTTACCCAAAGGATTGGGACGACAAAACGGAGCGTATCAAAGCGAAAATCAGCTACGACGAGGGGGCGAGGGTATCGTTTAATGAGCGTGTAACGGCACGTAAAAACCTCATTGCGACCATCTTTGCCAACACCTCCGAACGGGACGATCTAACCTCTGAATGGCTCGAAATGGAGATCGACAAAGCTATGCACCCCAAAAAGTATGCGCCCAAAGTGCAAAAGCCCCTCACCCTCTTTGAGTGGATCGAGGAGTTCATCAGCTCTGCACCCTCACGCAAAGATAAAAGTAGCGGGCGATTGCTCGCAAGGCGTACCATCGTGCAATATGGTGGCACGTTCAAACACCTCAAAGAGTTCGCAAAGAGTCGTCGCAAAAAGGATTTTGAGTTTGAGGAGATCGACCAAACATTTTATAATAAGTGGATCGACTTTATGCAGAGCCAAAATCTAAAGTCCAACACCATCGGGCGTGAGGTGGCGAGGCTCAAACTATTTCTTAATGAGTCCCCAAAGGAGCTACGACAAAAAGCCGATTATGGCAAATATGCCGTGTTTAGCGAGGAGGTTGATAATGTCTACCTCAACCGTGAGGAGTTGGCGCAAATCAAAGATATAGACCTTTCGGGTAACGCTTGTCTCGATCGTGTGAGGGATTGGTTTTTGTTGTTGGCGTGGACGGGTTGCCGTTATAGCGACCTCGACAAAATCAACCATAGTAGCGTGAAAGATGGCTTTATAACGTTCCGACAACAAAAGACCAACACAAAGGTCACTATCCCGCTACATAGCGTTGTCGAGGGCATACTTGCAAAGTATGGCGACTCTATGCCAAAACCTATCTCGAACCAACGATTTAATGAGTTTCTAAAGGAGGTCGTGAGGTTGGCGGGTATCGACAACGTGGAGTGTGTCACCTCGACCGTTGGCGGGGTCAAAGAGACCCGATCAGCAGAGAAGTATAGGTTGGTGTGTAGCCACACGGGGCGACGATCATTTGCCACGAATATGTATTTGGCGGGTGTGCCGACACTCACGATTATGAGCGTTACGGGGCATAAAACGGAGCGTAGTTTCTATAAGTATATTAAGGTCACACAAGAGGAACAAGCACGTTTAATGAAGAGCAAATGGGAGGAGATAGCGTAGTGTTGCAAGGAGGCGAAATTTCAAAGATGCAACAGCGGTCTCTTCAGTCACATACGTTTGTATGCTCCTTTCAGATCCCACTGCTCCATCTTTAAAATTTCATCCACCTATCTATGCTATCCATATATGGAAAAAGGAGATCAACCCGATCTCCTTTTTTTACGCCATTACAGCCCATTTTAGCCCATTTTAGCCCATTTTAAGCACACGCCCCATCTTTGCGAAGTGTGAGCAACCTATCTATCTCGCTTTGGCGATATAGCCTCTTTTTACCGACTTTGTTGTGGGGTAACACTCCGTTTTTGTTCCACCTCCAAAGGGTTGTTTTATTCACTTTGAGGATCTCGCACACCTCCGTTGCCGTGAGGGTCGCCACCTCGTATTTTGCTTTGCGCTCGCACTCCTCGATGGTCGATTGGCGGGTCTGCTCGATGATTAGGTCGCTCAGGTGCAAAAGGTCGTCGGAGTGGATCTGCAACAAAATATTGCTCTCGCCCTCGAAAATTGATTTTAATGTATTGTAATCCATAGTGTTGTATCTTTTCTCTATATATGCAAAACGTACAAAGTGTTTACACTCTGCTAAATGTCTCACTATCAGAAATAAACGGTTTTATCGAGAACTCACGATCGGGAAAAATTCGTCGGATCTGCTCGGTGATCTCACGTTGTTGGGGTTGGATCACGGTTTTGTTAAAGACCTCGAAGCTCTCAACATACTCTTGGCGGGTGAAGCCCGTATTTTCGGGAACGACACCAAACAACGATGGCGAGGTGACACGGTGGGCGATAAAGATGTTGCGCTGGGTGTCCTTGCCCAATCGTCCGAAACGTTCGTCGAAGTTGTCGGTTTCGAGGCGGTCGATGATCGTTTTGGTGTCGGGCGACTCGTTGTACATTATGAGTAGCTTTGCAGCGTTCGACGCACCCGAAAATTTGGCGTTTATCTGCTCCTCGATCTGCTCACGCTCCTCGTCGCTTGGCACTCCGTTGTTGAACTGAATTACAGCCGATGCAGCGAAGTTGTTGCGGATCGAGGAGAGGTGGAACGTCTGAACCTCGCCCTCTGTCTCGATGGCGTTGAGTGCAGCGAAGTATGAGGGCAAAGGGTAGATGGAGCGACAATTTAGTCCACGATAATATAATATTTGCGAGGTCTTATTTGCCTTGCGGAGGTCGAATATATCGTACTCGATCATCTCGGTGTGGCTCGCCCAATCGTTGCGGAAATAGACCCTATCGCCTTGTCGGTTGGTGCGGAGCTTGGAGAAATCGACCCAAAAGAGGTCGGTGATCTCTTGCAATTTGTTGAACACCACTTGGATTGCAAAGCCTCCGAAAAGTATCTTATCCATAGCTACCTTGTGGAGCAACCCCGCAATGGTCTCGCCTTTGGAGTTGATCGCCCCGAAGTCGCCCGCCACGCCACCGCCACAAATATAATCGACCTTGCCATCGACGATACTTTGGTGGGTGGGGCTTTGGGTGTACATCGTCCATAGGTAGGCGGGGAAGTTGTTATCAGCTCCGTAGCTCACAATGTCGCCACCCGCCACCATCGCCTCCACCTCACGCCCTTTGGTTACGTTGGGGACTGTGAGTGCGCTAAATGCTACCTTTGGTCTCATAGCCTTACGGAGTTACAACCGCCTCATAGTATGAGATCACCACGCTATCGGGGTATGCCACTTGAACACCTATCGCAAACTCGATGGCGAGCTTAAATACTCCATCATCTTTGGAGTACCAAAAATCAAACTTTTCGTCGTCGCCCGAAAGGTCAGTGCCATAGAAGAGGTTGTCGGTCGAACCTGCAACAACCACCCCCGTACCATCGAGACCCGACACCGCAACCATCTCGACATTGCTACCCATATAGTAGAACTTCTCGCCATCAATGCCGTTGGCGTTGTAGTGGTAGTAGTTCTTCTCACGTATCGCCATCAGATAGGTGCGGAAAGTGTCGTAGCCCATAAAGATCTTTACGTTGCCACCACTTAGCACCGCTGGGGGTATTGCCATAAACACGTTGTCGATAACCGCCTCGATCGTTGTTGCTGATATTGCGGTGGTGTACTTGACAACGTTGTCGCTATCCGCCTTGAGGATCTTGATTAGTCCATCGCTCCACTTGAGCGTTAGATCGGTCGAGGTTGTATCGCCCTGCCAAATGATCTGATCGACTGCGTTATCGACCTTTTCGACCACCCCCGCAATGAAATCTTGCTCAAAGGGGAGCGTTTTTTGTCCCGCTGCAACTCTCACTCCGTGTTGCATAGAGGAGTTGAGGAGGGTCTTATCGCAAAACTCCATATTCACCTTGATGATCGGAGCTTTGATAATTCGTTGGCTCACGGAGCTTGTGCCGTTGGCTGAAAATCCACACCCCGAACCATCTTGAAACACAACGGAGGTGGAGAGTAGATTGATCGCTGATTGTGTCTTGACACCCGTTTGGAGGGTGAGCATTTGGGCGGTCTTGCTACCTAAGAT
>JBCQTJ010000019.1:0-45546 GCA_047178625.1 Rikenellaceae bacterium
AAATTCTTATACACTTTCATTCGTCTCATAAACTTCTCATATTTGGAGTCGCAAAGATATGATAAGTTTGGATAAGAATCTATATCGAAGGTTGTTTTTATCTCACTGGATTTAATGTTTTGTGGTTTATGCAGCCACAAAAAAAGGCAGCTTCTTGAGGGCTGCCTTGTGACCTGTGCGGTCGTATGATTTCTTTGACTTCTGCACTTTGGTGCGGTGTGTCACCTGCTTACCAAAGGCTCGGATCTCCTCCTCACGGCTCGCCTTGCGGTGGGCTTTGAGGTAGTCTTGCTCTGTGATTTTTAGTTGTTTCATTGTCTTTTCGTTTTTGATTATAATCATCTACTACTTCAGATAATAGCCTCCATTTTTTGCTGCTCCTCGGTATTCGATAATGTCATCTACCGTAAAATTCTTTAGATATTTTTCAACTGTGCGAGGGCTCTTGCCTACAATCTTTCCAAGAGCAATAGAGTTTAGTCCACCTTGCTCCGTAATCGCTTTAAGTATCAACTCTGCAGTTTTTACACCCCCATTTCTTCTATTTACACCCCCATTTACACCCCCGCTAACTACATTTACACCCTCGAAATATCTATTAAGTGTATACTTAGTACCTCGTCCAACACCTTCTGGTATCAAATAGTTATCATTACTCAACTCTCTGAGTAGCTGTGTAATATCTGCACGATGTTTAGATATCGCTATTTGCAATCGTTGGTTTGAAACTTCACCTTCAATAGTACATATTGCGAGAATAAGTAACTTATCGTGTCCTATGTTAGATATACTCTCTCCAAATAGCTCTGATAGTTGCCACTTAACATCATCCGAAAGTAACCCGACCAATGGTAAAATCAAATCGACTTTATCTGGTTTTACCCGATCTTCAATTCGAGGTTCTAAGTAGTTTGCATTCTCCCATCCGTGCAAAATCTTCGCAACGCCACTACCTGCTTTTTCAGAGCCTCCAATATACATAAACATCTGTTGCAGAGCTGCATTTCTACAAATACTTGTTCCCCCACGATAATATTGTGGGACAGTAACAAGTAATGTACCTGGATTAGAGAGTATGTATTTATCTCTCCTATGCTCAATGGTAAGGTTTGTATTTACTCTATAGTCGCAATGAATCATAGCGTTAATAAGTGCCTCGCGAAGTGCAATATGTGCAGGTGTCTCGTCAATACGAACACCACCAACCAACTTAAATGGCTTTGGCAATGTCGCTGCCATCTTGTTGTAAACCTTGATGTAGAATTGGAAAAGATTCAGTTCATAGTGACCATCAAAAAAGACTCGGTCGCTCCACCTACCATCAGGCAATTCAAGCAGATACTCACGATAATCTGGAAAGAAATGAGGGCAACAGTCAGGATCTGTAATGCTTGTATTTACTCCAAACATCAACATTCCAGCTAAGGTCAAACCCTCTTGTTTCATTGCTCTATTTACACGATATCCACCAAGCTTTGTTAGAAACTCTTTGTCATCAAGAGCCAACCAAGGGTGAGCATCATCTCTTGCCCTCCATAGGTTACGATACTGTTTGAGTGACTCTCTATGAATATCATTCTCTATTGTGAATCCAATTAATATTTCACTATCTCTCGACGTATTAACATCAGCATCAGCAAACATTCTTCGCACCTCCTCACGGGTACAGCGATAGTCACCCTCGTGGTTGCGCTTATATGTGTTGCTTTCGGGATTACGGCTTAGATAGACAGGTTTCTGTTCTCGCATAGCCATTGGTATGTCGAAGATAATCAGGTAGCTACCTTGATACTCTCCGACCTGCACCGCACTATTCATCAGAATATTTGCACTTACGTGAGCAGGGTTATTGACATTATTCCAAAACTCCTTTAGGTACTTATCAGCCTGCTCCTTAGTCAGTCCATCAATCGAGAATTTATTGTTTTTCTCCTTGACACCCAATATGATAACACCACCCTGCGTATTGGCAAAAGCAGAATAGGTCTCCCAGAAACTCCCTGGGAAACCGCCCTTTGCCGACTTAAACTCTACTTCGGTAGATTCACTCTCACTAATCAACGCCTCGATCTTGTCTATGAAATCGAGGTGGTCGAAGAGGGTTGGCTCGGTGGTATGTGTATTATATTGTGTCATATTCTACTATGATTTATTTTTATTTATTTCTAATGTCAAAATAACTATAAGGCTGAATAACAGAGTATCGCTTCGTTATTTATTTTTAAATAGCCGTATTTTATTTATTTTTAGACAACTATGTTCCCATATCGTGCCTTATGCAAAGATAGTTAATTTCTGTGTAATTCCTTTGGAGATGGTAATAATGTCACTATTTTCGATTTATAAATCGTGAATATTGATAGTCATTTATCATATAATCAGATGTTTATCGTTGCATATTTTGTTTATTTTCTGCATCGTATAACTCACATAACTGTTACTTATCCCAACTGTCGCAAAATTTGCGACAGTTGAAGATTTATTCAACTTATAAAACCTCTATCGCCCACTAAAATATGGATGATTCATCAACTCCATAGCAGTCTCCTCCTCGCTTGCTTTGATGTATTTCATAAACTCCTTTTCGGTCTGGTGACCTGTGATTTTCATTATTGCTATGCTGGGGATTCCGGCAAGGTACATATTTGTTGCGCCACTTCTGCGTGCTGTGTGGGTCTTGACGAGTTCGTTTTTGGGGACGATGCTCTTAACGATGCGCCCCTCCTCCATCTGTTCCACCACTATCTCGTTGGTGATCCCTGCCATTTGTGCTACCTCCTTGATGTACTTATTTACTTTCTGCTCGTAGGTCTTTGGAAGTATGTTGTCGTATTTGGCGAGGATTTCGAGCACCTCTCTACGAGCAGGTACAACTACTTTATTACCAGTCTTCTTCTGTTTTAAGTCTATCGCAACCTCGCCACTTATTAGTTTACATATATTAGTCTCATTGATTGTTGAGTAGTCGCTATACCTTTGAGCTGTGTAACATCCCATCAAGAACACATCTCTTGCTGCATCAAGTGCAGGTCTTTTCGATAAATCTAACTCGTACATTGCTGTTAGCTCTGTTTCGGTGAGATAGATGTTATCTACCTTTGCGGTGACTACTTTGAATTTGCGACTCTCTATATTTCCATTATTATGATACCCCTCGTCTCGTGATGTTCGCATTAGAATCTTTAGCTCCTTTACGTGGCGACCAATAGTATTAATCGAATAGCTCTTTGTAGTATAGTAAGCCACGAAGTCATCATAAAACTTCATGTCAATATCATTGAAGTCGAACTTCTTGCGCTTGAACTTACAGAACTCATCGTATCGCTCTCGGAATCCTCGATATGCCTTGACACTACCTGGTGCGAACTTCTTCTTGGCATAAGTTAGTCGTGTTCCGTTGTCGATCTCCTCAATATATAGATCAATATATTTTTTGAGAGTCATAGTAGACTTAGCAATCTCAACGTGTGGGTTATGGTAGTTATGCACAACCGCCTCCAACCACTCCTTATCAGGCGAAGTGTTAAGCTCATTGAAAGAGTTAAGAATTACGGTGCGTAGCTCGTTAATCTTATTGGTGATAATTCGAGACGACTCCTCGTTAAATTCATCGGTAGCCACAAAGCGAGTTTTGAATCGTTGAGTTTTGTTGTTCCAGCTATCTGAGAGAATCGTAAATCCACTCTTGACATAAAAACTCAGAGATGCACCAGTCGAGAAGCGAATTAGTAGATTCGCCATCTTGCCCTTTTTCTCAGAGCGTATCATAAAATTTGCAGTTGCCATAATTATCGTTTTGTTGACTCTGCAAAGGTAATAAATTTGTACAGTAAATGTACAGTAATCCTCTAATTTATTTTAATCAATCTTAATTCCATCTAATAAATACAGCACTCAACTTGTTGATACACAGCAATAATAAAGCAAAGCCAAGAAAGCTACGATAAATACATCAGAGGTACGCTTCGGACCTCCAACAAACCCCTTCAGAGAGATCTGGAGGGGTTTTTCTTTTGAAGGTGTGTGTGGGGGGAGAGAGATGAAGAAGGAGTACCTTGGTCGATAAATAAAATGGATAGGCTCCCATTCGGCCCCACGCCTCTAATTGCTCTTGTTGATAAGATGCTCTTTCAACACCCGATTTGCCCAGATGCGGAATTGCGTACCTCGCTTGCTCTTGACTCGATAGCCTATGGAGGTGATCATTTCGATGTTGTAGTGATCGACATTACGCATCACCTCTCTGTCTCCCTCTCTTTGAACTGTCGCAAAATTTGCGACAGTTGGAATACCCTCCAGCTCCTCGCGCAAAGCGTTGTTGATATGTTTACCAATCGTCTTAACATCTCTGTCAAACAGTTGTGCGATCTGATGGCGATTGAGCCACACATTACTCTCTTGAATATTGACATCAAGAGCAACGCTTCCATCGACAGTTTGGTAAATAACTACTTCGGATGGTCTATTTGTATTATCTATATCCATAAGGCCTTCGCATCAAACTAATTCTTAATTTAACCGTAAATATACAATTTACATTTTGAAATATTGCGAAATCCGCTGATTATTCGTAATATTGTATCTGGTCAAGCATCTGACGAACAACCCCCAACCTTGAACCCTAAATACGAAACTAAAACTAACAACCAAAACCCAATGAAAAGAGCAATAACAATACTACTAACCATAGCAGCAATAGCCACCACAAGCGCCAAAAGCACGATAGTAGAGGATCTAACCTCGATGAAGCGAGAGATGCAGGAGAACACCATTCGGCACGAGTCGGGCGTCGTCCGAGGCCAAGACCCAGCCGAGAGGCTATCCGTTGATGTCTCGGGGTGGCAGATCCTCTCGCTGAGAATGTGGGAGACCAAGGATGGTGCAGGAGGTGATATAGGGGCGTGGGGTGCAGCGACACTCACCACTCGTAGTGGCGAGAAGGTCCGCATCTCGGATATCCCATTTAAGTGTTACCAGCCACGTCAGCCTCGAATGTTCCCCAAGCGAGATATGGCGTGGGGTCACGGCACAATCACCATCGCAGGTGAGGATTTCGACCACGGAGTCTCGATGTATGGCCCCAACGAGTTTGTCGTCTCGCTCGATGGCGAATATACCCTCTTCGAGGCGGCTGTCGGCATCGAGGATAGTGGCTCCAAGGGGGGCTCGATAATCTTTATGGTCTCAAGTCAGAATGGCTATGCTCTATCCGAGGATCTCTCGGCAAAGTACCCCGAGCAGGTGGGTGCGATGGTTGGAGTCGGCAAGGTCAACCCTGCCGAGTGGTTCCTCTCGAACGATGGCGAGGTGGAGCGTAAGGCGGCACTCACGGCGGCCAAAACGCTCGGTGGCGAAGCATACACAGCAAAGATCGAAGCCATCTCGGGTGAGGCTAAAAAGCGCATAGCCTCGTATATCGAGATCGTCACCGAGATCCAGAGTATCGTCGACCTAAAAAACAGATACGACTTTTTCAACATAGAGAATGTGAAGCGAGCCTATGATGATATGTGCACCAACAACAGCTACGACGAGGCGAAGTATAGGCCAATGATGGCCGAGTTGGAGGCTCTATCCGCAACAAAAGTCGACCTCGCCTCGGGAGATAAAACAGCAGTAGAGAGGGTAGAGAAGATATTGAATCTCTCACGTGAAATCCTCCTCTCAAATGCCGCCCTCGACAACGACAAGATCATCTTGGGCCGCTACAATCTGGGAGGTGTAGCCCGCACAACAAGCACCGTTCTGTTGGGCACCCAGTGCAACAACTGGAGCAACCAATTTTCGTCGCAGCGCCTTGGCTTCGATGCCGAGATTGCCCAGATGAGTTACAGAGAGGGAGAGCCCGAGTTCAAGCGAATCTACAAGCCCGAGCTATCGGTCCCAGTCTCGGATCTGATGCTCCATTGGGATGCCGACAAGTTACTCTTCACCTCGGTCAACGAGCGTAAGATGTTCAATATCTTCGAGGTAGGTGTCGATGGCGAGGGGCTACGAGAGGTCATCAAGGTCGACGAGCCCGATCTGGAGTTCTCCGACGGAACGTTCCTCCCCAGCGGAAAGTTTATCGCCACCTCGAACATCGGCTACCAAGGTGTGCCCTGTGTCAATGGCGAAGATGCGGTGGGAAATATGGTGCTCTACAACCCCAAGGATGGCGATATGCGCCGCCTCACCTTCGACCAAGATGCCAACTGGCACCCCATCGTGGCCAACGATGGCAAGGTGATGTATGTCAGGTGGGAGTACACCGACCTAACACATTATTTTTCTCGCATCACGATGCATATGAACCCCGATGGCACCGAGCAGAAGTCTCTCTATGGCAGTGGCGACTACTTCCCCAACTCGACATTCGACATTCAGCCCCTACCTGGCAATACATCGAGCTTCCTCGCCATAGCCTCGGGCCACCACGGAGTGGTTCGAAGTGGTCGCTTGTTGTTGATCGACCCAGCTAAGAGCCGCAAGAAATTCGAGGGTATCGTGCAGGAGATCCCATTCTCGACACGTGAGATAATCCCCATTATCGAGGACCAGATGGTCAACAACGTCTGGCCCCAATTCATCAAGCCGAGCCCCATCACCGACAAATACTTCTTGGTGACAGCCAAACTCAAGGAGGAGTCGTTGTGGGGACTCTATCTTGTCGACATCTACGACAATATGACCCTCATAGCGGAGTCGGAGAGCGAGGGGTATATCAACGCAATATACGCTCAAAAGAGGGTGACACCCCCCGCAATCCCCGATAAGGTTGACTTAGAGAGCCAAGAGGCGACGGTCTATATCCAAGATATATATGAGGGTGAGGGTCTACCAAACGTAAAGCGAGGAACGGTCAAAAAGCTGAGGGTATTCGCCTACGAATATGGCTATTTGGACTCTCCAACCAACCACCTCGCACAAGGAATCCAATCGGGATGGGATATCAAACGCCTATTGGGCGAGGTCGATGTCAACGAGGATGGATCTGTGATCTTCAAGATCCCAGCCAACACCCCCATCTCGTTGCAGCCTCTCGACGAGGAGGGTTGTGCGATACAGTGGATGAGGAGTTGGCTCACAGGTATGCCTGGCGAGGTTGTCTCGTGCGTAGGCTGCCACGAGGATCAGAACATTGTAGCAATGCCGAAGTCGAATATGGCCTCTAAGCAGTCGCCTCAGACCATCAAGCAGTGGGATGGCGGAGTTCGCTCCTACACCTTCGACCTCGAGATTCAGCCCATCTTGAACCGTGCCTGCATCTCGTGTCACGACGAGAAGTCGAGCCGCTGCTTTGTGGGTGGGATCTACGACAAGGGGATCCCTGGGAATAAATTCATCCACACCGACGACTCACCCCTACCAATTAGCTACCTAAATTTCCACCCCTACGTGAACCGCCAAGGCCCCGAGTCAAACATCTATGTGATGAAGCCCTACGAGTATCACGCCTCGACCAGCGAGATGGTGAGGATGTTGAAGGAGGGACACCACGGAGTGGAGCTGAGCGACGAGGAGTGGCGTAAGATCTATGCGTGGATCGACTTGAACGCCCCATACCGAGGCTCATTCATCCGCTGCGACTACCGAGGCATCAACCAGATCGAGCGTCGTCAAGAGCTGTTGATAAAGTACGCCAACGTAGATGTAGATTGGCAGCAGGAGATTAGAGACTACGCCGCCTACCTCGAGGCACAGGGCGAGATAACCCCCGTAAAACCCACCACCGAGGCCCCAAAACAGAGGGAGGCCAAGGCCAAGGCGTGGCCATTCGACACAGCCACAGCCGCCTCGATGCAGAGCGAGTTGGGCGAAAATCGAATGGAGATAGAGGTGAGCGAGGGGGTCAAGATGATATTCCGCAAGGTGCCAGCAGGCGAGTTTGTGATGGGTGACAATGAGTCGGGGGCCGACAGCTCACCCGAGTCGAAGGTCAAGATACGCAAGCCATTTTGGATAGGCGAGATCGAGGTCTCGAACGAGCAGTATAACGCCCTCGTCCCCGACCACGACAGCCGATACGTAGCCTTCTTGTGGAAGGATCAGGTGAAGCCTGGATTCCCTGCAAACAAGCCCGAGCAGCCCGTGATTAGAGTGAGCTACGACGAGGTGATGGCCTATTGCGGGAAGCTATCCGAGAAGATCGGAAAGAGGGTATCGCTCCCCACCGAGGCGCAGTGGGAGTGGGCCGCAAGGGCAGGCTCCGACGAGGCCTTTTGGTTTGGCCCTCTGGGCAGCGACTACGGTAGAAATGAGAATATGGCTGACGTAACCTTAGAGAGGATAGTGACATTTGGAGGGTTTAACCCCCTCGGCAAGAACAACGCAATGTTCCGATTCTTAGACTATTACCCCAAAGACACCGAGGTCAACGATGGCAATATGATCTCGACCAAGGGGGGCAGCTACGAGGCCAACGCGTGGGGTCTCTACGATATGTTGGGCAACGTGAGGGAGTGGACCTCATCGGACTACCTCCCCTACCCATATAGCGAAAAGGTCAAAGACGAGAGCGACAAAAAGGTGATAAGAGGAGGCTCGTGGTTCGACAGATCCAAAGGCTCAACCCTCTATATGAGAAGGTCAGCCGTGAAGTGGCAACCCCTAAACAACGTCGGCTTCCGCCTCATCATCGAGGAGTAAAACATATCCACATATCCACGAAAAAAAAGGAGAGCCACCACAGCTCTCCCCGTTTCGTGAGGTTATCGATCGATATTCGTCTCTACTCCAGTAACCACTCCTTCGTAGAACTTAGACCCTTAAAAAGTGTCAATCAATCGCGTCGCCTCAACCAACCAAAACTACTAACCTATAAATGAATTAAAACTTCACTACAAATATAAGGGCATAATTCGGAATCTCCAAATATTTTTACGATTATTTTTAAAATAAATTACTTTTATTTTAGCCTATTTTAGCTAACTATCACGTAGTCAACTAAATAGAAAAATCACACAAGATGTTAAGATTCTGTTAATGTTTTTAAGATAATTTACAAACACCCAAAATCCCTAATCGCTAAAACTCTCAGCAAAAAGCTCCCAGCCATCCTCAATCTCCTGATTTACAGCCCTCGATCCGCTCTCGATCCACGCCATCGCCCCCACCAAAGCAACCATCGTATCGTGGTCCCGAGAGTTGATGTGCGCCTTGCACCCTACGCCCAATCTGCGAGCTACGACCGAGATATAGTCGTTGGTGTCATTCTCCGAAGGGGGCGCCCAACGGCCGATTATGCGGTTCAGCGTGTCGATGCCATACAACACACCATAGTTGTGAATTATGATGAACATCGCCCGATACCCCCACTTGGGGGCCTCGAACTCCTTGAACTCGTCGTCTCTACTTGGTGTCACCTCGCCCTTAAATTTGCTTACGCCGAGGCGTATATTCCCTGGGTTGCAGTTGCGCAACGCTCTACTTACTATCATCTTTTGTCTCCTCCTTCTCTGTTTTTCCTGTGGCCAACTCCTCGAAGTCGACCTCTTCGATCTTATCTATCTCCTGTTTAACCCTACGCCTGAGGTACTTGCGCATCCAATCGAAGTATGGCGCATCCGAAAACTGGGCGGCATTCTCCAGGAACGACCACAGTTCAACACCACACACAAACCCCGTAAAGAGGCGAGCCAACCGAATCTCGACGAAGGTGATGATGCAGCTGTCGATGAGCCACGCCATCGCAATGGCGATCAGCGTAAAGCCCAATTTATAGAGGGTGCGCCACGCTTGCTCGCTCTCGAAGAACCACGCCTTGCCAGCCGAATGGGCCGTCTGCCTCGAAGCCCACACCCCCGAGACGAAGTCGATCCCGATAAAGAGCGTAACGCAGAGGATCAGTGGGGTGATGGGGGTGAATATCGCCAATATCGACATCGCCACAGCGCTAAAGTATCTGTATATTAGATCCATTGATTCTACACCTTTTAAGTATGTTCCTACTCGCCTCATACTCAGGGTACGATGCACTATCTTCATCGAGAAAATCGCTCACCCTCATCAACATAGAACGTGCACGCTGCAACCCAGCAGCACTACGGGGCGCTGTCGGAGCGTCGACCACCTCTCTCACATAGAGCGCCAAGGCGGGTGCCACATAGTCGTTCATCAAAACGGGGTAGTTCCCTTCCAAGAGCTGCTCATAGAGAGCCTTTCCGATCACGGGGATGATATATCTATTTGTTGCGGTCACGATATCGTTGATCGTGATGTCTATGTCGGGGGTGAAGTCCACCCCGTCATAGGCCAGCTCTAAGACTCGCTTAGGCTCCATAAGTCTCATTATCATAATTGTATCTGTTTTATTATAAAATAGTTACCCAATCTCAGTCACCGTAGAGTTGGTGATCTCCGACAAAAATAGCTGTTCCTTAGGGTCGTCGGGGTTGTAGTCGAGCCCATCGGCACGGCGAGCCTCCCACACCCTCATATAGATCGGCTTAGTGGTCTTAGGCGGACGATTCACAATCGAGAGCGACGATGAGTCGATCCCCAAGACGGTGGTCAGCAGATGTCGAATAGGCTCCAATAGCTCCTCCTGTTCGGCCAAGATCACAGTGTTGAGGGCCACCTCATACTCGTGGAGGATTCGCTCCGAGCTAAAGCCCGTAGAGTAGTCGATGCCGCTGAGCGAGCGGAACCACGAGTGGGCCACAACAATGTCGCTATTGGCCTGATCGTGAAGCGACTCCCAATCCCCATCCGAAGTCGATGTTAGGGGGATGAAGCGAGAGTTGTCGTTGTCGCTACCATCCTTAAGGACAAAGAGCACCTGACCAGGTTCGCCTGCAAACTTCTCCTCTGCCGCACGGATCACCTGCTCCGCCTCGGCCTCTCCGTCCACTGTGTCGTCGAGCAACATAATTCCCGACATCTGGAATGAGTTGTCGAGCCTCGAGATGTTCCACTTGTCGGTCTTGTAGGCTATCGACGAGACGTTGAGGCCAGCGATGTAGGATGGCACGCCATAGTGGCGGAACATAGGCTCATAATCCTTGTAGTGGATCATCGACCTCTCGGTCCCATCCTCGAAGCTCTCGAAGTTGGGGTAGAGTGGCAGCTGCTTAGCCTCCGAGTGGCGGAATTCGGCCCAGTTGTGGTGGATCAAGATCTGAGGTGAGTCGCACCCCTTTGCCACACGGCAGGTCGAGGCGTCGTGGTGAAAGAGCGCCACCGAGGTGTGATCCACATCACGCACCACCTCTACGAAGGCGTTGGCGAATAGCATCTTGTCGAATGCGATGCGGCTCATCAGCTGCCTCAGCGACTCGCCCTCGCCGTTGACTCGCTCTACGAACTGCCCCAATAGGGCGACGTTTTGGTCATACGAGAAGCCCTTACCAGCGATGTAGTCGGCCTTGTCGTTTATGATTCTTCGGTGTGTCACAGCCCTCTGTGAGAGTTGGGCAAGGAGCGTCGGGAAGAGGTTGTCGTCGCCCCAACGCCAGAACTTATCGCTCTCGCTCGACCGACGCTCCGTTACTGTGTATGGGTCTCTCTTGTTTGAGACCGCTATTTTTGTCTTTGGCATTGTTTTCTTTATCTTTTAATTATTTCGTTTTGTTGGGATCGTTGATAGGTGGATGAAATTTTAAAGATGGCATAGAGGGGGCTGAAGGGAGCATACTTAAGTATGTGACCGAAGCACA
Source organism: Rikenellaceae bacterium (assembly GCA_047178625.1). Lineage (GTDB taxonomy): Bacteria > Bacteroidota > Bacteroidia > Bacteroidales > Rikenellaceae > Alistipes. The sequence continues at coordinate 11,637 of JBCQTJ010000019.1, forward strand.
CTCTATGGTATCTTTAAAATTTCGCCGCCTTGCAACGATCACCCTAACAAATTATCTGTTAAGTCCGTTGACTCCCAAACCCAAGTGCGAAGCGGATAGTCGGTAGCCTCCTCGCCACTCGCAAACTCAGCGCTGATGAGCCGAAGCGCAAACTCCACGCCCCACCTCTCGCTCCACCCAACACGCAGCGAAGCCCCAGTCGAGAGGGTAATATCGGCCACAACCCCACAACGGGCCACCGCCGCTAACTCCTTGGCCGTAAATGGTGAGTCGGCGTGTTCACAACTAAATTTGAGGGTGTGGCGAACAGTGTACTGCCCAGCCGAGTAGAGTCTGGATTCGGTGTAGCTTGCCCCACCTGCACTCAGGTCGACAACATATCCCCCCTCCGCATCATCGGGGAGAGGAGTCTTGGCAGGGTAGAGCACCACTCGGGTAACTCCCCCCACCAATTCGAAATTAGATGTTGACTCCATCTTTCTACCTACTCCTATACAGTTGCCGTAGTCTTGACAGCGATAGAGATCAACTCCTCATCCAAGATCTCGCAACCAGCGGCAAAGATCGCACGCTGACGATTCTCCATCTCGTCGGGGTTATACCACATACGGATCTCAGTCCCCGGGTAGTCGGCCGTGTTAACCGCCATCACAAGGTTGCGACGATCGGTTAAGAGGGCGAATGACTCCATAAGGCTCAATGACGATAGGTAGCCGCCAATTCTGAGGTCGATAACGGGTATTCCGTGATACATAAGCCCTGTGCGACCATTGATCGAGTCGGTGTACGAAGCGTCAACGCCTGCCGCATCGAGCGCCTTCTCATAGAGGTTGTAGATATCCGAAGTGACGAAATAGGCCAACTGACCCTCGCCCTTGGCATCCTTCACCCTCTCGTCGGCATTGGCCCACAAGGTGTCGAAGATCGTGAGTGCATAGCTTGCCGAGGCGATGTTTGTTGCGGTGTAGGTCGAGGCGGTGATCGTCTCGTCGTCCATCGCTGCGTCGATCTTTTTGATCAGACCATCGAATGTCGAGAAGGCACCCGATGTGCGCTCAGTGTCGCCCACCCACATCGTTGCACGGATCGACTCCGAGATCGAACGACGGAAGAGCTCAGTCTCGGCCGCCTCCAACTCTGTTCCAGTGAGGTCGTCGAGGTTCACCTCCGCCTGAATCGAGAGGTTCTCGAAGATTAGCGAGTAGTAATCCGCTGCCGAGAAGCCCATCTCAGCCTTCACACGCCTCATATCAATTGTCTTTTGCACCTTGGCGCTCTTTGTGCTGCCATCCCAGCCCGACGATGTGTGGCTCTTGAGGATGTCGCTCTGGCCGCTCCAGAGGTGTACTGTTGTTGGTACGGGCATATTGTACAACATTCTAATTCCCAACTCCTGTGCCGACTCTCCTGTCAACATTGGGCGGAAAAATACGGTCTCCAACTCTGCTCCTGTGTAACTCTTGCTTGATTCAATGTAATTCATTTTCTCTTTGTTTTTTTTGTAATTTGTTAATAACTGTTTTTATTTAATCGGGGATGATTTTTTATTATCTTAATCGTTTCGCATCTCTGGCATAGGCCCTCTGGTTAGCACTCGCACGAGCCTCCCTCAACGAGGGATCCTCACACTCAGCAACCTTAGTAGAGCGAAGCTCGCGCTGCCTCTCCTCGAAGGCAATTACTGACATAGTGTCGATAACATTGCCAACAGAGCCCGAGTTATCAACATCAGTGTTAATGGCGTTGTTTACATCTGTGTCGATAACTTTAGCAACGCTCGAAACCTCTTTAGCATCACGAAGTTGCAAACGCTGAGCAACACGACGAAACAGCCCCTTAACAGAGGAGTAAACCTCGTCAACCCCCTTGCTAATCTGCTCCGACAAAGAGTTATCATCACCATTATCAACATTCTCAAGACCCTCCTCAGTCAATGACTCAGTAGTCTCAGCCGACTCAGAAGTCTCGGAAGAAGCCTCCGAAGCCACCCCCTCAATCTCCCGATCAGCAAGCCCAGCCTCAATAGTCTCACGAGCATTAAGCCAGCGACCCTCGCCGCCCTCCTCGCTCATCAAAGCCTCGAAAGCCTCCACCTCTCGTCCCGAACGACGAGCATACAACTCCGCCAACCTCTCATCGCTCTTCTTCAACAACTCGGCACGCTGCAACAACTCCAAGGCGTTACCCTCTGCATTGCACGTAGAGCTGTGAACCAAGTAGAGGGCGTTGGCCGAGATCTCACGAAGCCCCTCGCTCGCCGCCTGAGCGATCACCGTCGCAGCGCTCGCGACATAACCCCAACAACGAGTAGTGATCTCGGCATCGAGCGCCACCAACGCATCATAAATAAGCAGCGCATCACCCACATCGCCCCCAGTCGAGCGGATGTTGACCACCACCTTCTGGCACTTCAACTCCTCGATCTGCTGCAATGTTCGCCTAAAGCTCTCATAGGTTGCCACCCTCTGCTGTGGCTCCTCAAACTGCCACTCCTCTGGTACGCCGATTGTCCCCTCGATGTCGATGGTTGTGCACTCGGCGCTGTTTTTAATTCTAATCTCTTGCATCATTTTTTCTCATTTTTTTCTGTTCTATTTTCTCTCTCTCGATCCCCTTATTCCTATAGTATGATGAAGCGAATCTTCGCCTCCTCCTTGCTGGGTGAATATTCCTCAATCCTCTCGATCCTACACTCAGCCCACTCGCCCCCAATCCGAAGATCAAATGTGCTCAACACACTCGCCATCCCCTCGGTAGGTGAGAGCAACGAAGTCATCTCAAAAGGGGTGAGCTTTACCATAAGCGTAACATACAGGCTACGCTCCTCACGCTCAATCTGCGCCGCATAGTATTGATTCAACCCCACCATCGAGTCTCGATCCTCGAAGCAGAGGCTAACCCCCTCCGCCACGCTGTGGAACGTAGCCTTAGGCAACCCATCGCTATCGACTCCGCAGTAGTAGACCACACGAGGCGAGAACTCCAGCGAGTCCACAATCTCAGCATCATCCCTATCGCCCACCAACAACGACCCATCCTCCTCGTTGAGCGAGGGCGAAAATATCGGGTTGAGCAGAGTCGACTCAGTGTCGTTGGTGCCATAACTCTCAGCCGTGTAGGACCACTCCCCAAAGTCGGGCGACGACCTCGAGATGGCACCATCGCCATCCTGATAACCCCAAGTGCGAACCCTCGCAACCCCGAGCGAGGCATCCTCGAAGCTCACCGCCTCACCCTCTACAATCTTTGAGCTCCAATCCCACCTATTAGCCGAATCATAGAGCCTCTCCACAGGGTCGATAAAGAGCCGCTTACCAACTCTGTCACTATAATAGTTGAGGTTAAAGAGGTGCTGCATCGACTCGATGAGCGAGCTATGATAATACTCCTGCTGAGCAATGTCGAAGTAATCAACCACCGCCCCATAACCAGGGTAGGCCGAGAAGTAGGGTGTTATGGTCGTCGTCGCCAAGAGTGTGAAATCACACCCAGCCTCGCCACCCTCTAAGTAGAGCGTGTTGAACTTCATAGGCGACGATGGCGATACCGATATAGGGGTAGTTCTCACCGTAATATCCACCTCAGTCTCACCTCGCTCGTCGATATAACCCATATATAGAGCCCACTCTCCGCCAAACATCGAGTAGAAGGTCTCGTTACCAGTCAACAGATTAACCGATGTAATCGACGTAACCCCCGTAGGCATAGTAAAGAGCGCACTTCGGGCCGAAAAATCACAGAGAGTCTGCGACCCCACACCATCCACGGTCGCTGTCACACGATAATTAGCTCCATCGGTATAGTCAAAGACCACCACACGATACTGCATTCCAGCATATAGAGTCTCGCCCCTCTGGTCGGTGAAGTTATTCTCGATCTCAACCTCGACAACGGGCGAAGTTCCCAAATAAAAGGTGTCGATAGCTTTGAGCTTTGTAGCCGACTCAATATAATACCCCGTAGTGTAGCAGAGCCTAAATTCAAACCCCACGCTAATCTCCGATGGGGGTGTAAAGGTCAAATAACCACCCTCTTCGGTGAGGTAATTGCCCGTCGAGAAACATTGAGAATCGCTCTCCAAAGTGGAGATCGAGCCGATCGACCCAACAGAGTTGGTAGCGATGTAGGGGTTAGCCGAGACACGCCCCATATAATCGGCCGTAGTCGACGAGTCGTTCCCCTTCTTGACGCAAAAATCCATCTTCGACTTAGCAACCTCATTCTCCTGAGAGACATACGCCCCGCTCATAAAGAGCCTGCGCCAACTCTCGCTATCCATCATCTCACTCACAATCGTGTATCCAGCCCCCTCGACCACCGAGCGAATCATCTCGTCGATGTTGAGGAAGGGGTGGTAGTCATCAATCGAGCGAAGTCGCCTCACCACCCCAAGCTCCACCGACGAAGCCTCGCTCTCATAATCATCACGAGTCACGGGGAAGAACTGAACAGCGCTCTGCTCCTCATCCTCCCACAAAGCCTTGAAGTGAACCTCCGTAAGCGATGTCGAGAAGTCGATAGGGGTCTCATTGATAAGTGTCTCGGCCGCCGCAGTGGCCCACTCAGCCTCCGCTCGAGTGATCTGAAGCGAGAAGCTAAGCCTCTCTCCCTCGCTCACAACCCCAACCAACCGTGCCGACCCCTCGATCAGCGTAACCCCTTCAGTATCAAGGCGAGCGGTGTGAGGCTGAGCGTTAAACCTCTCGGCAGCGTGCAGATACCCCTCGCCACCAAAGATCTCGCCGCTCTGGCGAATAGTCACCACCTCGACCACTACCACCTCCGACTCACGGGCCGAATCGACCGATCGCATCGACGAGGCGTCGAAGCTAAGAGTCACCTCGGGGCTCTCCGCAATATCGACCCTCCGAGAGTCGATATACAACTCCACCACGCTACTCATTGTCCATCGAAATTTTAACCTCGATAACAGTCAACTCACGTCGAGGCTCAACCTCTACTGAGTCGCTCGCAAGGCTCACCTCACGATACTCCGCGCCCGAAACCAACCAGACAAGTGGCGACTCAACAATCTCGGCAATGGCCTTTCGAGTAGTGTAATTCTCGTAGGCCGAAGTGAGTGTGAAGCTCTGCTTTCGCTCCGACGAGATAACCCTCTCGCTAACAACGGGGAAGGTGTAGTGTTCTAAAGAGCCACGTGAGGAGATCCAAGCCAATCGAGTCGGCTCCTCATAATCATCAATCACCGAGTAGCAAACCTCTGCAATTGTCTCATCATCCTGTGAGAAGATCACCTCGAAGTAGTCCAATTCAATATCCGAGAGCGAGCCCGACTGCTGCGACAACCACTCGGCCACCACCGCAAATGTCACCACCCCCGAACTCTGAGCCGCAAGGGTATAGAGCCTCGATGCCGAGACACGATCCGACCCATAAGCATATTGGCGAATCTCAGCCTCGATAGCCTTCTCGGGGTCAACTCTGAGTGTCAACCACTCCCCCTCGCCCAACGCAATGAGGCGATCCGATGAGTCGAAGCTCGACATCAAACCCACCTCCGACTCCTCCTCTCGCGAGAGGGTGAAGGTGCGAGACGAGGTGGCCGTTTGGTCCGCATCGCTCACCGTCACCTCCACCAAGCAGGGGCTCTGCTCAGTGATAAATCCGCTCTGCGAGAGCTCGGGATCGGGATAGGCTGCCGCCCTCACAATAGGGGCGATATTTATGTCGGCAGTCGTTGTGGTGTAAAATTTTTTGACACCTAAAACCTCGTCAGAGGTCGAATCAGAGATAAATAGCGTTACATCGCCTTCTGTGGCCGTTTCATGGCTGTATATCAACTCAGAGTAGAGAGATTGATAGCTTGTAGGATAGTTTGTAAACATTGTCTATAATTGGATTTTTAAAATTGTTGATAACTAATAGAATAAAGAGGCAAAAAAGCCCCATCACAACCCCTCAAAAGAGGTCTCAGAAAGTCTCAGAAAAGACTCAGAAAGACTCAGAAGAATCCTCCACCCCAACACGAAAGTTAGAGACAACAGAAGCTGTTATCTCCACCGACACCTCCTCATACTCCGAAAGATTCCCAGAGAGAGGGGTAATCTCAAGCTCCGAGACCTTAAGAACCTGCCCCGACAACTCAATTCCCGAGACGATCGACATAGCATCCTCCTTAACTCGATCCCACTGGGCAACCCTCTGATTCATATGTATTTTAGTAAGGTTGCGAATCAAGATAAGGGTTATCTCGGCCGTAACACGCCCCTTCTGAACCCCCTCCTTGGCGGTGATCTCCACAGGGCGGATAATAGCCATCTCGCTCGCCCTGAGCTGCACCTTAGAGTTGTCGCTCCTCGATACCCTCGGAAGGTAGCCCAGCGACTCGCAATATGAGGCGATGAGCGCCTCGTAATTTGTTAAAATAGACTCCATATTCTTTGCTGTTTTTGTGAAATAATCGTAATGCAAAAGGAGGGTAAAAATGCCAAGGGCGAGAGTCGAGTCACAACAGTGTTGAAAACCCACGAAATAACTCTCAAAATTGTCAATATATCTGTTCAAATCGAAGCAAACTTGACTCAACGCCCAAAGCATCAACAACCAACCAATCACACTGCAAATATACAACAATTGAATACCAAATGTCAAGCAAATTGTAAATTATTTTTAATAAAATATTCAGTCGTTGAATTAACTAATTGATATACCCCAATTTACAGAGGGAGAAAAAATCGATAAAAAACCCCATAAGAGGAGAATTTTGGAGAAAAACGCACCACCGCAACGAAAAAATGACTACCTTTACGCTGCCAAAATGGGTAAAATAAAGTAGAAAGATGAGCAAGATAAAAATAGCATCGGTGTCGTACCTAAACTCGATACCCTTCATCTACGGAATCAACGAATCGAAATCTATCGACGCAGAGCTAATCACTGCGCCCCCTGTCGAGTGCACACGCCTCTTCGACGAGGGCGAGGTCGACATAGCTCTGATCCCCGTTGCGGCCCTACCAAATCTCCGTCGCAAGGCCGAGATAGTAACTTCGCACTGCATAGGGTCCGTAGGAGCGGTGAGGACAGTCACTCTAATGAGCGACGACGAGCCACACAATATCAAAAGAATCTGGCTCGACACCGACTCTCAAACCTCGGTGAAGCTATTGGCCCACCTCTGCGACAACCACTTCAAGATCGCCCCAAGGTGGAGCCTCTTGACCTCCCCCGAACGACTATCCCACCCCGAGGATGGCGATGCCTTCCTACTCATAGGCGACAAGGTATTCGACCACGAGGGTGAGTTCGAATATGAGATCGACTTGGCCGAGGAGTGGATGCACCACTGCTCGCTCCCCTTCGTCTTTGCGGTGTGGTGTTGTGGCGAGGATGTCGACCGTGAGGTGTTGGCCGATCTCGAAGATGCCTTAGAGTGGGGCGTAGAGCACACCTTCGAGGCGCTCCAACAGATGCGACCCGATGTCGAGATGGAGGATGGTTATCGCTACCTGACCCAAAATATCGACACCCTCTTAGATGGTGCCAAACGAGAGGCGATGAGACGCTTCCTCGACTCCCCCTCCTCCATTAGCCTGAAGTAGGGGCCGTAAGCCACGGCTCCGCTTCGCATAAAGGGTAAAAACGAGGAGAGAAAATTAAAAAAGGAGACAAAAGCAATGATAACTCTATACCTAAAGCAGTTCAACAAGATAATCCGTAACGCCGACCCAAAGCAGCTATCCGAGGTCGATGTGAACGATGTATTGTGGATAGATATGCTCAAACCATCATTCAAGGAGCAGCGAGCGGTCGAGACCTTTATGGGCATCTCGCTCCAGACTCGACAGCAGATCGAGGAGATTGAGACAACATCAAAATATTCGGAGAGGGAGGACTCGGTGGTCTCGAACTCCAACTTCTTCCTCTCTCAGGAGGATGACTTCGTGATAGAGCCCGTGTCGTTCATCATCTCACAGAGCGAGGCGCTAATCTCGGTCCACAACTTCGAGATGCGAACCTTTCGAGACACCGAGCGAAGGCTTCAGATCTCGCCATCGAGCTATCCAACGGGCTACCAACTATTCATCGCCCTATTAGAGGTGCGCATCGACTACGATGCCGACCTTGTGGAGTCGACAGCTCGCCAAGTAGCGGCCCTAAGCCGTGACATATCGCAAGAGGACAACATCGACAAACAGTTCCTACGCCGAATCGCAAAGTTGCAGGAGATGACGATGAAGCTCCGTGAGAATATCTTCGACCGCCAACGAATCCTAACGATGGTGCGTCGCTCACGTCGCTTCCCAGCCGACCTGCTACCAGGCATCGCCCTGATGATCAAGGACGTTGTCTCGCTAATCAACTATGCCGACTTCGCCTTCCAGCGACTCGACTACATCCAAGATTCAGCCTTAGGACTAATCAACATCGAGCAGAACGAGATCGTGAAGATCTTGTCGGTGGCCTCGGTGATCTTTATGCCAGCGACCCTCGTTGCGAGCATCTACGGAATGAACTTCGAGTTTATGCCCGAGCTGAGTTGGAGCTACACGATGGAGAATGGTGGGGTAGTCCCATTGGGTTACATCTTCGCCATCTTCCTGATGATCCTCTGTTCGAGCGTGACGCTCTGGTACTTCCGCTTCAAGAAGTGGTTATAGCTCCAAAGATCGCTACTCGCTTTTTTAAATAGGTAAGAGTCCCATAAAAGTTGGATAAAAGCAAAAAAATAACTAACTTTGCAGCCAATATAAATTAGGAAAAATAATTTAAAACCATATAGTTTATGTCGTTTATTGATGATAGGGTGAAAACCGAGGGGCTAACATTCGATGATGTTCTGCTCGTTCCCGCATACTCGGAGGTATTGCCAAAAGATGTATCTGTCAAGACAAAGTTCTCACGCAACATCACGCTAAATCTGCCGATCGTCTCGGCAGCGATGGACACGGTGACAGAGGCACCATTGGCCATTGCGTTGGCACGTGAGGGTGGAATCGGAGTGATCCACAAGAATATGTCGATCGAGCAGCAGGCCGCTCAGGTAAAGAAGGTGAAGAGGGCCGAGAATGGAATGATCGACGATCCTGTGACAATTGCGAAGGATGCAACGGTACGTGATGCGTTGGCGATGATGTCAAACTACAAGATCGGAGGAATCCCCGTAATCAATGGCGAGGGAACCTTGATCGGAATCGTAACGAACCGAGATCTCCGTTTCCAGCGAGATATGGAGCGCAAGATCGACGACGTAATGACCAAAGATGGTCTAATCACAACCCACAACCCAACGTTGGAGAACGCCTCGGACATCTTGCTAAAGAACAAGATTGAGAAGCTACCCGTTGTCGACGAGACAGGTAAGTTGTTGGGTCTAATCACCTACAAAGATATCACCAAGGTCCACGACAACCCAAATTCGTGCAAAGATACCAAGGGCCGCTTGAGGGTAGCCGCAGGCGTTGGCGTAACGAGCGACACGATGGATCGTGTCGAGGCGTTGGTAGCGGCAGGTGTCGATGCAGTCGTTGTCGACTCGGCACACGGCCACTCAGCAAATATCGTCAAGACTTTGAAGAAGATCAAATCTAAATACCCATCGCTCGATGTTGTAGTAGGAAACATCGCTACAGGCGAGGCGGCGAAGTACCTCGTCGAGGCGGGAGCCGATGGCGTGAAGGTAGGAATCGGACCAGGTTCGATCTGTACAACACGTATCGTCGCAGGTGTGGGAGTACCCCAGCTAACAGCGATCTACGAGGTGGCAAAGGCGATCCAAGGGTCGGGCGTACCAGTGATCGCCGACGGCGGATTGCGCTACTCGGGCGACATCGTGAAGGCGTTGGCGGCAGGAGGCGACTGTGTAATGGTCGGCTCGATGTTCGCAGGAGTCGAGGAGTCACCAGGCGAGACGATCATCTACAACGGACGTAAGTTCAAGACCTACCGAGGAATGGGCTCTATCGAGGCGATGAACAACGGCTCGAAGGATCGCTACTTCCAAGGCGAGGAGACCAACACAAGCAAGTTCGTACCCGAGGGAATCGTAGCACGAGTGCCATTCAAGGGCACTTTGGCCGAGTCAACCTATCAGTTGGTGGGCGGTCTGAAGTCGGGAATGGGCTATTGCGGAGCGGCCGACATCAAGACGTTGCAGAGTGCGAAGTTCATCCGCATCACCTCATCGGGAGTTGTCGAGAACCACCCCCACGACGTAACAATCACCCAAGAGGCCCCCAACTACTCACGTAGCTAAAGCCCCAAGGTGAAACCAAGGTCAAAAAAGGCCGACTAAAAGTAGCCCCAGCCGACCCAGTAGCCCCAGTTGACCCTAAAAAAAGAAAAAAGAGAAAAATGGAGAAGATATTAATACTTGATTTCGGATCACAATACACTCAGCTCATAGCACGCCGTGTCCGTGAGTTGAACGTATATTGCGAGATCCACCCCTTCAACCATATGCCCGAGATCGACGATTCGTTCCGAGGCGTAATCTTGTCGGGAAGTCCCTATTCGGTGCGTGACGAGGTAGCACCTCAGCCCGATCTATCGCAGATCAAAGGCAAGTTGCCACTTTTGGGGGTATGCTACGGAGCACAATACCTCTCACATAACTATGGAGGCGAGGTTCAGCCAGCCCCATCGAGAGAGTACGGCCGAGCAATGTTGACGGTAGCAGAGAGTGATAACCCACTGTTGGTAGATCTACCATCGACCACTCAGGTGTGGATGTCACACGGAGATACAATCACCTCAATCCCATCGAATTACCGAGTGATTGCGAGCACCGAGCAGGTGAAGGTTGCAGCCTACGCAATTGATGGCGAGCCAACGTGGGCGATCCAGTTCCACCCCGAGGTCTACCACTCAACAGATGGAACACAGCTCTTGAAGAACTTCGTAGTGGGAATCTGCGGATGCGAGCAGAGTTGGACATCGGAGAGCTTTGTAGAGTCAACGGTAGCCGACCTAAAGGCGAAGTTAGGGAACGACAAGGTAGTCTTAGGCCTATCGGGAGGAGTAGACTCAACAGTCGCAGCGGTATTGTTGCACAAAGCCATTGGCGAGAACCTATACTGCATCTTCGTCAACCCAGGCGTTCTCCGCAAGGGTGAGTTCGAGGAGGTGTTGGAGTCATACAAAGGTATGGGCCTCAACGTAAGGGGTATCGACGCAACAGATAGATTCCTCGGCGATTTGGATGGCGTGAGCGACCCCGAGACCAAGCGAAAGATCATAGGACGTGACTTCGTTGAGGTATTCAACGGAGCGGCACACGAGATCCAAGATGTAAGGTGGTTGGCACAGGGTACGATCTACCCCGACGTTATCGAGTCGTGCTCGGTGAACGGACCTTCGGCAACGATCAAGTCGCACCACAATGTGGGCGGACTACCCGAGGAGATGAACCTCAAAATCGTAGAGCCATTGCGCCTCTTGTTCAAGGATGAGGTTCGCCGTGTAGGTCTCTCGATGGGCATCTCAAAGAGTTTGATTGGCCGCCACCCCTTCCCAGGACCAGGTTTGGCGATCCGCATCTTGGGTGAGATCACAGCCGAGAGGGTGCGTATCTTGCAGGATGTCGACAAGATCTACATCGACTCATTGAAGGCGGCAGGCCTCTACGACCAAGTGTGGCAGGCAGGAGCGATACTTTTGCCCGTCAAGAGCGTAGGAGTTATGGGCGACGAGCGAACTTATGAGAGTTGTGTAGCACTAAGGGCCGTAACATCGACCGATGGAATGACAGCCGACTGGGTACACCTACCATACGACTTCTTGGCCAACCTCTCAAACGAGATCATCAACAAGGTGAGAGGTGTAAACCGAGTAGTCTACGACATCTCGTCGAAGCCACCAGCAACAATCGAGTGGGAGTAACGAGCAAAGAGAAGAAGTGACCATAGAGGAGTTAGAAATACTCTGCGAGGAGCAGACTCAGGGTCAAATAGATCTAAATATCGAGCGCAATCATTGTGATGTTGCGCTCGATAAATCTTTGTGCCATAGCGCATTGATCGCCACACAGGTGAAATACCTCCAACGGTCGAGAGGCAAACTACCGAGCTACTACAACGCAAGGTGCATAATCCCACCCCGAGCCTTCGAGCAATCGTCAAGCGAAGCAACAGCCGAGGTAAAGCGCCTCGAAGGGGAGTCAGTGTTGGAGCTAACCTGCGGCTTAGGGGTAGATGCCCTATCCCTATCAAAGAGATTCAAGAGGGTAGTAACCTTGGAGCGAGACGAGGTATTAGCTGAAGTCGCCAAAGAGAACTTTAGGCGCCTAAAAGCCACCAACATAGAGGTCGTAAACAGCTCAGCCGAGGAGTACCTATCCCGCTGTAACGACCACTTCGACTGGGTATATGCCGACCCCGACCGCCGAAGCGAAGATGGGCGCAAGATGGTCCTTTTGGAGGATTGCTCCCCCAACATCCTCTCGCTGATGGATCAAATCAAGAGGGTAAGCCGAGCAGTGATGATAAAGTGCTCCCCCCTATTCGACGTAGACGAGGCGTTCAGACTCTTTCCCCGTTCAACAGTAGAGGTAGTCTCGCTAAACGACGAGTGCAAAGAGGTGGTAATAAGCAAGATCTTCAACGAGCAAGCGCAAGAAAAAATAACCGCAACAGCCATAGGCAGAGGCGAGATAACCCTCCCCAGAGAGGCAACCAAGGAGATAGAAACCCCCACCTACAACCCCGAAAACTACAAATACCTACTCCTACCCGACGTATCAATCCAAAAGAGCCGACTGGCCCGCCGCCACCTAAACCAGACGTGCGACATCTGGTGCGATAACGGATTTGGCTTTGCAGATGACCAATATCTTGCAAGGTTAGAAAAAAATCACTATCTTGCAGTGTCGCAACGCATAGTGTGGATAGGGGAGTACGACCCCAAACGATGTAGCAAGGAGCTCGCAGCCCGAGGAATAAAGCGAGCCGAGATCCTAAAGAGGGAGTTCCCCCATTCAGTCGAGAGGATAACTAAACAGCTAAAAATCAAGGAGGGAGGCCGACAGAGGATAGCCCTAACCACAATAGTGAATCGACCAATAATGGTGATTTTGGAGCAATGATAAGTGTCTCGATAATAGGAAGTGGCAACGTAGCCGAAGCCTTCGCAGTGGCCCTCTCGCAACTAAAGAGCGACGAGGTGTTTTTACGCGAAGTAGCAGGCCGCAACCCCCAACGCCTCGCCCAAATAGGCGAGCTCATAGGGTGCCAAATAACCACAATCGAGGCCCTATCAACGGCCGACCTCTACATCCTCGCAGTGAGCGATGGAGCGATAGAGGAAGTAGCCCAACAAATAAAGCAAAAAGCAGAGGGGGCAACAATAGTCCACACAGCAGGAGCAATCCCAATGGGAGAGTTAAGCGGAGTGATCTATCCAATGCAGACATTCACAAAAGGAAGAGAGGTAAATTTCCAAAAAACGCCCCTATTCATAGAGGCAAAAGCAGAGGTTCCAACCGACCCCAATGACCCCAATGACCCAAAAAAAACAATAATAAAAGTAGCAAAAACCTTAAGCAAAAAAGTAATAGAGCTAAACTCGGAGTCAAGAAGATCCTTGCACTTAGCGGCAGTATTCGCCTGCAACTTCACAAATGCGATGTTCTCCGCCACCGAGTCTATACTCACCCGAGCCAACCTCGACCTATCTCTCTACCGCCCCTTAGTAGAGGAGTGCGTAGCAAAGGTATTCGAGTGCGGCATACCTCCCATCGAGGCCCAAACAGGGGCGGCCAAGAGGGGAGACGAACTAACTATGACACGCCACAGAGAGCTACTAAAAGAGATTCAGAGCCCCGAACTAACAGAGATATACAATATAATAAGCAGATATATATGGGAAACTTCAAAGAGGATATAGCCAAGTGCGAGGCGCTGATTTTGGATGTCGACGGAGTGTTGACCGATGGCGGAATCACCCCCACCCGAGACGGAGACTTCATCCGCACCTATAACGCCAAAGATGGCTACGCCGTAGCCTACGCCATCAAGATGGGCTACCTAATAGCGATAATCACAGGGGGGCGAGGCGAGAACCTACGCTACCGAATGGAGATGTTGGGAGTCAAGGAACTCTATATGGATTGTATGGACAAAAAGGCTGCGATCGAGGAGTTGGCCGCAAAGTACAACCTAAACTTAGAGAATGTGATATATATGGGCGACGACATCCCCGATCTGGAGTGTATGAAGATGGTAGGCATCCCCGTAGCCCCAGCCGATGCAGTGATGGAGGTTATGGAGACAGCCCGCTATGTCAGCGAATTCCGAGGAGGGCGAGGCTGTGTGAGAGACATCATCGAGCAGTGGCTCCGCTCCCAAGATAAGTGGGCAATCAACTCTCTCGGAGTGACAGGAACCTACACACCATCAAGATAGAAAAACCGAAAAACCAAATAAAGATGAAAAGAACCTTTACCCTATTAGTAGCCCTTGTAGCGCTATTCGCAACAAGCTGCGTCCAGCAGCAGTTCCAGACATTCAGTCCCGACTCAGCTCTAATCTTCCAATTAGACACCTCTCGTGACACCCTCTACTACCAGATCTACCGTGATGGCTCGGCCATCGTCGACGAGTCACCCCTTTTGTTGGCCATCGGAGGCGAGAGCGTAGCGTGGGAGATGAAGTCACGCAACGGAAAAAAGGGCACCGACAAATTTCCAATGATCACAGGAGAGCATAGCGAGGTAGAGTTAGCCTACGTCGAGCAGCAAGTTAAGCTCCAAGGCTCAACATCCGACAAGATCATCGACGCAACGCTAAAGATCCGCCTCTACGACGGAGTAGTAGCCTACCGCTTCGATATCGAGGAGGTAGAGAGCCTAAGCGGCAAGTTGGAGAGCTACACCGTAGAGGAGCTATCCGAGCTCCACCCAAGCGATGGCGCCAAGGGCAACTTCTACGCCCCCAATGGCGAGAATGTACCATTCGGAGCCCTTCCAATCGAGCAGTTCAAGGGCAACTACACAACCCCCGTAATCTACGAGGGAGAGGATGTAACCTTGTCAATCCACGAGGTAGACCTCCACAACTACCCCCAGCTACGAGTACGCACCAACAAAGACGAGGGCTATATGTATATCACCCCAGGCGAGGGAGTCTACTCAGGCGACGAGGGCATTACACTCCCTTGGCGTGTGATCCTAACAGGAGATAGCATCGTAGAGCTACACAACCTCAAGAAGGTATACCTAAGTTTAGCAACCCCTGCCGAGGGCGACTTCAGCTGGGTCCAGACAGGCTTCTCGACGTGGGATTGGCGAGTTAAGGGTTGCACCTTTGGCGGTGAGCTCTACGAGATGACCACTCCGAGTTTGAAGCGCTACCTCGACTTCTGTGCACGCAACGGCTTGGAGTACTTCCTAATTGACGCCGAGTGGTTCGACTACGATAAACCACTTATCCCAGTAGAGGGTCTCGACATCAAGGAGGTAATCCGCTACGGAAACGAGATCGGAGTAGGAATGATTATGTACTACGACCTAAAGTATATGGCCCACGGCTACGAGGAGTTCGACTATAACGAGGTAGCAAAGACCTTCGCCGATTGGGGAGCCAAGGGTGTGAAGTATGGCTTTTTAGGAGCCCACGGAACAAAGCTAACCCCACAACAAAAGGCCTACCGCTCCGAGGAGATCATCCAAATCTCGGCAAAGCACAACCTAATCATCCTCTTCCACGACGGCCCAATCCCATTCGGAGGCCTCGAGAGACAATACCCCAACTACTTAAACCGTGAGTATTGCCACGCGCAGATGGACCGCAGATGGGCCTTCACCCCAACCGAGTTCACCAAGATGGCCTGTGTCAACTTCCTCGGAGGACCAATCGACCAGACCAACGGAACCTTCGCCCTCAACACAATCAAGGATCGCTCGAAGGGCCCACGTAACGAGTACCACTCAACGGTAGCAGCCGAGGCAGCCCGCATAATGATCACCTTCACAGGAAACCTCGCCATCCTCCTCGATGCCCCCGAGGCCTACGAGGAGAAGGCCGACATCTTCGAGTATATCAGCTCAATGCCCGAGACGTGGGATGAGTCACGCTACTTGACAATGGAGTGGGACACCAAGATCGCAGTAGCCCGCCGAGGAGGCGACGACTGGTTCGTCTCAACAGCCTATGGTGACAAGGGCGGCAACGACGAGCTAACCCTCTCGATGTTGGCCGATGGAGTCACCTACAACGCACGCCTCTACCGAGACAGCGAGGATAGCGACTACATCAACAACAAAGAGTCCTACACAGTAGAGGATCTAAAGGGACTCAAAAAGGGCGACCTCGTAAAGGTCAAGGTAGCCCGAGGCGGCGGCTACTCGCTCCACCTAACCCCTGCCAAATAATAAACAAGCAGAAAAGATGAAAAATCTAATCAAACAGGGAGTAATGCGAGGATGCATAGCAATAGCTATGCTCCTCGCTTTTTCGGCTTGCGAGGAGAGTGAGGATATAGATGAGGAGTTGCAAGCCCAGATCGAGGCAGAAGCAGAGGCAAAAAAAGGCTCAATAGAGAACATAGCAGTAACCGATGGCGATGGAAACACCATCTCCGACACCACCCCAATATCCCTAACCAATGGTGATAACTACACAATAAAGCTGAAAGCCATCCTAATGAACGATATCTCCCTCGCAGGAGAGGAGTGGACCCCAATCCCAGCATTCAAAGGAACATTCGATGGCAATAGCCACACAATAAGCAACCTAACAATAAACAGCAGCGATTCGTATCAGGGTCTGTTCGCCACAATAAACGGCGCCACAATCACAGATTTAACACTAAAAGACCCAAAGGTAACAGGTTCCGATAGTGTCGGAGCTATCTGCGGATCAGCCACAGAAGGAGCAACAATACTCAGATGCCACATTGATGGAGGAACAATCTCGGGTGACGACGAACGGGTCGGCGGTGTAGTTGGATATTGTTATGTAACAGTAACAACAACCGAAACAACCTAACCAATGAGCAACCGCATCCCCCCCCACAAGCGAACCGTGCCGACGGTGGCGATCTTCATCCTCCTCTCCCTCTCCTATTTCCTAAAGGTAGGGGCGGTGGAGTCTCTCCTCCCGTGGGCACGGTTGCCGTGGGCCGATGCGATCCCTCTTGTGAAACTCCCCTCCGCCTCGATGACCCAATTAGGAGGGTGGATCCAAAGCTTCGAGAGCGTCCGACCAGTGTGGAGCGCCCTGATAGCCTACCTGCTAATCATCCTCGGTGCAACAGCGACGATGCGCCTTACCATCCTCCACAACCTCTACGACAAGGCCTCCTACACCCCTCTCGTCATCTACCTCGCAGTCTTCGCCTCTTTGGCCTCACCTCACGAGATATTGGCCCCAGCAATTGTGGGGCTCGTTATGGTCGTCTCGCTCTATGAGTTGTACGCAGGGTATAGCCGCCACGAGAATACGCACAACATCTTCAGTGGCTGCTTTTGGATAGGCTTGATTGCGCTGATCTACCCCTCGGCCGTGATCTTGTGGCCGATAATCTTTGTGGTGATAATCCTGTTCGACAGAATAGGGCGCGAGCTCCCCGTAGCGTTGGCCGCCTTAGTAACCCCATTTCTCCTCCTCTTCTATTGCGGATGGCTATTTTCCGAGACGAGTTTCGCCGAGCAGTTTTGGAGTTGGAGGGTCGCCTTTGCCTACCCCCATCGAGCCTTCGCCTACCTCTTCTCGGGGGGCTTCACCTCCGCCTATTTGGTGCGGCTCATCCTCTCGATTCTCATCTGTGCAGGGCTCTCCATACTCTCGGTTGTCAACATCGAGCGTATCTCGATCGCCCTGATGTCGAGGACCCGAATCGTCTATGCGATGCTCCTATCTATTGTGGTGCTCTTCATAGCCGCCGCCCCCTCATTCACCTTCGCCTCGCTATTGATGGCCACGCCAGCCTTAGCGATCACCCTCTCCGCCGCCCTGTTCGAGATCGAGGAGAGGTGGTCGATGTGGACCTATCTCGTGTTCATCCTTATCTCGATGATCTAACCCTCTACAAACTTTTAAGGTAGGTGATAGCGGCCTCCTTCTGAGAGTCGGTGGTCGTCGTACCCCACTCCGCATCGTAGAAAACCTCGATGTCGGGGGTAAGCCCAACACCCTCATAAAACCCATTGTCGGCGCCATAATAGCAAGCTGCCGAGACAGTATAGAGCAACAAAGAGCCACTCTCAACAAACCCTCCTGCAAGGTACATCTCATCGGCAAGGCAGCAGGTTGCGCCATAGGTCCGCTCACCGACAATCACACTCTCGGGCGAAAACTCCTTGGCAAAAAATCCAACCATCTCCGACATACTTATCGAGTTCACGTCAACGAGCACCGCAATCGGAAAGCGAACGCTCTCCTGCTCCGAGGTGCCAAAAAGCAACTCTGGAATATAAGATGTGTAGTCCAACCTATTGGGTCCGCTCTTGTGTCGAGTGTGACCAATGGTTATCGACTCATCGACATTTGTGAAGCGCCCCATAATATAGTCAAGATCGGCTAAATATCCGCCCCCGTTACACCTAACGTCAAATATCGCACCCTTCAAATTGGGGGTGTTGCGAATGATATTCTCGAAGTTGTCGACCACCTCGGTGATGCTATCCTCGCTGCGGAACATAGCTGTGTCCGAGGAGTTCGAGATGCTCCAGTGCGACAACCTAAAGTAGGCGATGTCGTCGCTCTGCCTATATGAGTAGAGGCTCAGAGGTGTCGATGGGTAGTCATAGTCGTAATATGTTCCAGCGCAATAGTCGGTGATCTGGCCATCGGCAATGCCCTGTGTTATCGTCGTTTTGATACCGTTGTTAAACGATGAGTAGTCGGATGCGTGGTAGTAATCACGAGAGCTCACTTCGTAATAACCCTTCGCTCCTAAGTAGACCTCGGGACCTTTGAGCCCAAGAACATAGTGGTAGTCCGAGATTTGTGTTGTGATCTCTTTATATGTTGCCACAGCGACGCTATCCCCCTTCGAGAGCAGCGATCCATTATAGCCGTAGAGCGAGTGTGTCGGGTCATCGTAGTCGCTATCCTCCTCCGCCTGCCACTCGTCGATCGCCACGAATTTTGGGTAGTACTCTGTGTAAATCTCATCCCAATCCAGCTCCTCTTCCTCGATCCAGAGGACGTAACTCTGGTTCATCAGCTCCCAGAAGTCGTCGAAGAGCTTGCTCCAATAGTTCTCCGTGTATCCATATGCTAAGTATCTATCCTCCGCCTGCAACGATATGGGGTTGTCTTTTCGGCATCCAAAGAGGGCGAGCGTGAGTGTTAAGGCCAAGGCCAACTGCTTTATCTTTTTCATCTGTCTGCTTTTTTATAGTGAGAAGTGGTAGAGAAGTCCCATCTGGGCCACCATCGTTGTGTTGTACTTATGAAATTGATCCATCTGATACTGTTTCTGAGTGTCGCTAAGGCCATACAAAAGCCTACCCTCGATGGTGAGCGAGATCTGAGGAGTCGCCCGATACTCGATGCCAACTCCAGCCAAGGCGCCATAGTCGAAGCGATTATCACGCTCCGCCAAAAAGTCATACGACTGCTGAGTCGAGACGAACGTGTGAGACGAGGGGTCGACCAAAAATCCCGTCACCGAGCTGTTGAGCCACGCCCCGAGGTATCCACCGACGTTGAGGAATCCACGCACTCGCTCCCCTCCGAACGAGAATTTTGCAGTGATTGGGATCTGGAGATATCCATTTTTGTACCTCTCATACTCCTTGTCATCATTCGAAAAGTATGTCACGATGCGCTCCCAACTATAATTTTTCGATGTGTAACCCACCTCGGTACCGATCGAAAACCAATCATTGAATGAGTATTGAATGGGAACTGCCACAGCGAATCCGCCCTCAGATATATACTCACGTGAGTAGTAATAACCGGTGTCTGTGTCGAGTGTATTGTGGGTGTAACCAGCTGTTGTACCGATAGATAGCTGAGCAAACGATGTTATTGGAATTGCTAAGCAGAGGATGATCAGAGATAATATTTTCTTCATTTTTTTACTTTGTCTATTGTGACTTATGCAAATGTATGAAAATAAAAACAAAAAATCCGCCATTTGCGTGGCAGATTTCATTTGATGATTTAATCATCGTCAGTTATGTGTGGTTGGTTGTTGGTGGGAGTTGAGGGATTCGAACCCCCGACCCTCTGCTTGTAAGGCAGATGCTCTGAACCAGCTGAGCTAAACTCCCAATATCCTTTAAACAACGTTTAAGAGAGTCACTTTAAGTTTTTTTTGCACTCTCCACTCACTCACCACATCTTATCTCTCTCTCTCTTTCGACCTCTTTTAGGACCTCTCTCGGCCCTCGGAATCTCTCGACCCTTTTGAACCTCTCGGCCCATTGGTAAAAAAGCCACCCCATAAGAGTGGTTTTTTACTTAGTGGGAGTTGAGGGATTCGAACCCCCGACCCTCTGCTTGTAAGGCAGATGCTCTGAACCAGCTGAGCTAAACTCCCGAAATGCGCCTGAACAAGGACTTGAACCTAGGACCCCATGATTAACAGTCATGTGCTCTAACCAACTGAGCTATTCAGGCATTTCTTCCTCCCGTTCTCCTCTCCGCCGTTGTGCCGACCTTAGTGAGGTTCCCGTTTGGTTGTGCAAATATAGAGTGAAATAATTATATATCCAAGAAAAATAGGAATAAATTGAAAAAAAATATACTTTTGTAGGTGGAAGTTGAACGAGAAAAAGGTGAGATATGAGATATATAACTCTGATTTTAGGGCTGTTGAGCTCGGTGAGTGTCGTTTTTGGTGCAGGATTAAAATTTTATGAGCGAAGTTGGGATTTCGGCAACATTGCCGAGAGCGAGGGTGTCGTGCGCCACACATTCTCTCTCACCAACCGAAGCTCGAAGCCCGTAGTGATCCTGAGCATCCGCAGCAGTTGCGGCTGCACAACCTCCGAATATAGCCGTGAGCCGATCGCCGCAGGAGCCACCACCCAGATCGAGGTGCTCTTCGACCCTCGCTACCGAGAGGGCTACTTCTCTAAAGATATCGAGATCTTCAACACAGCGACCAAGGAGCCCGAAGTCTTGACAGTCTCGGGATTCATCGAGCAGAAAGAGCTGACGATAGAGGAGGCCTACCCCTTCATCTTAGGAGGAGGCGTAAGAATAGAGAGGTGCTACGCAACCCTATGGGGGGCCGAAGGGGGCGAATTAGTCCAATCAAGCCTCGCCTTCGTAAACACTTCGCAAGAGGCAATTGAGATAACCTTCGAACCCCTAACTCATAGAGAGGAGCTAAGGCTATACTACGATAGTGGGGTAGGAGCAGGAGAGCGAACAACGCTGGGAATAGGCTACTACATAGAGAGAGAAATAGAAGAGGCGGAGACAGGCCTAAGAGACACCCTAAAAATCCAAATAAACGGAGAACCAAGCAAAATGAGAATCTACCTACAAGCCCCCTTCGAAAAATAAAAAGACCCAGAACCCCAACCAAAAAAAGAGAAAAAACCACACCTATTAATAAAAGAAATAGTATATTTGTAACAATTTTCGGACCAACCAACCCGAAAAAGAGCCAAAAGCAGAGAAGAAGACAAAAAAATAGCAAAAAGAATGTTTACAATTTTAGAAAAGCGAGAGATCGCAACAGGCATCTTCGAGATGCGGATCGAGGCCCCACGTGTAGCCGCATCGGCGCAACCAGGGCAGTTTGTAATTGTGAGGGCCAACGAGGCAGGCGAGCGTATCCCCTTGACCATCGCCGACTACGACAAGGAGGCCAAGAGCGTAACGATCGTAACCCAGACCATCGGAGTCTCGACTCGCAAGATCTGTGCGATGGCGGAGGGAGAGTCGTTGTGCGACTTCGCAGGGCCATTGGGACAACCCTCAGAGTTCGTCCACGAGCCGTTGGAGGAGCTACGTAAGAAGCGCATCTTGTTCGTCGCAGGAGGAGTAGGTGCAGCCCCCGTATATCCTCAGGTGAAGTGGTTGCACGCTCAGGGTGTCGAGTGCGACGTGATCATCGGAGCCAAGAGCGCCGATATGTTGATCTACGCCGACGAGATGGAGAAGGTAGCCTCGAACCTCTATATCACCACCGACGACGGTTCACGTGGCGATAAGGGGCTCGTGACTGAGAAGATCAAGAGCCTCATCGAGAAGGATGGTGTGAAGTACGACGCTTGCGTAGCGATCGGCCCAATGATAATGATGAAGTTTGTCACCCTCACGACCAAGGCCTACGAGTTACCAACAATCGTCTCGCTCAACACCCTAATGGTAGATGGAACGGGAATGTGTGGAGCGTGCCGAGTATCTGTCGATGGCAAGACCCGCTTCACCTGTGTCGATGGTCCCGAGTTCGATGGCCACAAGGTCGACTTCGACGAGGCTATGCGTCGTTTGGGAATGTATAAGAGCTTGGAGCAGAGAGCTGCTGCGATCGAGGCGGAGCGTGAGGCGGGCCACAAGTGCCGAATAGGGCTCGATAAGTAACAACCAAAAAGAGATTTACAAACTTAACAGAAGAAATTAAGATGGCAAATAAGATACCACGTGTAGCGCCACGTGAACAAGATCCCGTAATCAGAGCGACAAACTTCAAGGAGGTATCGCTCGGATACAATGAAGAGATGGCCCGCACCGAGGCCTCACGCTGTTTGGGCTGCAAGAAGCCACGTTGCGTAGATGCCTGCCCAGTGAGCATCAGCATCCCCGAGTTCATCAAGTTGGTGGAGGAAGGCGATATGGAGGCGGCGGCGGCCGTGATCGGTCGTGATAGCTCGTTGCCAAGCATTTGTGGCCGAGTATGTCCTCAGGAGAGTCAGTGCGAGGGTTCGTGCATCTTGGGAATCAAGGGCGAGAGTGTAGCTATTGGATTGTTGGAGAGGTACGTAGGAGATTGGAAGATCGCCAACAAGGGTGCCGAGAGGGTAGAGATCGAGCGCAATGGCCACAAGGTAGCTGTTGTGGGAAGTGGCCCTGCTGGATTGGCCTGCGCAAGCGATTTGGCCCGAATGGGTTACGAGGTGAAGATCTTCGAGGCGTTGCATAAGGTCGGCGGAGTATTGGTCTATGGAATCCCCGAGTTCCGCCTCCCAAAGGATGAGATCGTAGCGAAGGAGATCGAGGCTGTCAAGGCGTTGGGTGTCGAGATCGAGACCGATGTCATCGTTGGTCGCACCGTGACGATCGACTCTTTGATGGACGACGAGGGCTACGAGGCGGTATTTATCGGCTCTGGTGCAGGTCTACCACGCTTTATGGGAATCCCAGGTGAGAACCTCAACGGAGTGGTCTCGGCCAATGAGTTCCTAACACGTGCCAATTTGATGAAGGCCTACGACGACGATTTCGACACACCTATCTATGTGGGTAAGAGCGTAGTAGTGATCGGCGGAGGAAACGTTGCGATGGATGCCGTGCGCACAGCGAAGCGTTTGGGTGCCGAGGCGACAATCGTCTACCGACGTGGCGAGGCGGAGCTACCAGCCCGTTTGGAGGAGGTCCACCACGCAAAGCAGGAGGGTATAGCATTCAAGATGTTGACCAACCCCACCGAGGTGTTGGGTAGCGAGACAGGTTGGGTCGAGGCGATCCGATGTGTCGAGATGGAGTTGGGTGAGCCCGACGATAGTGGCCGCCGCTCACCAGTAGTGAAGCAGGGCTCAGAGTTCGACATAGCAGCCGACGTAGTGATTATGGCCCTCGGAACATCGCCAAACCCACTAATCCCATCGACAACAGAGGGTCTCGAGACCAACCGTTGGGGCTGTGTAGTGGCCGACGAGGGAGGCGCAACCTCACGCAAGGGTCTCTTCGCAGGAGGCGACGTAGTGACAGGTGCCGCAACAGTGATCTTAGCGATGGGAGCAGGCCGCAAAGCCGCCACCTCAATCGACGACTATATCAAGAGCCTCTAATAAAGAGTTTTTTTCTGAGTCTTACTGAGTCTTTACTGAGAGCTGGGTCCGACCCAGAAAGTCTCAGTAAAGACTCAGTAAAATTTTATCTAGAACAATCAGACCCCATCAACCGAGCAAACCCAGCCTCCATCTCCTTTAACTTCTCTGGCTGAGACAGAGCAAGGTTAGTCGTCTGCTCAATATCCTCTTTGAGGTTATAAAGCTGCACCTTAGGAGCACCTTTGATATACTTGCCACCCTCCATATCGCTATTCTCACGACCAAAGTAGTCGGCAGCCGAGGCCCCACCAAAATTAGCGTGACCAGGTGTAGGGTTATTAAATCCGCCACCACCCTGCTTGGTGATATAGACATAATCCCCCTTGCGATAGGCAAAGTTCTCACGGTTGTTGCTAACCGCAAGCACTTCGGAGCGGATCTGCTCCTCACTCTCGCCCAACAAGGCAGGCAACATATCGAAGCTGTCCCGAGCCTGACCCTCCTGCAACTCATAACCAACAAGTGATGCCAAGGTAGCAAGCAGATCGACATTCGAGAAGAGTTGATCGGAACGAGTACCAGCCTCGATCTTAGCAGGCCATCGAACCAACATAGGGACCCTGTGGCCACCCTCCCAAGAGTCAAACTTAAATCCAAAGAGATTACCATTGATCTTAAGCCCAAGATTCACGGCATCGAACCCCGACCAATTGAGCATAGCCCCATTGTCGCTGGTAAATATCACAAGGGTATTCTCGGCAATCCCCTCACGCTCAAGCGTATCGAGGAGTTCTCCCACCATCCAGTCAAGCTCGTGGATGAAGTCGCCATAAATACCAGCCTCACTCGTCCCGTGGAATCGAGGGTGTGGCGTTATGGGGTTGTGGATATTTGTGGTGGCAAGATAGAGGAAGAAAGGCTCATCTTTATGCTCCGTGATCCACTTCACCGACCTCTCGGTGAGTGTAGTGCCAAGCATCTCATCGTCATAGAGTGCGTGGGCGGACTTAGCCCCTCCGATCTTGTCCGAGACTTTTTTCGCAGGAAAGAGCTTAGTCTCAGGCACCTGCCCCAAGACAAAAGGGTCACTGGGGTCGTAACCCACCACATTGTGGTTCTCGACAAAGACAAACGGAGGTCCGCTATTGACGCAAGGAATCCCGAAGTAGTAGTCAAATCCCAACTCCAGAGGACCAGGTTTAAGCTCAGCGTTCCAGTCGGGCACCCCTTCGGTGAATCCCAAGTGCCACTTACCGATCACCGCCGTAGCATATCCCGAGCGCTGCATCACGTCGGCGATGGTGAGTCGATCCTGTTGAATAAGCAGAGGGGTCTGAAAGCTCGCCACCCCGTGGATCTTCTCACGAAATGGGTACTCCCCAGTAAGGAGCGAGTATCGAGAGGCGGTAGATACAGCCGACCCCGAGTGCATATCGGTAAATATTCGCCCCTCGGTAGCGAGGCGGTCGATGTTAGGTGTTCGGACCTTCGTAGCCCCAAAGGAGGAGAGACAACCATAACCAAGGTCATCAATATTAATAAGAAGGACGTTGGGCTGCTCCTGCACCTCGAAAGAGGAGCAACCACCCAAACAAAGAAGTGAAAAGGGAAGAAAATAAGATGGTTTCATAAGTATTGTAGTTTTGGGTCTGTAGAAAAAAAGATTGGGCAGCCATAGAGGCCACCCAATCAATGTAATATAGCCCTCACCAGTGTGTGGTGAGAGAGTGTTGATAGGTGGATGAGATTTTAAAGATGGCGCATAGGTGGCTGAAGGGAGCGTACTAAAGTACGTGACCGAAGCCACCTATGTGTTATCTTTGAAATATCGCCGCCTTGCAACACTCTATCCGCGGATAGCAGCAACGCCTGGCAAAACCTTACCCTCCATATACTCCAACAAAGCACCACCGCCAGTAGAGACATAAGAGACCTGATTCGCAAGACCAAACTTGTTGATACAAGCAACCGAGTCACCACCACCGATCAATGAATAAGCGCCATTAGATGTAGCCTCAGCGATAGCAAACGCAATAGCCTTAGAACCAGCAGCGAAAGCCTCGAACTCAAATACTCCAACAGGACCATTCCAAAGGATAGTCTTGCTCTCAAGAACAGTCTTTTTATAGAGCTCAGTACCCTTAGGACCAAGGTCAAGACCCATCCATCCCTCTGGAACGTCGTTACCTGGAACCACCTGCGAAGCAGCATCAGCAGCGAACTTATCACCAGCAATAGTATCGGGAGTGATAACCAACTCGATACCCTTCTCCTCAGCCTTCTTGATGATGTCGAGAGCGATAGGGAACATATCAGGCTCGCAAAGTGAGCTACCGATCTTTCCGCCCTTAGCAGCCTCGAAAGTAAATGTCATACCACCACCGATGATGATCTTGTCAACCTTGTCCATCAACTTCTCGATGATTGTGATCTTCGACGATACCTTAGCACCACCAACGATAGCGGTGAATGGGCGCTGTGGGTTCTCCATAACTGAGTCGATAGCGGCCAACTCATTCTCCATCACATAACCAAACATCTTGTCCGCAGGGAAGTACTCAGCGATAAGAGCCGTAGATGAGTGAGCACGGTGAGCAGTTCCGAATGCGTCGTTGATATAGCAATCAGCGTAAGATGCCAACCTCTTAACGAACTCCTTCTGAGAAGCCTTCACAGCCTTCTTAGCCTCAGCCTTCTCCTCGTCTGTAGCCTCAGCAGCCAATCCACGAGGCTTACCCTCCTCCTCAGCGTAGTAGCGCAAGTTCTCCAACAAGATAACCTCGCCAGCCTTGAGGTCAGCCGCCATCTGAGCCGCCTTCTCGCCGATGCAGTCACCAGCAAACTTCACCTCTACACCAAGGCGAGCCTCGATAGCTGGGATGATCTGCTCAAGGGTGAACTTCTCGTCGTTGTTCTTCTTAGGACGTCCCATATGCGACATAAGGATCACCGAACCACCCTTCTCCAACACCTTCTTAATTGTTGGGATTGCGGCACGAATACGTGTGTCGTCCGAAACAACTCCTGCACTCTTCAAAGGCACATTGAAATCTACGCGAATGATTGCGCGTTTTCCCGAAAAATCGTAACTGTCAATTGCAAACATAACTTATTGGTTTTAAATTTGATTATATAATATATTGTATATTTATTTTAATGTGAGTTCGAAAATAGAAAAACTCTCTTATTATTTAATTATCAGTCTCAATTTTTGTGAGTTTTTCTATTTTCAAACTCACATTAAGAGCTTAAAAGCTCCCTTTATATATGTCTTACCCCACCCCTAAATCCCCTCCCTCGGGGAGGGGACTTGGTCGCTTGCGCTCCTCAGCGGTAGAGTTCGAAAATCATTTCGAACTCATATTGTTCTTATTGATACATCCACAAAGGTATAAAAAATTATTAATATTTTTCTATAAATAGATATCAATGAGACAAAAAAACACTATATTTGTAGGAAAGTGAAACAAAATTCTAAAACTTAATATTTATGAAAGAGTCTGTATTGGTAGCTGGCGGAGCTGGTTACATCGGATCACACACCGCCGTAGAGCTTATCGAGGCGGGGTATGACGTCGTTATCGTCGACAATCTATCGAACTCTGTTGAGGCAGCAGTCGAGGGAGTGCGCAAAATCACTGGGGTAGATGTCCCCTTCATCAAGGTCGACTGTTGCGATATGGCAGCATTCGAGGAGGTATTCAAGAAGTACAACTTCAACTCTGCAATCCACTTCGCAGCCTCGAAGGCGGTAGGAGAGTCGGTGACAAAGCCTTTGGAGTACTACTCAAATAACTTGATGTCGTTGATGAACTTGATCGCTTTGATGCGCAAGTACGAGCGTCCAAACATCCTCTTCTCATCATCGTGCACAGTCTATGGCGAGCCCGATGCACAGCCCGTTACCGAGCAGACACCTCGCAAGCCAGCCCTCTCTCCCTACGGAAACACAAAGGCGATGAGCGAGGATATCTTGCGTGACTCGATGACTCAATACGAGGGGATGAGAGGTATCGCATTGCGCTACTTCAACCCAATCGGAGCCCACCCATCAGCATTGATCGGTGAGCTACCACAGGGAGTTCCTCAGAACTTGGTGCCCTACATCACCCAGACAGCGGCAGGCTTACGTGAGTGTTTGTCAGTATTCGGCGACGACTACGCAACACCCGATGGCTCTTGCATCCGTGACTACATCGACGTAGTAGATTTGGCGAAGGCTCACGTAGTAGCTGTTGAGCGTATGTTGAGCGGCAAGTCGAAGTCAGACTACGAGATCTTCAACATCGGAACAGGAAACGGAGTATCGGTGATGGAGCTCTTGAACCGATTCCAAGCGGTAAACGGCGTAAAGGTAAACTACAAGATCGCACCTCGCCGTGAGGGAGACATCACAGCAATCTGGGCCGACCCAACCTTGGCAAACGAGGAGTTGGGCTGGACAGCAACTCGCAACCTCGACGACACATTGAGCGCAACGTGGGCGTGGGAGAAGAGGGTTCGTGGCCTCGAGTAGAGCTCGAACGTTCCTAAATTTTTAAGTGGGTGATCCTTTAATGAAAAGGGTCGCTCATTTTTTTGCCAATAGTAAGCAGGATTGTTTATTTTTTACTATCTTTGTGAAATATAACAGTTTATGAATTAGCAAAGAGGTATGAATATTCCCATTGAATTAGTAAAAGGGGCCCACCCAGGGGTGATCCTTGGCCGTGAGCTAAAGTCCCGTTCGATTATGCGAGGCCACTTCGCAAAGATGGTCGATGAGTTTCCCCAGACCTTGGGCGCCATCATCGCAGGCCGACGAAGGATGAACACCCCCCTCTCGCTCAAGATCGAGGAGGTGTTGGGCATCGAGGAGGGCTATTTTATGACCCTTCAGCTCTTCCACGACATCAAGGAGGAGCGAGCCAAAAATCAACTGATCCCCGACCTTACAAAACTACGCCCATCTCTATTCTGGGAGTGCGACATAGAGCGAATCAACTGGCGAAGCTACAAGGAGTGCGTGATCAGCCGAGTGATGGAGTTCGGCCGAGAGGCGGAGCAAGCCGAGATCATCCGCTTCTATGGCGACCACGAGGTGCAACGTATAATGGATAAAAAAGAGTAGCGATGAGAATCTATAAAAATAGCGTAACCGCCCCAATCCTACCCCTCCTCCAACGACTAATGGAGGCGGAGCCATTCGCCCAATTCCGAGTAGAGGGCGACACAGCTCTCGCCTTGCAGTTGGGACACCGAAGAGCGGGCGACATCCACCTATCAAGAGTGGGCAACGAGTCCGATTTAGAGGCAGCCGAGAGCTACTTAAACGAAAATTTCGCCCACGTAGAGAGGGTAGCCACCGCCACCTACTTCATAGGAGATGACCCAAAATCGGCAATAAAGCTAACTCTAACCCTGTCGGAGGGAGAGTTCTCGGAGCTCACAACCCAAATCGAGGGCATAAGAGTGTCAACAATAGAGGAGTTAGCAGCAGTAAAGATAGAGCAGATCGCACGAGGAGGATCCAAGAGTGACTTCTACGACCTCCACGCCCTCATCGAGCGATTCACCCTCTCGGATTTGATCTCACTCCACGAGGAGCGCTACCCCTCGACCCACAACCGAGAGAGGTTATTAGAGAAGCTCAACAACTTCACAAAGGCCGATCTCACGTTCGACCCCATAAGCCAAAGAAACATAAGCTGGGAGGAGATAAAGATAGATATCCACGAAGCGGTCAAAGAAGCCGTCGAGGAGGAGGTCATAGATTCAATCCTATCGAACCTCTCGCTCGATATATAACAAAACAGAGCCATAAACAACGAATCAGGGTGGTAAGCAAAAATGTTTACCACCCTGATTGTTAAATATATATCTTACAGCAAACCCTTGCTGACGACATAATAGATATAGGCGGAAAACACAAGCACCATAACAACACCCTCCGAGCGATCAATCCGACTGCGCCCAACGGTAAAAGCAGTGATAAACAAGATCACCGAGCTAAGGACCACAACCCCCATATCAACCATAGTAACACCCCCCAAAGTAAGAGGAGTAATGGTAGAGCTAACACCCAACACCAACAAAATATTGGCGATATTAGAGCCAATAACATTACCCAGCGCAATATCCGACTTACCTTTAATGAGCGAGACCAACGAGGCGGCAAACTCGGGCAGCGAAGTACCACCAGCGACCAAAGTGATAGCGATCACATTCTGAGGAATATTATAAAACTGAGCGATCTTCACGGCGTTAGTGATAAAGATCTCACCACCCCAGATGAGGGCCCCAAGACCACCAACAGTAAAGAGAATAGACAACCAAACAGGAAGCAATTTCTCATCATCTGCATTAGCCTCAGAGGCCACCTCCTCCTTCGAAGGGCGAGCATTTCGGATCGTGTAGATGATCATCGCAACATACAAAACCAACAAGATCACCCCCTCCACAAGGCTAATAACCCCACTAAAAGTGATAGCGGCCAAGAGAAGCGAAGCGACAATCCCAGCAGGAATATCACGATAGATATTCAGAGACGTAAGCGAGATAGGGCGAATAGCCGAGCAGAGACCAAGGATCAGCAGTGTGTTGAAGATATTCGACCCAACAACATTTCCCACCGCAATATCTCCACTCCCTTTGAGCGCCGAGATCACACTCACCACCATCTCGGGCAGCGATGTTCCGATGGCTACAATTGTGAGTCCAATGATAAATCCCGAGACGTTGAGTCTGCGAGCGATGGCCGAAGATCCGTCGGTCAGATAGTTTGCGCCAAACAAAATTAGCGTAAGTCCTACGATGAGGAGTAGTGTTGTTAGAAGCATTATTTCAAATTTATTTGTAATGTAATAATAATTTTACGGCCCCCTCTATTATATATAGGTATAGCCACTCAAATATGGAATTATTTTAATATTTTATTATATATCTTGTGCAAAGATACTAATTTTTAGAAAAAAAACATTAAATTTGCAACTGAAGGTACTGCTACAAGCAGATATTAAATTTTATGGAGAATACAAAATTCGAACAGTTATGAATAATCTACAAACACAACAAAGCGTCGTGATTCGCTTTTCGGGCGATTCGGGCGATGGAATGCAGCTTACAGGAACACTTTTTTCGGATACATCCGCACTAATCGGATATGGTATCTCTACCTTCCCCGACTACCCATCCGAGATCCGCGCCCCACAGGGAACTGTCGGAGGAGTCTCAGGATTTCAGGTTCACTTCGGATCAAAGAAGATGGTGACACCTGGAGATTACAGCGATGTATTGGTTGCGATGAACCCAGCGGCCCTCAAGGCCAACCGAGTATGGATCAAGCGTGACGCAACAGTCATCATCGACGCCGACACCCTCACCGAGGAGTTGGTCAAGAAGGCAGGCTACACAACGCTCGACCCAATCGCAGAGTTGGGACTCACCGAGTACAACGTAGTTTTGGCCCCAATCACACAGATGACACGCGATGCATTGGCCGACTCGGGGCTCGACAACAAGTCGATCTTGAAGTGTAAGAATATGTTTGCGCTCGGTTTGTGCTTCTATCTCTTCAACCTCCCAGACGACCACGCAAAGAGTTTCTTGAACTCAAAGTTCGCCAAGAAGAACCCAGCCATCGCCGAGGCCAACGTAAAGGTTATCGAGGCAGGATATAACTATGGTGCCAACACCCACGTCTTTGCCAACACATACGATCTACCATCGGGCGAGATGGAGAAGGGCGAGTATCGCTCGATTAGCGGAAATGTCGCTACGGCTTGGGGATTGCTTGCAGCCTCTGAGAAGTGCGGACGTCCGCTATTTTGCGGTTCATACCCTATCACCCCAGCAACGGTGATCCTCGAGGAGTTGGCAAAGCACAAGAGCTTAGGTGCCAAGACAGTTCAGGCCGAGGATGAGATCGCAGGTATCTGTACCTCAATCGGAGCCGCATTTGCAGGAAACTTCGCCGTTACAACAACATCGGGCCCAGGTCTGTCGCTCAAGAGCGAGGCGTTGGGATTGGCCGTGATGACAGAGCTACCGTTGGTAGTTGTAGATGTTCAGCGTGGAGGTCCATCGACAGGACTCCCAACCAAGACCGAGCAGAGCGATTTGGCGCAGGCATTGTATGGAAGAAACGGAGAGTGCCCCGTAGGAGTAGTGGCAGCATCGTCACCAAGTGACTGTTTCCACTTCGCATTCGAGGCGAGCCGTTTGGCATTGGAGCATATGACCCCCGTGGTTCTCCTAACCGACGGATTTATCGCCAACGGATCGGAGCCTTGGAAGATCCCATCAATGAGCGACTACCCAACAATCACCCCTCCCGTAGCGACCCCAGCGGCCGACGGATCAGCCTTTATGCCATACGCTCGCAACGAGAAGTTGGCACGCCAGTGGGCCTTCCCAGGAATTGACGGTTTGCAGCACCGCATCGGAGGTTTGGAGAAGGATGCGTTGAAGGGCTCAATCTCACACGATCCGAAGAACCACCAGTTGATGACCAAGTTGCGTGCCGAGAAGGTGGCCAAGATGGTCGAGTATATCCCAGAGCAGAGAGTGATGGGAGCCTCAGAGGGAGAGCTTCTCGTCGTTGGATGGGGAGGAACCAAGGGGCACCTCGAGAGCGCAGTCTCTGAGCTTCAGGGCGAGGGCAAGAGCATCTCACTCTGCCACTTCAACTATATCAACCCACTCCCAAAGAACACGGCCGATATCTTCGCCAAGTTCGACAAGATCATCGTATGTGAGCTCAACGAGGGCCAGTTCGCCAACTATTTGCGCCAGTCGTTGACGTCGTTCGACTACTTGCAGTATAACAAGGTCGAGGGTCAGCCATTCGTAGTTGTTGATTTGGTTGAGAAGTTCAAGGAGTTATTGTAATCGTAAATTTTAAAAGAGAGATATTATGTCAATATATAACTATACCCCAGCAGATTTCAAGAGCGATCAAGAGGTAAGATGGTGCCCTGGATGTGGAGACCACGCAATTCTCGGAGCAGTGCAGCGTGCCTGTGTCGAGATCGCTGAGAAGGAGAATATTCCCCACAATAAGTTCACATTCATCTCAGGTATCGGATGTTCATCACGCTTTATCTACTATATGCGTACATTCGGATTCCACACCATCCACGGCCGTGCAAACGCCATTGCGACAGGTGTCAAGGTTGCCAACCCCGACTTGAGCGTTTGGGTGGCAACGGGCGATGGTGACTCGTTGGCGATCGGAGGAAACCACTTCATCCACGCCATTCGTCGTAACGTAGACCTTAACGTGATCCTCTTCAACAACGAGATATATGGTCTTACAAAGGGACAATACTCACCAACCTCGAAGTTGGGCAAGATCACCAAGACATCACCCTACGGAACCGTTGAGGCTCCATTCAACCCAGGAGAGTTGGCCATCGGTGCCCGTGCAACATTCTTCGCACGCTCTATCGACGCCGATGTGATGTTGACCAAGGATCTATTGGTCGAGGGAGGCTCACACAAGGGGCTAACTCTTGTCGAGGTGTTGCAGAACTGTGTGATCTTCAACGACAAGACCTTCGCTGAGTTCGCAGGAACCAAGGCGTTGCGTACAGCCAACACAATCGTGTTGCGCCACGGCGAGAAGATGACCTACGGAGCCAACAACGAGAAGGGATTGGTATTGGATGGAATGAAGTTAAAGGCGGTGACACTTGGCGAGGATGGCTACACAATCGACGATGTGTTGACTCACGACGCAAAGTGCGAGGATACAACCCTCCACACAATGTTAGCCGCAATGAAGTTCCCAACCTACCCAGTAGCATTGGGAGTGATCCGCTCAGTAGAGGCCCCAGTCTACGACATAGAGGTAGAGAAGCAGGTCGCTGATGTACAAACCACATCAAAGATCAAGACAATGGACGATCTCTTGCGCTCAGGAGAAACCTGGACAATATAAAAAAGAGAAAAGAAAGAAGAAAAAAAGATCTGCCTGGCACTATAAAAAATACTGTGTAAACAGAGATCCGGGTCGCAAGATTCGGATTTTTGTTTAACTTTAACACACTATTATTTTATGGAGACCACAATGTCAAA
>JBCQTJ010000020.1:0-44385 GCA_047178625.1 Rikenellaceae bacterium
ATGTGTTAGGCCTGCCGCTAGCGTTCATCCTGAGCCAGGATCAAACTCTCCATTGTAAAAATGTTTTATTTGTAAATCTTAGCTCTAATCTCAAAAGATATTGTTTGAAATTCTTCTTTTTATTAAAAGAAGAGAAAAAAACTTAATAGCTGCTCAAATACTTCAAAGAACTCTGTCCTATATTTTGTTAGAACGTTTCCTAAATTGTTGCCCTTCGTTGTCCGTTGGGCTTGGTCTTGTCTTTGAACCTGACCCCCTTTCGAACCTCGAAAAGTGTTTCGTTTGTGAAGGGACTGCAAAGGTAAGACCTTTTTTCGTAACCTCCAAATTTTTTCGAAACTTTTTTTCGTGTCAGCCTCAGCGGCCGACTTCACAAAGAGCGTTGCAATCCGTGTTTCCCTTATTGCGGTTGCAAATATAGAGGCTTTATTCCGAACTACCAAATCTTTTTAATACTATTTTTCGTGCTTTTTTGGCCAATTTGGACTACTCCCCTACTGCTTAATCACTTACACCTCTAAATTATTTTTCGCCTTTTTTCTGCCTTATATATAATATATAGGTATAGGCGAAAAGTGTGTTCCGACTACCATTTTTACTCACAGACATACTTCGCAACTTTACTCTCCGCATAACCCGCTCTTGCAGCTACGGCCGTGATAATATCTCCAGATTTTATCCCCTCGATAGGTTGAGAATAGAGGTACCATCCCTCCTCGGTGTGAGATTTTCCATTGATTCGGTAGACAATTGATGCCCCTTTGTTATCGGATGAGAGTACAACTCGCCCCTTTTTCTCGGCAATAGTTGGTGCGTTAAGGGTCGGTTGGTCGCCATTATTTGGCAACATCAGCTCTCGGCTCTCCACTTCGGAGAGCAACCAGCGGCTGTTATACTTGTCGACCCAACGGTCGAACTCCTTGCGAAGCTCTGCAATCTTCTCGCTATATCGGGGGTCGTCGATCAAATTATTGACGCTATGTGGATCCTCCAAATCATCGTAGAACTCCTCCGCACCTCGATCCTCGGAGAACCAAAGCGACTGCGCCTCATTCAACTTCCCTGCCTCCTTTAGCTCCAAAATATTTAGCATAAGTGGCATATTGAAGCGATA
This sequence comes from Rikenellaceae bacterium, assembly GCA_047178625.1. Taxonomy (GTDB): domain Bacteria; phylum Bacteroidota; class Bacteroidia; order Bacteroidales; family Rikenellaceae; genus Alistipes. Next base: position 1,115 of record JBCQTJ010000020.1, read on the forward strand.
GCCCACGGGGGTATAGTTCGAGTGGTCGAGATCATAATTGCGAACATAGCGGAAACGACCATCGCTCACCGCCCCCTGCTTGTCGTATTGCTCATCCATTCTATCCCTTGCGGCATAGATATATTTGCGTTCGTTCTTTGCGGCATACTTGCCATATAGAGCCTCACCGTGCATATATTTTGGTGGCTTCACCCCTGCCAACGAGAGAATGGTCGCTGGCACATCGACAAACATCGCCAAGCGATCGTCGACAGTTCCCGCTTTATAGCCATCGGGAAAGCGAATGATCGCAGGCACGTGGGTTCCGCTCTCATATATCGCTCGCTTCTGGCGAGGTAGTGGCCCTCCGTTATCCGAGATCCAGATTATTATGGTGTTATCGTAGACCCCCTCCTCTTTGAGCTGGTCGACCATCGCCTGAAATTGGCTATCCATACGGGCGACATTACTATACATCACCGCTATATCGTGGCGCACGACATCGTTGTCGGGGTAGTATGGGGGCACCTCGACATCGGCAGGGTCGACAAGTAGAGGCTTCTCTCCCTGATTCCACACATTGCTCTCGTGGGTGATCATAATGTTGAACATCGCAAAGAATGGCATCCCGTCGGGGCTATTTCGCCAGTGGGCCTTTCCGCCATTCTCATCCCACAACGAGAGTGGCACGTTGAATTGGTAGTCGGTCTTTCCTGCGTTAGTGCAGTAGTAGCCCGCCTCCCTAAGATATTCGGTGTAACCCTTCACCTCGTCGGGGAGAATCACATAGTAGGGCTTCAACCCCACGGGATATTGCTCAAGCTTTTTCACGAAAGTTCTCATATAATTTGCCCCCATAGCCGAAGGGTACATCCCCGAGATGAGCGCAAAGCGACTTGGCGCACTCACTCCTACAGTTGTGTGCATCTGGGAGAAGCGCACCCCCTCCTCCGCAAAACGGTCGAGGTTAGGGCTCTTGGCTACGCTATCTCCATAACAGCCGAGGTAGGGATTTATATCTTCACACGTTATGAGCAGGATATTTGGGCGAGCTGGGTCGATAGACTTAGCGTATAATGATGTGGTGGCGGAGGCTGTGATGGCCATCGCTGCGAGGGTGATTGCTCTTTGGTTCATTGTCTATTTTTGGTTTTAGTGGTAGTTTGGGAGTCAATATACAACTTTTTCGGCAAATAAAAAGTCGTTCGACGCACTTTAAAAGTGTATCGAACGACTAAAATACGGTAACTCCTATAAGCCGAGTTCTGTACTTCTCTCCGCAAATAGCCAAAGCTAAATCGGATGAAGCCCCTATCATTAATCTACGGAATACAGTCACCTGCACCCTTGAGCAACCTACCCCCCGACAACGGGCGAGTAACCCTTAAATGTCGGTATACGTGGTCTTGCAACCTGTGAGACGTACTGACCGAGAGGTATCACTACCCTCGCGGTGGGCTCTTACCCCACCTTTTCACCCTTACCTCCTCCTCCGAAAAGAGTCGGATCGGCGGTTATTCTCTGTTACGCTACTACGCCCCTTTCGGAACATCAAGCCGTTAACTTGCACAGCACTCTACGTTGCTCGGACTTTCCTCCCCCACCCGAAGGTGGCGGCGATAGAGCGGAGTCACGGCGCAAAGATACTCTATTTTTTCGCTTTATCGCCCTCTTCGACCGAAAATATATTGAAGCGACGCAAGAACATATTCTTTTTGTCCGAGACAAAGAACTCCAACAAGATGAGGATCACAGCGATAGCGACCAAGAACTGATACTGCTCGCCATACTCCTCGAATCTCACGGTCGACAACTCGGCCTGCTCCATCTCCGATATTGTCGTTGTGATCTCGCTCAGGCCCAACGATTGGTTGGTCGCCCTCACATATCCTGCCTCGGTGATCTGTGCGATCTCCTGCAAGAGCTGCTCGTTTAGTTTCGAGACAACCATCTCGCCATCTTCGTCCTTGATAAATTGGCCATCTATGGTGATTGGTGCTCCCTGAGGCGTTCCGATTCCGATTGTGAAGATCCTCACCCCTTGGGCCTTAGCTCGCTCGGCTGCGGCCAGAGCATTCTGATCGTGGGCCTCTCCATCGGTGATTAGGACCACCACCTTGTTGGTGTCGGTGCTTCCCGAGAATGAGAGTAACGAGAGGTCGAGTGCCTTGCCCACATCGGTTCCCTGAACACTCACCATCGTGGGAGAGAGTCGCTCAGCGAAGGTTCTCGCCATCCTATAATCGGAGGTTATGGGCAACTGAACGATCGCCTCACCGGCAAAGGCAATCAGACCAACTCTCTCTTGGCTCATCAGTCCATCGAACAACCTCTCGATCGCATATTGGGTCTTTGATAACCTATTGGGGGCGAAATCCTCCGCCATCATAGAGTTCGAGACATCGACAACCAACATCATCTCGACACCTTGGCTCTTAACCTCACGCAACTTCGACCCCACCTGAGGGCGTGCTGCCGCAAAGATCAGGAGCGTCAAGGCTGCAAGAAAGAGGTAGAACTTGATCCTTACACTTCCCAACGAGAAGTCGGGGATGAGACTTCGCACCATATCATAGGCTCCAAAACGTGCCATCCTTGCTCGACGAGCCCGCATTGAGAACCAAAAGAGGAGCAATAGAGCTGGTATAGTGGCCAATAGATAGAGGCACTCTACATTTGCAAATCTAAACATTATGGTAGACGTTTTAGGATTATAAACTTAAACAAAAACTCGGCAATCAGAATCGTGATAGCGGCCAACAACCACGCAAGATACTCCTCGAAGTAGAGGGTGCGCTCCGCAATCTCGACCTCGCTCTTTTCCAAAGTGTTGATCTGATCGTAGATCGCCTGCAACTTATCGTTGTTTGTAGCTCTAAAGTACTCGCCACCCGTTAGCTTCGCAATATCGCCGAGGGCCTTTTCGTCAATCTCGACCTTTGCGTTGACATAATCGACGATGCGACCATAGGGATCGACCCTCGGATAGGGGGCCATTCCATCGGTTCCCACACCAATTGTGTAGACCTTAATCCCCATATCCTTGGCGATCTGGGCTGCCGTTTGGGGCGAGATCTCACCTCTGTTGTTCACTCCATCGGTGAGCAAAATTATCACCTTACTCTTGGCGCTGCTCTCCCTCATTCTGTTGAGAGCCGTTGCCAAACCATTACCTATGGCGGTTCCATCCTCTATGACTCCACTCTTTAGCTGTGCCAACATCGTCTGCAACGACCCTTGGTCGGTGGTGAGAGGCGAGAGGGTGAAGGCCTCACCTGCAAAGGCGACCAAACCTATCCTATCTCCATAGCGATCACTTATGAATGAGCCTGCCACCTGCTTTGCAGCGGTGATGCGGTCGGGCTCGAAATCTCGGGCCAACATCGAGCTCGAGATGTCGAGCGCCATCACAATGTCGATACCCTCGCTACTTGTGTTGCGACTCTGCTTCACGCTCTGGGGACGTGCCAACGCCACCACAAGGAGGGCGAACGCAACGCATCGGAGCAGTATGGGCAGATGTCTAAGGTAGTAACGAAAGGTGCGAGGTGCTCGACGAAAACCATCGAGACTCGACATAGTGAGTGTTGCGCCTCCCCGCCTCGATTGGTAGATATAGAATATCACCATCGGCAAGATCAGCAACAACAGATATAACATATATGGTGATGCAAAATACATAAACCTTCTTCTTTAAAATGTTCTCTTTAGTTTAAGCTGCCCTTTCGAACAACACTCTTCTTACCAATTCTTCGCCCCTGGGATAACCACACCTGCGGCCTTCTCTTTCAGATCCTCCTGTGTCTTATCCTCCTGAGCTTGGATCGCATCTAACATCTGAGCCTGCTCCTGCTCCGAGATTCCACCCTCTTGGGGTTGCTCGCCACCCTGATCTTGATCCTGCTCCTGCTCATCTTGACCTCCGCCTTGATCCTGCTCATCCTCGCCCTCATCTTGGTCTTGATCTTGCTGATCCTCGTTTTGCTCTTGGTCAGAGTCGCCATCGCCATCTTGTTGATCTTCGTTCTGATCCTCATTCTGATCTTGGTTCTCGTTTTGATCTTGGTCTTGCTGATCCTCGTTCTGCTCTTGATCCTGCTCCTGCTGCTCGAGTAGGGCTTTGGTATATGCGTAGTTATACTTCGCCTCTTGGTCGGTGTGGTCGTATCGCATAGCGTTTTTGTAGCTCTCCAACGCCTCCTCCAACTTCTGCTGCTCAAACTGGCTATTTCCTAAGTTGAAGTAGGCGATCGAACGCTTCGCATCCGAGAGCAGTGAGTCTGCCGCCAGCTCCGCCAACAACTTCTCTCCACTCTCCAAATCGCCACCCTTGATGAGCGCACTTCCTAAATTATATCGAGCCTCATAGTTGTCGGGGGCATACTCCATCGCACGAACATAGTACTCGGCCGCCTTCTCGTAGTCCTCATCCAAAAAGCTATCATTTCCACGACGCACCTCTCTCCTCTCGGGGAGATTCTGGGCCTGCACCTGCGACATCATCACTGAGCCGACACCTATAAGTAGCATTAATATTATATGTCTCATATCATCTACTCGTTTTTATTATCACTCGACTCCTCTTTTGCCTCACTCTGCTCAGCCTCCTCCGACTCCTCAGCCTCCTCGTCGACCTCCTTGGTCAACTTCACAAAGACTACGGCACTCTCGAAGTATCTCTCATTCTGCGACCCCGAGAACTCGGCCTTAGCAAACTTCACAAGGTCGGCATCACGCAACATCTCACGTAGCTCCATCGCACACTGAGTGGGGATATCCAACTCTCGAATCGAGCTAAGGATCTCATCGGTGGTCATCTCCATCGCCGCAACGCCATAGCGCCCCGAGATATAGGTCCTAACGATATCGGTCAGACGAGAGTAGTAACCCTTATACTCGCCCTCCTGCCACAACCTCTCACCACGCAGAGTCTGCAACGCCTCGATAGCCGCCACGTGAGGCGGAACGGGTGGCGCTGGCTTGAACAACCCCAACACAGGTCGGCCGAAGTGGGCCATCAATCGAAGTCCGACGTAGATCAATATCAACAGAAGGATAAGTCCCAAGATCACCCAAGTTGTATAACCCGAGATCTCACGGAACTTAAATGGCAGCTCACGGATGGGCTTCAGATCGAATATCGAGTGTGATGTGGAGTCGATGATATATGTGCCGACAAAGAGTCGCACCGAATCGGGAGTATAGAGGGTATCCACTCCGCCCTTGTCGGCATAGAGCACAGCTACACGCCCCACATTATAGTAGCCTTCGTCAAACGAGGTGAAGGTATATCGACGACTCAACTTAACACGTCGCCCCTCAACGGCCAACGTGTCGAGTGTCGGCACTCCGACCAACTCCAACGTCGACCCCTCTACCCTATTGAAATCGGGGAAGGCCACCACCTGCATCACATCCTGCTCGACATCAATCGAGAGGGTCACGTGGTCGCCTATTCCGACACTATCGGGAAGGAAACGGGCGCTCATAATTGGTGCTTTGTTGCTCTCTACGACATCTGTCACATCATTAGCCACGACAAACGACACATTTGCACAAAGCGCAAGCGCACATATTGTTAAGAATCTCTTTATCATCGCTGCTTGAATAGTTTTATCAATTCCACAACATAATCGGCATCGGTTGTCACCTTAGCCGCATCGACTCTATTCTGCTTCAAGAGCCGCTCGACAGCCTCGATTCTCGACGTCCACGCCTCAGCGTAGTGATCTCTCACCGCTCTCGACGAGGTGTCGACCAACATCCTCTCGCCACTTTCCGAATCTGAGAACTCGACCAAACCGACATCGGGCATCTCCGCCTCACGAGGATCCTCGACCCTTATGGCCACCATATCGTGGCGAGACCTTGCGATCTTTAGGGCGTGGTTCAACTCCTCCGAGGCCTTAGAGGCGATCAGAAAATCGGACATCATAAAACAGGTGCACCTCTTCTTATTTACGTTGGTGAAGAAGCTCACCGCCTTGGCGATGTCGGTCCCCTTCGACTCGGGCTTGAAGCCCACCAGCTCCCTGATTATCATCATCACGTGCGAACGCCCCTTCTTGGGCGGGATATACTTCTCGACACGATCCGAGAAGAGGATACACCCCACCTTATCGGAGTTCTGAGCCGCCGAGAAGGCCAACACAGCGGCGATCTCGGTGAGGATATTCTTCTTCGAGAGCTCCTGAGAGCCAAACATTCGAGATCCACTCACATCGACCATCAACATCATCGTCAACTCCCTCGACTCCTCATAGATCTTGATATGAGGCGAGCGAGAGCGTGCCGTGACATTCCAATCAATATCACGCACATCATCCCCTGGGCGATACTCACGCACCTCCGAAAAAGAGATACCACGCCCCCTAAAGGCCGAGTGGTACTTTCCAGCAAAGATCTGATTGGTCAAGCCTCGGCTCTTTATCTCGATCTTGCGGACTCTTCGCAAAATATCATTTTCACTCTGCTCCATTGCCTATGATTATACTTTTTTTAACACAAAAAAAATTAAGGCACAACGACACTATTCAAGATGTCGGTGATGATCTGCTCCTGAGTAACATTCTCAGCCTCCGCCTCGTAGGTGAGGCCAATTCTGTGGCGCAACACATCGTGGCACACCGCCCTCACATCCTCGGGGATGACATAACCCCTACGACGGATAAAGGCATAGGCACGAGCCGCCTTGGCCAACGAGATCGACGCACGAGGCGAACCTCCATAGGAGATCAACGAGGTGAGACGATCCAAACCATACTCCACAGGCTCACGTGTTGCGAAGATGATATCGACGATATACTTCTCGATCTTCTCATCCATATAGACATCCTCGACCACTCGACGTGCGCTCAAGATATCGGCTGGCGTGACCACCTTCTGCACCTCGGGCATTCCCGTTCCTGCGAGGTTCATCCTCACGATGTCACGCTCCTCCTGCTTGCGAGGGTACGAGATCTTGGCCTTCAACATAAAACGGTCGACCTGCGCCTCGGGGAGCGGATAGGTTCCCTCCTGCTCCAATGGGTTCTGTGTCGCAAGGACCAAGAATGGTGATGGGAGGGGGTATGTCTCGTCGCCCAAAGTCACCTGACGCTCCTGCATCGCCTCCAAGAGAGCCGACTGCACCTTCGAGGGTGAGCGATTGATCTCATCGGCCAATACGAAGTTGGCGAAGATCGGTCCCTTCTTCACCGAGAACTCCTCGGTGCGCTGTGAATAGATCAATGTACCCACCAAGTCGGCAGGCAAGAGGTCGGGGGTAAACTGAATACGTGAAAAATCGGCATCAACAGCCTTCGCCAATGTCGTGATAGCCAAGGTCTTTGCCAACCCAGGAACACCCTCCAACAAGATATGTCCGCCCGACAACAGACCAATCAACAACGTATCGACAAGATGCGCCTGACCGACAATCACTTTTCCCATCTCTCGACGCAATGTCTCCACAAAAAGACTCTCACGCTCGATGCGCTCATTAAGCTCCTTGATATTTACTGTCTCACTCATAAATTTTTTATTTCTAAATAGTTGCTCTTAAGTTATTATATTTTTTTCTTTTTCACTCACCTATATCTGCATATCATAACGCCACACACAAAACGCAAACGATAACAAATTTATTATTTTTTCTCGAATAAAAAAACCATATAACAAAAAAAAGGCTTAAACCTTTAAGTTCAAACCTATTCTTTATCTCAATCAAAGACATATTGCATCATAACCTCGTCACAATAGCCATCCTCTCGCCAGAGCCACTCACGTTTAACCCCCACCGCTCGATACTCCATCGACCTAAAGAGATTGTAGCTGGCGATATTATCGACCGCCACACCACACCATAGCTGATGAAGCTGCAACACCCCTCGACAATATTTATGCAGCTCCTCGAGGGCTGCAACCCCGTAGCCTCCACCTCGAAATGGCTCCATAATATAGATCCCGACACCTGCTCGGTGGTTCACTGGGTCAAACTCGAAGAGGTCGACCATTCCGACCGTCTCACCATCCGCCCCCTCGACCATCAGCCTCAACTGTCGGTTCTTAAAGATATCATCGCTCTGCGACTCTACGAACAGCTCCAAAAGATAGCGAGAGAAGGGCTGCGTAGCCCCACTCTCACTCCAATTCCGTAGATCATTCTCCACGCTATACATCAAGTCGACATCTCGGGGCTCTACACCTCGGAGTCTAACTCGGATCTGCTCCTGCATATATTAAATATACTATTATTCCCTATATTCCAAGCACCTTATTGCGGATCAACATAGCAACTCCCAGCGCACTCGCACTTCCTGTCATCGTCGACAGACAGAACTTAGTATCTTTGTAGACCAAGTTGAGCGAATACTTATTGGTAGCCGACTTCATAGGCAACATAATGTAGTCACCAGCCGCCGCCATAGCACCTCCGACAATCACACTCTCGGGGTTGAAGATGTTGATTAGGAAGGCAACCGCCTTACCTACCTTCTCACCAGCCTCCTCGATCAGCTCGATCGACAAGTTATCATCGCACTTAGCCGCCTCGATAATATCTCCGATTCGGATATTCTCGTGACGATCATACTTCTCACGAAGGATCGTATTCACACCGCTCTCGATCAACTTTATCATCTTCTCCTCGATAGCGATACCCGAGATCTCGGTCTCCAAACACCCCTTCTTACCACAAGCACAGATGATCTCATTGTCGAAGAATGGGATGTGACCAAACTCTCCTGCGAAACCACTCTTACCATAATATAGCTTACCATCGACAACAATACCGATTGCAATACCGAGTCCCAAGTGGAGATACAACACACTTCGCTCATCTCGCACCTTGCTACAAGTGTACTCCGCATAGCACCTCGCACGAGTGTCATTCTCGAACAAGACCCTGATGCCTACCCTCTCTTCGATGATCTCACGCAACGACCTCTCGCTATTGGTGAAGTATTTGTAGCTACGTCCAGCCTCGGGGTTCACACGTCCCGTGATACTCACACCAAGACCCAAGATCTTAGACCTCTCGATCCCGCAGTGGTCGATGAAACCCTCGATATTATTACATATTGTCTCGAGACACTGCATCCTGTCGATCAGCTCGAACGACTCGTCGCGGCTCTCTTGAATGATGTTGTTATGCAGATCTGTCACCACATAATACATACTATTACGTCCGACATTAACACCAATGAAATAGATAGCAGAGCTTGCCAAACCAAAGACATTTGGACGGCGACCACCAAGAGTCTCGACCTTGCCCAAGTCTGTGACGATATTCACGTCAACCAACTCCTGCACCAATTTGGTGATTGTGGGCACACTCACGTGGAGCTCCTTGGTAAGCTCCGAAAGGGTACACTCTCCATTCACCGCCATATATGCGATTATGCTACGCTTAATGATATTATTCTTCTGAGATACGCCCTTTGCGACATCCTGAGTTGCGCTATTAAAAAAATCTTTTAGTGTATTCATATCTTTGCTTCTAATATTATTACAAAGATAAGCACAAATAATCAAAAAGACAAGAATATATTAAGTTTTTTTAATATTCGCCTCTATTTTAGCGATAAATAGGCTTTGGAGCGATATGGGTAGTTGATTTTTTTAGAGATTTTGAATTAACCCCCGAATTAATGTAGCGCACTCCGCCATTTTTGGGGAACTCGTGGGATATGGCAAAAAGAGTGAGAAAACTCTCAAAAAAAAGCACAAACGCAACCACAACAGTTAGAACCACTTAGCGAAAGAGCCCAATATTTTTTTGAATTTTTTCCTCCAAAAGTTTTGCGAATCCAATATTTCGTTCTATATTTGCACCACGATAAGCGACAAACCTACTAACGGCAGCGATCAATCGAAGAGGTGAGAGAGGTGTTAGGGTTAGGAGCAAATCACAAGATGGTACCATAGCTCAGTTGGTAGAGCAACGGACTGAAAATCCGTGTGTCCCTAGTTCGATTCTTGGTGGTACCACTTTTCAAAAGAGGCTAACTATTTGATAGTTAGCCTCTTTTTCTATCTCTATTTGTGATCGAAGTCTATATTATATATGTCCTCCACCTCGTTGAAGAGTTCTCTCGTATTTAGATCCAAATCCTTCAACCTACCCGTCCTCACATCGAAGATCCAGCCGTGGACATATGGACGTTTGTTCTGGGTCCACGACTTCTGAACGTGGTCGATCTTCATAATATTTAGACACTGCTCCCTCACATTTAGCTCCACCAGGCGGTCATACCTCTCGTCCAGACACTCGATCCCATCGAGCTCCTCTCGGTGGGTGTGGTAGACATCACGTACAACTTGGAGCCATCCATTGAGCTGCCCCATATCCCGAGGGTGCATCGCCGCCTTGATTCCTCCGCACTCATAGTGACCACACACAATTATATGCTCCACCTTGAGGTGCTCCACCGCATATTGGACCACCGCATTGAGGTTGTTGTCGGTATTTATCACAATGTTTCCGATATTGCGGTGAACGAAGATCTCGCCAGGGCTCGCCCCCATCAGCTCCTCAACCGATACCCTACTATCGCTACACCCGATATAGAGATATTTGGGACTCTGCCCCATTGATAGCTTGGTGAAAAACAGCGGATCCTCGCTCAACTTTCGCTCCACCCACTTTGCGTTGTTATCATATATATCTTTATACCACATTCTCTCTGAGTTTAATACCTACTTTACCTTTTTGACAAAGATATAAAAAGTTTTTCTCCATCACGCTTATATTTCGATATTTTTTATGTAAATTTGTGGTCATACAATCACAAACCCAACTAAAATGAGTACATCAAAATCACACCCACGTGGTCTCTACCTGCTCTTTGCAACCGAGATGTGGGAGCGTTTCAACTACTATGGAATGCGTGCGCTATTCGTCCTCTATATGACGCAGGCGCTTCTGTTCAACAAAGAATTTTCTTCACTGATCTATGGAAATTTCACGGGACTGGTCTATCTCACCCCGCTACTGGGAGGCTACATAGCCGACCGATATTGGGGCAACAGACACTCGATCGTCGTGGGAGGGGTGGTGATGGCCATCGGACAGCTATTTATGTTCCTCAGCGCCTGCTACTATGATTCGGGGTCGCTCGGAGTGTGGTTGATGATGACAGGTCTTGCCGCCATCATCATCGGAAATGGCTTCTTCAAGCCCAATATCTCGACTATGGTGGGTTCACTCTATGCCCCAGCGGATAGTCGTCGTGATGCGGCCTACACCATATTTTATATGGGTATCAACGCAGGTGCGGCAATCGCCCCTCTATGGTGTGGATTTGTCGGTAATACGGGCAACCCTGCCGACTTCAAGTGGGGATTCCTCTCGGCTGGTATTGGTATGGTGATCGGAACGGCGATCTTCTACTTCAACCAAGATAAGTACCTCACAGGGCCCAACGACGAGCCAATCGGATTGGCCCCCACTAAGGCACCAAAGGAGGATGAGGCGACCTCACACGGCTTCTCGAAGCGCAAGATGGCCGCCTCGGTAGCATCATTCTTCATCTTATTGTTCCTCTTTGCCGCCAATTGGGGCAGCTCCGAGGGGCTCTATGTCGATGCCGACTGGATCGGAGCGATGATCTATTCGAGCCTTATCACCATCCCCGTTATGTTGATTACCGACGAGTCACTCACCTCGATCGAGCGCAAGCGTATCTTGGTGATCTATATCATCGCCTTCTTTGTGATCTTCTTCTGGGCCGCCTTTGAGCAGGCTGGAGCCTCGCTGACATTCTTTGCCGATGAGCAGACCGACCGTGTGATCTTCGGGTGGGAGATGCCTGCTTCCTACTTTATGTCGTTTAACGCCCTCTTTATTGTGATGTTTGCACCTCTCTTCGCTATGATGTGGGGATGGCTCGGTAAACATAAGATGGAGCCATCGTCGCCTCTCAAACAGTCGATCGGACTCCTGCTCCTATCACTCGGTTATTTGATCATCTCGTTTGGTGTGAGGGGTGTCGACCCTAATGTCAAGGTTAGTATGATGTGGTTGGTGAGCCTCTACTTCATCCACACTATGGGAGAGCTCTGCTTGTCGCCTATCGGCCTCTCGATGGTCAATAAACTCTCTCCTGCACGCTTCGCCTCGCTACTTATGGGTGTGTGGTGTTTGAGCATCTCGGCTGCGAATAAGCTCTCGGGAGTGCTTAGTTCATACTATCCCGAGGGTGGTGTCACAAAGAGCTTCATCGGATATGAGGTCTCGAACCTCTCCGACTTCTTTATGTTGTTTGTGATTATGAGCGGTGCGGCGGCTGTGATCCTCTTCCTACTCACGAGTTGGCTTAACAAGCTTATTGCTACCGAGGAGTAGGCTCAATTAAATCACCTCTCTACGTCATTGCGGCCTCCGAGCCAATCGTATCCAAAATAAATAGACACGATTGGCTCGGAGGCCGCAATGACGTAGAGGGATCTACCAAATGGTGGTGGGATACGAGATCGCCACATCGACAATCTTTCCCTCCTCCATCACCAACTCATACTTAGGGTTGACAAATCCTGCATAAGGCTCGATCTCCAACGAGGCGTAACGCTTCAACACCTCAGCGTGGAGCTTAGGGTCGATCTTCACACCATACCCCTCGACCAACGCCTGAGCCGCTGCATAGTCGCCCTCGCTCTTGATTCGCTGCACCTCACACAGTAGCTCTCCGATCTTCTCCCTCATATCTTGGAGGTTGCGCACAGCTACAAAGTGGCGGCCACCCTCATATGTCATCTCGACACAACCATCTCCATTCTGCAACAACCACTGCGAGATCAGCTGCCTATTGCGCATATGCGACTCCTCGAGGTTGTGGCCCAACTCAACACGTGAGAGCTGAGAGATAGCACCCGTGGTGACATATTTGATATATTGAGCCCTCGCAACCTCCAACGATGGGATCAACCCGAGGTCAATCATCTGGAAGTCGGCTATGAAGTAGAGGGCAAAGAGGTCGGCACGAGCCTCCTCGAGAGCCGAGTAGTAGCTACCCAACGCACTCTCCGACACCCCCTCGGCAAGCTGCCCCGAGCCGTGACCCAGACACTCGTGCATATCGACGTGCATATCGGCGGCAATATCGCCATACTTCTTGACCAAATCACGAGTCAACTCATCGGCATAGAACTCCTCCGAGAATCCGCTATCGGCGGCCGATTGGGCATAGGCATATATAATATTGTCGATTGTCACCGACTTGGAACCATAGTCTCGACGAATCCACCCAGCATTGGGCAGGTTGATGCCGATGGGTGTCGATGGGAAGCAGTCACCTCCCAACATCGCTGCGTTGATAACCTTGGCGGTGATACCCTTCACCTCCCTCTTTCGGTAGGCTGGGTTGATCGGTGAGCGATCCTCGAACCACTGGGCGTTGTCGGCTATGATCTTGGTGCGACGACTCGCCTCCTCGTTTCTGAAGTTCACCAGACTCTCCCACGACGCCTTACGTCCCAGTGGATCGCCATAGATCTCGATAAATCCATTTATGAAGTCAACATTGGAGTCGACATCTTGGACCCACGCTATGCTATACTCATCGAAGGCCTCCAAATCACCAGTCTTGTAGTACTCCACCAACAGCTCGATCACCCTCCGCTGTTTGGGATTGGCGTAATCCTTGGCCTTATCGAGCCAATAGATGATCTGCTCGATCTGCTCCGAGAAGCGGCCTCCGACCTTGTAGACCTCCTCGAAGAGAGCTCCATCCTCGCCCTTGACCAACCTCGAGTTGAGTCCAAACGACGCCTTCGAGGGGTTATCACGCTCCATATCCTCATAGAATTTGGTCGCCTCGGCCTGTGTCACACCACCATCATAGTAGTTGCAAGCCGAGCTAAGCACCAAATCCGAACTCTGATCCGAGCTATTCTTAACCCTATAAAGCTCAGGGTCGAAGATCACGGGGGTGAGGGTCTCGATCAGCTCCTCGCTCCTCTGAGGCAGAACCTCACGCACCACCTCGGCAAAATAGTCAGCCGAGAAGTCGGGGCTAAACTTTGTCTCCAAGTAGTGGTGGTGGATACCATTCGAGAACCAGACACGCTTTGTGTAGGCCTCCAGCGCCTTCCAATCCGAGAGAGTCCGATCACCCTTGTAGCCCTCCATAATAGCCATCAGGGTGTTTCGGATGGGGATATTGTACTTAAAATTTTGATCGATTATGATATCCTGCCCCGCAACAGCGGCCTGAGCGAGATAGTAGATATAGATCTTCTCATCGAGCGGCAACGCCTCGAAACCTGGCACCTCATACCTCAGCACCCTCACATCATAGAAACGGTCGACGACCCAAGATTGCTCCTCAACATCGGAGGAGACAGAGCCACAAGAGGCTACAAATAAGAGGGAAAGAGAGGCGATGGCCCCTTCGAGACAAAATAGATTTGATATATTCCAGTTCATAGTTAAGTATGGTATAGTTAACGACTATTCTGATTGTTTTTGTAGTTGGGACAAAGTTATTAAAAAAAAATCTAAATCAACCATATTTAACCCATATAACACCATTAAAATGAAAACGTTTGCAGATTTTGCAATCGTTCCCGCAATCGTTCCCAATAAAATAGAGTCAATATCTATATTTTTTAGTTAAAACAGAGCCTATTTTTGTATCAGAAACCTAACCAAACCACCACCATTAAACCGAGACGATTATGAAGACGATGACAATAACGAAAACGATGACGAAGAGAATTACAATTATTTTGGCAGCTACAATGCTTATTCTTGCTCCAGCCACTCTAAAGGCGGCAGATCACTATGCTCAGATCCACCCAAATATGAGCGCTGAGATTCAGAATATGCATATCTGGCGAGGCAGCGAGGTTGCCAGCGGTGTGGTTATCACCACCGACCTCAATTTCAGCAACCAATTGAACAACCTCGCCGTAGGATTCTGGGGCGGTGTCAACACAACAGGCTCCTACAAGGAGTTTAACAACTATGTCACCTACAAGGTGGGCGGCTTTAAGCTCTCGTTGAACGATACATTCAACTTCTCACCAGGGGCGAGCTACAACACCGATGAGATCTTTAACTATAAGGCAGACGAGACAGGGCGCTTCATTGATTTGAATCTATACTATACCATCAGCGAGAAGCTACCCCTCACACTCCAGTGGTCGACTGTGATCTATGGCCGTGACCGTGATAGCTCGAATAGCCACAATCTATTCTCTACATTCTGCTATGCGGAGTATCGCTTCTACGACCACGCAAACTGGGCGTGTGACTTTGGTGTAGGAGGTGCATTTGCACTCAACAACCCCGATGATGGGGCCATCTTCTATGGCACCAAGCCTGGCTTGGTGGAGGTATCGTTGAAGGTGGAGTATGATTTGGTGATTGGCAACTACGCATTGCCGCTATTCACCCACGCGATGTGGAATCCTCAGAAGAGCGAGGGGTACTTACAGATAGGAGCAAGAATCTTCTCCTTCTAAACAGATCGCCAACAAGGCGGCGAAACATTGGATATAATAGAGCATAGCTTTAAATATCACAGATTAAAAACAGAGGAGTTATGGAGGGTTAATTTTAACCTTCCATAATTTTTTGTGTCTATATAGATGTAACCAAAATAATTACAGACCTATGAATATCAGAAAAGCAGGAGCCGTGGCGATATGTGCCATCCTATCGCTTAGCACAGCTCAAATCCAAGCACAAAGCTACACCGTAGTGGCAACGGGACAGACCAAGAGCTACAACATCGACGGAGAGGTGATGACCACAAAAAAGGGGAAGGCGCTCTATGGTCAAGATGCCGACTATCAGGCAGGGCCAGCGATGTCGTTTAAGGATAATGGAGATGGCACAGTCTCGGACCTCAACACGGGGCTTGAGTGGCAGCAGATCCCCACACCTCAGGGTATGACGTGGGCCGAGGCGAAGGCCTATTGCGAGAGTTTGGAGTTGGGTGGCCACTCAGATTGGCGACTTCCAACCCTCAAAGAGCTCTTCTCGATCAGCAACTTCAGCGCAGGGTGGCCCTATATCGACACCAACTATTTCAAACTATCCTCAGAGCAAGTAAGCAAGGATGAGCAATATTGGGCCGACAATATGTATGCAGGTGAGACAGTCGAGGGACACAACAACGCCGCCTTCGGAGTGAACCACGTAACGGGACACATCAAGGCCTACCCAGCAGGCGGCAACAGAGGCGGTGGCGAGAGAGGAGAGCAGGGCGAGCAGAGACAACAAAGGCCACAAGGCCAACGCCCCGAGGGAGCAGATAGCACAATGCGTCGTCAACCACCGATGATGGCAGGCGGCGAACAGGGACAACATAGACAGCAGCGCCCCGAGGGAGCAGACAGCACAATGCGTCGTCAACCACCGATGATGGCAGGTAGAGAGCAGAGAACCCAAGGAGAGCAATCTCAACAGAGGCCTCAGGGACAACAACGTCCACAGATGGGAGGCCAAGGAGGCAATGGCGGCCAAGGAGGAGCCCCAATGATGAACAACCCGATGGCAAAGCAGGTTAGAGCCGTTCGTGGCGAGGTATATGGTATCAACCAATTTGTAGACAACGCAGATGGAACGATCACCGACAAGGCGACGGGGTTGATGTGGTCGAAGGGTGACAACGGCAAGGGAATAGAGTGGCACGAGGCGTTGGAGTATGCCGAGAACTCGAAGTTGGCAGGCTACAAAGATTGGAGACTCCCCAACATCAAAGAGCTCCAGAGCATAGCCGACTACACACGTGCCCCAAGCAGCAAGGGGGTCGAGGCGGCGATGGATCCGATCTTCACAAATACCCCATATGTCAACGAGGCAGGAGACGACGACTTCGGATATTGCTGGTCATCGACATCGGCCTGCTTTAGGAAAGACAGCCCATTCTACTTTGCGTGGTACTTGGCCGTAGGACGTGCCGTAAACAACGCAGGCAAGGATATGCACGGAGCAGGAGCGGTACGCTTCGACTCGAAGAGCGACAATGGATTGGAGGTCGAAGGCGGCGAGGAGAGATATTATAATTTTGTAAGATTGGTCCGCACTGCAAAATAGAGCGTATACATAAGAGGAGCGTAGCGACCCAAGAAGATATAAAAGGAGCTTAAAAAGCTCACGCTAAATAAGAATCTGTTTAAAATTTTTTATCAATTTTAAACAGATTCTTAGCATATTCAAAAAAAAACAATAACTTTGTGGTCGATATAGACCTCTATTTTGCCCCCTTTGACCAAACAAATGGGAGAAAATGGAGCAGTATTTTTGATATATTTTAAAATTAACTACGCCACGATAGGGAGATCGTGACGTAATAAACATTGACATTATATTATTATGTGTGGAATAGTATGTGCATTTGATCTAAAAAGCCCAATGAAAGGGCTTCGTCCTCAGGTTTTGGATATGGCGAAACGTATTCGCCACCGTGGTCCAGATTGGTCGGGTATCTATGAGAATGAGAGGGCTATCTTGGCGCACGAGCGTCTTTCGATTGTAGACCCAGAGTCGGGTAAGCAGCCTCTCTTTAGCAAGGATGGCAAGTTGGTCTTGGCCGTTAATGGCGAGATCTATAACCACCGTGAGATCCGCAAGGAGTTCGAGGGTCGCTACGAATTCTTGACTAACTCTGATTGCGAGGTTATCTTGGCCTTGTATCGTGAGAAGGGGGTCAACTTCCTCGAGGACTTGAATGGAATCTTCGCATTTGCACTATACGACATCGAGAACGACATCTTTATGGTTGGTCGTGACCACATCGGAATCATCCCTCTCTATCAGGGATACGATGCAGATGGAACATACTACGTCGCTTCGGAGCTTAAGGCTTTGGAGGGATATTGCACCAAGATCGAGGAGTTCCTCCCTGGCCAATACTATTGCAGCAAGGATGAGGCTCCCGTGAAGTGGTATCAGCGTGACTGGAGCGACTTCGAGGTGGTTAAGGATAACGAGTCAGATATTGCAGCCCTTCGCAAAGCCTTAGAGGATGCGGTTGAGAGGCAGTTGATGGCCGACGTTCCCTATGGAGTGTTGCTCTCGGGCGGTCTCGACTCATCAATCATCTCGGCTGTTGCCAAGAAGTTCTCGGCAAAGCGTATCGAGAGCGACAACTCAGAGTCTGCTTGGTGGCCACAGCTCCACTCATTTGCAGTGGGTCTGATCGGATCACCAGATTTGGCGGCTGCTCGCAAGGTGGCGGACCACATCGGATCGGTTCACCACGAGATTCAGTTCACCGTTCAGGAGGGATTGGATGCCGTTCGTGACGTGATCTACAACATCGAGACCTATGACGTTACGACAGTTCGTGCAAGTACCCCTATGTATTTGTTGTCGAGAGTAATCAAGTCGATGGGTGTCAAGATGGTATTGAGTGGCGAGGGTGCCGACGAGATCTTCGGAGGATACCTCTACTTCCACAAGGCGCCAAGTGCCGAGGAGTTCCACAAGGAGACAGTTCGCAAGTTGGGTATGTTGCATATGTTCGACTGCTTGAGGGCCAACAAGTCATTGTGTGCTTGGGGCGTTGAGGGTCGAGTTCCATTCCTCGACAAGGAGTTCTTGGATGTGGCGATGCGCCTCAACCCAAAGGATAAGATGATCACCCCAGAGCGTATGGAGAAGTGGATCTTACGTAAGGCTTTTGAGGATTACTTGCCAGAGAGCGTAGCTTGGAGGCAGAAGGAGCAGTTCTCGGATGGTGTGGGATATAGTTGGATCGACTCACTTCGTGAGCTCACCTCATCGCAGGTGAGCGACGAGGAGTTCGCAAAGGCGGCAGAGCGCTTCCCAGTGAACCCACCTATGAGCAAGGAGGAGTACTTCTACCGCTCGATCTTCGAGAGTCACTTCCCATCGGAGACAGCAGCGAAGTGCGTACCATCGTTGCCTTCGGTTGCGTGTAGTACACCAATCGCATTGGAGTGGGATGCAGCATTCAAGAAGATGGCCGATCCATCGGGACGTGCCGTTATGGATGTTCACGAGCAGTCGTACAAGCAGGAGTAACTTTTTTAAGAGTTAAACTATAAGAGCAATATACATCGGGGCGTAAAGTCT
The DNA here is from genome assembly GCA_047178625.1 of Rikenellaceae bacterium. Lineage (GTDB taxonomy): Bacteria > Bacteroidota > Bacteroidia > Bacteroidales > Rikenellaceae > Alistipes. The sequence goes on from JBCQTJ010000020.1 coordinate 20,121, forward strand.
CGATGTATCTTTTTTTGTGTGCATTTAAAGCCTCAACCATTAGGTATATTTAATATAAAATCATACCTTTGTAAAGGTATAGTTATGCAAGTAAACGAAAAAACCTAAAAACAAACCATAAATGAAAAGAGCATTAACACTACTGTCAATCATCGTACTCTGCGCCATCTCATTTGCGCCAAACGCAAACGCCGCAAAAAAGAGCGAGGTACCATTTGAGATCACAAGCAGCAAGGAGGTATTCAAGAGCGTCGAAGATCTCGACCTAAATCTCCACATCATCGCCCCAGAGGGCTACACAGAGGGCAAGAGCAAGAATGCCTTCGTATTCTACTTCGGTGGAGGATGGAACTCGGGCACCCCAACACAGTTCAAGGAGAGGGCCGAATACTTCGCAACTCACGGCTTCGTATGTTTCCTCGTTGAGTATCGCACAAAGAAGAATGGCACAACCCCCGACGTATCGTTGATGGATGCAAAGTCGGCAATCAGATATATCAAGGCCAACGCCAAGAAGTTTAATATCAACCCTAAGAAGATCGTGACATCGGGAGGATCGGCTGGTGGCCATTTGGCAGCAGCGGTGGCGATGTGTCCCGAGATTAACGACCCGACCGACGATTTGTCGATCCCAACAGATGTATGCGCTAATGTCCTCTACAACCCAGTTGTGTGTAACGGACCTGGTAAGAGCGGCGCCGACAAGGGTTACGGATATGATAGAGTTGCGGAGTACTACAAGGAGTTCTCGCCCTATTACAATGTTCGCAAGGGTGTAGCTCCATCAATCTTCCTCGTTGGAGATAAGGACCACTTGATCGACGTCGAGGTGGCTTATGCCTATCAGAAGATGTTCGAGGAGTGCGGATCGAGGTGTGATGTTATCATCTACGAGGGTGCAAGCCACGGCTTCTTCAATATCATTAGCAAGACCAACGATATGACGATGTTTGTCAAGGCGACGATCGACTCTCACAACTTCTTGAAGAGCCTCGGCCTGTTGAAGAGCGATGAGAATGTAGCTGAGTGGGCGGCAAAGTGCTACCCTCAATACAAGGTTGAGTTATAAAAAAACACGATAGCAATAACTCCTTAACACAAGATAGATATCTTTGCACAAGAAAGCTGATCACGGGATGGATAAAGAGCAGAAAACCTTCGACTTCAGGACAATCGTAATGTCCGACGTACACTTAGGCTCCAAATGGTCTAAGAGTCGTGAGGCGACCGCATTTATTCGAAATAATAGCTGCGAGACGCTGATCTTGTGTGGGGACATCATCGACGGATGGGCCATTATGCGAGGTAGAGGCGAGAAGTGGAAACGCAATCACACCAGCTTCATCAAGGCGCTGTTGGATATCGCCCACACGACCCGCATAATCTATGTCAGAGGCAACCACGACGACTTCCTCGATCGTGTTACGCCGATCAACTTCCTCAATATGGAGATCATCAATGACTATATCTATACGAGCGGAGATAAGAGATATTATGTCATCCACGGCGATATATTTGACTCGGTAACATCACGTATTAGTTGGTTAGCGAAGTTAGGAGATATCGGCTACTCACTGCTCCTTACGATCAATAGGATATACAACAAATATCGAATGTTTAGGGGACTACCCTACTACTCGATCGCCCGTGCTGTCAAAGACAAGGTGAAGTCATCACTCTCGGCCCTCGATGGCTTCGAGACTCAGATCTGCGAGTTGGCAAAGGTGAAGGAGTGCGACGGGGTGATCTGTGGCCATATCCACCGCCCCGACATCAAGGATGTGAATGGGATAAAATACCTCAACTCGGGGGATTGGATGGAGTCACTCACCGCCCTCACCGAGGATTACGAGGGCAACTGGGTGTTATACAGAGAGGATGTCGACCACAAATCGCCGAGCTTTATGAACCCCGACGAGGAGGAGGATGAGTAGTTCGATACTTAACGTTGACCTCATTAAGAAATAACAGTACTCCCTAAAAGTTAATTTATATAACTTTTAGGGAGTACTTCTCTATTTACACCTACTTCAGAGTCTGCTTAATCATCCAAATATTCTTGCAGAACTGAGCGATGTAGCTATCCATCAAGGCTGAGACAAGGTATAACATCTCCTCGTCGGCCTGCGTCTTTATGACGATCACCTCCGCCTTCAGATGCTCGAAGTCGGCAAGCAGGTGCTTCATAATATCTTCGACCGAGCGCCCTCGCTCGCCTGCCTCCTCGATAGATGAGTTCTCGATGAAATCCCTCAACGATGCAACGGGCATCATCTCCAACATCAACATCGTCTCGGCCACCTCGTCGACCGCCCCGAGGACCCCCTCGTAGAGTTCATCCAACTTCTCGTGGATTGGGTAGAAGTTGATCCCCTTGGTGTACCAATGGAAATTCTGTATTTTGTGGTATGTCACCACAAGATCCGACAGCAGTGTGTTTAGTTTTTGTTCCATAGCTCTTTTTTATGTTAGTTAATGGCGACATCGCCACCTTGGAGCTATGCAATTGCTTTGCCAAAGTTACACCTGTTAAACAGATTCTTAACGCTTAAAAGTTATAAAACGAACTCTTACCACCGAGCTCCGCCTTGCAGCGCTCCAACACCTCGACACACTTGTCGACGTCGTTGGGGCGGATGATTGTATTTGCCACATCGCCACTTGGGTAGGCATACATATATTGAATAAAGACCTCCTCACGAGCTAAGCAGTCGAGCAGATCCGACAGCCCACCAGGGACATTGGGCACTTGAACGCTTATCACATCCGTAAGACTCACCTTGAAACCCTCCCTCTGCAACACCTCCTGAGCAAAATTTACATCGGGGACGATGAGGCGCAAGATTCCAAACTCCATACCATCGGCAACGCTAAAGGCCTGCATACTCACCCCAGCCTTGCTCAAAATAGATGTCACCTCGGTGATGACACCTACCTTATTCTCCATAAAAATTGATAACTGACTAATTTTCATATTATTATCATTTTAATGTGAGTTCGAAAATAAGAAAAACTCACTTTTTATCTAATTAATTACTCCATTTTTGTGAGTTTCTCTTATTCTCGAACTCACATTAAGGACTTTAAAAGCCCTTTTCATATATTACCCCACCCCTAAGTCCCCTCCCTCGGGGAGGGGACTTGGTCGCTATCGCTCCTCAGCGGAAGAGTTCGAAATTTATTTCGAACTCACATAATTTTAAAGTTTACGCCTATCAATAACACGAACCGCCTTGCCTTGGCTTCTCTCGATGGTACGTGGAGCAACCAACTTAACAGTCGGATTGAGTCCCAACATACTATGCATACTCGCCAACACCTTCTTCTTGATCTCGATCATATCGGCGATGTTGTCGCTAAACGACTCACCCTTCACCTCGACCTTCACCTCGAAAGTATCTTGATTATTTACACGGTCAACCTCGATCAAATAGTGAGGCTCCAACTCGGGGATATTGAGGATAACCTCCTCGATCTGAGTAGGGAATACATTCACACCACGGATAATCAACATATCATCCGAGCGGCCCACGATACGGGTCATACGGACGTTGGTACGTCCACAAGCACAAGGCTCGTCGATGAGTGAACAGAGATCCTTAGTCCTATAACGGAGCAGAGGCATACCCTCCTTGGTGATGGTCGTAAAGACCAACTCACCCTGCTCGCCAGCGGGCAACTGCTCCAATGTCTCGGGCGAGATGATCTCGGGATAGATGTGGTCCTCGACGATATGTGAGCCATTCTTGCACTCGCACTCATACGAGACACCAGGTCCCATAATCTCGCTCAATCCATAGATGTTGTAGCCCTGAAGGCCCAAACGAGCCTCGATCTCACGGCGCATATTCTCGGTCCAAGGCTCCGCTCCAAAGACTCCAATTCTGAGCTTTAGATCATCCTTTGTCATACCTGCCGCCTCGATTGAATCGGCCAAATAGAGCGCATACGATGGGGTCATTGTGATGACTGTCGCACCGAAGTCACGCATCAGCTGAATCTGCTTCTTCGTGTTTCCTGTCGACATCGGTATCACCGTACTTCCGAGGTTCTCCGCTCCATAGTGAGCACCCAAACCACCCGTAAAGAGTCCATATCCATAACCCACCGAGACAATATCGCTCTTCTCGACACCAAAGGCCGTAAGCGAGCGTGTCATCATCTCCGACCAGATCGAGATATCCTTGCGGTTGTAGCCCACAACAGTTGGTAGACCTGTGGTTCCCGACGATGCGTGGAGACGCACAATTTCGGACATCGGCACAGCGAAGAGACCATAAGGGTAGTTATCCCTCAGATCCTGCTTGGTTGTGAATGGTAGCTTCACAATATCGTCGATAGTCTTGATATCGTCGGGTGTGATCCCCATCTGCTGCATCTTCTCACGGTAGAATGGGGTGTTGTGATATACCCTATGGACCGTTTTACGAAGCCTCTCTCCCTGCAATTCGCGCATCTGCTCGCGCGACATACACTCTTTTGTTTTATTCCAGATCATTTTCTTTATTTTATAGTTTTGGTTGGTTTTTGGTTTGCTTATCTCTTCAACTGCTCGGCAACCGAAGCTACTCCTGCTTGGAATGCCGCTATGTTCGAGGCTATGATCTTTTCGCCTTTGCGCGAGAAGATCCTCTCGATTCCGCCCTCCAGATCCTTCGCCTCGATGCCCAAGATCGGAGAGGCTGCCCCCAAAAGGACGATGTTTGCCGAGCGTGCTGACCCCGCCTCCGAGGCGATCTGCTCGACATCTACCATCAACAAGTTGGGCAGCTTGCGCAACTCCGCCATCAGAGCCTCGACATCGGGATAGTTCGGGATGTTGATGAATGGCTTCGATGATGTCACGACCCAACCACCCTCTTTGAGGTAGGGGAGGTAACGCAACGCCTCCATCGGCTCCAACGAGATGATTGCATCGGCTCCACCCAATGGAATTAGATCCGAGGCGATTGGCTCCGAGCTGATCCTTAGGTTGGTCTGCACATCTCCACCTCTTTGGCTCATTCCGTGAACCTCGGCCTGCTTAATATTTAGCCCCTCGGTGCGGATTGCCTCACCGATAACTGCGGCGATAGAGAGGATTCCTTGTCCTCCTACACCCGAAAGAATTATATCACACTTCATATTCTATATTGTATATCGTCTCTACTTCTTTTTTGTATGTCTCTTCAATGTCTGGATGCACTCCCTGCGTGGGATCACCACCGACAGACCATCATACTCGATCTCCTCACGAAGGATCGCCTCCACCTCATCCATATTCTTTGGGAGCGGAACCACAACCCTCACGTGGGCAGGATCAACGCCAAGCCCAGTGCATATCGCCTCGAACCTGCTTGTTCCAGCCGAATCCTGACCTCCCGTCATCGCTGTGGTCAAGTTATCCGAGATGATGAGTGTCATCCTGCTATTCGAGTTCACCGCATCCAACAGACCAGTCATTCCCGAGTGGGTGAATGTTGAATCTCCGATTACGGCAATCGAGGGGTGTTGTCCAGCATCGCTCGCACCCTTGGCCATCGTCACCGAGGCGCCCATATCAATGGTCGAGTCGATCGCACGAAAAGGAGGCAATGCACCCAACGTATAACATCCGATGTCGCTAAAGACCTTTGCCGACTCATACTCCGCCACAATCTTGTTGAGCGCTGCATATACATCACGGTGGCTACACCCTGCACACATCGCTGGTGGGCGTGGAACAACCATCTCGCTTGCATCGAAACACTGCTTCGACTCCAACCCCAACGCCTCCTTGATATTGTCGGGGGTGAGCTCGCCCACCCTTGGCACTCGGCCATCTAAGCGACCAATGATGTTGCCTCGATCCAACACACCACGCATCTGCTCCTCGATAAATGGCTGACCATCCTCCAAGATCAACACCTCGTCACACTCGTCGACCAACCTCTCGATCAACGCCTTTGGAAGGGGATACTGAGAGACCTTAACGGCCGAAAATGGCAACCCCTCGGGGAAGTTCTCGTTCAAGTAGTTCCACGCAATACCCGAGGCCACAACACCCAACTTCTTCTCCGCACCCTCTACGAACCTATTATATTTCGACTCCTCAGAGCGACGAACCAACTCCGCCTGCTGCGCCACAACCTCGTTGTAGCGACGACGTGCCGTCACGGGCAATAACACCCAACGACGTGGATCCTCTGGGTAGCGGATCTCGTTCTGAGCACACTTCTCGCCAATCTCGACCACCGCACGGCTATGCGCCATACGGGTAGTGATACGAAGCAAGATCGGAGCCATCAAACTCTCCGATAGCTCGAAGGCATATCTCATCATCTCGTAGGCCTCCTGCTGTGACGATGGCTCCAACATCGGAATCATCGCAAATTTACCATAGAAGCGAGAGTCTTGCTCATTCTGCGACGAGTGCATTGATGGGTCGTCGGCCGCCAAGACCACCACTCCACCATTGATTCCCGAGACAGCCGAGTTGACAAATGCGTCGGCCGCAACATTCATTCCTACGTGTTTCATACAGACCAAGGCCCTCTTGCCCACATAAGACATTCCCAACGCCGCCTCCATAGCGGTCTTTTCATTCACACACCACTTGTTGAATACATCCTTCGCCTCAGGCGAATTTTGGATATACTCTGTGATCTCGGTTGACGGGGTACCTGGGTAGGCATATACTCCCGATATTCCTGCGTGGATAGCTCCTAAGGCTATCGCTTCATCACCCAATAGTAGGGCTTTATTCTCTAAACTCATATCTTATAAATTATAACTATTTTTTTGTGTCTTATATTTTCAAAGTAAAATCATCTGCATCCTCCAGTGCTGGGAATCGCTCACGAAAACGGGCCAACGCCTCCATATCTAACTCATAGAAGAGCACTCCACACTCTCCATCTTTGAGCGAGGCGACACACTCACCAAGGTAATTTATCACCGCTGTGCCTCCCGAGTAACGACACGTTGGGTCGCTACCCACTATATTCACGCCACACACATAACTCAAATTCTCGATAGCTCGTGCCCTTAGCAGGATATCCCACACCTTGCGCCTCTGCTCTGGCCAATTGGCCACACACACTATTGCGTCGTAGTCGCCCCTATTTCGGCACCAGACGGGGAAGCGGATATCGTAGCAGGTGAGCAGCAAGATCCTCACTCCGTCAAGCTCTACCACCACTCGATCCTCGCCCGAGCGGTAGTGTCGATCCTCGCCCGAAAAGGAGAATAGATGTCGCTTGTCATACTTTACGTAGCTTCCATCGGCCCTCACGAAATAGAGTCGGTTATAGAACTCGCCTCCATCCTCAACAGCAACACTCCCCACAATCGAGGTCGAATAGGTAGCGGCCATCTGCCTCATCCACTTTAGGGTCACCTCACCCTCCGCTCCGCTCTCGGCACAACACAAAGGCTCCATACAAAATCCCGTTGTAAACATCTCCGAGAAGATCACGAGATCCGACCCCTCACACTGGACAATGTAGCCCTCGGCCGTGGATCTATTACGATCCGCAGCCAACCACTCGATACTACTCTGAATTAGAGAGACTCTTAGTTTGGATGGTTGGTAGCTTTGGTTATGTTGCGTAGTTAGTCGCATAGTTAGTTTCAAAGATACGACTATTTTTTGAAATTCATAAGAATCTGTTTAAGTTTTTCTCTCTTTTCTTTGCGAATTTCATCTACTTACGTGCTCTTTGGGCTCGTGCCTTCCTGCGTGTTTTGAGGCGTGCCTCCTCCTCAACCTCAGACAGAGCACGTGTCACCGCTGGGGTCATATAGGGGTGCGAGCTCTCGACAATGACCCTCTGCCTCATCGTGGCGCAGGTGCTGTCCAACAACTTTTTCTCGTCGACACATAGCAGTGTGATCGCCTCACCAGAGGCCCCTGCACGCCCTGTTCGGCCGATTCGGTGGACATATTGATCGGGCGAAAGGGGAAGTCCGAAGTTGAAGATATGGGTCACACCCTCGACGTCGATACCTCTTGCCATCAAGTCTGTGGCGACAAGGATTGTGGTCTCGCCCGAGCAGAATCGGCCCAAGATATATTCACGTGCCGCCTGAGAACGGTCGCTATGGATCGCCTCGGCTGCAAAGTCATTTTCTCGTAACATTTTGGATATTCGGTCGGCCATCTTGCGAGAGCGTGAAAAGATGATCGAACGGGTGGGGAGCTTCGTCCTCAGGAGGTGAAGCAGGAGGTGATCCATCATCGACTGCTCCACAAAGTAGCAGCTCTGATCTATCCGCTGGGCCGCAAGGGGCTGGCTCCGATCCTCGATCAAATCCACCTCACCCACAACCTCGCTCACCACCTCGGCCACCCCCTCGGGGAGCGTTGCGCTAAAGCAGAGACTCTGCGCCCCCTCTCCCCTCAACTTTACGAGATTGGAGATCGGCTCACGAAAACCCATATCGACCATCTGATCCACCTCATCAAGGACAAAATAGCTCACCTTGCCCAACAAATCCACCGCCCCTTGGCCGATGAGATCCTCCAAACGCCCAGGGGTCGCAACGATGATCTCGGGCTCAGAGCTTAGCGCCTCACGTTGCAACTCATAGTCGACTCCGCCATAGATCACCGCAACGCCAACATCACCCGAAAGAGAGCGACAGACTCGCCCCACCTGCTGCGCAAGCTCTCTTGTGGGGACGAGAATCAGGAGGCGAGCCCCTACCCCACCATCACTCGACAAGAGCTGCACCAAAGGGAGCAGATAGGCCAAGCTCTTTCCGCTTCCCGTCTGCGACCTAACCGCAAGGCTCTCGCCCCTCAATATTCGAGGGATCGCCAGCTGCTGGATCTGGGTTGGCTTTGTGATATTTTGGTGCGTGAGCCCCTCGACCAATCGAGCATCGAGCCCGAGCGAAGAGAAATCACACTCTGAAGTCATCTGTTGCATATCTTTATTATCATTAATGTGAGTTCGAAAATAGGAAAAGCTCACTTTTTATTTATTGCTTATCTCAATTTTTGTAAGTTTTTCCTATTCCCAAACTCACATTAAGGGCTTTTAAAAGCCCTCTTTCATATCTTACCCCACCCCTAAATCCCCTCCCTTTGGGATGGGACGAAAGTCGCTATCGCTCTTCAGCGGAAGAGTTCGAAATAATTTTCGAACTCACGTTATTTTTAGTACCTTTGCCGCTACAAATATAATAAAATTATGGCAGCAAAAGTCAAATACGACGAGTATAAGGAGCGCAACTTAGAGTTCATCGAGGAGTATCGCTCGCAGGTGGGTGTAAAAGAGCTTTTCAATGGTGTGCTCTACCGTGAGATCATCAAGGGCAAGGGGCCAAAACCCACTCCAAAGGGGTATGTAACGGTGAAATACAAAGGATCGTTAATCAACGGAAAGGTCTTTGACTCGACCTACAAGAGCGGCCGAGCAGCACAATTTAAGCTAAACGAATTGATCCTCGGATGGAGAACCGCCCTCGCTCAGATGCAGGTGGGCTCTCGTTGGGAGGTTGTCATCCCCTTTAACTTGGGGTATGGCGCACGAGGTGCAGGGAGCATCAAACCCTTCTCGACACTCATCTTTGACATTCAACTTATTGGGGTGGAATAACGAAAAAGCTACTCGCTGATCCACTTCACAAAATCGCCCTGATAGGTTCTGCCTATGGGGACCACCACGCCGCTACGGCGCATCTGGATCTCTCGCTTGCTATATGCAGCAACCCCCTGGCGAGCAATGATATATGATTTGTGGACCCTCATAAATTGCTCGGCAGGCAATAGCTCCTCTACCGACTTCATACTCATCTGCGAGAGGATGGGACGAGCCGAGTTGAGATAGATCTTCACATAGTTATCCATCGCCTCGATATACTCGATCTTCGACCTCGAGACCCTCACACTCTGATACTCGACCTTCAAGGTGATCTCATCATCATCGGCCGCACTGCTCTTCATCAGCTCGATCTTCTGCTCGACCCTCTCTACCGCCCTCTCGAAACGAGAGAATGCGAAGGGTTTGTGGAGATAGTCGACTGCATTGAGGTCGAAGCCATCAATGGCGAACTGGGCATAGGCCGTCGTAAAGATCAGACTCACACCCATAGGCAGCTCACGAGCCAACTCCACACCATTGACACCCCCCATCTCGATATCGAGAAAGAGCAGGTCGGGGAGCTCCCTCCTCACCACCTCCATACCCTCGATAGGGTTGGTATAGGTCGAGAGTTCGATCTCGCCACGTCTGTTGCAATATTGAGTGATGATGCTCAATGCGATTGGCTCATCATCTATGGCTATACAGCGTATCATAAGCGTTAAACGAGTTTAATGGTTAACAACACCGAATATCTATCATTCCCCTCATCAATTTTGAGGTCGTAGCGCCCCAAATAGAGCAACTCCAATCGTTTTCGGCAGTTGAGGATTCCGATCCCCGAACTCACCTCACGGCTGTTGTGGGTCGAGAAGATCGGGTTGCTGGTCCTCAGCTCCAACACTCCGCCATTGACATTGATCTCGACATCGACATCGCTCGGAAATTGCGACGAGGCGCCATACTTCAAGGCGTTCTCGATAAAGGTTATCAGCAACATAGGGGCGATCTGGCAGCTTCGGCTATCGTTGGCTATGCTCACCTTAAAATTCACATTCGTATGTTCACTGAGTCGATAGCGTTGGATCGAGATATACTCCTCGATATACTCCACCTCGGTGCGCAGAGCGACGTGATCTTGGGTGCTGCTGCTACACATATATCTCATCAGGGAGGTGAACTGCACGATCGCATCCTCCGCCTTGTCGGATTTTGTCACGACCAAACCCAGCAATGTGTTGAGGGTGTTGAACAGGAAGTGTGGGTTGATCTGCGCCTTATAAAGAGATAACTCGGCACGCTTCTTCTCGAACTCGACATTCTGACGAGCGACAATGTGGCGGTTGATCTGAGAGAGTAGCGCAACGACCATACTAAAAGTTGTCACCACAACATACAAAAACCAGATCGCCTGCTGTTGCATCATCCTGTTTCCGTCCAAAGCTCTCTTTGGTGCGCCACCACCACCACCACCACCACCGCCACTACCAACGCTCTCGTTCAGAACGGCCGCAGCGGCATTTCGAGCCTGCTGCATATGTTCGGGCACATAGAGTTTGTATTGACCCAAGAGATAGGTGAGGCCAATTGTTATGATCAGCAGAGCCACAGCCAACAGCACCCCATTGGGGTTGGAGCTAAAGGCCGAGGGGACAGTGATAGACCTATGTATTATATAGACCAGATAGAGCCACGTTATGAGGAGCACCACAAAGGTCGAGTCGTTTTCGAGCCAACGTTCAATTGGTAGCATAAGCACCATCACTGGGATCAAGACCAGACAGAAGATGACATCTATGTAGCGTGTGATATTTTTGTCAATCATAGGGCATCGAGTATTAAAAGTTTAAGCGCACAAAGCACCAAATTAACTACACTACAAAGGTACCCCCTTTTTTTGAGATAAAAAAATATTGAAGATTGCGTTCACCACCACATTTTTGTCGTTCACCACTACATAGAGATGATCACTTTTATTTTTGATTGGCTTGGCGTATGTTTGTATTGTGAAATAGGAAAATCAAGAGAATAACAAAAAAAACAACTATACAATGTTAAAGAACTACACCAAACTATTTATCGTAGCAGCAATAGCCTGCCCAGCCCTGCTTACGGCGCAGACAGCTTCAACCACAGCTACTGCAACATCGTCGGAGACACAAGCCCAGCGAGAGGAGATCGTCTACAACACCGACCCCTCGAAGGTCGACACAACACTCTACAACCCTGAGACCTTCGACACAATGTTCGAGAAGGTGAATGTGAAGTATCGTGACACTCGTGCCGAGCAGAAGGGTGATAGTTTGATCTACAACGCAAACGCATTTAAGGTATTGGATGGTAGCTCGGCAGAGGATCTGCTCTCGAAGATGCCAGGTATCGTCGTCGAGGGTGGCGAGATTCAGGCTCAGGGAGAGTCGGTTCAGAAGATTATGCTCGATGGTAAGGAGTTCTTCGAGGGCGATGTGAGCCTTGCGATCCAGTCGCTTCCAGCCGACATAATCGAGTCGATCGAGGTATTCGACAAGGCCAGCGAGCAGGCTGAGTTCACAGGATTCGACGATGGCGACCAGATCAAGACGATCAACATCGTAACCAAGGAGGAGTTTAGGGTAGGAGCCTTCGGAGAGGCATACGCAGGATATGGAACCGACGACAGATATAAGTCGGGAGCCACAGTCAACATCTTCGATAGCGACACACGTGTAACGCTCTTGGGAATGAGCAACAACATCAACCAAACGGGCTTCTCGCAGGAGGACCTTGCAGGTGTAATGTCATCCTCTACGTCGGGACGTCGTGGTAGCAGCAACAGCACTATGTTGGGCTCTACGTCGGGTGTGACATCGAGCAACGCCTTCGGAACAAACATCACCGATCAGTGGGGTGAGAAGATGGAGGTTACGGGAAGTTACTTCTTCAACAACTCGAAGAATGAGAAGGAGCAGGATACCGACCGTGAGTACTTCACAACACAGACCTACGAGCAGTGGTATGAGTCGAAGATGACCAACTTCAACCACCGCCTCAATATGAAGTTCGACTATACACTCAACGACAACAACACCTTCACATTCACACCATCATTGAGCTTCCAGAACAACTCTTCGGATAGCTACACCGATGGTCAGAACTACTTCGATGGAGTGATAGGAAATGGAACAATCAACGATAGCGACACCGACACTAAGGCCTATAGCTTAAGTGGAGAGGCGGTCTATCGCCACCGCTTCTCGAAGGCGGGACGTACAGTCTCTGTATCGTTGAATGGATCGAAGTCTAAGACCGATGGCGAGACCTACACCGACTACCTCAACTCATACGCAGCAAGCGGTGATGTAGCGGCATACGACGATGAGTTGTATCAATACAAAAAGACATTGAAGAATAGCTACTCTGTTCGTGCAAATGTAATGTACACCGAGCAGTTGCTCACAAGGTTGCAGCTCTCGACATCGTACCGAGTATCATACTCCGATTCGGACTCAGACCAGAGGGTCTACAACGACTTAGCGGATGTATATCTTCACGACCCACAATACCTCGACGAGGAGTCATCGAGCACCTTTGTATCGAACTACTTGACTCAGCAGGGAGGATTGGGACTTAAGTTCAACAACGGATCGTTTATGGTCTCGATCAACGGTGATGTTCAATATGCAACACTTGATGCGATACAGCAGTACCCATTCGACGACAACATCAACCACAACTATCTCTCGGTGCTCCCATCTGCATTTGGACGTTGGACAATCAACAGAACAAGCTCTTTGATGTTCCGCTACCGAAGTAACACTTCGAACCCATCTATTAGCGACCTTCAAGAGGTGCTCGATGATTCGAATCAGCTATTCTTGTCGACTGGTAACGCCGACCTCGACCAATCTACAACACACTCGGCAAACATTCGATATGTCTACACCTCGACTGCGGGAACAAGTTTGATCCTTATGTTTAATGGTTCGATGACACAAAACTATGTGGCCGATGAGACCTATCTCTCGACTGTTGATGGCTCGGAGTATTATGGAATCACCGTTGACGAGGGTGTGCAGTTCACACGACCTGTCAACTTGGATGGCCGCTACACTGCTCAGACGATGGTGACGTATGGTTTCCCCGTTGACTTCATCCGCAGTAATATTAACGTAAGTGCTACGGCCAACATCTCGAACACTCCAACACTCTACAACGGTGAGAAGAGCGAGACTCGTGACCTCACGATCGTCCCTAAGGTGGTTATCGGAAGTAACATCAGCAAGAAGTTTGACTTCACATTGACCTACTCGTCAAGCATCAGTCAAGCCCTCAGCTCAGCGGCAAATAGCGCAGATGTCGACAACTACATCGCCCACTCTGCAACAGCTAAGATCGGAGCTCAGTTCTGGAAAGATTTCACCTTTAGCTCATACCTCAGCTATGTAGGCTACACAGGTATCGAGTTGGATGACCCAGATTACTATATGTTGAGCGCCTCGATCGGTAAGAAGTTCTTGAAGAACAACGCTGGTGAGATTAAGATAGAGGCGAGTGATATCCTCAAGGAGAATCGTTCATTCTCTCGCTCAGTTGGAAGTAGCTACATTCAGTATAGGACAAGTAATGTACTCAACCCATTCTATATGATAACCTTTAAGTATACGTTTAGGTAATATGTTATTTTGACATTAAAGGTGCGACAGCCCGATCTTAACTCTTAAAGATCGGGCTGTTGTTTTTCTTTCTTGGTCGCTGAATCGTTACGCCTGCAACGCACTCCACACTCGCTCTATGGCTTTTTGGGGATCAAGCTCCTCGTTGAGAAGTGTCACAAAGAAGCTACCGATGATTCCGCCACGGGCGTTGTCGCAGGCGGCACGGAATGTTGAGTGGTTCGAGATTCCGAATCCTATCATCCTCGGATTGTTGAGATTCATAGCGTTGATCTTCTCGAAGTAGGCCACCTTCTGGGCGTTGAAGTCAGATTGTGCGCCTGTGGTTGCGGCCGACGAGACCATATAGATAAACCCATCGGTGTTTTGGTCGATCTCCCTCACCCTCTCCTCGCTCGTCTCGGGGGTGATCAACATAATCACCTTCACATCGTAACGCTCGGCAACCGAACGATACTCCGCCTGATAATCGCTAAATGGGAGGTCGGGGATAATCACGCCATCTATGCCACACTCCTTACACTTGCGACAGAAATTCTCGAAGCCGAACTGCATAATCGGGTTGAGATAACCCATCAAGACCAACGGAATTGTGACATCACGGCGGATATCTGTGAGCTGCTCAAATAGCAACCTGAGCGACATTCCGTTGCGAAGTGCATCGGTTGCGGCCCCTTGAATCACAATACCATCGGCCATCGGATCGCTGAATGGTATACCGATCTCGATCATCGAGACACCATTAGCCTCGAGGGTACGAATCACCTCGGCTGTGCCGTCGAGGGTTGGGGTTCCTGCACAAAAATATATCGACAAGATATCACTCTTATCGCCACTAAAAAGTTGATTTATTCTATTCATAATTCTTTATTTTTTAACTCCTTCTAAAAACGCCTCGACAAGAGCTACATCCTTCAATGCAGGCTCCAACTCGAAGCGGCTATTAACATCGTAGCCCACCAACTGCGGATGGCTAAACTCCCTCAACGTCTCGACACTTCCAATCTCGATACCTCCGCTCAACAGAAATGGGGTCTCGCCTCGATAACCAGCCAATATCGACCAGTCGAACTGAACGCCCGACCCTCCGTGACCATCGCACTTGGTGTCGAATAGCAACATATCACACTCTCCAACATAGGGCGTAGCCTTCGCCAAATCGTCAGCCTCCGAGATCGAGATCGCCTTGATAATGGCTACCCCACTCTCTCTAAGCTCCCTGCAAAACTCGACCGACTCACCACCGTGAAGCTGCACAAAATCCAACTCATACTCCTCGATCAACTCCTTCACCCTCTCGACGCTCTCGTTGACAAATACTCCGACACGTCGACACTGCGTGGGCAGATATGAGGGCCTCTCTCTCACAAATCGGGGGGATTTGGCATAGAAGATAAAGCCCATAAGGTCGATCCCCAACGCCTCCACCGAGGCGATATTCTCGGCCTCTCTCATTCCGCACACCTTCACCAAACGCTCCCTCGCCATAGCTCTACTCGACACCTTTGATGAAGCTGCGAAGCGACTCACCTGGTGAGTTGGTGCGCATAAAATTCTCGCCTATCAGAAAGCCCCTAAAGCCTGCTCGCCTAAGTTCACTCACCATCTTGGGGTCCGAGATTCCGCTCTCCGAGACCTTCACAACGTCCGATGGCAGAAGCTCCGCCAAACGGAACGAATTGGCGATATCGGTGTGGAATGTCCCTAAGTTTCGGTTGTTGATTCCAACCATATCGACATCCTGCGAGATATACTCCAACTCCGCCTCGCAATGGAGCTCCAACAACACCTCTAACCCCAAATAGTGGGCCTTAGAGGTCAAAACCCTACACTCATCGAGGGTGAGGGCGGCAGCGATCAACAGAACGGCATCGGCACCCACCAACTTCGCCTGATAGAGCTGATACTCGTCGATGATAAACTCCTTACGGATGATTGGGATTTCGACCATCGGGCGTGCCACCTCGAGGTCGTGAAGCCCCCCTCCGAAGAACTCCTCGTCGGTGAGGATCGAGAGCGCTGAGGCCCCCGCCTCAGCATAGCTTGCAGGGATCTCCTCGGCACGTGCCCCCTCGTTGATCCACCCCTTCGAGGGTGAACGACGCTTGAACTCGGCAATGATTCCCGAAGCAGAGGAGCTCAACGACTCCCTCATCGAGCGCCTTGGCCCCTCGGGCATCGCCTCGACCTTAGCCTTAAGCTCAGCCAACGATAGCTCCCCCTTTTGGCGAGCCACCTCGATGCGCTTGGCCTCGATTATCTTATCTAATACATCTTTCATATCTCAACTAACTATTCAACTCAATAAATTTGCGCAAAGCTGCCGCTGCACGTCCACTCTTCAACGACTCACGAGCCTCTGTGATAGACTCCTCGATGCTCTTCTCAGGGCGTAGAACTTGGATCGCAAAGGCAGCATTGACAACCACAGTGTTGGTCTGAGCCTCAGTTGCGCAACACTTCATAATATTGTCAAAGATCTGAGCCGCCTCCTCGATGGTCTCGCCTCCACTCAAAGCCTCCTCCGAGCAGCGAGCAAAGCCCAACGACTCGGGCGTATAGATCTTCTCTGTGGCAGAGGTCGCCACCTTAAACTCCGAAGTCAACGAGATCTCGTCATATCCATCGAGACTATGGACCACCGCATAGTTGGCACCACTCGCCTGATAGGTGTAGTTGTATAGCCTCAACAGCGGCAAGTTATAGACTCCCAAAAGTTGATATTGAGGCTTTGCAGGGTTGACCAACGGCCCCAACATATTAAAGAAAGTCCTAACCCCCAACGCCTTACGAACAGGGGCCACCGCCTTCATAGCAGGGTTAAAGAGTGGAGCGTGGAGATAGGCCACGCCACTCCCCTCGATCGAGCGACGCAACACATCAACATCACTCGAAAATTTAACGCCGTGTTGCTCCATAACATTACTCGCACCACTCACCGACGTTGCACCATAATTTCCGTGCTTAACGACCGAGTAACCAGCACCCGCAACTGTGAAGCAGGCGGCTGTCGAGACATTGAAGGTGTTCTTTCCATCACCTCCCGTACCTACGATGTCGATGGGCGAGAAGTCGCTCAGATCGACTGGTAGGCAGATCTCCAACAGAGCATCACGGAATCCGCATAGCTCCTCGACAGTGATGTTGCGCATCAGAAAGACCGTTATCAACGAGGCGATCTGAGCATCGTTATAGTGACCTTGCGCAATATTTTGAAGTATCATCCTCGCCTCATTGCGCCCCAAATACTTATGTTCGAACAGATTATATAGAGTGTTTTTCATCTCGATCAATTCTTTAAATAGTTAGCCAATATCACACGTCCCTCGGGGGTGAGGACCGACTCGGGGTGAAATTGAATACCCCTCACATCGTAGCTCTTATGGCGCAGAGCCATAATCTGCCCCTCCTCGCTCATCGCCGTCACCTCGATCTGGTCGGGCAAATCAACTGTGCTCACCACCCACGAGTGGTAGCGTCCCACCTCGATGGTTCGCTCCATCCCCTCGAAGAGCAGATCGTCACGTGTGATCTGGATTGGGGTCTGAACTCCGTGGTAGACATCGGTCAGATTCTCCAACTTTGCGCCAAAGGCCTCGCCTATTGCTTGGTGTCCTAAGCAGACCCCTAAGATCGACTTTGTGGGGCCATAACGGCGGATAATATCCAACAATATACCAGCCTCGCAAGGGATTCCAGGCCCTGGCGAGAGGATGATCTTGTCGAATCGCTCAACATCCTCCAACGCTATCTTGTCGTTGCGGTGAACCTCAACATCTGTGTAACCCAACGACTTCACCTCGTGAAGTAGGTTATATGTAAATGAGTCGTAGTTATCAAAAAGTAAAATCTTCATCTCTTGATCTCCCCTAATTTTTAAGTGTCACTGCCATATCAATCGCCCTCTTCAAGGCTCCCAACTTATTATTTACCTCCTGCAACTCATACTCCTCGTTGCTTCGAGCGACGATTCCGCCACCTGCCTGCAACCACAACTCGTTGTTGCGACTCACGAAGGTTCTGATTGTGATCGCCTGATTCAGGTCGCCATCGAAGCCGATGAAGCCGACACATCCACCATAGGCTCCTCGGTTATGGGGCTCGATCTCGCTGATTAACTGCATAGCCCTCACCTTTGGCGCACCGCTCAATGTTCCTGCTGGGAAGGTGTCGATAAAGGTCTTTAGGGTTGTTGTGTCGTCGTTGAGCTCACCGCCCACTCGGCTCACCAAGTGGATCACGTGGCTATAATATTGTGGTTCTTTGTAGAATAGGACCTCGACGTTGTGGGCATTGCGGCTCAAGTCGTTGCGAGCCAAGTCGACCAACATAACGTGCTCAGCATTCTCCTTTGGGTCGGCCAAGAGGGCATCGGCCAACTCCCTATCTTTGATCGAGTCGCCCGTTCTGCGAGTTGTCCCTGCGATGGGGTCGATATAGGCACGCCCCTTGTCGACACGACAGTGTGTCTCGGGCGAGGAGCCGAAGATGCGATAGCCTCCGAAGTCGAAATAGAAGAGGTATGGCGATGGGTTGATACTTCGCAACGCACGATATACCTTGAAGTCGTCGCCCGAATAGGGCTGAATGAATCGACGTGAGAGTACGATCTGAAAGACATCGCCTCGCATACAGTGGGCAATTCCTCGCCTCACATTTGCCTTGTGCTCCTCGTCGGTGATTGGGCTTGTGATCTCGCCCGTTGTTGTGAAGTCGTATGATGAGAAGTTACGATTCTCGATCGCCTCCTCTATTCGCTTCATCTCGCTCTGCTCGCCATCGGCCAAGATCTCGACCAACGTCACCTCGCTCTTGAAGGGGTTGATGCAGATTACATAGCGGAAAAGGATATATAAGATGTCGGGGGCATCGTTGATCTCGTCGCAACTCTGCTTAACGGGGATATTCTCGAAGTACTTCACCGAGTTG
Organism: Rikenellaceae bacterium; assembly: GCA_047178625.1. GTDB lineage: Bacteria > Bacteroidota > Bacteroidia > Bacteroidales > Rikenellaceae > Alistipes. The sequence continues at coordinate 39,250 of JBCQTJ010000020.1, forward strand.
AAGGTGGTATAGCCATAGAGGCCACACACATCTCGACGCTCACCCTCGACACAAAAACGCCCCAAGAAGTGGTTCATCGCCCCCTCGACATCCATCTCATCACTTAAGTTGTAGCTCTCGGTAGTGCCATCGGGGAGGTTTTCGCTCACCACCCCATTGTTAACTCCTATGCTTGCCAATGGGCACAAAGCTACGTATGACATCGAGTTTTCGCCTGCGTGGTAATCCGAACTCTCCATCAGGGCCGATTGCGGATAGAGGTCGCGCACCTTTAGATAGATGCTCACTGGGGTGTGTAGGTCGCCAATTATCTTGCGACTCATCGCCCTATAACTAAATTTCGTTGACTCTGCCATAATCTACTTACTTATTATAGTTCAAATATGTCTCAATATCCTTATCGCCACGTCCCGAGAGGTTCAACACCACCACATCCGTAGCCTTAAACTCCATCTTTGCCAAGGCTCCAAGGGCGTGAGCCGACTCAAGCGCTGGGATCACACCCTCCAGACGTGTCAACTCGTAGGCCGCCGCAACCGCCTCATCATCATTCACCGCCAAGATCTCGGCACGCTTTGTCGCTGCGAGGTTGGCGTGGATAGGTCCGATTCCTGGGTAGTCGAGGCCAGCCGAGATTGAGTATGGCTCGACAATCTGTCCATCTTCATCCTGCATCACAAAGGTGCGTGAGCCGTGGATGATGCCCCTCTTGCCGATCTGAATCGTCGCTGCGGTCTCGCCGCTATCGACTCCCAAACCTCCCGCCTCGGCCAAGGTGATCTTCACCTTGTCGTTATCCAAGAAGTGGTAGATCGCACCAGCGGCGTTGCTTCCGCCACCCACACAGGCGATAAGGTGGTCGGGATAATCACGCCCCTCCTTCTCCAAGAGCTGCGACTTGATCTCCTCGCTGATGACCGACTGCAAACGTGCCACCATATCGGGATATGGGTGGGGCCCAACGGTCGATCCGATGATGTAGAATGTGTCGGCAGGGTGGCAACACCAATCCCTAATTGCCTCATTGGTGGCATCCTTCAAGGTCATATTTCCCGAGGTTACGGGGACCACCGTTGCCCCCAACATCTTCATCTTCTCGACATTTATATGTTGACGCTCCACATCGGTCTTGCCCATATAGACGATACACTCCATATTCATCAACGCACAGACCGTTGCTGTTGCTACTCCGTGCTGACCAGCACCTGTCTCGGCGATGATTCTTCGCTTGCCCATCCTGCGAGCGAGCAGTATTTGGCCCACCGTGTTGTTGATTTTGTGTGCTCCCGTATGGTTTAGATCCTCTCGTTTGAGGTAGATCTTGCATCCATACTTCTCGGAAAGTCGCCCAGCGAGATAGAGCGGCGAGGGACGACCCACATAGTCACGAAGCAACTGCTCGTAATCACGCTTAAACTCCTCGTCGTTAAGCACATCTGAATAGCTCTCTTGAAGCTCTGTCACCACTTTGTGGAGAATCTCGGGGATATAGGCTCCTCCAAACTCGCCATAATATCCATTCGAATCTACTTGAAAATCGTTCATCTTAATATATTGTTTTTTTATTTTTTTGTCAAATCTACACCTGCGAAAGCCCTGATACCAAAAGAGTCCTGCCGCAGGTGCGACAGGACTCTTAAGTATTATGTTGTTACGTGACTACCATAGATGAGTTCAGCTCCCTTACGACCAGATAAAGTTGTAAGAGCGCCACCAACACATATTTGTAATACCACGTTTCATAGATGCAAAATTATATAAAAATTTTTAATATCAAACAAATTAGCTCTTTTTTTTACATTTTTTTCGCTACCAACACTCAATATCTTCACTATCTAACTCAGCAATGCGACTCTTCTCAAAAACAGGACTCTCGACACCCTCGCCCCTCTGCCTCTGATAATCGCCCAGCAGCTTGATCGCCTTGCCTCCCAACAAGACAATCGCCACAAGGTTACAGAGGGTCATAAGCGCCATCGTCAGATCCGAGAGGATGATGGTGTCATTGAGTGTCACCAACGCCCCAAACATAACCATCGCCGCAACAAAGATTCGATAGAGATTCACGGCCCATCGTCGTGGGGTGATGAATCGGATGTTGGTCTCGCCATAGTAGTAGTTTCCGATGATGCTACTAAAGGCAAACAACAAAATGGCGGCTGTGATAAAGAGACCTCCAATACTTCCCACCTCGCTCACGATAGCCTGCTGAGTGATCTGAATACCCGTCATCGAGGGGTTGACACCCTCCTGATTAAGCAGAATTATAAAGGCCGTAGAGCTACAAATCACCAATGTGTCGACAAATACGCCGAGCGACTGGATCAACCCCTGCTTCACGGGGTGAGTCACCGAGGCGGTAGCAGCTGCATTGGGGGCCGAACCCATTCCCGCCTCATTGCTGAAGAGCCCTCGCTTTACACCAGCATTTATGACCACACCTGCAAGGCCTCCCATCGCCTGATCGAAGCCCAAGGCGCTACCCACGATCTGGCCAAACATATGAGGTATGTGGCTGAAATTTGTCACCACGACATAGAAGGCGAGCAGGATATAGCCCAACGCCATAAAGGGGACAACCACGCTACACACCTTAGCGATGCGGTGGATTCCTCCAAAGATCGTCGCTACGGTGATGAGGGTCAACACACCACCCACCACTGCTGGCTGATATCCGAAGGTGTACTCCAACGCCCCACAAATTGTGTTACTCTGGACCGAGTTAAAGGCAAAGCCAAAGGTGACAGAGATAAGGACCGCAAAGAGAACCCCCATCCAACGAGCCTTCAGACCTCGCTCCATATAGTAGGCAGGACCTCCGACAAAGACCCCATCGGCCCGTCGCTTATAGAGCTGAGCCAAAGTAGACTCAACGAAGGCACTCGCCGCCCCCAACAGAGCCACCACCCACATCCAAAAGATCGAGCCAGGGCCACCAACAGCGATGGCAACCGCCACACCTGCCAAGTTACCTGTTCCCACACGACTCGCCAGAGAGATCGCAAAGGCTTGGAACGAAGAGATCTGATCCCCTCCATCCGACTTGGAGGTTGAATCCCCCACCACCTTCACCATCTCTCGAAACATCCTGAATTGGACGAATCGGCTCCTAATTGTGAAGTAGATAGCGCACCCCAACAGTGCAGCTACCAATATATAAGACCATAACATCGAATTAAGATATTCGACCACGGCTCTAAATATATCCATAAATATGCGAATTAAATAACACGTTAACACCAATAATAGTGCGCAAAATATGTGCAAAGTAACAATATTTTTTTATCTTTGCATAATAATGCGACATATATATTATAACAACTAACAATACAATGAACAAACCACTACTAACATCATTAGCCTCGCTATCGCTACTCACAACGGCGGCGGCAGCGGGAGCCCAGCAACCCAACATCATCTTGATTATGTGCGACGATATGGGATTCTCGGATCTTGGCTGCTACGGAAGCGAGATCAACACCCCCAATATCGACAAATTGGCCGAGGAGGGGGTGAGGTTCACTCAGTTCAAAAACACAGGACGTAGCTGCCCAAGTAGGGCATCACTGCTCACGGGTCGTTACCAACACTCGGTGGGAATGGGATGGATGACCGCTGTCAATGAGCACCGCCCAGGGTATTATGGCGAGCTCACCGATGCTGTGCCAACTGTTGCGGAGCTTTTGAAGGGGGCAGGATATAGCACCTATATGAGTGGTAAGTGGCACGTCACGGGAGATGAGGCCTATCCATCGGCTCAGAAGGAGAACTTCGGACCAAATGGTAGCTTCCCGACGGAGAGAGGATTCGACAAATATTATGGTGCGCTCTCGGGCGGAGGCAATTACTACACCCCTAAACCCCTTATGCGTGACGACAAGCTAATCACCGAGTATGCCGATGACTTCTACTATACACACGAGATCACGAAGGATGCAGTGAAGAACATAGACAACCACAACGCCGACGAGCCGCTATTTATGTATGTGGCACACTACGCACCACACCGCCCATTGCAAGCTCCACAAGAGCGCATCGACGCTGTGAAGGAGCGCTATGCGGTGGGTTATGATGTGTTGAAGGCTAAGCGTTTTGCTCGCCAGCAGGAGATGGGAATAGTTCCCGAGGCCGACGAGATGCCACTTCACACCGCCGAGTATAAGAATAATGAGCGCCCAAGTTGGGAGTCGCTAAATGAGCAGGAGCGAGAGGCGTGGATCAAGGATATTTCGACATTTGCCGCAATGGTTGAGATCGTAGACGATGGTATCGGAGAGTTGGTCGAGGCGACTAAGCGCAAGGGTATCTATGAGAACACAATCTTCATCTTCCTAAGCGACAATGGAGCGACGATCGAGGGCGACCGCTTCGCTCAATATACGGCCGACCTCTGCAACACACCATACAGAAGCTACAAGAAGTGGTGCTTTATGGGCGGAACAAGCTCACCGCTTATCATTCACTCACCAAAACTACTTGGCGAGTATAACGGAGAGGTTAGAACAACCCCAGCCCATATCAACGACCTATTGCCCACCTGCATCGACTTTGCAGGGGTTGACTACCCAAAGAGGTTCAATGGCGAGAAGATTACCCCTCCCGATGGCGTGAGCATCGTCCCAGTAGCCGAGGGTAAGCAGATCAAGAGTCGTGACCTATTCTTCGAGCACCAGACATCGTGTGCGGTGATCTCGGATGGTTGGAAGTTGGTTCGTGCAACGGTTAACGACGAGTGGGAGCTCTTCAACCTCTCGGTAGACCCATTCGAGACTAACGACCTCTCGGCAGCGGAGCCAAAGAGGAGAAATCAGTTGGAGGCGAAGTGGACAAAGTGGGCCGAGGAGAATGATGTATTCCCCCTTGAGACCCTACTCTGGACACCACGAATCAAGCACTACAAAGCACTTTACAAAGAGCAACAAGCACAACAGAAATAGACAATATGACACGAGAGGAGTTGATGAGAGAGGCCATCCGCCTATCGAGCGAGAGCGTTGCCAATGGCGGCGGTCCATTTGGTGCTGTGGTTGCTCGTGGTTCTGAGATCATCGCCACGGGGGCTAATCGTGTCACTCGGGATAACGACCCGACAGCTCACGCCGAGGTAGAGGCAATCCGAGAGGCAAGCAAGGTGTT
>JBCQTJ010000021.1:0-41143 GCA_047178625.1 Rikenellaceae bacterium
GCTCCTCGGTGGGTACCTCTATCTTTATTTTGCTCCCCTCGACCACCATCAACTCGAACTGAGGGCGGAATCGGGGGCGGCTGTTGGAGATGTACTCCACTATTTTGGCGCTACTCCCTTTCAGCTTCTCCTCTGCCTTGGGATCCTCTCGCCTTGCTGTTGGCACCCCCTCCTCCTCGCTTTTTTGTTTTGAGTTGGACCTTAGCTGGCTTTGTAGGTCGAATATTGGCGACTTTGTTGGCGGCTTTGGCTTTTTTGGGGGGGGTGGCGGTGGCTGAGTCTGGTTCTGAGTCTGACTGGGTCTTTCTGAGTCTAACTGAGTCTTTTGCTGGGTTGGTTGTTGGGTTGGTTGTTGGGTTGGTTGCTGGGTTTCTTTTATGAAGGTTACGTTGCTTAGTGATGTCTCTACATCGCTAAATACTCTGCCTCCCTCACGCTCTATTTTTTTTTTGACCGAGACCCGCTATCTTCATAAGTCCCAGTTCTACTAACAATCTCTGATTCGAGGAGCGCTTTAGCTCTCCATCCGTGGCGGTCAATACCGTAATCGCCCCAAATAGGAGCTCGACACCGCACCGACTACCCTGCTCTCGATACCTCGCAACCAAATCGGGCGTGAGCTCCATCAGCGCTAAGGTCGTCTCATCTTGTGCCACCAACAGATCTCTTAGGTGACGAGCAAAGCCTGCCAAGAACGACTGAACCCCAAAGCCCGACCCCAACACGGAGTCGAAGATCACGAGTGCCGAGGGGTAATTCCCCGCCAACAGAGCATCGGTCAATTTGAAGTAGGTGTCGTAGTCGACCACGCCGAGGGTCTGAGCGACGCCCCTAAAATCGAGCGTCGTTCCACAAAACGAGACCGCCTTATCGAACATCGAGAGGGCATCTCGCATTGCACCATCGGCCTTCTGTGCGATCAGATTCAACGACTCATCGTCGATCGTGACACCCTCCTGCTCCGCTATATATTTAAGGTATGCAGCGCCATCCTCGACCCTTATTCGGTTGAAGTCGTAGCATTGACACCTCGACAAAATAGTCGGCAAGATCTTGTGTCGCTCGGTTGTCGCCAGAATAAATATTGCGTGAGCTGGCGGCTCCTCCAACGTCTTTAGGAAGGCGTTGAAGGCGGCTGTCGAGAGCATATGGACCTCGTCGATGATGAATAGAGCGTAGCGCCCCACCTGAGGGATTATCCGCACCTGCTCGATGAGCGAGCGGATATCCTCGACCGAGTTATTGCTCGCCGCATCCAACTCGTGGATATTCATCGAGCGGCCCGATGCAAAGCCCACACAAGACTCGCACTCACCGCACGCCTCGCCATTTGGCAGGGGTGAGAGGCAGTTGATTGTCTTGGCGAAGATACGTGCACAAGTGGTCTTACCCACTCCACGGGGTCCGCAGAATAGGTATGCGTGGGCGAGCTGTCCCCTCTCGATTGCATTCTTGAGGGTCTCTGTGATCTGGCTCTGCCCCACCACCGAACGGAAATTCGTTGGGCGATATTTTCGGGCGCTTACGACGAAGTTATCCATTATTCTCTTTTATCAAATTAGTCTATGCCTTACGCCTTAGTGACAGCAATTTTTAGTGGAGCCTCGTCCAGATCGCTCTCGACGATGAAATCACCCTTTGGATCGCTCGACACCACCACGCTCAACGCCAAAGTCTGAGCGGCAACATAGTCGCCAAACTCGGCAATAGCGCTCTCAACAGCTGGTGTGCTCTCGATCTCGACCGTTACACGATCGACAACCTCGAAGCCCGAATCCTTGCGGATATTCTGGATCCTGTTGACCAACTCACGAGCCACACCCTCGTTGCGAAGCTCCTCGCTGATGGTGATATCCAACGCCACGGTCAACTTACCCTCCGAGGCTACCAACCACCCTGGCATATCCTCCGAGGTGATCTCGAAGTCGGCCGATGTGACGGTGATCTTCTCGGCCCCCATATCGAGGATTGTCTCCTCCGAGCTCTCGATCTTTGAGATCATCTCTTGGTCGAAGGTGGCCGCCAACTGGGCGATCGCCTTCATATACTTTCCATATTTTGGCCCCAACGTCTTGAAGTTGGGCTTGATACGCTTTGTGATTAGACCTGCTGTCTCGTCGATCAACTCGATCTCCTTGATGTTGACCTCGCCCATCACCAAACTCTTCACCGCCTCGATATGGCGCTTCATCGCTGGGTCCAACACGGGAACCAAGATCTTGGTCAATGGCTGGCGCACCTTGATGTTTACCTTGCGGCGCAAAGCCAACACCATCGAGGTGAGCCTTTGGGCCAACGCCATAGTCTGCTCCAAATCGCTATCTACCAACGAGGCATCGGCCTCGGGGAAGCGTGAGAGGTGAACCGACTCATCTGAGTGGCGACCACTCAACTCGTTGAGATCCTTGAAGATACGATCTGTGATGAATGGGGCAAATGGGGCCGACAGCTTCACCACACTCTCCAAACAGGTGTAGAGTGTCTGGTAGGCGGCCAACTTATCCTCGTTCATCTCGCCACCCCAGAATCTCTTGCGATTGAGGCGAACATACCAATTCGATAGGTTCTCATTGACGAAATCTTGGATCATACGAGCCGCTGGCGTTGGGTCGTAGCCCTCCAACGACGCTGTGACATCACGCACCAACGTGTTGAGCAGCGAGATGATCCAACGGTCGATCTCGGCCCTGCGCTCCATCGGAACCTCCTCCTCACGGCCTGTGAAGCCATCTACGTTGGCATATAGGGCGAAGAATGAGTAGGTGTTGTAGAGTGTTCCGAAGAACTTACGACGCACCTCGTCGACACCCTCGACATCGAATTTGAGGTTGTCCCAAGGCTGCGAGTTAGAGATCATATACCATCGTGTCGCATCGGCACCATACTTCTTGAGGACCTCGAAAGGCTCCACCGCATTGCCCAACCTCTTAGACATCTTATTTCCGCTCTTGTCCAACACCAAGCCATTCGAGATGATATTCTTAAATGCTACCGAGTCGAACAACATAGTCGCAATGGCGTGGAGAGTAAAAAACCAACCACGAGTCTGATCGACTCCCTCGGCGATGAAGTCGGCTGGATATACATCCTGAAAGTCGACCTCCGTGCACTCGAATGGGTAGTGGAGCTGAGCATAGGGCATCGCTCCCGAGTCGAACCATACGTCGATTAGGTCGCTCTCTCGCTTCATTGGCTCGCCATTGTCGGCCACCAATACGATAGAGTCGACATAGGGGCGGTGCAGGTCGATATTCTCGGTCGAGTAGTTCTCCTTGCTCATATCGCCCACCTTGAACTTCGCATAGGGATTCTCTGTCATATAGCCCTTCTCGATCGACTTCTCGATCTCGCCCATTAGTTCCTCGACAGAGCCTATACACTTCACCTGAGAGTAATCCTCGGTTGCCCAGACTGGCAGAGGCGTTCCCCAGAAACGTGAGCGAGAGAGGTTCCAATCTACAAGACCCTCCAACCACTTTCCGAAGCGGCCCGAACCTGTTGACTCTGGCTTCCACTGGATGGTGTTGTTGAGCTCCATCATTCGCCCCTTCAGAGCTGTGGTCTTGATGAACCACGAGTCGAGAGGATAGTACAAGACTGGCTTGTCGGTCCTCCAGCAGTGGGGATAGGAGTGAGAGTGCTTCTCGATCTTAAAGACTTTGTTGTCAGCCTTCAAAGAGACCGCTATGTCGACATCGAGTGTTGCATCGTCCACCGTGAGGCTCTCGTCATAGGCGTTTTTCACGAAACGTCCTGCGTACTCTTTGTATAGCTCGACATTTATGTTGTTGGCCACAAAATCGGGATCCAAATCCTCCAACACGAAGAACTTACCCGAGCGGTCGACCATAGGCTGATCCTTGCCTGCCTTGTCGACCATAAAGAGAGGTGCGATACCTGCCGCCTTAGCTGCACGGTCGTCATCGGCTCCAAAAGTTGGGGCGATATGGACGATACCCGTACCATCCGAAGTGGTCACGAAGTCGCCTACGATCACCCTAAAGGCATCGCCATTAGGCTTAACCCAAGGCAACAACTGCTCGTAGCTAACACCTGCCAAATCACGACCCTTGAACTCGCCCTCGAGGATGGTGTATTTGCCCTCCATCTTCTTGATGAAGTAGGCACCTACCAACTCCTTGGCCATAATAACTGTCTGTGGCTGTGAGGTGTATGGGTTCTCGCACTTCACCCTAACGTAATCTACGTCGGGGCCCACGGCCAGCGCTGTGTTCGATGGCAAGGTCCAAGGGGTAGTTGTCCAAGCGAGGAAGTAGAGAGTCTCGTCGACACCCTCGAACAGACTCTCCGACTTATCGTCACGTGTGATGACGAACTGAGCTGTGCAGGTTGTATCCTTCACATCACGGTAGCATCCTGGTTGGTTGAGCTCGTGAGTCGATAGGCCTGTACCTGCCGCTGGTGAGTATGGCTGGATTGTGTAGCCTTTGTAGAGCAAACCCTTGTCGAAGAGTTGCTTTAGGAGCCACCAAAGTGTCTCGATATATTTGTTGTCGTAGGTGATATATGGGTCGTCCATATTTACCCAATAGCCCATCTTGCGAGTGAGATCCTCCCACTGGCCTGTGAACTCCATCACCGCCTCGCGGCACTCCTTGTTGTACTGCTCGATGGTGATTGTTTTTCCGATCGCCTCCTTGGTGATCCCCAACTTCTTCTCTACGCCCAACTCGACGGGAAGTCCGTGGGTATCCCATCCCGCCTTGCGGTGGACACGGAACCCCTTCTGGGTCTTGTAGCGGCAGAAGATATCTTTGATCGTGCGGGCCATAACGTGGTGGATACCAGGGACTCCATTCGCCGAAGGGGGTCCCTCGTAGAATACGAATGTCGGCTCACCCTCACGAGTGGTGATGCTCTTGTGGAATGTGTCGTCGGCGTCCCACTGCGCCAATACCTCGTCGGCTACCTGCGCCAAATTGAGGAGTTTGTACTCTTTGAACTTCATAATATCTATTTATCTTTTCTCTCTTTATCTTCTCCCTTGAACCGCTCTGTTTTGCTACTAACGGCTACAACCTCGCAAATTTACAAAAAATAATTGATTATGGTGATTTTATTCTCCAAAAATATCACCTTTGCCCATAGAATCTATCACTGGGTTTCTTGGCCAATTTGTTTAGTTAGCGTATAAATGGCGGAAAAGTTGATAATTTGTTGTAATCAACATATCTTTGTAGAGAACCAAAAAACTAACCCTCACTATGAAGATAACAAAACTATTTGCGACTTTCGCCCTGCTATCACTCTCGGTCATCAACATCACGGCCCAACAATACAAATTCCCGTTTCAAGATCCAGATCTGCCCGTAGACCAAAGGGTTGACGACCTCATATCGAGGTTGACCTTAGAGGAGAAAGTATCACAGATGCAGAACGTATCACCCGCAATCGAACGCCTCGGAGTCACCGCCTATGAGTGGTGGAACGAGGCGCTCCACGGAGTGGCCCGAGTCAAAGGGGTCGAGGTCACGGTCTACCCCCAGGCGATCGCAATGGCGGCGAGCTTCAACGCCCCACTCCTCGAGCAGGTGGCATCGGCAATCTCGGACGAGGGGCGAGCCCTCTTCAACAAAGATCTAAGAGAGGGAGAGACGGGGAGTCGTTATAGAGGGCTTACATATTGGACCCCCAACATCAACATCTTCCGTGACCCTCGATGGGGACGTGGGCAGGAGACCTATGGCGAGGATCCATTCCTCACGGCTACGATGGGGTCGGCGATGGTTAGAGGGCTTCAGGGCGACGACCCATTCTACCTCAAATCGTCGGCCTGCGCCAAACACTTTGCGGTCCATAGTGGTCCCGAGTATAACCGCCACGTATTCAACGCAACGACATCGCCCTATGATCTGTGGGACACATATCTCCCAGCCTTTAAAGCCCTTGTCGAGGAGGCTAAGGTGACGGGTGTGATGGGGGCCTACAACCGCCACGAAGGGGTTCCGTGCAGCGGTAGCACCCTCCTGCTCGATGATATATTGCGTGAGGATTGGGGCTTCGAGGGGTACGTGACCTCGGATTGTGGCGGAATACGTGACTTCTACACCAAACACGCGACCCACAAAACAGCGGCCGAGGCGGCGGCAGCAGCGGTAGCAGCTGGAACAGATGTGGAGTGTGGCGATGTATATAAGAGCCTCACAAAGGCTGTGGCTGAGGGGCTTATCACGGAGCGACAACTCAACAAATCGCTGAAGCAGCTCTATACTATACGTATGCGATTGGGGATGTTTGACCCTCGGGAGCGAGATCCATATAGCTCGATTGGCGAGGAGGTTCTAAATTGCGAGGCCCACAAGGCACTATCGCTCAAAATGGCCCACGAGAGTGTGGTTCTGCTCAAAAATGAGAAACGCACGCTTCCGCTTAACCCCTCGAAGATCAAGCGTATAGCTGTGGTGGGACCAAACGCCAACGACGAGAATATGATGTTGGGAAACTACTTCGGCTATCCATCCGAGATTGTTTCGGTGTTGGAGGGTATCGAGGCTAAGTTTAGCTCGTCGGAGGTGACTTATATCGAAGGGTGTGGCATTGTCGACCCCTTGGAGGGGGTTTCGTTGTCGGCCGTTGCTGCTCAGGCTAAACTCTCGGATGTGATCATCTTCGCTGGCGGAATCAACGCCAACTACGAGGGCGAGGAGAAGAAGGATGGGTTCGGATCGGCAACGGGATTTTCGAGGGGAGATAGGGAGACTATCGCCCTGCCTGCCATTCAATTAGAGCTACTCAAGGCGCTCAAAGCGACGGGTCGCCCCGTGATATTTGTCAACTTCTCGGGGTCGGTGATCTCGATGGAGTGGGAGAGCCGCAACCTCGATGCAATAATTCAGGGGTGGTATGGCGGTCAGTCGGGTGGCGAGGCCATAGCCGACATCATTACAGGAGATTTCAACCCCTCGGGACGTATGCCCCTAACAGCTTATATGAGGGATTCGGACCTTCCCGACTTCGAGGATTACTCGATGTCCAATCGCACATATCGTTACTTCGATGGCGAGGTGTGCTACCCATTTGGCTATGGGTTGAGCTACACAACTTTCAGCTACTCGGGGATCTCGCTCCCCTCGCAGATCACAACGGGCGAAAAGATAGAGGTGAGTGCCGAGGTGAAGAACTCGGGCAAGATGGATGGTCAGGAGGCTGTGCAGCTCTATGTTGTTCACAGAGGCCGAGAGGGTCAACTTCCGATCTGCTCGCTCAAAGGGGTTCAGAAGATTGAGCTCGAACGGGGCGAGAGCAGGGTGGTTGAGTTCACGCTTCGCCCTCAGGATTTGGCGCTTGTCGACGAGAGTGGAAATGTCACTATGTCGGCTGGCGAGGTTGAGATCTTCGTTGGTGGCGGACAGCCTCGATTCTCGGATGGGGTTTGTGGATTGGGCCATATTGTTGGCGATCCTTATCAGATACAATAGTGATCTATCGGGCGGTGAGGGCGGCGATTGCTGCGCGCCCCTCGTCGCCTAACTCTATCGAGAAGTCGTTGACAAATAGGGAGATATGAGAGTCGATCACTGTGTCGTCTAACTCCTGTGCGTGGGCTTTTATGAAGTTGCGTGAGGCCTCTGGGTGGGCGAAGGCGTACTCTATGCTTCGCTTTAGGACCCTTTGGAATTTCGATTTTGTCTCGGGGTCTATATCTCTACGCATCGCAATGGCCCCTAATGGTAGGGGTAGCGACATCTTCTCCTCCCATAATAGGCCGAGGTCAGCTACTAATTCGAGGTTGCGTTCTTGGTATAGGAAACGGCCCTCGTGGATTAGGACTCCTGCCTCTACTTCGCCTCTCTCTACTGCATCTGCTATCTTGGAGAATAGCATTGGTGTTCTCTCTTTTATTTCGGGGAATAGCCTTTGGATTAATAGGTTGGCTGTTGTGTGGACTCCTGGGATTGCTGTTTTTTTTGGGGTTCTGGGTCTTTCTGGGTCCTTCTGAGTCCTTCTGAGACTTTCTTTTTTACGCACTAATAGGGGGCCGTTTCCTCGGCCTAAGGCTGCTCCGCTTTCGCTGATTTCGTAGCTCGCTTGGATTTGGGGGATTATGGCGCAACTTATCTTCGAGAACTCCGCTTCGCCCTCTATTGCTCGACTGTTTAGCTCCTCTATGTCGAAGTATTTCACATCTAAATCGAGCCCCTCTATCTCGATGCGGCCGTTAATCATTGCGTCGAACATAAAGGTGTCGTTGGGGCAGGGGGAGATATATAGTTTCATTATTTGATGCTTTTGTAAATTCTTGATAATTCGGCCGTTAGCGCCTCGATCGAGCTCTCGATCTGCCACTCCTCGAATGGGGCTCCGACTCGATTCGAGATTGAGCGGATCTCGCTCACCTCGATGGGTAGCCCCTCGCACATTGCAAAGAGGATCACCCCCTCCATATTCTCTATCTCGGCACCTCGGTGGTGGAGTGAGTTGGAGCGACTCACGGTTGATGAGGTGGCCTCTTTTAGCCCCCATTTTGACGTTACACTGTACTCTTTTCGGTAGCGATATGGTAGCTCCTCTATCTGCTCGCTCACTACCTCAACCACTTGATTCAGGGGTAGTTGACCGAGCGAATAGCTGCCTGCAATCCCTGCCATCACTACCCTTTGGGGGCGGACTTCTCGCAACAATAACTTTGTGATTGTGGCGGCTGTTGCGGCCATCCCGACACCTCCGATCACCACGTCGACCTCGGGGTGGAGCCTCTGAAATTGGGTCGCCTCCATCTGGGTTGGGAAGATTATTGTTATCTTATCTTTTTTCATCGCCTTGCCTCCTCCATAAAACTCTCTATCTCGCTGACTGTGATGGGGATCTGCCTCTCGGCTTTAGCCCCGATTTGGTAGGCTCCCGAGTCACTTATCACTATATCGTCCTCGATTCTGATCCCTCCGAAGTCGAGATATTTCGAGACTAAATCGTAGTCGACAACCCCCGAATAGGCCCCCTCGGCTCGTCGTCGCTCGATCAGCTCGGGGATGAAGTAGATACCAGGTTCGTTGGTCAAGACCGTCCCCTCCTCCAAGATCCACTGCGAGCGGATTATGCAGGCGGTAGATTGAGCAGAGAGGGCAGAGAATTGCTCGACATCGAAGCTACGCTCTCCGAAGGCTTCGCAGTCGTGGACATCGAGGCCCAATCCGTGGCTAACTCCGTGAGGCATAAAGAGTCGCATCGCATCTCGCTCGATGATCTCCTCGATCGAACCTCGCAAAAATCCCAAACCTCTCAGCCCTTCGGCCAAGACTCTGTAACACTCTCTTTGCAGCTCGCTGTATTGTAGGTGGGGCCTTGCGAAGGCGGTTATCTGGTCGTGTGCCGCAAGGGCTACGTTGTAGACATCTCGCTGCACATCAGTGAATCGGCCGTTGACGGGGAAGGTGCGAGTGTGGTCCGAGCAGTAGCCCTCCAGAGTCTCGCCTCCTGCATCGCACAACATTAGTCGTCCGCTCTCCAACACCCCCTCTCGGTCGATGTTGTGAAGGGTCTCGCCGTGTTGCGTGCAGATCGGAGGGAACGACACGCCACCCCCCATTCGTCGGGCGACCCCCTCTAAGGTGCCGCCTATCTCTCGCTCCACGACCCCCACCTTTGCCATTCGCATTGCGGTGGTGTGCATCTCGTATCCGATCGAGTAGGAGCGCTCCAACTCCTCGATCTCCTCGGCCCCTTTTCGCTCCCTAAGGGCCGCTATCGAGAAGATTAGTTCGGGTGATAGAATCTCTTGGAGCTTCGATATTTCGACTCCTAACAGTGAGGCTAACGCTATCTTTGTCTCGCCTCGGTATGGGGGTAGAATGTGGATTTTTCGCCCTTGTGATTGGGCTTCTGAGACCTGTTTTTGGAGTAAGCAGATTTGTTTACTTTGCTCTATTCCAACTAATTGAGCCAACTCCTTAAGAAGAGGTTGCGGCCCAGTCCAAATCACATCCTCCAACGTTCCATCATCGCCAAAAAGCAGCTCCTCGCCTGAGTCGAGATCAATCACCCCCCACAACGATGGGCGGTCCAACCCGAACAGATAGCGGAATGTGCTATCTTGGCGGAAGTAGTAGCTGTTCGAGGGGTAGGAGTTGGGCGATAGTTCGTTGGCAGGGATCAACACGAGGCCTCGACACCCCATCTTTTCGATGAGTGCCGCGCGTCGTCTTTTATATATCTCTGCTTTGAACATATTTTCTATTGTGTATTAGCGGCTATTGCGTATTAGCCTCCGAAGCATCAACCATCTTATAGAGCTTGTCACCTCGCCTCACCACCTCGGGGGTTTTGATCGAGCAGACCATCCCCTGAGAGACCATCTCGACGGATTTTAGCTCATACATAACTCTCTCTATATCCATCTCGACAACGCCCGTGGTCTGGCCCATAAATAGCGCTTCGTCGCCTCGCCCCAATGTCGAGGCCTCGATCAGCACCTCGGCAACCGACAAGTTCTTGAAGAAGTTTGTCACCTTGCCCACATATACCTTACGCTTTGTGGCCGATGATCCGTGGTTTCGGGTCTGCTCCGCAACGGGTTTTCCAGCGTAGTAGCCACCCCAAAATCCTCGGTTAAAGACTGTCGAGAGACGCACTCCAAGCTCAGCGGCTAACTCAGAATTATATTCACCTCGCTCCATCGCCCTCAACGCCTCGTCGTAACACTCGACCACTCGCTTCACATATTCGCCTCCTCGAGCTCGTCCCTCGATCTTTAGGACTCTGACCCCCGCCTCGATGAATTTGTCGAGGAACTCGATGGTACATAGATCTTTGGGGGACAATATATATTGGCCATCCATATCCAACATCTCGCCCGTTTGGGTATCTTGGATAGTATATTTTCGTCGGCAGATCTGCCTACACGCACCCCTATTTGCCGAGCAGTCACTCTCGTGGAGGCTTAAGTAACACTTGCCCGAGATCGACATACAGAGCGCTCCGTGGGCAAACATCTCGATCTCGACCAACTCCCCCTTGGGTCCCCTGATGTCTCGTCGCCCGATCTCTCGTGCGATGGTCGCCACCTGATCGAGGCTCAACTCACGTGCCAAAACTACGACATCGGCCCACTGCGAAAATAGCTCCACCGCCTCGATATTCGAGATGTTGCTCTGGGTCGAGATATGAACCTCGACACCCACCTTTCGGGCGTAGAGGATTGCGGCGAAGTCGGTGGCGATGATGGCATCTACCCCCTCCTCCTTGGCTCGGTCGATGATCGCTCTCATCGTCTCTAACTCGTCGCCATAGATGGCTATATTGACCGTGAGGTAGCTCTTGACCCCTCGCTCTCGGCAGATTGCAACTATCTGAGATAGATCCTCCAACGTGAAGTTGGCTGAGGATTTTGCCCTCATATTTAGCTGCTCGACCCCAAAATAGATCGAATTGGCCCCTGCGTTTATCGCTGCGTGCAACGACTCGTAGGAGCCCACGGGGGCCATTATCTCTATATCTTCTCTCTTCACTCTCTTCCCTTACTTCTCTCGGTTCATCAATCCTCGGGCATACTCCCTAAGTGGTGCTACCCTCTCCTCCTCGACCGCTCCCGACGATACCAAACCCTCTAACAGAGACAATGCCCTCTCGAATTTGGTGGCTATCTGCTGTTCGGTGGCACGCTTGATGTCGAGCGAGTCGTAGATCCCCTTCACCTTGGCGATCTTCTCCTCGTCCGAAAGCGTCGCATCGAGATGGGCCGAGGCGAGGATCTTTCGTGTCGGCTGGTCCGCACGGCTAAAGGCCATAATCTTTAGGAAGGTCTGCTTGCCCTCCAAAATATCGCCACCGATCATCTTGCCCAACTTCTCGTCGCCATAGGTATCCAACAGATCGTCTTGGAGCTGGAAGGCTAATCCCAACTCCGTGGCGAAGCGTTGCAGCACAGCGCAATCCGCACTTGGTGCACCGCCTAAGATCGCTCCGATCAGGGTCGCACCGCCCAACAAGACCGAGGTTTTGAGCTCGATCATATGCATATATTCAGTCACCGAGACCTTTGGCTGAGTCTCGAAATCAATATCGTATTGCTGTCCCTCACACACCTCTGCCGCCATCTCGTTGAACACCTCCAACACCTTTGGCAACATCGGCGCCTTCGCCTTCGAGAGGAGCTTGTAGGCCAAGATCATCATCACATCGCCCGACAAGATCGCCACATTCTCGCCCCACTTAGCATAGACCGAGGGCTTGCCTCGACGGGTGTCGGCATTATCCATAATATCGTCGTGGAGAAGCGTGAAGTTATGAAACACCTCGATCGCAACGGCCACGGGGAGGGCGTCGGCTGTGCTCTCGCAATAGATCTGGTTGGCCAACATCGTCAACATCGGGCGCAACCTCTTACCCCCCTCGGCTAAGGTGTAACGGATCGGAGAGTAGAGTCGCTCGGGCTCTACGGGGATGTTGATCTGGGCTATGTAATTCTCTACCTCTCTTAGGATTTCACTATTTGCTTTCATCACTTTTTTATTTTAAGGATAGTAACTCGACAAATTTACAAAAAAAGTTTGATTTTGTCTCCTATTTATACTATCTTTGGAAATACAAAATTACTAATACTATGAAAAAGATCGCAATAGGCATTGACATCGGAGGAACCAACTCCGTATTTGGAGCTGTAGACGCCGAAGGAACCATCTTCGCCGAGGGCTCAATTCGAACATCGGACTACCCTTCATTTGACCACTATCCCCAATATATCGAGGCTATGTGTAGCGGAATCCGCTCGCTCATTAGTGGCCTTGGGTTCAACTACGAGTTGGTGGGTATTGGTATCGGTGCGCCAAATGCAGCGTTCCACCGAGGAGTTATCGAGAAGCCTACCAACCTCTGGAAGTTCCCACAGGGTATGGCGGGTGGCGAAGAGATGAGGGTATTCCCGATCGTCGAGGATATGAAGCGCAACTTCCCCGAGTGTGAGGATGTTGTAGTGACTAACGATGCTAATGCCGCAACCATTGGTGAGATGATGTTTGGTGCTGCTCGTGGAATGAAAGATTTTGTGGTTGTCACATTGGGAACAGGTCTCGGATCGGGATTTGTCGCTGGTGGAGAGATGATATATGGTCGTGATGGTATGGCTGGTGAGCTGGGCCATATGAATGTTGTGCGTGGCGGACGTGAGTGCGGATGCGGACTTCGTGGCTGCTTGGAGTGTTATGTCTCGGCTACGGGAATCACTCGCACCGCTGTCGAGTTGATGTGTGAGATGCGTGACCCATCGCCTTTGCGAGAGCTCCCCGTAGAGAAGATCGAGAGCCTCACAATTGCTAAGGCGGCCGCTGCTGGGGATGCTATCTCGAAGGAGGCTTTCCGCCGAACTGCCGAGGTGCTTGGGCAGGCCCTTGCCGACACTATCGCTATCACTACTCCCGAGGCTATCATCCTCTTTGGTGGACTTGCTAAGGCTGGTGATATTTTGTTTAAGCCTACTTTTGAGTATATGGAGGCTAATACGATACCTGTTCTTCGAGGCAAGACTAAGTTGCTTGCGAGCGGTGTACAGGATGGCAATATTGCCATTCTTGGGTCGGCGGCTCTTATTTGGCAACGTTTGTCGGTTGAGTAATTTGGCACTTCCCTCGGTTCTGGGTCATTCTGGGTCATTCTGAGACTTTCTAAGTCGACCCAGAATGACCCATAATGATTTAGGGAAATAGGTAGTTGCTTACTGCCTCGGCTACTCTTTCGCCATCTAAAGCTGCTGAGATGATTCCCCCTGCGTAGCCTGCGCCCTCACCAGTTGGGAAGAGCCCCTTGGTGGTTACGTGCATCAAGGTTTCGGGGTCTCTCGGTACTCTTACTGGCGAGGAGGTTCTTGACTCTACCCCCAACACGAGGCCCGAATTTGAGGTGTAGCCCCTCATCCTGCGGCCGAACTCGGTTAGTCCCCCTCTTAGGGCGTCGCTGATGAATGTCGGCAACCACTCATCTAAACGTGAGGAGATCACCCCTGGGACGTAGGAGGTCGAGGCGAGGCTATCGCTACGCTTACCTGCTACGAAGTCGGCCACACCTTGGGCTGGTGCTATCTGCTTATCACCTCCGTTTCGTCGTGCCAACCGCTCCAACTCTCGCTGGAACTTTAGCCCTGCTAACTCTCCGTACTTCGCCTTCAAGGGCTCGATGTCGGAGAGTCTTACCTCCGTTACCAGACCCGAATTTGCATATTTAGAGTTGCGGCCGCTTGGTGACATTCCATTCACAACGCTCTCCGACGAGGTGGTCATCGCTGGGACTATGAATCCTCCTGGGCACATACAAAACGAATATACTCCACGACCTCGCTGTTGACTCACGAGCGAGTAGCTTGCCGCTGGTAGGTACTCGCCCCTCGACTCGCAATGGTATTGGATCGAGTCGATCAACACCTGAGGATGTTCGATCCTCACACCCACGGCGAAGGGCTTGGCCTCGACCCTCACACCTCGGCTATCCAAAAGCTCGTAGATGTCGCCTGCCGAGTGGCCAGCCGCCAAAATGACCGCTGCACCCTCGATCAACTCATCGCCACAATAGACCCCTTTGATCTTGCCTCGCTCGATTTTGAGGTCGCTCACACAACGCCCAAACAACACCTCGCCACCACACTCAATTATGCGACGACGTATGTTGGTCATAATTCGGGGCAAGCGGTCGGTGCCGATATGGGGGTGCGCCTCGAAGAGGATCTCGGGCGTGGCTCCGTGGAATACCAATGTCTCCAACGCCTTGCGATAGTCGCCTCGTTTCTTGGAGCGTGTGAAGAGTTTTCCATCGGAGAATGTCCCTGCGCCACCCTCGCCAAAGGCGTAGTTTGACTCGGGGTTGATCTCGCCTCCTCGGTTTATGGTCGCCACATCTTTGGCTCGCTGCTGCACCTCACGGCCCCTCTCCAAAACTATTGGGCGATAGCCTAACTCGATGAGCCTCAGTGCAGAAAACAATCCTGCTGGGCCTGAGCCTATGATGACCACCTCCGATTTTTTACTTACATCGGGGTAGTCGAAGTGGATCGGATCGGGCTCCCCCTCACCATCGACATAGAGCTCAAGCGTGAGGTTCACCTTCGGAGCACGCTGCCGCGCGTCGATCGAGCGCTTGACAACCCTCACCAACGCCACATCCTGCCTACGCACATTGAGCCGCTTGGCCGCAAGGGTAGTGTATAATTCACAATCTGCCGCCTGCTTGGGCGACAACACGAGGGTTACTTTTTCTGGCATAAATATTACAAATAGGTATCTATTAATTTTTGTAGCTCATCAATATGTTTTTCATCTGAGAATAGTCGAAAACCATAATCTAAAGCCTCTTTATCTCCACATAACTCAATTTTATCTGCTTCAAAAAGGCTCTGATTATGTGGTGTTTCAATATCCTGACGAAGATGTGAACCCATCTTTTCTGTTCCATCCGTGAATCGTTTCAAGATACTACCAATCGCTTCACTACTATTATCTATTCCGATCCACCTGCGATTGAGGCGTTGCGCAATAGCCAACGTAGTCCCAGAGCCAGCAAAGCAATCAAGCACTAAATCACCCTCAACAGATGATGCTTTAATAATTCGTTCCAACAACAGACCATTCTTCTCGGTGGGATAACCCGTAATCTTTATATTCTGATTCAATGAGTCCTGCACATCGAGCCATATATCCTGCACGGGAATACCTTTGTCGCTATCCAAAAAGACCTTACGCCTTGGGTTTCCTGTCGAGGACCAATAGATCTCACCGTTTAAATCAAACTCATCTAAGCGCTGAGGTGTGTACTGCCAATGCTTCCCCTTGGGCGGCATCATATTTCGCCACATTTTGCCAGTCTCGCCATTTCTAACTCCAGGGGCGTGAATAGGTACTTTTTTATATCGACGACCTGTCTTCTCGTCAATACAAGGATACTCCTTCTTTATCTTATCATCGCTCCAAGCAACAGTTGGCCTATTCCATAAAAAATCATCGCTCTTAGAGTAAAAGAGAATATAATCTGAGATATTTCCATAGGTGCGTTTAGTCGAATTTTTATTACTGCATTTTTTGCGAGTTATCATCCCCCTAAAGTTCTTAACCCCAAAAATTTCATCCATAATAACCTTTATCTGCGACACCATATTATTATCTAAATGCACATATACAGAGCCATCTCGACGAAGTAGCTCCTTCATCAAAATAAGCCTTCGCCTCATAAATTCAAGATAATGACTTCCAATAAGATCATCTCTATATGAACTTTTTTGATTGCGAGATTGAAATATGCTATTGGTTCCATATGGAGGGTCTATATATATAAGCTTGACAGACTCTTTCATACCACAATGATGAAGAAGATAGCGCAATACATCAGCGTTATCACCATAGTACATAGCATTATCCCCCTCTCCTTTGAGTGGAATATAATCGCAATTGTTTACCTCGCCGATAACATCTTCGTATCTCTTCTTGCCCTTATAGTTGATCTCGTAAGTAGTATCCTCGGTAAACCCTTCATACGAAATAATATTTACGCTATCATCCCAATGTGACTTTGTTATTCCTGTTGCCATATTACTCCAATAACCATTTTTCTGTGACTCGATCTGCAATCACACGAAGTGTCACAACCTTAATCTCCTCTGCTTGTTCTTCGATATAGCTATAATCATCCCACATCGAACCCAATAACAATCCAGGTCCATCATTGACGAAGATAACTTTTGTCGACAGCCCCTTAGCCTTAGTATATTTTAGAATCTCATTTGCTGCATTCGAGTAACCACCCGTTCGATCATCCTCTTGCACACCTCCTCGATCTGAATCATATCTCGCAAATCCAATCGCTAACACTCTTTCCTTTTCGTCCCGAATAACAAAATCCTCGGGCCTATCCTTTTTGGGGTAATCAGCAAACACCTCTCCCAATAAAATATCTCGCCCCGCTCGTTCTGGTCCAACAATGTTATACTTTGGGAAAGTTGTCCTCAAGAGTTCAAACATCTTCTCCGTCATATCGTACCCCTTCTGCCCTCGATCTTTATACTCTCACAATATTGCACACAACGCCTCATCGGGCATAGGTCGTGATGAAATACCTTTTGCACCTCATTGATTGCTCTAAAACTACGACCAAACTCTGAACACACCCACTCCGCCTTACGCTTCTGCTTCAACATCTCGACAGGCGTATTGGGGCTTACATATTTGCAAAATACTCGGGCTAACTGAATACGCATCCACGACTCTTTGACAGCGACAGTCGACAAAAACAACCTATCCGAGCTCTCGCTATGTTTGATAAGTTGTCCGAATAGTTCCAATATAGGAGTATATAACTTACACGCATCGACCAAAACATCAGGATAATATTCACCATTGGCCAAGGTTATCCAATGCGCACCATCTTCTTTATAATCTCGAAACATATCCATAATAGAATAATTATTTAAGTAAGTTATCTTTCTCCCGAATTAAATATGCCATAAAGATATTAAATATAAAAGCATATTCCAACTATACATCTCAATAAATCAAATAATAGATTGGGGCGACAACTCGAAAAGTTATCGCCCCAACTCCAAATGTTTTCTCTTGGTGAGACTACTCTGACAAGATCTCCAAGATCTTGATCGCTGCTGTTGCGATTGGGGTTCCAGGGCCGAAGATTGCCGCTGCACCATCCTTATACAACTGGTCGTAGTCCTGCGCTGGGATTACTCCTCCGACGATTACCACGATATCCTCACGACCCAACTTCGACAACTCAGCGATGATCTGAGGCACCAAAGTCAAGTGACCTGCCGCCAATGACGACACTCCAACTACGTGAACATCATTCTCGACCGCCTGCTTTGCAGCCTCCTCGGGAGTCTGGAACAGAGGTCCCATATCTACGTCGAAGCCGATGTCGGCATATCCCGTTGCTACTACCTTCGCGCCACGGTCGTGACCATCCTGACCCAACTTCGCGATCATTACACGAGGCTGACGGCCCTCTCTCTTTGCGAACTCAGCAGCCATCTCGGTTGCCTTTTGGAACTGTGCGTCTGTCTTCACTGCTGAACTATAAATTCCTGAAATTGAACGAATAACCGCCTGATAGCGACCAACTACATCCTCACAAGCATCTGAGATCTCTCCCAACGACGCACGAACCTTAGCCGCCTCGACAGCCAATGCCAACAAGTTGCCCTCGCCGCTCTTAACACACTCGGTGATAGCGGTCAACGCTGCTTGTACGGCCGCCTCGTCACGACCTGCCCTCAACGCATTGAGGCGCTCGATCTGGCTGATACGTACCGCTGTGTTGTCAACGGCCAAGATGTCGATTGGATCCTCCTTCTCGAGACGATACTCGTTGATTCCGATGATCTTCTCCTCGCCAGAGTCGATACGAGCCTGCTTACGAGCCGAAGCCTCCTCGATACGCATCTTTGGAAGTCCTGTCTCGATAGCCTTCGCCATTCCGCCAAGCTCCTCGACCTCTTGAATCAATGCCCACGCCTTGTCGGCGATCTCGTTGGTCAAGCTCTCGATATAGTATGAACCTGCCCAAGGATCGACCTCACGGCAGATGTTTGTCTCCTCCTGAATGTAGATCTGGGTGTTACGTGCGATACGAGCCGAGAAGTCGGTTGGCAAGGCGATCGCCTCATCCAACGCATTGGTATGCAACGACTGTGTGTGGCCCAACGCTGCACCCATCGCCTCGATAGCTGTACGAGCTACGTTGTTGAATGGATCCTGCTCGGTGAGCGACCATCCCGAAGTCTGAGAGTGGGTACGCAACGCCAATGACTTTGGGTTCTGTGGGTTGAACTGCTTCACGATCTTGGCCCACAACATACGTGCTGCACGCATCTTCGCAATCTCCATAAAGTGGTTCATTCCGATAGCCCAGAAGAACGACAAACGTGGTGCGAATGAGTCGATCGACATTCCTGCGTTGACTCCTGCACGAAGATACTCCAATCCATCGGCCAGAGTGTAGGCCAACTCGATATCGGCCGTTGCTCCTGCCTCCTGCATATGGTATCCCGAGATCGAGATAGAGTTGAACTTAGGCATATTCTGCGATGTGTACTCGAAGATATCGGCGATAACCTTCATCGAGAACTTTGGAGGGTAGATGTAGGTGTTACGCACCATAAACTCCTTCAAGATATCGTTCTGGATTGTTCCTGCCAACTGGTCGAGTGTGCATCCCTGCTCCATACCTGTTACGATATAGAAGGCCAAGATTGGCAACACCGCACCATTCATCGTCATAGAGACTGACATCTTGTCCAATGGAATACCGTTGAACAACACCTTCATATCCTCTACCGAGCAGATCGACACTCCTGCCTTACCTACGTCACCTACCACACGTGGGTGGTCGGCATCGTAGCCACGGTGAGTGGCCAAATCGAAGGCCACCGACAATCCCTTCTGTCCTGCCGCCAAGTTACGACGATAGAAGGCGTTTGACTCCTCGGCAGTAGAGAATCCTGCATACTGACGAACGGTCCAAGGTCGCATCACATACATCGTAGAGTAGGGTCCACGAAGGAATGGTGCGATACCTGCCGCATAGTTAAGGTGCTCCATACCAGCCAAATCCTCGGCCGAGTAGCTCATCTTAACGGGGATCTGCTCTGCTGTGAGCCACTCTCCCTCGTTACCACCTTTATTTGTGCCACAGCAGCTCTTGCTTGCTCCTGGCGTATAGTTGATTTGTGAAAATTGTGCTCTCATTATTTCCCAAGTTCTTTAATATATGACTTCAATGTCTCCAACACGTTGCTCTTAACATTGACAAAGTTGGTGATGCCCTGAGCCTCAAGCTCCGCAGCGCAAGCTGGCGCTCCTGCTACAACGAGTGTCGCGCGACCTGCCAAGAGTGCCTTTGCCTCGGGAGCTGCTGTTGCATAGTCATCGTCTGCTGCACATACAACAACGATGTCGGCCCCAGCCTCAACGGCCGCTACTACACCCTCCTCAACTGACTTGAAGTAGGTGTTGTCGACAACCTTGATTCCTGCACAAGCGAAGAAGTTGCAAGCGAACTGAGCACGGGCTCTCGCCATTCCCAAGTTTCCGCAAGTCAACATAAAAGCCTTGAGCTCCTTGCCCGAGCGGTCAACGCCCAAACGCATCTGCTCGAATGCCATTGATCCACGATATGGGGTGAGCTTATTCTCGTCCGACACTTCACGTGTAACGGCCACCTCGCTGATCGCCTCCGACGCTGTCTCGGTGAAGTTAGGGTATTGGTTGGCTCCCAACAAGATCTCGCGACGCGTTGCGATGTTCTTATCCTTCTTTGCTGCCGATGCCTTGACGCTCTCGACGATGAATCCTGCCTCGAACGCTGCACGGTAGCCGCCCTTAGCCTCAACCTCCAAGAACAACTTCCACGCCTCGTTTGCGATGCTATCGGTCAAGTTCTCGATGTAGTATGATCCACCTGCTGGGTCGACAACCTGATCGAAGTGTGACTCGTGCTTCAACAACAACTCTACGTTGCGTGCGATTCTCTTCGAGAACTTATCGCCCTTCTCGTATGAGTGGTTGAATGGTAACACCTCCAACGACACAACACCCGAAAGGGCTGCCGACATCGCCTCGGTTGTTCCACGCAACATATTTACGTATGGGTCGTAAGCTGTCTGGTTCCAAGCCGATGTCACAGCGTGAACCCTCATCTTGGCTGAGCAGTTCTGCTTTGGCTCATATCCCTTGACGATAGTTGCCCACAACATACGAGCTGCACGGAACTTTGCGATCTCCATAAAATAGTTGGCCGAGACACCCATCTCGAAGCGCAAGTTGTGAGCGATGGTATCAATTGAGATACCCTCCTCCATCAACCTCACGATGTAGTCGTGACCTGCGGCCAATGTGAATGCCAACTCCTCGACGATTGTCGATCCTGCATTCGAGAATACTGTTCCGTGAACTGTCACCACTCGGATGTGGTGATACTCAGCTGTCAAGTTAATCAACTCAGCAACTGCCTGATAGCAAGGTGTACCGTCGCCTCCGCATACGTAGGCTCCCTCCTTCGTTAGGTTCTGAACCATTGGGTCTACCTCGAAGTTGATGTGGATCTTCTTCTTCTCGACACCCTCACGCTCCAACTTCGCCATCACGAGCTTCGCTGTTGAGACGATCTTCTTTCCGCCGAATGAGATGTGGACCGCTGGCAAGTGGATTCCTGCGAGCAATACGTCAACCTCCTCAGCTGTCAAACCACCCTCGGGGATGATGAATCCCAACGAATCGACACCCTTCATCAAGATCTCTGTCGCCTCGGCGTTAGCCTCCTCGGCTGTTGTGATCTCGACACTCTGGTGAACCCTCCAGCTGTTGTTCGAGCAGATACCACGTACAAATGGGAACTGTCCCGCCTCTGTACCTAAAAATTTGAGTGATGCAAGATCCTCGGCACGATAGTATGGACGTACATTGATACCCTCGGCACTCTTCCATACCAATTTGCGCTCATAATCGGCACCCTTGAGGTCTTTGGTGATCACCGACTCCCACTGCTCAGTCGAGACAGCTGGGAACTCAGCGAAGAGACCCTCTTGTTTGGTGTTTGTCATAACGATTGATTTATTTAAATTTTAGTAATTCTGATTACCTTTTTTTGTTTTTTTGCGATGTGGGCACTCGACACTCGAAACCTCCGCTTTGACCCCTCCTCCTAATACCTATATTAAATAAAAGAGGCGGCAGGCGAAATTTCGAGAGGCGGAGAGCTCCACTTCTCAAAATATGTTGCGACTTCAAAGTTACAAAATTTTCGAGACTCCCACCTCATTTCACCCATTTTTTACCCCCTAATCGGGTAATTTTTAGTTGCTTAACGGGGTAATATTTGTTATTTTTGCCATTGCACAGCAATATCGCAAAGGTAGCAAAACCACGAAAAAAAGTGTCTCGAATTGAGAGAAAAATTACTACCTTTGTATCGGTGAAAAGTTTGCCACAAAAAGAGACGAGAAATTTAGACTTACAAAAGATTAAGATGGTACAACACTACGATACAATAGTTGTCGGGGCAGGACACGCTGGCTGCGAGGCTGCGATGGCCGCTGCAAGACTCGGCGCAAAGTCGGGACGACGCACCCTGCTCATAACTCAGGATATGACTAAGTTTGCCAATATGTCGTGCAACCCAGCCGTGGGTGGGGTTGCAAAGGGGCAGATTGTGCGTGAGATCGACGCTTTGGGTGGCGAGATGGCTCGTGTTACCGACCTGAGCACCATTCAGTTTCGAATGCTCAACAGGTCGAAGGGTGCCGCTATGTGGTCGCCTCGTGCTCAGTGCGACAAGGCCTTTTTCTCGGCTGAGTGGCGACGTAGGTTGGAGAGGCAGGAGGGGTTATACCTCTGGCAGGATAGCGTGGTCGAGATCCTCAGCAAGGGGGAGGGCGATGATCGTCGAGTGAGTGGAGTTCGCACTAAGTTTGGGGTTGAGTTCTCGGCCCTATCGGTGGTCCTCACGAGTGGCACCTTCCTTGGTGGTTTGATGCATTGTGGTCAGGCGCAGGCCGATGGCGGACGTGCTGGCGATCAGAACTCTGTTGGGGTTACGGAATCACTTGTCAAGATGGGATTCGAGGCTGGTAGGATGAAGACGGGAACCCCCGTGAGACTCGATGCAAGAACCATCGACTTCTCGGTGATGGAGCCTCAGTCGGGAGACGAGGAGCCCTCTAAATTTTCTTATTCATCGGAGAGCAAAGTGGTTGAGGATCAGCTGCCCTGTTATCTGGTCTACACATCGTTGGATGTGCACGACACCTTGCGCACGGGCTTTCACCTCTCGCCTCTTTTCAATGGTACGATCAAGGGCATAGGCCCCAGATATTGCCCAAGCATAGAGGATAAATTGAGGACCTTTGCAGAGAAGGATCAACACCAACTCTTCCTCGAACCCGAGGGGCGTGACACCACAGAATATTACCTCAATGGCTTCTCCTCGTCGCTTCCGTGGCAGGTTCAGTTCGAGGCTCTGCGCAAGATTCGAGGCTTCGAAAATGTCCACATCTTCCGCCCTGGGTATGCCATCGAGTATGACTACTTCCCACCCACACAGCTGCGACCATCGTTGGAGACTAAACTCTGTCGTGGGCTCTACTTCGCTGGTCAGATCAATGGAACGACTGGCTACGAGGAGGCGGGGGCTCAGGGGCTCATCGCTGGAATAAATGCAGCGAGAGGTTGCGAGGGGCGTGAGCCGTTGATCTTGGCTCGTGACGAGGCCTATATCGGGGTTTTGATCGACGATCTGGTGAACAAGGGGGTCGACGAGCCATATAGAATGTTTACTTCGAGGGCGGAGCATCGCATCCTCCTTCGTCAGGATAATGCCGATTTGAGGCTTACCCCTGTGGGGCGTGAGATTGGGTTGGTCGGTGATGAGCAGTGGGGCGAGTTCGAGGCCAAGAGGGAGAGTGTCGAGGGGTTGACCTCTCTTATATCGACCACGACTATCAAGGCCTCGCAGATGGATGAGTATCTCAGAGAGATGGGGCAAGAGCCCCTCTCTCAGGGGCGTAAGGCAATTGATATATTGGCTCGCAATGAGATTACTATCGGGGGACTCTCGAAACACATCCCTAAGATTGGGCGTTTCATCGAAGAGCACTCACCATCCCAAGAGGTGATAGAGCAGGTCGAAATTCAGGTGAAATACAGAGGTTATATCGAGAGGGAGAGGGCGATCGCCGAGAAGTTGCAGCGCCTCGATGCCATCTCGATCCCCGAGGGTTTTGACTACTCGGCCCTCAATGCGTTGACTATCGAGGCTCGCCAGAAGTTGAGCCGTGTTGCCCCTTTGACTATTGGGCAGGCCTCTCGTATTCCTGGGGTTTCGCCTTCTGATATAAACGTCCTATTAATTCGCTTTGGAAGGTAAAAAAGGGAAGGATGGCGCAATTTTTGATATTTTTTTTGTGAGCTTGCGAAAAATATTTGGAAGTTTGCAAAATAATCTCTAATATTGCAATACGAACAACACATAAGTCTAATTTAAAACACACATTGCCTATCGCGAAAGCTCTACTCTACAAAATAAATTAAAGTTGAGAACAGATGAGCACAACAATGGTTAGCGACAACCAACTGCTTCAGGATTATATCTCTGGGCAGAGGGAGGCAATTTCTACCCTCTTTGAGAGGCACACACCCCGCTTACGTAATTATATTCGCCTAATGGTGAAGGATGCTGAGCGCGCGGATGATATTTTACAAGACACATTGATCAAGAGCGTTAAGATGATCGACGAGGGTCGTTACACCGAGAGTGGGCGATTGTTGTCGTGGATGTTGCGCATTGCACATAACCTCACGATCGACCATTTTAGGGCTACCAAGAGTCGCCCAATTACTAATGAGGCGGAGGCTGGGTATGATATCTTGGGGGCACAGCGACATAGCGAGATGGCCGCTGAGGATCAGATCATTATCTCGGAGCGTGACGAGCAGATTAGGGCCCTTGTGGAGCTCCTACCCGAGGATCAGAGGGAGGTGGTTCGCCTTCGCTACTATTCGGACTTGAGCTTTCGGGAGATCGCTGAGCAGACTGGGGTTAGTATTAACACTGCTCTTGGTCGTATGCGTTATGCTTTGATTAATCTTCGTAAACTTATCAAGGATCGTCGATTGGCTTTGGCTTAGGCCCGAGAAAAACTTAAACAGATTCTTAGTTAGCGTCTATTTTTACAGCTATTTTGAGTTATCGTGGAGTTTAGTTACCTTTGTGGTTATAAATAGGTATATATCAACTATCTAACCACATAAATAACTAAACCTACAAATTATGAAAACCAAAACACTTCTACTTCTTAGCTTCTTGGCCTTTTTCGGCGCATCGTGTAACTCTCTCTCGAGTGAAAAATACAAGGATGACGACTTCACACATATCTTCAATGGCGAAAATTTAGATGGCTGGTACCTTAAGATCCGATCGGGGGACGAGGAGCTGGCAAAGAAAATATTTGCTGTGGAGGAGAGTATGATCCACATATTCAACGACGAGTTCCCTAACCCCTACAATTTAGGGCAGACCGATACCCACGGTTTGATGTACACCAACAAGAGTTACAGTAAATTTATCCTCCGATTCGAGTATAAGTGGGGAGAGACCATCGCAAATAATTACGACCGTTTTCAATACGATGCAGGATGTTACTACCACGTAACCAACGACAAGATCTGGCCAACAGGGGTGGAGTATCAGGTGAGATACGACGATATCAACGACATCAACTATACGGGGGATTTCTATATCGATAAAAAGGCCCGAGATTTTTTTAGATACACCAATGGAGAGGGATACTACCTCTCAAAAGCCAATGGGGGAGTTGCCACACCTCGCCCGAAAGATGACGCATACCAACAAAAGGCGACTAAAGGAGTGAAGGCGAATGGTCTGAATGGAGAGTGGAATGAGTGCGAAATCATCGTTATGGAGGATAAATATGCAATCCACAAGCTCAATGGAGAGGTGGTAAATGTAGCCGAGAATATCCTCCAAACAGGTGGTGTTATCGGGTTTCAGTCGGAGACAGGAGAGATCTATTATCGAAATATCAGAATCTTGGAGTTCGACGAGGTTGTTCCTATGGAGGAGTTTATCAAATAAAATTTCCAAAATACAGAGTTATGAGAGCAAATATTTTACGGTACCTAATGGTATTTGTGGCCCTATGCGGCCTATGCAGCAGTTGTTCTAAGCCTACCATCGACGTTATGTTAATCACGGGACACACCGACCGACACCATAGCTGGGAGGTTATGTCGGAGTGCATAGTCGATATATTGGCGGAGCACCCCCCTTTCAATGTCGATATTGTTATGGTCCCCGAGTCGGGCGTATGTGACGAGGATTTTGCCCCCAACTTCGAGAGCTACGACGTGGTTATCTTCAACATCAACGATGTGGCGTGGAGCGACGTGACTAAGCAGAGTTTCGAGCGTTATATCGAGCAAGGAGGTGGTATGGTGGTAGTTCACGAGGCCAACAACAGTTTTCCCGAGTGGATAGAGTTCAATCGTATGATTGCGCTTGGCGGATGGGGTGGCCGCACAGAGAAGGATGGCCCCTACTACTATTGGCGAGACGGAGAGTTTGTCACCGACACGACACCAGGCAAAGGGGGATCGCACGGACGTAGAGTGCCCTTCGACGTTACGGTCCGCAACAGCGACCATCCGATTATGAGGGGGCTACCTCAAACGTGGACTCAGATCGACGACGAGCTATACTCAAACCTCAGAGGGCCAGCCGAGAACATCGAAGTATTGGCTACCGCATACTCCCAAAAAGAGAGCGGAGGTAGCGGCAAAGAGGAGCCCATATTGTTCACCATAACATATGGCAAGGGCCGCATATTCCACACAGTGCTGGGTCACACTCGAAAAGATTTCACGACAGCCGTTCGCACAAATCGAGGCTTCCAAGTGACACTTTCGAGAGGTGTGGAGTGGGCTGCAACGGGGCGTGTTAAGCAAGATATTAGTTTTTAGGGAGAATATATCTTCGACAATGGCGGCTAACCTTTAAAAGGTTAGCCTCTTTTTTTGTAAAAAAGGTCGGAAACAGAGCGGCATTGTCGACCATTTTTTATATCTTTGCTCTCTAATATTCCCAAAAATGATCGACTACGAGAGCACATACCATACACCCGTTCTGTTTAAGGAGGCTGTGCAGCTTCTGCAAATTGATGAGGAGGGGCAAAACAATGGCGTATATTGCGACCTTACATTCGGAGGTGGCGGACACTCTCGCTTGATACTCAGTAAGTTAGGGGAGAAGGGCAAGCTCTACTCGTTTGACCAAGACTCCGACACTCGGGCCAACGCCCCCGACGACCCTCGATTCAACTATGTCGAGAGTAATTTTAGGTTCCTGCGTGGCGCACTTCGCCTTCGTGGGGTTGAGTCGGTCGATGCTATTTTGGCAGACCTTGGGGTCTCCTCGCACCACTTCGATGCTGTGGAGCGTGGCTTCTCGTTTCGGGGCGATGCTCCTCTCGATATGAGGATGAATCAGCGTGGGCGACTCACCGCTGCCGACATAATCAACAACTATAGCAACGAGAGGCTAACCCAGATCTTTGGGGATTGGGGTGAGCTGCAAACTCCGTGGAAGGTGGCCAACTGCCTCACGAAGGCTCGGGCCCTCGAGGCGATAACTACAACGGCTCAGTTGGTGAAGGCTGTGGAGCCCTGCACACCGAAATCGGCACCATCTAAGTTCCTCACCAAGCTCTTTCAGGGGCTTCGCATCGAGGTTAATGGCGAGATGGAGGCGCTCAAGATGGCCCTCGAGCAGAGCCTCAAGGTTCTCCGCCCTGGTGGGAGGTTGGTCGTTATATCGTACCACTCGTTGGAGGATAGGTTGGTGAAGAACTTCTTGAAGAGCGGAAACTTCGAGGGGCGAGTGGAGCGTGACTTCTATGGCCACAGCTCGACACCGTGGGAGGTGACGACTCGCAAGGCCGTAACGCCATCCGACGAGGAGATTGAGCGAAACCCTCGCTCTCGTAGCGCTAAGATGAGGGCTGCCGTGAAACTATAAATTAGGAGGAGAGAGAAGAATGGAGCCATTTACAGATATCGAAGAGGAGATCATCGACCAAGATGAGCAGCTGTCGCAACAGATCCTACGGGGTGTGCAACAGATGGAGGGTCGTGTGGATGGCGAGGAGCTGATCGAGGAAGAGGAGTTTGACGAGGCGGAGGAGAGTGAGGATTCACAAGAGTTGGAGACTGCTGAGGCTGCTGAGGAGCAGGGCGAGAAGAGGGAGAATGTGTTATGGCCGTGGATCTCGGGAAATGTGCTCATTGGGGGGTTGGCGAAATATTATGGTCAGCTCATAATCATAGCCTCGATATTTTTGGTTAGCATCATCATCACCTTCTGGTCGCTGCATCTCGATATGGAGTATAGCACCCTCTCACGTGATGTTCAGCTCTTAAGAGAGCGAAGCGTTAGGATGAAGGAGATGCGTTTCACACGCTGCTCGCAATCGGCAATAATCGAGGAGCTGGAGCGTCGTGGCATCGAGTTGGTCAACAGGACGACACCTGCGACGGTGATCGAGGATAAGTGGTAGTTTAGGAGGATTAAGATAAGAGGAGTATGGTCAAGGTAAAGAGGCGAAAGGGCGAGGCGGAGGCTGATCCCAATCGTAAGGTCAAGAGCGATATACTTTATAGGGTCAATATGTTATATGTCATCTTTTTTATAGCGGCTGTAATCATTACGACCCGTATCGTCTATGTCCAATACTTCTCGTCGGAGGTGGCTGGTAACGCCTCGAAGATCCACGATAGGATCTTCCGCCAACAGACCATCAAGGCCCACCGTGGCTCGATACTCGATAGGAATGGGGAGCCGCTGGCCACCTCGATTCTTCGCTATCAGGTCGAGATGGATTTTGGGTCGGAGGGGTTCGACTCGCTCAGGACTTTTTATACTCAGAGCGACTCGCTCGCAAAACTTTTGTCGGCCTACTTCAAGGATAGGTCGGCGGGTGAGTATAGGCAGCTATTCCGCAACGGGAGGGCCAATAACTACAAGCTCACCTATCGCAAAGATACGTTGGTGATGCGCTCTGCTGGGTGGTTCGACCGCCTCACGGATATGCTCCGAGGCGAGAGTATGGTGACAGTGAAGCTATATGACACCCTGCGCAACCACCGAGGTGTGGCGATATTTCCTCGTGTGGTGGACTATGCGGAGTGGCAGGTGCTCAAAGAGTACCCGATTCTCAACTGGAATATGGGAATGACATATAACCTCGTCGACAAAGAGGAGAGGGTCTACACCCAAGGGGGAATTGCTCAGCGAACGTTGGGTGCGATACGTGAGGATAGGGGTAACGACTATGGAATCGAGGCGATATACAACAAGCAGTTGAGTGGCGAGGATGGCGAGGTGCTCAGGCAGAGGATCGCCCCTGGGTTCTATGGCCGTGTTGTGGGTGGTGATAGCCGTGATGCGGTGGCGGGAATGGATGTTGTGACGACCATCGACGCCGAGATTCAAGATTTCACCTCGGCAGCGCTGTTGAAGCAGGTCAAGGCGAATCGTGCGATATGGGGAACAGCGATGGTTATGGAGGTGGCCACTGGCGACTTGGTTGCCATCGCCAACTATGATAGGCTCTCGAATGGAGAGTATGCCGAGCAGCGAAACAGAGCTATCGGTGCGAGGTCGGAGCCAGGGTCGACGATGAAGTTGGCCTCGACGATGGCGCTCTTGGAGGTGGCCAAAATGCCCACCTCGACCATCATCGACTCGGAGAATGGAGATAGGGTTAAGGTGGGTAATGCGTGGGTGCAGGATTCACACAAGGAGGGTAACGAGGTGGATCTGCGTACAGCATTCACCAAATCGTTGAATGTCTACTTCGCAAAGGCGATCTACGAGAATTTTAAGGATGACCCAAATAGATATACCGACTTCTTGAAGTCGTTGCACCTCGACCGTGCGATGGGGCTCGAGGATTATGGAGAGCTCACACCTCGACTCCCAACACAGGGGTCGGCACTCTGGACACCCCACCAGACCATCGTCAACTTGGGGTATGGATATAGCATCGAGCTCTCGCCCGTTCAGACCCTCACGCTCTACAATGCGGTGGCCAATAATGGGAGAATGGTGGCCCCTAAGTTGGTCAAGGAGATCAGAAACGATGATCGTGTGGTTGAGTCGTTCCCGACTAAGGTGTTGGTCGATAAGGTCTGCTCACAGCCCGTTCTGGATACTCTGCGGAGCTTCCTCCACGGGGTTTGCCAGAGCGGTACGGCTCAGTGGTATTTGGGGCGATTCGATGGGTTCGAGGTGGCTGGAAAGACTGGTACCGCTCAGTTTGCTCAGGATGGGTATCAATATCGAGATGGAATCTATAACGGAACGATGGTGGGATATATTCCTGCTCAGAATCCGAAATATACGGTTATCGCACTGCTTCAAGTTAAGCGAGGTATGGCTCGTTCGATCTATGGCGCTGGCCTTGGCGGCCCTGTGGTTCAGGAGATTATGCAGAAGCTCTATAATAGGGAGCATCAGTGGCACACGAAGTTGGATACGATTCGCAAGGTCAACAGCCCTGTGAAGGTCAAGAGCTCGGATCTGCAACTCTCCCAGATCGAGGAGGGGGTTGTCCCCTCGTTCTATGGGATGGGGCTCCGAGATGCGGTATTCCTCTCGGAGAGCATCGGTTTGAAGGTGAGTGTTGTGGGTAAGGGTAGTATATATCGCCAGAGCATTAAGGCTGGGACTAAGTATAAACAAGGGGAGTCTATAACGTTGACCCTTAGGTAGATAGGAGAAGTGAGAACAAGCGAGTTAATTAAAGATGTCAAAGTGACGACAATTGTCGGACAGTGCGACTCGGAGGTGGTGAAGTTAACCTACGACTCACGATGTGTGGAGTCTGGGAGTTGCTTCTTCGCCATACGTGGTTTGCACTTTGATGGCCACGACTTCATCGGGGATGTGGTGCGTGGCGGTGCGAGCGTTGTTGTTTGCGAGAGCTTGGAGGGGTTGGATCTCTTGGAGGGGGCAGAGTGTTGCTTCATTGTGGTCGAGAGTAGCGAGGAGGCGATGGGACATATGGCTCGCAACTTCTATGGTGATCCGAGCCGAGAGCTTCGACTCATCGGAATCACGGGCACCAACGGAAAGACCACTACGGCGACGCTTCTGTGTGATCTGTTCGAGGAGTTGGGCTTCCACTCGGGGTTGATCTCTACGGTCTGCTATCGAATTGGTAACGAGACGATTGACTCGACACATACCACCCCCGACTCGATACGTCTTAGTGAGATGATGCGTCGGATGGTTGACGCAGGATGCGACTATTGCTTTATGGAGGTGTCGTCGCACTCTGTCGTGCAGCGACGCATCGAGGGGCTTCACTTTGCGGGGGCGGTATTTACCAACCTAACGCAGGACCACCTCGACTATCACGGGAGCTTTATGGAGTATCTCAAGGCGAAAAAGAGGCTCTTCGACCTGCTGCCTAAGGGGGCGTTTGCCATTGTGAATGGCGATGACAGAAATGGTAGTGTGATGGTTCAGAACTGTGCGGCGAGGGTCTCTAAATATTCGCTTCGCTCGATGGCGGAGCTAAGGGGGCGTGTCATCGAGATGCATTTTGATGGTATGTTGCTCTCCCTTGATGGGGTTGAGTTGTGGGTTCGCCTATTGGGCAAATTCAACGCCTACAACCTCCTCTCGATCTATGGCGTGGCTCGTGAGTTGGGCGTAGGCCGAGATGAGGCCTTGGTGGCGATG
This sequence comes from Rikenellaceae bacterium, assembly GCA_047178625.1. GTDB lineage: Bacteria > Bacteroidota > Bacteroidia > Bacteroidales > Rikenellaceae > Alistipes. The sequence goes on from JBCQTJ010000021.1 coordinate 31,258, forward strand.
AGTCGCTTGGGGGGCGTGAGGGGCAGGTTCGAGCACTTCGAGGCTCCCGAGGGGAGGACGATAATAATAGATTATGCCCACACTCCCGACGCTGTGGCCTCGACACTCTCGACGATAGCCGAGATCGGAGGGTCGGCAGGCATTGTGACGATTTGTGGCTGCGGAGGCGACAGGGACCGTGAGAAGCGACCAATTATGGCCCGAATAGCCTACGAAGGGTCGACGACGACGATATTTACATCGGACAACCCCCGTAGTGAGGATCCCGAGGCGATCTTGGAGGAGATGGTTGAGGGGGTGCGAGAGATGGCGAGAGAGCAGGGGCGACGATATATTAAGATCAGCGATAGGCGTGAAGCTATCAGGACGGGGGTTATGCTCTCGAAGCCTGGTGATGTGATTCTGATCGCTGGTAAGGGGCACGAGACCTATCAGGTAGTTGGGGCGCAGAGGCTCCATTTTGACGATAAGGAGGAGGCTCGTCGAGCGGTGGAGCTATACCTTGGATAGGCAAGAAGAAGATAATAGATAAAATCAATATAAAAGTATGTTATATCACATAGCGCAACACCTTCAGCAGACGGGGGTAGACATCACGGGAGGTGGAATCTTCAACTTTATCTCGTTTCGAGCGATGGTGGCCATCATCGTGGCCCTTATTATTACGATCACCTTTGGAAAGGTGATCATAGATGCTATTCAGCGCCTCCAAATTGGCGAGGAGGTTCGTGATTTGGGGCTGGAGGGGCAGCTCAAAAAGAGGGGTACACCGACGATGGGTGGTCTGATGATTATCTTGGCCATTGTCGTTCCGACACTTCTCTTTGCCGACCTCTCAAACATCTATATCATCTTGATGTTGATCTCGACACTTTGGTTGGGAATGATCGGCTTTGCAGATGATTACATAAAGGTATTTCTCAAAAATAAGGATGGTCTAAATGGCAAGTTCAAGATCATCGGACAGGTGGGGTTAGGTCTTATTGTGGGGACTACGATGTGGTTCTCGCCCGATATTGTGGTTCGTGAGAATGTCTCCGAGAGGGTTGAGACAGTGAAGATCCTCGACGACGGGTCGTCGCAAAGCACAACAAGGTTGCGCACGACACTCGACACCGAGGATCAGAAGAGTTCAAAGACTACGATCCCCTTTGTCAAGGAGAATGAGTTGGACTACTCGCTCTTTACGGGGGGAAATGATCTGGCTACGTTGATCTTGTATGTGATTATTGCGACATTTGTGGTGACAGCAGTCTCGAATGGTGCCAACCTCACGGATGGTCTCGATGGCTTGGCTACGGGGGTCTCGGTCCCCATTATTGCGGTGTTGGCGATCCTTGCCTACCTCTCGGGTAATATTGTCTATACCGACTACCTTAATATTATGTATATCCCCAATAGTGGAGAGCTGATGGTCTTTGCGGCGGCTATGGCTGGGGCGTTGATCGGCTTTTTGTGGTATAACTCCTACCCTGCTCAGATCTTTATGGGCGATACGGGATCGCTCACTATTGGTGGTCTGATCGCTGTCTTTGCGCTCTGTATTCGCAAGGAGCTGTTGTTGCCGCTGCTCTGTGGAATATTCTTTATCGAGAGTGTCTCGGTGATGATGCAGGTGGGTTATTTTAAATATACAAAGGGGAAGTATGGCGAGGGTCAGCGACTCTTTTTGATGGCGCCTATTCACCACCACTTTCAGAAGAAGGGTAGCTTCGAGACTAAGATCGTATTTCGATTTATCATCACCTCGATTATGTTGGCCGCTATGACTATTGCTACGTTGAAGATTAGGTAGTATTGTTATAAGCAAATTTGTTTTGTAAACTTTGAATCAAATATATAAGATGAAAAAGATTGTAGTTTTAGGCGGTGGAATATCGGGTTATGGCTCCGCTATATTGGCTAAAAAAGAGGGTTTCGATGTATTCCTCTCGGACAAGGGGGCGCTCGCTCCTCGATTCTCGGCGCTCTTGGATGAGTGGGGGATCGAGTATGAGCAGGGGGGCCACTCCGAGGAGCGGATCTTGGCGGCTGACGAGGTGATCAAGTCACCTGGGATTCCAGATAAGGCTCCGTTGGTGGTTGCGCTGCGTGAGGCTGAGGTGTCTGTGATCTCGGAGATTGAGTTTGCGGGGCGCTATCTTCGTGGTGCTAAGACGATCTGTATAACGGGGTCGAATGGTAAGACTACGACCACTTCGCTGATCTATAAGATCCTCTCGGATAGTGGCTACTCGGTCGCTTTGGGCGGAAATATCGGGGAGAGCTTTGCCTACTCGGTGGCCACTGGCAATTATGATTGGTATGTGTTGGAGATTAGCTCTTTTCAGCTGGATGGTATGTTTGACTTTAGGGCCGATGTGGCGGTTTTGATGAATATCACCCCCGACCATTTGGATCGTTATGACTATAAATTCGAGAATTATGTCGCCTCGAAGATGCGTGTTGAGCAGAATCAGGGGGAGGCGGATAGCTTCATCTATTTAGCTGATGATATGAATATTAAACAAAATTGCTTAGCTAAGAGTTTGCCCTTTTCTCGTGAGAACATCTCGGAGGATGGGGTTATAAGCGTTGGCGGAATGAAGATCGAGTGCAGCAAGATGCAGATCTCGGGATTGCACAATGCCTACAATGCTCAGGCGGCTGCTTTGGCGGCTCAGGCAGCTGGGGTCTCGGAGGCCGATATCCTCAGATCTATCTATGAGTTCTCGCCCGTGGAGCATAGGTTGGAACCTGCTGGAAAGATCGGCGGCGTGGAGTTCATCAACGACTCGAAGGCTACCAATGTCGACTCGGTGTGGTATGCTCTTGAGTCGATGGATCGCCCTACGGTCTGGATCGCTGGCGGCACGGACAAGGGTAATGACTATGCTCCGCTCTTTGGCTTTGCTCGTGAGAAGGTCCACACGCTGATCTGTATGGGGTTGGATAATGGCGCATTGGAGCGCTCTTTCGAGGGGGTTATCCCCCATATCATCTCCACTTCGTCGTTGGATGAGGCTATGGAGGCGGCTACACAAGCGGCCTCAGCGGGGGATGTTGTGCTACTCTCGCCTGCCTGCGCCTCGTTTGACCTCTTTAGGAACTATGAGGATCGTGGTCGACAGTTTAAGGAGTGGGTCGAGGGGCATAAATAGATATTTTTAAAGGTTTAGGAGGAGAGATAATGACACTTTCACAGAGTAAATATAGCATCGCAAACCTGCGTCGGTTGGCTAAAGTTAGAGCCTCGGCACAGAGCGTACCGCCCCCATCGAGTTGGTTTAAGGGCGACCGTGTTTTGTGGATTATCATCGCGGTTTTGTCGGTGATCTCGATCTTGGTGGTCTACTCCTCGACAGCTAAGATGGCCTATAACGACTCGGCTATCAGGTCGACAACTCAGTTTTTGCAGCAGCAGATTGGCGCCTTATTGATTGGCGCTGGGTTGATTATGGCTATTGCGCATCTCTTTAAATCTCAGTTCTTTATGGCCATTGCTCCTGTGGTCTTTTATCTCTCGCTTCTGCTTACGGGGTTGGCCTACTTAACAGGTATGTCGACAAATGGTGCGGCCAGATGGCTCCCCATCGGAGGATTTCAATTCCAACCCTCCGAGGCGTTGAAGGTGGCCACGATTATGTATTTGGCACGAGTCCTTGCGGTGAGGCAAAATGTGATCCATAAATTGCGCCTTATCCCCACATATAACATCACAAAATGGAGCACCCCCAAACAGAAGAAGATCCTCAAAGAGGGCTTTTTCCCAGTGGTTTTCCCTATGTTGTTGGCCTGCGCAATTGTCATCCCTGCCCACACCTCGTCGGCCGTATTGTTGTTTGTCTCGTCGTTGGTTGTGATGGCTATTGGGCGAATTAAGTATGTAGAGTTGGGTAAGTTAGTGTTGTTTGTTGGCCTCGCTGCCTCGATATTTTTTATCGGAGGTGCAGGGCGCTCGGACACCGCTGGGGGGCGACTCTCGACGTGGGTTGAGCTATGGACGGGGGATAGGAGTAACATCCCAGTCGAGGAGCTCTCGGATACGGAGCGCTCGATGGCGGCGATTCATCACGGTGGTGCGATGGGGGTTGGCCCAGGTCGTTCGGTGATGCGTGTTGAGTTGATCCACCCCGAGAGTGACTACGCCTTTGCCCTCTTTGTCGAGGAATATGGGGCGATCATTGCGGTGGCTTTGATGATGCTCTACATCTGGATATTCTTTAGGGCCATCACGATATTTAAGAAGTGTGGAACCACCTTCCCCGCACTCTTGGTGCTGGGGCTGGGGATGATGATTACGTGTCAGGCGCTGCTGCATATTGCGGTGTCGGTCAACCTGATCCCCGAGACGGGGCAGACCCTGCCTCTCATATCGAGGGGTGGTTCGGCCCTGATCTTCAACGCCATAGCCTTGGGTATGATATTGAGTGTCTCGCGCCAAAATGATGAGCGATCACACGATATGCCTCGCTCTCAATCTATTTGGGAGTAAAAAAAGGGGGGGGCGAGGGATTACTCCATCTTGCGAAGTAGATAGCGGAAGTAGGGGGCTGGGCGACCTGCTTGGTTCTGGATGCTTATGTAGATTGTGTCGTCGGAGGCTGATGTAACCTCGTAGATGTCAACCTGCGAATCTTTTATCACACCATCCGAGGCGCTATCTCCCACAACCACTCTCAACAAGCTACTCTCCGAGTCGAAGGTGTAGGAGAGGTACTCTGTTGGTCCGTTGGGCGAACTCGCCTCGATTGATCCGATCGTCTTTTTGAGGCTGAAGAATTGGGGGCCGAAGCGCCAACTCATTCCTCGTGTGTAGTTTGAAGGGGTCCATTCGGGATATTCGAACTTCTCGGCTCCTATAAATAGCCACGTCCCTTTTAATTTGCTTTTGTCCATTGTTTTGGTTGTTAGTTGTTGTTCCTTTGGTTGGTTAATTTGTTAATTGGCAAACAGATGGGCAGTTGGTGACTACACATAAGTCGCACAACTAACTATTGCAAAGATATAAAAAATATTTTTGATTGCGAAAACTAAAGTGGGAAAAATTAACTTTATGACTAATGTTTTAATGACAACAACTGTGCTCCACTCTATTTTTTGACACTTAGCGTTAATTTTCTGAAATAGCCTTGTAGATAATCTCAAAAATATCTACATTTGTAGATTGACAACAAATGAACCCAACTTCGATGAAAAGAGTCATATTCGTGGCCGTTGCACTATTGTCAGCGATGATGATGGCAACAGCCCAACCAGCGAGCCACAAGGCTAAATATGAGGCGTTTAAGGCCTCGGCGATAGATGAGTACAACACATTTAGGGAGCAGGCGAATGCCAAATATGCTGCGATGTTGCGTGATGTCTGGAGGGTCGAAAATTCGGTGGAGTCGATCGAGCTTAAGAGCCTCCCAGAGCCTCCCGAGCCTACTGTGGCGCCCCCCAACGCCGCCCCGACCAACGACGTGATTGAGGTTGAGGAGGTAGTGAGCCTGCCCGTAGTGGAGAGCCCCGAGTTGATGGAGGCTATCCCCTTGGTCGAGGTGGCTACACGAAGCAAGAGGGTTATGAAGAGCGCCATACCCGAGCTTTGGGGCTTCAAGTTTGAGTATTACGGGACACCTTGCAGGATGAATGTCGACGATTCATTCAAATTCAAGTTGAGCAGTGTCACCGAGGAGGGTGTGGCTGATGCGTGGACACTCCTCTCGGAGGATAAATATACATCGGTGGTGAAGGCCTCGGTCGAATGGAAGGATACGTTGGAGCTTAATGATTGGGGCTATCTTCGCTTCATTGAGAGCTTTACGGAGTCGTTCCTTGGGGCTAAGAGCAGGAATGAAGCTACTGTGATGCAGATGTTTATCTTGATTCAGTCGGGGTATAAGGTCCGCATCGCCCGTTGTGGCGAGGAGCTTACGCTGCTGCTTCCGTTCAAGGAGTCGATCTGTGAGTATCCGTTCCTTAGGCTTGGTGAGGAGTTCTACTACATCCGCAACCGAGATATGAAGGCAGACACATACGCTGTGTTTGACAAGGAGTTCCCCAATGAGAAGTTGCTCTCGATAGCGTTGACTAAGGAGCCGAAGTTGATGGAGGAGAGTGTGGCGCACAGAACCATTGCAGCAAATCGTTATGGCGAGGTGGCGGCCGAGGTGGCGACGAACAAGAATCTCATTGATTTCTATGATGATTATCCTCGTACTGATAGCTGGAACAACTACGCTTATGCATCGTTGAGCAGCTCGGTGAAGGAGATGCTCTACCCCACCCTAAAGCAGGCCATAGAGGGCAGGGAGCCTATTGTAGCGGCTAATATATTGCTTGACTTGGTGCAGAGCGGACTCGAATATAAGACCGATGGAGATCAGTTTGGGGCGGAGCGTCCGCTGTTTGCCGATGAGTCTTTGTATTATCCCTTTTGCGACTGTGAGGATCGCTCGATTCTCTACTCGATATTGGTGCGTGATCTTTTGGGGTTGGATGTTGTGTTGCTTAACTATCCGCTTCACTTGGCTACGGCGGTCGCCTTTAAGGGGTCGCACGAGGGTGATTATATCACGGTTAAGGGGCAGCGATATTTGATTTGTGACCCTACTTATATTGGGGCTGATGTGGGGCAGTCGATGCCAGAGTTTAAAAATACGGTAGCAACAGTTATCAGGTTATAAGGTAGAAGAAAAAAATAACAAAAAAATAGGTAAGAGATGAAAAGAGTGATGATTTGTGTTTCGATGGTGGCGGCAGTTGCGCTAACCGTTGGATGTGGTAAGGATGAGGCAACGGTATTGGAGGGGTTCGAGAATGGCTTCTTCTCGTTGAGTGAGGTCTCGGCTGAGAGATACCCTGCGACAGCTAATAGTTGGAAGATTGATGATACGGTGGTGAGCTCGGTGGATGAGTTCTATGGGTTGCGTGATGCCCTTTATAGCGCCTCGGCAGAGGGTCGCAAGATCACTATCACGGCTGATAGCATAAATAAGATCCCATCGTCGACAAGTAGTCAGGCGGCGGCGTTCTATAATTGCGATGCGCTGGTTAGTATCTCGTTGGCGTCGGTGAGCTCGGTGGGCGACTATGCCTTTGGGTTCTGCGACCAGCTATCGGTGGTGTCGCTCCCTGCGGCTACATCTATTGGTGAGGCGGTTTTCTTCGATTGCGACGCCCTTTTGGGGGTCTCTTTCTCGGAGCTTTTGACGGTGGGTGACTCGGCTTTTGAGGATTGTAGTATGCTTCAGAGCGTTGAGCTCCCTGAGGTGGTGAGCATTGGCGCTTCAGCATTTCTTAACTGTGATATGCTCTCGGAGGTGTCGCTTCCCGAGGTGGCGGCTATCGGTAGCTCGGCCTTTAGGTCGTGTGATGGGTTGGTGACAATAGATGCTCCGAAACTCACCGAGGTGGGGGATTATAGCTTTGCCTACTGCTCGGCTACCCTATCGCACCTCTACATCGCTTCGTATGGTGCGTTGGAGTCGATCAGCTCGACCTCCTTTAACTCGACCGCTACGACAAATATTACGCTTCACCTTGGGTTGGGAAATAGCGGCTATGTCACTGGTTCTAAGCTCTCTATTGGGGGCTTCTCGGCCTCGTTTGCTGAAATCTTTGTCGAGGGAGAGCCCGACGCCTCGTTTAGCTCGCTCTCTCACTACTCGGCATCGAGTTATCCCGAGTACTCGAACTACTGGACATTCGACAACACTACGATCGCCACGGTGTCGGACCTTGCGGATATGCGTGCAGCGCTCAAGGCGGCTGGTAATGAGGGTCGTAAGATCACCCTTGTGGCTGATAATTTGAAGTCTATTCCCGAGGCTTCGAGTAGCACGAATGGTGCGTTTTATGGCTGTTCTGCTTTGATTGGGGTCTCATTTGCGAGTGTTGAGAGCGTTGGAGACTATGCTTTTAGCTATTGTAATGGGGTTAAAGAGGCCTCGTTTGGCTCGGCTACCTCGATCGGAAGTTATGCGCTCTATGCCTGCTCTTCGTTGGAGACTCTCTTAGCTCCATCGTTGGTGACAATTGGGGGTAACGCCTTTTGCCTCTGCACATCACTTGCTGCGCTGTCGTTGCCTAAGGTGACGACTATCGAGTATGCCGCATTTAAGGGGTGCGAGGCGCTTACCAATGTCGAGGTGGAGAGTGCCGTTACTTTTGGCTCTAACTCGTTTGGTGATTGCCCCTCGTTGCTATCTCTCATCGTCGCCCTTGACTCTAAGTTAGAGTCGCTTAGCTCGACTACATTTAGCAACTCTACGACGACGAATATCGCCCTTAAGATTGGCGCTGAGAATAGCGACTATGTCAATGGTACGCTACTCACGTTTGGCGATTTTAGCGGCACATTTAAGAGTATCTCGCTTCAGTAGCGGCTCGGCCCAAAAGTTGCAGGGGAGCTATGGGTGAATCTGCGTCGTTATAATATTGAGTTGATCTTGGCTAATGCCCTCTTTGGCGTTAGCTACTCGTTGATTGTGTCGCTGCTCGAGGGGCGGCTCTCCACTGAGCAGATCTTTATCTTACAGCTTCTCTTTGCCGCTTTGCTCTTTGTTGGGGCGGCTATCATTACGGGCGGTTGGCGGAGGGTTCGGCTTCGGGATTTGGGGAGGTTGATCCCCTCGGGGTTGATTGTTGTCTATGGATGGAGCTTTCTTACCCTCGAGGCTGGGCGCCACTGCTCGGCTATCGACATTGCGGCTCTCTCTACTTTGGGCCCCCCTATCACTATCCTTGCTGCCGCTATCTTTACGGAGCGGCGGCGTGAGGCCTCTTTTGAGCAGTTCTACTGCACGGATAGCATTTGTCAATATTATCCTCGGCTTAAGCACCTTAAGCCGAGGAAGATTCGGACGTTGGCCCTCCCTATCGCACTGCTTTGTGGGGTGGTGGTGGCCCTTCTTCGCAATATTCCCTTTTCGCCCTCTTGGGGTCAGCTTTGGGGTTATCTTTTGACCACTATTGCTGTGGCTTGTATCGCCGTGAGCACCGTTCTGGTCCAAGATATTCGTCGTCGGCTCTCGGCCTCTACTCTGCTGGCTCTCTATTTTGGGATTGGGGCTCTTCTTTTGCCTTTTTTAATGCCCCATTGGCTTGTGTGCGTTCGGGGTTTGTTTGCTGTTGAGCTTCGCCCTTCTGAGGTTGTTATGCTTCTTGCTTTGGTTAGTTTTGGGTTCTCTTTGCCTCTATATTTGCTTTTTCAGGGGGCTCAGCGGCTTACTCCTCTCCATACTGCACTCTATCGCTATATTCAGCCTGCTATGGCTTTGGGGGTTTTGGCTTTTGATAGTCGGGGACCTTTGCTTTCTGAGGTTCGGGCTGTTGCTTTTACTTTGCTTTTTTCTGCTCTTTTTTTGTTGGTTTTTCGGGGGCGGGGTTCTGGGTCTTTCTGAGTCTTTCTGGGACAAAAAAAGATCTGCCTTTTTGGCAGCTTTAGTTTTAGAGGTTTACAGTGTAAAAAGCTGTAAACCTCTGTTCTTGCTTGGGTTATAGTAGATTGATGTAGACGGATCAGAGGGTATTAACCCTTTTTTGGAGTTAAACACTATTCTTTGTGTAGTCTTATATGTCGGGTTGGGAAATGTGTATTTTATGGGCTGTTCTTAATTGAAGAGCGAATGATAATAACATACTACCAAGACCTCATATATGTAGCTACATATTTTTGAACGTTAAATTCTAAAGAAGTATGTTTACAATTAACATCAAGGGTAAGGCCAATCCCAAAGACAACAAAATGGTCAAATTAGAGATTGTTTTCTTTAAGACAGGTTATGCACGTGTAACTAAAGGCGGGTTCTAAAAATTGCTTTTTTACTCCAAAATTTAAGATAAGAACCCGTAACATCCTAAATTGAAGCGTTTATCTGACCTCAAAGTTAAATCAAAAAGTTCTAAAATCCAAACCTTT
>JBCQTJ010000022.1:0-40785 GCA_047178625.1 Rikenellaceae bacterium
CCCCGTTGTCGCCTCGTTGTCGATTTACTACTCCTCGAACTCTGCCTTGAGAATATCAAAGACCATCTGAGCCTGCTCCTCCTCAAGGTCGGCTCTCGATGCGATCTCCGCTACCGATAGCTCCAACACGCTCTTGGCTGTGTCGCAACCCACCTTCTTCAACGCCTCGATGATCCATCCATCAATCTCGTCCGAGAACTCGGTCAATGCCACATCCTCCTCCTCGATCTCACGATATACATCAATGTCGTAGCCCGTAAGCATCTTAGATAGGCGGATGTTGAGACCACCCTTACCGATAGCCAACGAGACCTGATCGGGCTTCAAATAGACAGCCGCTGTCTTGCGCTCCTCGTCGATGGTGATGTTGAGCACCTTCGCTGGGTTCAACGCCCTCTGGATCATTAGCGATGGGTTTGTTGTGTAGTTCACAACGTCGATATTCTCGTTACGTAGCTCCTTAACGACTGTATAGATACGAGATCCCTTCATTCCCACACAAGCGCCCACTGGGTCGATGCGCTCGTCGTATGACTCGACAGCGACTTTGGCCCTCTCTCCTGGGATGCGGACGATGCTCTTGATTGTGATGAGTCCATCGAAGATCTCGGGAACCTCCTGCTCGAATAGGCGCTCAAGGAATTGGTTGGCTGTGCGTGATAGGATGATTCGAGGCTGGCTGTTATTCATCTCAACCGCCTTTACGATCGCCTTGATCGTGTCGCCCTTGCGATAGTAGTCGCTTGGGATCTGCTCTGTCTTAGGGAGTATCAACTCATTCTCGTCGTCGTCCAAGATCAAAACCTCCTTCTTCCACACCTGATAGACCTCGCCTGTGATGATGTCGCCCACCATCTGAGAGTACTTCTCAAAGAGGTTAGCCTTCTCCAAATCGAGGATCCTCGATGCCAAGTTCTGACGCAAAGACAACACTGCACGTCGTCCAAACTGCGCCAACTTAAACTCGTCAACATAGTCATCTCCAATCTCGTAGCTCTCGTCGATAGCCTTCACCTCCGACTCAGAGATCTGCAAATTAGGGTTCTCTACCTCGCCATCTGCCACAACGACTCTGTTGCGCCAGATCTCCAAATCTCCCTTCTCGGGGTTGATGATAACGTCGAAGTTCTCATCCGAATCAAACTGCTTCTGCAAAGCGTGACGAAAGACATCCTCCAACACACCAATCATCGTTGGTTTGTCGATGTTTTTAAGCTCCTTGAACTCTGCGAAATTACTTACAAGATTAAGATTATCCATTTCCTATATTGGTATTTTTTATATTTTACTCTCTGCTCTATGTTGTTTCTATTTGAAGTCGAGGAACTCCTTCACGAACTTAATATCGCTAAATGGGTAGAACTCCACCACTTCAACTATCTGCTTTTTCTTCTTTCCCGAGCCGCTCTCCACGACCTGCTTCTGGTCGTAGCTCACCTTGACGCCCTCCTCTGTGGCCTCCAATAGCTGCCCGATCACCTTCACGCCACTGGTGAGCAACACCTCGACCGAACGACCGATCAACTTAGGATATTGCCTCAACAGACGAATAGGCTCACCCACACCAGCCGAGGCTACGGTCAGAGCGAAATCCTCGACCTCACGGTCGAAATCCTCCTCGATGGCACGGCTCAACTTCACACACTCGTCGATCGAGACCTTGGTGTCGGAATCGACGAATAGCTCCACCTCGTTGGATGGAGAGCAAGTGCAGTGGACAACGAACATATCGCTCCCCTCTAACTTCGCCTCTGCCGAGGCAACTATCTTTTTTACATCAATCATACTACTCAGTTTACGAAAATAGGGAGACCTATCGTCTCCCTACATAGGAGGTCGCCTCTTTTGGCCCACCTCCTCTGTATCTTTTCACTCGTCCTCTTGCTTGCTCCAGCCTTCGCCTTTCGCTCGCCCCCTTCACTCAATGCCCCAAATTGGGGCTCACGTTGCAAATGTAGTTAAAAAAAAACTCTTACGCAAAAAATATGGTAAAAAAGTTATTTTATTGAGTTTTAAACACTCGCACCTCGGCAAACGCCACGCTTCGAGTTGCGGACAAAACCTACCAACTCATCACGATAATCGCTCTGGGCGAACTTCTGCTCCACTTCGTCACACGCCGAGGCGTAATCCATTCCGCTCTGGAAGATGGTCTTCGACATCGACGAGATCTCGCTCACCTGCTCGGGCGTGAAACCTCGGCGGCTCAAACCCAACTTATTCACACAGAAGAAGCGAACTGGCTCGCCTCCCACCGTTGCAAATGGAGGGATATCCTTGCTGATCATCGAGCCACCCTGAATCATCGAGTGGGCACCAACACTCACCCATTGGTGGATCGCTACGTGACCTCCGATAACGGCCCAATCACCTACCTCGACCTCACCCGCAAGCGAAACACGGTTGGCCAAGACACAGTGGTCGCCCACGACATCGTCGTGCGCAATGTGAACATAGGCCATCAACAAGTTGTGGTTTCCGACGATGGTCTTACCCCTCGAACTTGTTCCACGGCTGATTGTCACACACTCCCTGATATCGTTATAGTCGCCAATCTCGGCTGTCGTGTACTCTCCGTCAAACTTCAAATCCTGAGGCAGACAAGAGATCGACGCTGCGGTGTGAATCTTACACCCCTTGCCGATACGTGCTCCATCGTGGATCACCGCATTGGGGCCGATCCAGCAATCATCACCAATGACAACATCTGCCGCAATATAGGCAAATGGCTCTACCACTACCCCACTGCCCAACTTGGCATCTGGGTGTACGTATGCTCTATCGCTAATCATCTGATAATCTTTTAATTATTTTAAAGGGATTCACACCCCTTAAGTTTACTTTTTCGTCTTAACAATTTGAGCCATCATCGTCGCCTCGCAGACCAATGTGTCGCCCACAAAGGCCTTACCATCGACCACCGCGATACCTCGACGTAGAGGCTCCGTGAATTGGATCTCGAACTGCAAGGTGTCACCTGGGACAACCTTCTTCTTGAACTTCACATTGTCGATCTTCATAAAGTAGGTCGAATAGAGAGATGGATCATCCACCTTATTGAGCACCAACAAACCACTACACTGCGCCATCGCCTCGACCATCAAGACCCCAGGCATAACGGGCTCCTCGGGGAAGTGACCCACAAAGAATGGCTCATTCATCGTCACATTCTTGATTCCTGCGATCGAGTCATCGTCGAGGTGGAAGATGCGATCAACCAACAAGAATGGTGGGCGGTGAGGCAACAAGCTCTTGATCTTATTGATATCAAAGACAGGCTCCTTGCGACAATCATACTTGAAGCGAGGCTTCGCACCCATCCTGCTTATCGAACGCTTAACCTCCGACATAAAGCGGCTATTGGCCTCGTGACCTGGGCGAGTTGCCCACACACGTCCCTTGATACGCATACCAAGTAGAGCCAAATCTCCCAACAGGTCGAGTAGCTTATGGCGTGCCAACTCATTTCCGAAGCGTAGCTGCAAATTATTGAGGTAGCCCCCCGTTATTGTGATATCCTCCTTGTTGAAGATCTTCTTCAAGTGGTCGAGCTGCTCATCCGACAACTCATTCTCGACAACAACAATTGCGTTGTCCAAATCGCCACCCTTGATGAGGTTCATCTTCATCATAGGCTCGATCTCGTGGATAAAGCAGAATGTACGACAGGGCGAGATCATCGACGCATAGTCGTCCATCGGGCCAAATGTGGCGTATTGATTACCGATCACCTTCGAGTTATAATCGACGTGAACCGATACCGAGAACTCATCATCGGGATAGATGATGATGGCCACACCCTTGTCGGGCACCGTAAAGACCTTCTTCTCAGTCACCTCGAAGAAGTGGCGCTCCGCATCCTGCTCCTCTACTCCCGCCTCGAGAATAGCCTTGGCATACTCACGAGCCGAACCATCGAGGATCGGGGTCTCACAGTTATTTATATCAATTATTGCATTATCAACACCCAAAGTCCACAAAGCCGACAAGATATGCTCGATGGTTGAGACCTTCACCCCCTTATCCTCGATCGTGGTTCCACGTGAGGTATCGGTGACAAAGTCGCAAAGTGCTGGGATCTGGGGCTCTCCCTCAATGTCAACACGACGAAATACAATACCATAATCGACAGGTGCAGGGTTGACAGTCATCGTCACCTTCACTCCAGTATGCAAACCTTTACCGCTAAAACTAATTGGTGATTTGATCGTTTGTTGTTTTGTAGACATTATATTACTCCTTTCTAAAGTTTTTAAAATTCCAACGGACAAAGGTACGACAAAAAAATGGATTTTAGAAATTTGAGGCGAACTAATTGTCTCTCAGTGAGATTTACAACATTGGCCAAGAGCTTTCTTTATAAATTAAACCCTTGGCCAATATTACCAAAACTATCTAAAACTCCTCTAAGCTGGGAGGTTATAACTAAACCCTTAATCTACTCACAGTCACAACTATAACTCTCGCCAATACGCTCGCCCGTGGCCAACTTCTTGATCCTCATCATCGCCTCGACGAAGTAGTAGTCGGCGTAGGTGAGAGGGGTATCAACCTCCGAATTTTTGGCCATAAAGCCCACGCTATTGGTCAAGATGAAGCCACAATTGTCGCCCACCTTAGCCGAACGGTATGGGGCCTTGCTGAGGCTCAACACCTGCTTCTCGGCCACATCGTAGAACTTCTTGCTCGAGGCTGAATCGACAAAGGTAGAGAGCTCCACGAGAGCTGAGGCCATAATCGCAGCGGCCGAAGCATCACGGCTCGCCTCGGGGATATTTGGCGCATCGAAGTCCCAATATGGTACCATATCCTCGGGCATATTTGGGTGATCTATCAAAAAGTGTGCAACATTTTGTGCCTGATCCAAATATCTCTTATCGTTCGTGAAACGATAGAGCATCGTATAGCCATAGAGACCCCACGCCTGACCTCGAGCCCAAGCGCTCGAATCGGCATACCCTTGGTGGGTCACAGCCTTGATCAAATCGCCAGTTTCGGGGTTGAAATCAGCTACGTGGAAGCAGCTATAATCGGCTCGATAAAGCTCCTTCATCGACCTATCGGCGTGCGAGATCGCCATATCCAGAGTCTCACGATCCTCCGACAACACAGCCCCCACACATAACAGCTCCAAATTCATCATATTGTCGATGATAACGGGGTAGTTCCAAGGCTTTCCGCTCCACGAACGGGTACACCCAACGATGGGGCTAAAGCGTGTAGCGAGCGACTTTGCGCCATTCTCCAACGCCTCCTGATACCTCTGCTCACCCGTTAGGCGATAGCCATTTCCCGAGCTGCAATTGACCTGAAAACCGACATCGTGGTGGTTCGTCGCAAATTGGCGAACAAGGACCCTCTCGCTCATCTCCTCGGCGATATCTCTCACCGCCTCATCGTCACTATACTCATAGAGATACCACATCACACCTGGGTAGAAACCGCTGGTCCACCACCCTACACCCACAGCTTCGAACTCACCATCGCTCTTCACCGTGCGAGGGTGCAGGTTACGATCCGACTCGAGGTAGGTGTGATACATCATTTGGCTCTGCTCGACAGCGAAGTCGAGGGTCTCGTCGATCACCCTCAGAGTCTGCTTCGAGGGTCCACTCTTGGCGCAAGATTGCATAGGGGCAACAAATGCCAAAGCGGCTGCTAAAAATAGTATTATTCTCATATTTACTGCTTCTTAAATGTAACGACAATAGAGTTCTCAAAGTTGGTATTTAGGTCGGCCGTAAAGCGCACCCTATAAATATCTGGGTTCGCAGAGTCGAAGCTATAACTTCCCACAGCCTCCTCGAAGTGCCACTCGCCACCCTCGAAGTTTGTCTCGGCGCTCACCAACATCCGCTTGCCATCCTTGCGAAGGAGCACACCACCCTCGACTAACTCGGGCTCTGATTCTGTCATCAAAGTCCAATCCATCTTGGCGAATCGCTTCGAGGTGGTTAGCTTATCGTCGATAATGAGCAACTCATCGTCGGTGTTGAGAGTAACTGTTCGATAGGCCTTCTCGAGCCAAGGGCCATAGAGCTTTGTGAGGTCGTAGCCCACCATCATCTCGCCCTCGCGCTTCTCGCTCTTATCGAATACGACACGAGCCGTCACATCCAAATTCTTATTGTTGATTGTCACAACATTGTGCTGTCCATTTCCGTAGCGGTAGACATCCCAACGCTGAGCATCGGTAGCCCTATTCCAAAGGTCGACACCCGCCTTCTCCAACTTATCGTAGTTGTCGGCACTCATATCGGTCGCCCAACGCACACCATCTGCCTCATAGATAAAGCTACCGATGTCGATGTGAGAGTGCGACACAGCACAAGTTCCCAACTTAACACCCACAAACTGAGCATCGGGATTACCCCACTCGCTACGCATCACCGCAACGGGGATCTGACCATCGGCCACCCAGAAGTTCTCGGCAGGCACCTTGCCACTCGTCGATGAGAATTTGTGACCCCAAAGGATCGCCATAGGCAAGAAACGCTGCCTTGTGACATCAATTCCAAAGAGCGGAGAGAGGTTCTCCTCGGCGCCAAACTTATTTGCGAACCAGAATGGTGCGATGTTGAAATTAGCCTTGAGGGCGTTATCTCCGAAGTTGCAGAGATTCTTGTTTGGCGAGATCATCTGTGTGATATAGTTCAACGTCTTTTGAAACCCAGGGTTCTTCTCGATCAAGCCATAGTCGCTACCAAAGGCACTATCCAAAGCGCTCAAGAATACAGCATTGAAGAGCGTTCCATACTCCCAATACCCAGGCCCCTCGGCATAGGCTCCATCGGGGTTGTAGTTGGCCATTGGGATCTGAATCTTCGAGATGGCACGCTCGACAATCTCTTGGCACATCTCGGGCTCACGCTCCCACACGACGATGGCACCCAACGAGATACCTGTGTGGCAGACCTGATTCCAGTTGTTCTTATTCTCCATCCATTGTGTATTGCGTACATACGAGGTTTTAAGACCCTTCTCGATGATCCCCTCAGCCACCTTATCACGTGTCTCGGGAGTTAAGTAGCTATACAACCAGTCATATCCGATCGCCATAGCAGCGGTCATCTCGGCAGCGTCGAGGTAGTGGGTAGGGTTCCAATCCTCGAAGGCCGATACTGCCAACATCTCCTCCACAGCACGGTCGGCAAACTTCGTGTCGCCCGTAGTTCGGTAGGCATAAGAGAGGTAGAATACTCGGCACAAAACCTCACGTGAGGTTCCCAAGAGCCTACGCCCCACAACTCTGTGTGTAGAGGGTGACTTCGCCAAGATAAGAGTGGCCTCGTCGATGATAAACTTATCGACATCTCGCCAGTAAGGATCCTTCTTCACCGCCTTCTGAGTGCTACGCATCACCGCCTTATCGGCAAAGAGACGTGGGTGCGCCTTAGGCTCAAAGCTAAGAGTCTGAGCAAACGACTGAGCAAAGAAAATTGCTGGCAAAACAACAGCAAGTATTGCAGAAATTACTTTTTTCATTTATAAAAAGTTTTTGGTTTGATTTCAGTTTTTAGTGGTATTGTGGTGAGGAGGTCGAGTGTTATAAGTCTCTAATAGTCCTTGTAGTCTGCTCCCTGATTACTTCGGTTGTATGAGGAGTCCATCTCCTGCATCATCAACTCCATACGAGCAGCAACCTCGGGATACTTCTCAATAATATTCATCTTTTCGTAAGGATCCTTCTTGATGTTATAGAGCTCAGGCTCAGTAGCCCTCTCTTGATAGAGATATTTATAGTCACCATCAACCACAGCTCGTCCATCCACGCCACTCGCCAAACGTCTCCATCCGATGAAGTATGCACTCTCACGCTCCATATTAGCGTTGGTGAATGTTGGTGTGAGGTCGATACCATCGTTGACATAGGCCTTGTATGGCTCAAATGTCAAATTCGCCATACTAATGAGCGTTGGGAAGTAGTCACAAGTGAGCGAGACGGTGTTGACCTTAGAGCCAGCCTTGAGCGTAGAGGGCCACACCATCAAACTTGGCACTCGCACACCACCCTGAAACACTTGGTGCTTATGGCCCCTGAAAGGCCCTGCCGAGGCGATACCCTGCTTAGCCAAACCATCCGCTGGTCCGTTGTCGCTGGTGAATGTTATGATTGTATTCTCCCACTCGCCGATCTCTTTTAGGTGGGCTACGAGGCGTGCGATCTGGTCGTCCATCGCTGTGATGCAACCATAGTAGTGGCGCTTCTTCTCGCTCTCGATATCCTTATACATCTCGAGGTACTCGGGACCTGCAACCACAGGCTCGTGAGGCGCGTGAAACCATACACAGGTCATAAATGGCTTACCCTCGTCGACCGATTTGTCGATGAATGGGATCACTCGATCCATAATCACACGTGAGTCATCGCCCGAGAGGTTCTCGGTCTCCAACACTCCGTTTGTCAAGTACTTAGAGCCACTCCAAGGCTGTCCCTCTTTGTTACCCCAGTTGTTCCATCCCATCGGGGTCATCGTTGGGTCCCACGTAGGCACAGCCGATCGTGTTGCGAAGGTCTCCTCGAAGCCGTGCTGCTGAGGTGGCGAGTAGAATCCACGAGCATCTTGACTATCGGGCTCGACCCATCCGAGGTGCCACTTACCAAAGAATCCAGTCGAGTAACCGTTGCTCTTGCAGACCTCGGCAATTGTCACCTCACCATTCTTCATTCCGCCCGTGTGGGCTGCATAGATTCCCATTCGGTAGGGGTGGCGACCCGTCATAATCGAGGCCCTCGACGATGAGCTGAGGGGTGAGACGGTGCTGAAGTTTGTGAACTCGACACCCGCCTTCACCATTGCGTCGATTGCTGGGGTCCGAATCTCCTTGTTGCCGTTGTATCCCACATCGCCCCAACCTAAGTCGTCGGCCAATATCACGATGATATTTGGGGATTTAGCCTCCTCAGCGGCAGCCACGCTGGGCACAACCACACCGCCGAGTGTTGCGAAGGTGACAACCCCCACTGATCTTTTTAGCTCTCTATTCATTTGTTAGTGCAAATTTAAGGTTAGTCATTTTTAAGTATATAGTTACCGTTATTTATGATTAATAATTGCGGTAAATCTTTATTGCATTCAAGATCGGTTCACCTTCAACCTTGCCAAACTCCACCTTCAACCCCACTCCACCGACAACATCGACGATAAACTTCTTGATCACAGCCCTCTCGGCCCCCACCTCATTGGCGATATCGAGAGCAGAGATCTGCTTCACGCCATTGATCGAAATATCGAATACACGAGGCTCAAAACCCTCGGAGATAACATCATTTCCCAAGTTGTAGGCCAACACCTCACGCTCCTTATCGGACTGCAACTCACACAGATAGAGGTAGACCGAGTAACGACCATCGGGCAGATCGGCCACAAAAGCCTCCAACCCCTCGCGTTGAGTCTGGAAGATCGGGTTGTCGTCGGTGCCCAAGATATTGATATCCGAATTGGGCAACGAGCCATATCGAGTCTTAGCCCTCACAGCCTCGCCTCCTATATATCCCCAGCTCCCCTTGGTGTACTCCTGCTCGGGAATCCAGCAAGTCTGCGCTGTTCGATCCTCGTAATATCGCTTCGAGCCAAGCATCACACTCATCTGAGTGAATGGGATCACGTCACACTTCAAATTCTTTGGGACAATATCGAAATCTACCACCTCGGTTGTGGTCATCACCTTTGAGTCGAACGTCGCCGTTGCCGAGATCAAATTCGAGCCTTGAGAGAAACGACCCTCGAAGGTTGCGCAGTGCTCTATCACTTTGGCACTACCCATCTCGACACCATTGATCGAGAGTGTCACCTCCTCGGCGTTGGAGAATACCAACACCTCCTGCTTCGCTACCCCATCTTCGCCCACACCTGAGCGACTCTTCCACGTCGCATTACCGATCTTTAGGACAGGCTCCTTCGAGAGGTAGGCTTTATAAAGATAATAGGTATCTTTATGCTCACGATCTACCCCCGTGATTCCCTTGTTGTTGATGAATGGGACAGCATCACGACGTAGCTCCGAATGAAAGTCGTTGAGATTCCAGATGTTGACACCAGCCAAGAAGTCTCGCTTCATAATCTCGGGCAGATAGTGACGATGGTATATGAGGCCATACTCCGAGGTGAAGTCGAAACGCTCGGTGTCATATCCGTGGAGTCGAGGGTCGACATCGGCCCCATACTCCGACAACAACATCGGCTTGTCGGGGAACATTGCGTGGATACTATCCATCGTCGACTCGAACTGAGTCAAGACCGTTCCATACCAGCCGCTATATACATTCCACCCCAACACATCGGGGATCTCGGTGAGCCCCACCGCCTTGTATGTCGAGGGGCTATTGTGGCACGCCATCATCGTCTTTCGATATGGGTCGATCTCCTTGATCCTATCGTCGATAGCTTGGGCTATGCTCCTCACACTCTCGCAATACTCCTTCTTGTCGATGGTCTTATCGCTGCTATATGGGGGGCGAAGCATAATCTCGTTCATATAGGCCCACATCACCACCGAGGGTGAATTAAAGCTCTGGTAGACCATCTCCGAGGCCATATTGAGGCTATTCTCCAAAAAGGCCTCGCTCTGAGTCACATAGTTGACAAGGGGGATCTCGATCGAGGTGATAATTCCCAACCTATCACACATCTCGATGATCACTGGGTCCTGGGGGTAGTGTGAGATACGTAGGAAGTTACCCCCCATCTCTTTGAGCAGCTTGATATCACGAATATGCATCTCATCACGCAGGGCGTTACCCAACCCCTCGTAGCATTGGTGGCGACAAGTTCCCACCAACTTTAGATGTTTGCCATTGAGGAAGAATCCCCTCTCCACATCGAACGAGAACCAACGAAGTCCCATCGGAGTCACGACGCTATCCAACACCTCGCCCTTCGAGGTTAGCACCCTTGTCAGCACAGTATATAGATTAGGGGTCTGGGTATCCCACAGCATTGGGTTCGAGATCGTGAGGGTATTCACCACGTCGGCCTCTCCACTACTGAGCTTCACGCTCTTTTTTACCGTTGAGACCTTCTCGCCATTAGGGTCGAGGATCACACTCTCGACCACCACCTTTTGGGTGGCTGCAAGCTCGTTCTTTAACTTTGTGGTGATAACCACCTCGGCCCTCTCGTCGCTCACCTCGGGGGTCGTTACAAATACTCCCGACGAGGCGTAGAACTCGGTGTTGATATGGACCTTGGGCAGAAAGCTAAGGTAGAGGTCACGATAGATGCCTCCGAAGAATGTGAAGTCTGCCGTCAGAGGGGCTATGTCGGGGTTGAATCTATTATTCACCTTCACGGCGATTGTGTTCTCCCCACTCTTTAGATAGCGGCTCACATCGAACGAAAAGGCTGTATATCCTCCGTTATGGGTTCCAACACTCTCTCCATTAACATATAGTTCGGTCTCTTGGTTAGCAGCCTCGAAGTGGATATAAGAGGAGCACTTCGAGAGGTCTCGATCGACAACTACACGCCTACGATACCAGCTCTCGCCTCTATAATATTCGGGTGTCTCATCCGCAGCATCCAGAGCGTTGTAGCAGTGAGGGATCGAAACCGCCTCCCACTTCGAGTCGTCGAAGTCAACAGCGCTTGCGTCACACTCGCCCGTTGCGAATTGCCACATTTCATTGATTGAGTAGGTTACTCTCTGTGCAGAGGCCTCTGTTACGAGTGCTACGCCTACACAGATTAATAGCAGAGTTAGGATTCTCTTCATTTAGGTGGTTGGTTTTGGTTGGTTATTTTTTTCGTAGAGATGTAATCACACGACCCCACACTACAAATTTAATAATATTTTGGAGAATAATTCAGTAGGTGAGAAAAAAAATAGTATTTTTGCCAAAAATATGAGCGACATAGAGCAAGAAGATATCGAGCGGGGCGAAAAGCCCGAGATCCACCTCCCCTTTGAACACAAAGAGGTCGATCCCTTGGTGTGGTTATACGACCACCGAATCGGTGTATTCGCAACTCTGGGTAGCTACTTCTTCATCTTCCTGATGTTTATCACCGTCAAAATCTCGACCACCACATCGACCATCTTCGAGGGGTTGATGATCGACCTTGCAATGATCGAGGAGTTGGAGCAGATCAAAGAGGAGTTAGAGGAGGAGATCATCGAGAAGTTAGAGGAGTTGGAACCAAGCGAAATGGAGGAGGATTTTTGGGACGAAGATATCCTAAACGAGATCTCGAACGAGGGTGTAGAGGAGGATCTGGAGAGCATCGAGCAGACCCAACAACTCCTCGATCAGTTAGCCGAGGCGGAGCGCAAAATGGAGGCCAACAGAGCCGCCTATGAGCGTGGAATGGCAGAGATATTATCCTTAAGAGAGCAGGGGTTAACGACCGCAGAATCGACCGAGGAGGAGCACGACGGACAAGATTCGAACCTCAGCGGCTCGGTGACAGTCTCCTATATTTTGATCAACCCTGTGCGCCACTCTCGGCAGCTCATTGTCCCCGCCTATCTGTGTATCGGTGGTGGCGAGGTGGTGATCAGAATCACGGTCAACCGCAGGGGTGAGGTGGTCTCGGCTAAGGTGAAGTCGGGAGGCGATGAGTGTATGCAACAGTCGGCCCTCAAATCGGCTATGGCATCGCTATTTACCCCCAGCACACAAGCCGCCGAGCGACACACAGGAACCATCACCTATCGCTTTGTGCCTCAACAACATCGTAGCTCTCGTGTCGAGGTCTCAACCGATATGAATTAGAGTATGTGGCGGTTAACCTTGCGAACCTCCGCCTCATAATTCGGCATATAAAGCACCTCAACCCCAGCTCGACGAAGATTCTCGGCCCCGTGACAAATCACAAAATGACTCGGCTCATAGAGGGCAAACAGAACCCTTTTCAGACCATATCTAAGGATCAATTGCGAGCAACTCTCCCTCTCGCTACTCCTCACCGAGCAGGGCTCCATCGAGGCGTAGATCGTCGCCCCCCTAAGGTCGGCCCCAGCCTCCAAAGCCTTATACATAGCCGCCTGCTCAGCGTGGTGGGTAGCTCCCGTCTCGAGGGTATAGCCCTCGAATATCGCCCCATCGAGGCACTTCACCAGAGCCCCCACACGGTAGCAGCTATCTTTGGGAGGGGATAGTTTGCTCACCTCCACAACTCGGCTCATCAACCGCTCATCCTCATCCGAGATCTTGCCCGAAGTGAGGGTATAGGTCGAAACCTCCATACCCCCTAAATTCTCGCTCTCCACAGATATGTCATTAAGAATAGAGCTCCACTCCGAAGGGTCAAAAGAGGGCGCCAAAGCATCCCCAACCTCGATTTGAGGGTTGACAGCCACCCTCAACCGATCGACCACTCCCGAGGCCAAAAACATCCTCAATATCTGAGCGCCCCCCTCGACAAAGAGCGAGCCAAGCCCCCTCTTTTCGAGCTCCGTAACGATCAGCGCAACATCAATCACTTCGGCCACAACGACCTCGGCCACCTCTCGCAACTCGGGTCGTTCCACATTCGAGAAGATGATAATCGGAGAGCTCCCTCGATGGAAGATCTTAGCCTCACGCGAGATCTCACCTCGACCGCTAACGATCACTCTCACTGGCTCACGTCCCTCGCCTTTGATCCCAAGCGAGGGGTTATCACGACGTAGAGTCTCGCCCCCAACCAATATCGCATCACTCTCGGCCCTGAGTCGATAGACCTCGGCCCAATCCTCGGGTGTCGAGAGGGTCAACCTCTCGTGACTCATATCATCCATTGCGTGGTCTGCCGAGGTGGCGACCGAAAGAGTTATCTTCATAAAATAGGGGCATTATGGGTTTAATCTATCCGCAAAGATAGCAAATAATCGACGAACAAAAGAAAAACTGTGGCACATTATTTGTCTCGTAACCGCTTCGACAGATCTACACCTTCTACACACAATAGAGATTAAGGATCTAAAAATTCATAAACAAACAAAGAGTATAAACCAAAACAGAGAACAATGAAAGCAATTAGACTTCTAATCGTCGCAACGCTCATCACGTCAGCAGCAACAGCAAGATCCTATGACTCACGAGATTATCGACGAGCCGCCCGCAACGAAGCAGAGGTGGTACTCATCGTCGACGACAACGAATCAGAGCCCGAGATCTACGAATTCGAAAACCCCGAGGAGGCAAAAATCAAGCTCCGAGAGAGGGCCGACTGCAAGCTAAAGTGCAAGGAGATAGCCTCGATGCAGCTCACCGAGGTGGTCCCTACGGGATTTAGTAGCGCAAAGAGCCCATCGTTAGTATTTACCCAGAAGGAGAATAAATTCTCGTTTGGAATCGGTGGCTTCATAAATTTCAGAACGAGCTACGACTTCAATGGCACGGTCGAGAATATCGACTTCGTGACGGCCGACATCCCAATCCCAGGCACCTACGCCTCGCATCAGCAGATTATGATGGATGCCTCGACCTCACGTGTATTCTTGGCAGGAGTTGTCAATAGCCGAGCTTTGGGGGCTGTCGAGATCTACTTCGATATGGATTTTAGGGGTAACACAGGATATAACGGAAGTGGCATCACAAATAGCTACACACCACGTGTCCGTGACGCATACGCCAAATTCTTAGGGATCACTGTTGGACGCACCGTCACAACATTCTGCGACCTCCACTCAGCACCCGAGACCGTTGATTTTCAAGGACCAAGCGCCTACCCTTTTAACTTCGCAACAATGATCCGTTACGAGCACACCTTCTGCGACGATCGACTAACGGCCGCCATCGCACTTGAGCAGCCATCGCTCTCGGCCACCTATGGCTCGACATACGAGGCTATCCCTCAGCGAGTGCCCGACCTGCCAGTCTACCTCCAATATAGCTTTGGAACCAAGCGAGACAACCACTTTAGGGCCTCAGCGGTATTCCGTGATATGTATGCCTACGACGCTACGGACGACGAGAACACAGCCCTCTTTGGTTGGGGAGTGCAGGCCAGCGGTCGTGTGACTCCATTCGAGTGGATGGGACTCTGCTTCAACGGAATCTATGGCAAGGGAATCTCTCGTTATATTCAGGATCTCAACGGCTTAGGCCTCGACTTCACGCCAAACCCCGAGGACACATCGAACATCCAGACTATGCCGATGTATGCGTGGCAGGCGGCGATGAACCTCAACCTCACACATCGACTCACAATGAATGGCGGCTACTCTCGTGTGGTTGTCGAGAAGGAGAATGGCTACTACTCGGATGATCAGTATCGCAAGTCGGAGTATATCTTCGGAAATCTATTCTACTCGGTGACTCCTCGAATGGTTATCGCCTGCGAGTATCTCTATGGCCAGAGGATCAATATGAACTGTTTGAGCAACTCGGCCAACCGTGTTAGCTTGATGACACAACTTAGTTTCTAACTCTGATCGTTGCAAGGCGGCGAAATTTCAAAGATAAACGAAGTGGACTCTTCAGTCACATACTTTAAAGTATGCTCCTTTCAGATCCCACTTCGCCATCTTCAAAATTTCATCCACCTATCAACGATCTGGGAAAAGAGAAAGTTATTAAATTTAAAAAAATTTGCAAATAAATATATTTATACATAAATTTGCGCTATCGGTGATCGAGTGCCTTGGGTGAAATCTAAGATCGATCTGACACTTAGAAAAACCGTTGCCTTCCTCCATTTTGGGGATAGGCAGCGGTTTTTGCATACTAAAAAAAACTTAAACTAAATTTAATAAAGTCTACAAAACTAAACAAAAAATGAGACAGAAGAAATTTTTGCTCGACGAGAGTCAAATGCCAACACACTGGTATAACATCGTGGCTGATATGCCCACAAAACCACTTCCACCACTCAACCCAGCGACAAAAGAGCCTGTAACAAAGGAGATGATGTGTGCCATCTTCGCCGAGGAATTGATGAATCAAGAGATGTCGACAGAGCGTTATATCGAGATCCCAGATGAGGTCCTCGACGTCTACAAAATCTGGCGTTCTACCCCACTCGTTCGTGCCTACGCACTCGAGAAGGCGCTCGACACACCAGCCAAGATCTTCTTCAAGAACGAGAGTGTCTCGCCAGCAGGATCACACAAGCCAAACACAGCCGTTCCACAAGCATACTACAACGCAAAGCAGGGAATCAAACACCTCACAACAGAGACTGGAGCAGGTCAGTGGGGATCGTCGATCGCCTTTGCAGCTCAGCACTTTGGCCTCGATGCTAAGGTCTATATGGTGAAGGTGAGCTACGAGCAGAAGCCATATCGTAAGTTGATGATGAACACTTGGGGTGCCAACGTTGTTGCCTCACCAAGTATGGAGACTGAGTCGGGACGTGCAGCCCTACTCAAAAACCCAGACGACTCGGGTAGCCTCGGAATGGCGATCTCGGAGGCGGTAGAGGTAGCTTTGAAGAACCAGAGCGACACTCGCTACACATTGGGTAGTGTATTGAACCACACGATGATCCACCAGTCGATCATCGGAGAGGAGGCTATCAAGCAGATGGAGATGGCAGGCGAGGAGGCCGACATCATCATTGGATGTTTCGGTGGAGGTAGTAACTTCGCAGGTATCAGCTTCCCATTCCTTCGCAAGAACCTCACTGAGGGCAAGAATATCCGCATCATAGCTGTTGAGCCAGCGAGCTGCCCTAAGCTCACACGTGGTAAGTTCCAGTATGACTTCGGTGATGTTGCAGGATACACACCCCTAATCCCTATGTTTACGTTGGGTCACAACTTCCACCCATCGAATATCCACGCAGGAGGTTTGCGCTACCACGGAGCAGGTTCGATCGTGAGTCAGCTCCTAAAGGATGGCCTCATCGAGGCTCAGTCGGCCGATCAGTGCGAGACTATCGACGCAGGAATCTTGTTCGCCAAGACCGAGGGAATCATCCCAGCGCCAGAGTCTAACCACGCCATTGCCGTTGCTATTCGCGAGGCTTTGAAGTGCAAGGAGGAGGGAGTCGGCAAGAATATCGTATTCAACCTCTCGGGCCACGGTCTCAACGACTTGTTTGCCTATGAGCAGCATATGAGTGGTTTGTTGAAGGATTTCCAGCCTACGGATGAGGAGATTTGCAAGACTATAGACGAGTTGGAGCAAATCCTATAATTGGATGTTGCAAGGCGGCGATATTTCAAAGATAACACAGAGGGCTCTTCGGTCACGTACTTTAAGTACGCTCACTTCAGCCCCCTCTGTGCCATCTTTAAAATCTCATCCACCTATCAACATCCAAATGTCTGATGGCGATATTTCAAAGATAACACAGAGGGCTCTTCGGTCACGTACTTAAGTACGCTCACTTCAGCCCCCCTCTGTACCATCTTTAAAATCTCATCCACCTATCAACATCCAAATGTCTGATGGCGATATTTCAGAAAGAAACGCCAAAAATCAGCGCAACAATTTTTCACAAAAAACCCATCGAGAGAGATCTCGGTGGGTTTTTTATCGGTTATGGTCTAAAAATCATCACATTTCGTAAAAAAATATGGTATATATATAGTAGGAGTTTGAGAAATTTTATTACTTTTGCAGACTAATGTTTGAATAATACAAATCTAAAAAATAACAAAAAACAAAAAAAATGCAAAGCAAAGGAGCAATTAAGCTATTGGCAGTCCTACTCGCAATCGCCTCTATCTACCAGCTCTCGTTCACGTTTAAATCACGTAACGTAGAGAAGTTGGCGGCGGAGTATGCAGCTCAATTTAGCCCAGAGGAGCAGATTTCACGTGAGTCTTACTACCTCGATTCAGTTCAAAACCAGACTGTTTACAACCTTGGATTCGCTCAATTCACCTACAAAGAGGTGAAGGAGAAGGAGATCAACTTGGGTCTCGACCTCAAGGGTGGTATGAATGTTATGCTTGAGATTCAGGTTGCTGATGTCGTTAAGGCATTGGCAGGCACAAGTGCCGCAGAGCCAGCGTTCGTCGAGGCGATCGAGGTAGCAAACCAGAAGTTGAGCAAGGGTGAGACATCAGACTATATCTCAGCATTCGTAGAGGCATACTCTACATCATCAAATGGCGGCTCATTGGCGGCGATCTTCGCAAGCCCCGACCGCAAGGATATTATGCCAAACAGCTCGAACCAAGAGGTAGAGAGCGTGCTACGCACCGAGACCGAGGCGGCAATCGCTGCGTCGTTCAACATCATCCGTAGCCGTATCGACCACTTCGGAGTGACTCAGCCAAATATCCAGCGCCTTCCAAACTCAAACCGCATCTTGGTTGAGTTGCCAGGTGTAAAGGAGCCAGAGCGTGTACGTAAGTTGTTGCAGGGAACCGCATCGTTGGAGTTCTGGACTACATACAACGGACGTGACCTTCTTCCAGCACTCGCACGTGCCGACTACGCCCTCAGGGGCATCCTCACAACAGAGGAGGCCGCAGAAACAGCGACAGAGGCTACCGAGTCATCAAACTCTCTTATGGACGAAGTTGGAGCAGCAGCGACAACAGATGCAGCGGCGACATCTCGTTACGACCGCAAGAGCAACCCTCTCTTCGCACTCCTTAACCCCGACTACTCGGGTGGTGCGGTCGTTGGAGCGGCAACAGCAGGTGATATGGCTAAGGTCGAGGAGTATTTGGCTATGCCAGAGGTTCGCGAGATGCTACCTGCCGACGTTGATTTCAAGTGGGCAATCAAGGGTGACGACTATGCAGATGGTCGCTATATGCTCTACGCAATCAGAGTTGAGCGCCTCGATGGCAAGGCTCCTCTCGATGGTGGTGTCGTGACAGACGCTCGTGAGATGTACTCTCAGACTGGTGCTCAGGCCGAGGTCTCGATGTCGATGAACTCGACAGGTATTCAGGAGTGGGCTCGCCTAACGGGTGACAACATCGGACGTTGCATCGCTATCGTTCTCGATGGATATGTCTACTCAGCGCCCGTCGTAAACTCTAAGATCGAGGGTGGTAACTCATCTATCTCAGGATCATTTACAATTCAGGAGGCAAAGGATTTGGCGAATGTCTTGAAGTCGGGTAAGGTGCCTGCTCCAGCTCGTATCATCAAGGATACTGTGGTTGGTCCATCACTCGGACAGGAGTCTATCGACGCTGGTCTTATGTCGTTCCTCATCGCCTTTATCTTGGTTCTTCTCTATATGGGATTGTTCTACAAGGGTGCAGGATGGCTATCGGATATCGCCCTCATCTCGAACGTATTCTTGCTTATGGGAGTGCTCGTATCGTTTGGTGCGGTGCTTACCCTCCCAGGAATTGCGGGTATCGTCTTGACAATGGGTATGGCCGTTGATGCCAACGTAATCATCTATGAGCGTATCAAGGAGGAGATCCGTGGCGGTAAGAGCTTGATGAAGTCTATCGAGGATGGTTTCTCGAATGCATACTCGGCGATCATCGACGGTAACGTAACGACTCTGATCACAGGTATCGTGTTGGCACTCTTCGGAACTGGTCCAGTTCAGGGATTCGCCACTACATTGATCATCGGTATCATCACATCTCTATTCTGTTCGATCTTCATCACACGTTTGTTGATCGAGTGGGCAGCTGCTAAGTTTGGCAAGGTATCGTTCTCTCGTTCGTGGTCTGAGAATTGGTTGACAAACCTCTCTTTCGACTTCATCGGAAAGCGCAAGACAGCCTATATCGTATCGGGAGTTGTGATCCTCATCTCGGTTATCTCGTTGGGACTACGTGGCCTCAACCTCGGAACAGAGTTCACAGGAGGTCGTGCCTATGTAATCCGCTTCGACAACACAGTATCTGCTGAGCAGATCCGCAGCGCCCTCAACGGCAGCTTCGCGGATGGTGACGCTGAGAACGTCAGCTTCGAGGTTAAGCAGTATGGTGACGACAACCAGATGCGCATCGTGACACAGTATAAGTATGACGACACATCGGAGTCAACTACCGAGGAGGTAGACTTCATCATCTACAACGCTGTGAAGGATAACTTCAGCTACGCAATCACATTCGACCAGTTCCGCAACACGCAGGAGGATGAGAATGGTATCGTATCGACAGATAAGATCGGACCATCAATTGCGAAGGATACAACGGTTAACGCCTTCTATGCAATCTTCGCATCGCTCATCGCAATCGGACTATATATCACTATTCGTTTCCGCAGATGGCAGTGGGCTTCGGGAGCTACCGCCTCTTTGATCCACGATACGTTGGTTGTAATTGGTCTATTCTCTCTATTATATGGTATTATGCCATTTAACCTGGAGGTTAACCAAGCATTCATCGCGGCGATCCTTACAATCATCGGATACTCGATCAATGACACAGTGATCATCTTCGACCGTATCCGTGAGTTCATCACCCTCTACCCTAAGCGTAAGTTGGATGAGAACATCAACAATGCGATCAACTCGACAATGGCTCGTACATTGAATACTTCGGGAACAACGATCGTGACACTTCTTGCGATCTTCACATTCGGAGGCGAGACCATCCGTGGATTTGTCTTTGCGATGTTGATCGGAGTTGTTGTTGGAACCTACTCATCTATCTTCATTGCCACACCAGTTGCACGTGATATGATGGAGCGTGAGGCCAACAAAAAGGCTAAGTAAAACCTAAGCATAAAATACGCTAAGTATAGGGTCAGCTACCGAGCTGGCCCTATTTTTTTGTGTGGCAACGAGATTTTTTCAAGAAAAATCACTAACTTAGCTGTCTGAAAACACAAAAACAACCAAACATATGATTAACCAAACAACCAAACTATCAAAGGGAATCATCCTCGCCTCGGCAGCAGCCTTCTGTGTAGGGTCGAGCTTTGCGGCGGAGAAGCGCCCCAACATCCTCTTTATCCTCACCGACGATCAAGATGCAGCGACGTTGGATGTCTATGGCGACACCGAGTGTTCGACCCCAAACTTAGACCGCCTCGCATCGGAGGGTGTCGCTTTGACGGGGGCCCACCAGATGGGATCATTCATCGGAGCGGTGAGCACAGCCTCTCGCACAATGATTATGACGGGTAGGAGCCTATGGAACGCTGAGGCTCTACGCAATGGAATGAATAAATACAAGGCAAATCAAGGCAATGCCGACATAGTAAAGAGCGATGCTCCCGAGTATTACTCGATGCCAGCGGTGTTCCATAGAGCAGGATATGAGACCTTTAGAACCTGCAAGAGGGGAAATAGCTACGACGCAGCGAATGCCCTATTCGACCAGAGGTATGAGAAGGTGTGTAGGTTAGGCGACGAGGAGAGCGGCAGCAAGTGGCACGCCGACAATGTGATTAAGTACTTCGACGATCGCAACGAGACCAGCCTCGACGAGAGGGCCCCATTCCTCGTATTCTTGGGCTTTTCACACCCCCACGACCCTCGTCACGCAAGCGAGAAGTTCTTGGACAAGTATGGAGCCAAAGATGTCGAAACACCAACCGAGATCAACGAAAAGACCCCGAGCCTACCAATCAGCTGGTTGCCCGAGAAACCCTTCTTCGATGGCCACCCCGACCTGAGAGATGAGAACAAGGTATTTGGTGTGATGGATCGTCGTGACGAGATCACCATCCGCAACGAGATCGGTAAGGAGTATGGTTGCATCGAGAATGTAGACGACCAGATCGGCCGTGTATTGGAGCGTTTGGAGGCTATCGGAGAGTTGGATAACACCTATATCATCTTCACCGCCGACCACGGAATTGCGGTGGGAAAACACGCCTTTATGGGCAAGCAGAACCTCAACGAGCACACCTTCCGAGTGCCATTCATCGTCAAGGGACCTGGGGTGTTGAAGAATAAGGTCAAGAGCGGAAATATCTACTTGATGGATGTGCTCCCAACGATCTGCGACTTGGCAGGTATCGAGATCCCCGAGTGTGTCGATGGACTCAGCTGCAAGACGGTCTTGATGGGCAAGACAGAGAACGTTCGTGAGACACTTTACGGAGCCTACTCAGGCGGCACAAAACCTGGAATTAGATGTGTTAAGCAGGGTGATTGGAAGCTCATAAAGTATGACGTGATGGATGGTGAAGTAAGAGAGACACAGCTCTTCAACCTAAAGAAAAACCCCGAGGAGTTGATCATCGAGCACCACGCCGAGGAGGTTGTAGCCAAGACTGGCAACAAGCCAAAATCATATCAGGTTGACTTGGCAGAGGATCCAAAATATGCTAAGAAGCTGGCCGAGATGGAGGCACTTTTGCTCGAGCAAATGCAGCTAACGGGCGACCCATATCCGCTCTGGAATCAGAGGTAAAAGGGCTCTTCACAGGTAATAAATAGCGAAAAATAGGAAACAAATTATTCATTATGAATAATTTGTTTCCTATTTTTCGCTATTTATAAGGTATACAGAGCTAAAACAATCAAAAATAGTTGCAGAATTTCCAAAAAATATGTATCTTTGTTTTATATTGCAGTGGGCCAAAAAAGCAACCAAACCCACGAAATAAAACCTAAACCAAAGAGTCAAAATGAATACTTTTTCTCAACAGCTAAAACGAACATTTGTAACACTCAGCGCACTATGCCTAACATTGGGCATAGCCTCAGCAAATGTACCAACCTCGATTGAGCAGACCCCTCTTATGTCGACATCAATCAAGCAACTCCCAAGCGGCGAGTTTCTGATGAGCTTCAAGGGGACCAAGGAGGTAAAGCTTTTCGATAAGGAGTTTAATAGCGTCATCAAAAATTGGAGCTTCGAGCAGACTCCAACAGGTGTGGCATCGAGCGATTCACACTACTACGTGACAACATTCACGACCAAAGGAGAGCTCCACAAGATCGACCCCACAAGCGGAGAGGTCGTCGCAACCATTGACCTCAAAAGCGGAGCAATGGCCCCAACGATCTCGGCCGACCAGAAGTTCCTATATGTTTCGAATCAGTTCCAGAACACAATCTCGAAGGTAGACCTTAACAGCTTCACGGTTGTTGACGAGGTTGCCGTACTTCGTGAGCCAAAGAGCAGTGTCATCACCAAGGATGGTAACTTCCTCTATGTAAATAATTTCCTCCCTGCACAGCGTGCCGATGTTGACGTAGTTTGTTCGGCTGTCTCGATTATCGACCTCAAGACATTCAAGGTTGTCGATAATGTACGCTTAGCCAACGGAAGTAACGCCCTTCGAGGTATCGCCCTCTCGCCCGACGGTCGGTTTGTGATGGTGAGCCACAACTTGGGTCGCTTTCAAGTCCCTACAAATCAGCTTCAACAGGGTTGGATGAACACCAGTGCGGTGAGTATCATCGAGATCGAGAGCCGTGAGTTTTTGGGCGCTATCTTGGTCGACGAGCCTGAGCTTGGAGCGGCTGGAATCGACCATATCGACTCTAACGACTCGCAGATCGTAATCGCCCACTCGGGAACACACGAGATCAGCGTGATCGACTATGAGCCCTTCCTCAAGAAGTTCGAGGCGGCACCCGATAAGTCGGCCCTCAACTACGACCTCAAATTCCTCTATGGCCTTCGCCAGAGGATCAAGATCGAGGGAAATGGTCCTCGACAGGTTGTCATCGACAACGAAAGAGCATACGTGCCAACCTACTTCTCGGATACGCTAAGTATCGTAAACCTAAAGACAAAGAAGTTGGAGCGATCGGTAGCGATGCAGCCCCAAAGAGTCGAGAGCGAGGTGTTCCGTGGTGAGAAGTACTTCAACGATGCGAAATATTGCTTCCAGAGCTGGCAGTCGTGCAACGGATGTCACCCAGGTGATGGCCGCACGGATGGTATGAACTGGGATTTGATGAACGATGGAGTGGGTAACGCCAAGAACTGCAAGAGTATGCTCTACTCTCACGTCACTCCCCCCTCGATGATTACAGGCATCAGGGCGATGGCAGAGATTGCGGTTCGCAAGGGATTCTTCCACATCCAATTCTCGGAGATCTCGGAGGAGTACGCCTGCTGCGTGGATGAGTACCTAAAGAGCCTCCGCCCTGTGGAGAGCCCATACAAAATCAACGGAGAGTTCTCGGAGCTTGCAAAACGAGGCAAGACCGTATTTCAGGAGCAGGGTTGTGCAGAGTGCCACTCGGGACAATACTTCACCGATATGAATATGTATGTCATCGGAGAGGATGTAGAGTTCGAGAAGGGATGGGACACACCAACGCTCATCGAGGTTTGGAGAACAGCCCCCTACCTATTCGATGGACGAGCAGCGACAATGCGTGAAGTCTATGAGGTTCACAAACACGGAATCACACGCAAGATCTCGAAGAAGGATTTGGATGCTTTGACAGAGTATGTTAATTCACTATAACAAAATAGAAAACGGACAAAAAAACAACGTAAAAACAAAAAAAATGAAAACAATTAAATTTTTAGCAGTAGCACTTTGCGCTGCATTCGTAGCGGCAAGTTGCTGTGGCAATGAATCAAACACAAAAACATCAGAGACAATGAAAACGTATCAGAAGAAGTACACAAACGCAGATTTTTACAAGGATGGAAAGTTCCAAGCTGAGGTAGCTCTCCAGTCATACCTCGATATGTTCGAGTTCTACGGAATCCCCTACACAGACTATTTGAAGGATAATATGTTCATCAGCGACTTCGAGTTGGGTGACTTCGAGAATGTAGGAATGGGTGGTGTATTCTATGTAAACGATCAGGATCACGGATACTTCGGACACGACATCTATCTCCTCCCAGGACAGATGATCGTTGAGCACAAGCACCTTCCAACAGAGACAGACCCAGCGAAGCACGAGGCGTGGTTGGTACGTAACGGAAGTGTTGTAAGCTTCGGAATTGGTGATAAGACTGAGGGCAACCCAGCGATCCCTGCAAGCCAGAAGGATCACGTGACAGTTGACCACCACTGCGACCCAATCACAGAGGGTAACTGGGCAGCACTTACCGAGATCGAGTCTTGCCACTTCTTGATGGCTGGCGCCGAGGGTGCTATCGTTACTGAGATGGGAACATTCCACGACAATGCAGGTCTTGTATTTACAAACCCAGCAGTTGTATTTACAGACATCTTGTCGGAGTTTCGCAAGTAACAACCATTTATCGACCATAAAACTATGAGAAAATTAGAGCATTTCGGTGTACCATATCCATCGGTACCAGAGGGAGCAATATATGCTGAGGGGTTGAAGATCTATCTCACAGATCCATCACAGAGCGAGAACTCATTGGAGAAGCTATACTTCGAGGAGGGAAACCCATTCCCAATCGAGGTTCAGACAATCGCACACGTAGCATACTCGGTGCCATCACTCGAGGAGGCTATGGCGGGCAAGAAGGTGTTGTTTGCACCCCTCGATTGTGGCACACACACCATCGCATTTGTCGAGGAGGAGGGTATTCCAATCGAGTATATTGAGTATAAATAATAACCATAAAAAACTATAAAGATGAACAAATTTATTAACGGTACAGATAACATTACTCAAGAGCTTCTTGAGGGATACACAATGGCATACGCCGACAAGGTGACACTTGGCGCTGAGAACATCGTAGTTCGTACAAACCCAAAGAGCGAGGATAAGGTAGCGATCGTTACTATCGGAGGTGCTGGACACGAGCCTGCACTTAGTGGATTTGTTGGCGAAGGAATGTTGGACTGCTCGGTTGTAGGTGATATCTTCGCTGCTCCAGGTGCACAGCGTGTATTTCAGGCTCTTCAGTTGATGAAGCGTGAGGCTGGTATTTTGTTGGTTGTTTTGAACCACTCGGGTGATTTGATGAGTGCAAATATGGCTTGCCAGTTGGCTGAGCGTATGGGCATCAAGGTTAAGATGTTGATGACTCACGACGATATCAGCGCAGGTTTGGAGACCGACAGAATGGACCGTCGTGGTTTGGCGGGATGTGTTCCAGTATTCAAGGTTGTTGGTGCAGCCGCTGAGGATGGAAAGTCGCTGGAGGAGTGCTACGAGGTTGGTGAGAGGTTAAACCAGAACCTTGCGACACTTGCCGTAGCGATGGGTAAGTGTACCCACCCACAGAACGGTGTCACTATCTCGGAGCTTCCAGAGGGCGAGATGGAGATCGGAATGGGACAGCACGGAGAGGGCGGCGGAGGCCGTATGACTTTGGAGAGTGCCGACCAAGTTGCTGAGATTATGTTGTCTCAGTTGATGAAGAAGGTGGCCCCTGTTGAGGGTGACTCGGTAATCGTATATATTAATGGTGTAGGTGCGACAACACATATGGAGATGAGCGTAGTCTTCAGAAAGTGCGCATTGATGCTTAAGGAGAAGGGGTTAAATTTGGTTGAGGGTCGCATCTGCGAGATCTTGACAGTTCAGGAGCAGTCTGGATTCCAGATGATCTTCGGAAAGTTGGATGCAGAGCAGGTTGAGCTTTTGAAGAACCGCAAGGCAGACACCCCATATTGGGCAACACAAATCTAATTTAACCCATTAATTATTATAGTATAAAAGATGAAAAAGACACTATCAATAGAGGATTTCAAGACAATGTGGCGCACAGCGCTCGCTGACATCAAGGCTCGTGAGGATGAGTTCTCACAGTTGGATGCTGTAATCGGAGATGGCGACCACGGTCCAGCGATCGTTCAGGCCCTCACTTCAGTTGTTGGCGCTGCGGAGCGTGGAACAGAGTTCAAGAGTATGTTGGGAGATATGGCGATGGACGTTATGCTTCAGACAAGCGGTTCGACAAGTACACTCATCGGCGGTTTGTTGCTCGGAATGAGCGACCACTCGGCAGGTGACGTTCTCGACGCATCGGGCTACAAGGCGTTGATGGCAGGAGGCTTAGAGGGTGTGAAGAAACAGACTAAGGCGATGCCAGGCGACAAGACAATGATGGATGCTTTGGATCCAGCGGTTAAGGCTATCGAGGCTTGCGAGTCGGAGGATATCGCCGAGATCGCACAGGCAGGAGCCGAGGCGGCATTGGCAGGAGCTAAGGCAACAGTCGAGATGAAGGCTAACTTCGGACGTGCTCGTAACTATGGCGAGAAGTCGATCGGATATGCAGACTCGGGAGCGACATCTTGGGCTTGTATGTTCTCGGCCTTTGCAAAGGCATTGAACTAAACGAAATTGAGAGTATTTCGGGAGGTGAGTCCACTTGAAAAAAAGTGGGCTCGCCAAACTCTCATTAATATAAGGAATTATTAAACAAACAAAAAATAAACAAAAATTAAGATGGCAGATTTAGATGATTTGAGAGACGGTTGTCGATTCGGAATTGGAGTAGAGACACCAAAGCAGTCGTTCCACGTAAAGGGAGCAGAGAACCAGCCTTGGGGTTTGAAGGACCGTTTGACACGTATCTTCAACCCAAAGAGCGGGAAGAGTGTAATGTTGGCGTTCGACCACGGTTTCATTATGGGACCAACATCGGGTTTGGAGCGTATCGACCTAAACATCACACCATTGATGCAGTATGCTGACACATTGATGTGTACACGTGGTATCTTGACAAGCACAGTTCCTGCTAACACAAACAAGCCAATCTGTTTGCGTTCTGATGCAGGTAGCACACTCCTAACAGAGCTTAACAACAACGTCATCATCGACGTAGAGGATGCACTTCGTATGAATGTATCGTGTATGGCAGTTATGTTGGCAATCGGCGACAAGCAGTTCGAGGCTCAGACAGTAGCGAACCTTTGCGACGCTGTTGACTCGGGAGCACGTTACGGAATGCCAGTTATGGGAGTTACAGCCGTAGGTACTCAGATGGCTCGTGACGCTCGTTACTTCGGTTTGGCAACTCGTGTTTGTGCCGAGAATGGAGCTAACATCGTTAAGACATACTATTGCGACGGATTCGAGAATGTTGTTGCGGCGTGTCCAGTGCCAGTTGTGATTGCAGGAGGTAAGACTCTTCCAACACTCGATGCACTTGACCTTTGCTACAAGGCGATCAACGACGGTGCAGCGGGAGTCGATATGGGACGTAACGTATTCCAGAACGAGAACCCAGTAGCGATGATTCAAGCTGTCGCAGGTGTGGTTCACGAGGGACTCACTCCAGCACAGGGATTGGAGCTTTACAACGAGCTATCTAAGTAATTAGAGGGCTAAAAGAAGAAGATTTAATAACCAATTAAACTACTAATTATGATAAAAAGAGTATTTCTTCTTATGATGTTGGTGTGTGGTGTTTGCGTTTCATACGCAGATGCTGCTACCTGCACCAAAGGAGGGGAGGCCTTTGCAGAGAGTGCAGCAGCGCTAAGAGCCGAAGCTATCAAGAATGCGAGCAGTAAGACATACGCATCGAGCTACAAGGTTGTTGGTGAGGCGGCACCCGTCAAGGTATCGGTCTCTTTGAAGGCGGGAGAGCAACTCGTGATCTTCAGTGATGATGCTGTTGGCACATCACAGAATAGCTACTGGGTCATCAACGACGCAGTGGTGACAGAGGGCAGCGAGTCGAGCGATCTAACACAGTCTAACACGACTGTAATGGGAGCTGTGAAGTTCCGTATTATGAACAACAAGATGTTGATCACCTGCAATGGCGAGAAGCTAAAGAACGCTATTCAGATGCCTATGGCATCGAGTATGTTGATCAACGCTGAGCAGGCCAAGAAGGTTGAGTTCGAGTTGATGCTCAATGGACCATCATCATCGTCGGCTGTTGTTAAGGTTGTAAAGGTGGCAAACAAGGCGAAGATCGAGGCTTTGGCTGAGAACTTCACTGAGGAGAGCAACCTCTACGAGTCATTCGGAAAGGCAGATTTGACTCTACTTATGTATGAGCCAAACTACGACGTTGACCGAATGATCGCTGTGAATGCAATCAACAAGTTGAAGAAGAATCAGGAGGCATTCAAGGCTGAGTTGGAGAAGGCAGATAGCTACAAGACAGCCTACTCGAAGTGCAAGGCCTACTTCTCACTCTTCGTTAAGGCTCGCAAGATCCTTAGCATCGAGGAGCAGATCTCTTGGTTGAAGCTCTCAGCCATTCAAGAGGCATTCGACAACTTGAAGGATGTTAAGGGATTCGACGTTGCTGCTAATCAGGCTCGCCTCGATGAGTTGGCAACACTCATTGGTGCTGGCTTCGATGGCATCTACGACTTGGACTCTTGCGAGGGTCGTTGCAGTGCATTGAAGGCGCTCGATCTTCAGAAGCAGATCATCTTGGCTAACCCAGCATTCGACTTCGATGAGATCCTTGTTGGTCGCTACGATATGGGGATTACATCGCGCACAGGAAATGCAGGACGTATGGGAACTCAGCCTAACAACTGGAGTAACCAGACATCAGCTCAGCGCTCGGGCTTCGATGCTGAGATGGGAGTATTTAGTAACTTGCGTGGCGAGAAGTTGGAGTATAAGACTCTCTACAAGCCAAGCTGGGACACTTCACTTCCAGATATCCGCTTGAACTGGGATGCGAACCGTATCCTCTTCACAATGAACCCAGAGGGCGATCACCACTGGCAGGTCTACGAGTTCAACATCGATAAGGGTGAGGTTGAGCAGATCACATTCGGATCGGATGAGCACTTGGATTACTTCGATGCAGCCTACCTTCCAAATGGTAAGTTGGCCGTTATATCTAACGTAGGTGGTCAGGGTGTACCTTGTGTTCACGGATCAGATCAGGTAGGAAACCTCTGCTTGTTCGACCCAGAGACAAAGGATATGCGCCGTTTGACATTCGATCAGGATGCAAACTGGAGCCCAGTGATGATGCACAACGGTAAGGTAATGTACAACAGATGGGAGTACACCGACCTTATGCACTACTACTCACGCTTTGTGATGAGTATGAACCCCGATGGAACTGAGCAGAAGGCATTGTTCGGAAGTGGAATGACATTCCCTAACACCAACTTCGATATACAGCCACTTCCCGACCACCAGTCTCGTTTCGTAGCTATCGTATCGGGACACCACGGTGTATGTCGTGCGGGTCGTCTCTTTATGTTCGATCCAGCGGTCTCTCGCAACACGGTTGATGCTATGATCCACGAATTCCCATATAAGGATCGTGAGTTGGAGGTTGTTGTAAAGGATCAGTTGGTGACAGGGGTATTCCCACAGTTCATCAAGCCATTCCCAGTTGACAACGAGACTATGTTGGTGACAGGTAAGATGGATGCCGAGGGTCTTTGGGGCATCTACTTGGTGGATATCTATGATAACTTGGTGCTACTTGCAGAGTACGAGGGCGAGGGTCTTATCCACGCAACTCCAGTCCGCAAGACAGTAGCTCCACCAGTAATCCCCGACAAGACAAACCCAGCGAGCAAAGAGGCAACAGTATTTATTCAGGATATCTACGAGGGAGAGGGTCTCCAAGATGTGCCACGTGGCACAGTTAAGGAACTTAGAATCCACACCTACGAGTATGCATACATCAACTCACCATCGAACCACTACGCTCACGGAATCCAGAGCGGATGGGACATCAAGACTCAGTTGGGAACAGTTCCAGTTGAAGAGGATGGATCGGTGACATTCAAGATCCCAGCAAACACACCAATCGCAATTATGCCTTTGGATAGCGAGGGTCGTGCAATTCAGTGGATGAGAAGTTGGTTTGTGGGTATGCCTGGAGAGGTTGTGTCTTGCGTGGGTTGCCACGAGGATCAAAACCAGATCCCAATGCCAAGAAAGAGTATTGCATCGACTATCACAGCTCACGAGATAAAGAAGCCAGAGGGTGACATTCGTCCATTCACATTCGACTTGGAGGTTCAGCCAATCTTGGATCGCACTTGTATCTCGTGCCACTCTGAGGGTAAGAAGCTCGACTTCACAGGATATAAGAAGGATGAGAATGGCTATGGCACAAGCTGCTTGAACCTACACCCTTATGTACACCGTCAGGGTGCTGAGGCTGCGATGAAGGTGATGGTGCCTTACGAGTACCACGCATCTATGAGCCCACTCGTTCAGCTACTCAAGAATGGCCACTATGGCGTTGAACTCACCGACAAGGAGTGGAGATCACTCTACAATTGGATCGACTACAATGTGCCTGATAAGGGAGCATTCCTTACGTATGAGAACCACGGATATGATCAGTATACGCGCCGTATCGCCCTTAATGAGAAGTATGCAAATGGCATCTCTCACGATTGGAGAGCTACAACAAAGCGCTATGCAGATTACCTTGCGTCACAGCCAAAGGCTGAGTCAATCAAGCCAGAGTACACTGCACCTAAGTTCAAGGAGGTAAAGCTCAAGAGTCAAGAGGCGGTTAAGGGAACAGGCGAGACTAAGGTTGTTGAGATCGCACCAGGTGTTGAGATCACATTCGTTAAGATCCCAGCAGGAACATTCGCAATGGGTGAGAACAGGGCCAATAGCAACGCCGCACCAGCTATGAAGTCAACAGTTGAGAAGTCATTCTGGATGGCGACAACAGAGCTTTCGAATGAGCAGGTTCGTGTCCTCATTCCAGAGCACAACAGCCGCTTCTACGATCAGCAGTGGAAGGACCACGTTGTAGAGGGTTATCCAGCAAACGAGGATGAGCAGGTTGCAATCCGCATCAGCTACAACACAGCAATGAAGTATTGCAAGATGTTGTCTGTAAAGACAGGCCTCAATGTAACACTTCCAACTGAGACTCAGTGGGAGTGGGCAGCTCGTGGTGGCAAGGATGGCGACTATTGGTATGGCGAGGTCAACACAGACTTCGGCACAAAGGAGAACCTCTCGGACAAGCAGATGTTGAAGATGGCCGTTATGAGGGTTGATCCTAAGCCAATGACCCCACAGGACGACCTTTGGGGTGGTATCCACTGGTATGACTACTGTACTTACCTTCCAAAGGATGAGAGTGTAGATGATGGCAATATGTTGCCAGCCGTTAGCGGAAGCTACGATGCTAACCCATTCGGACTCTATGATATGTTGGGTAACGTATCGGAGTGGACTCGCTCGGAGTATGTTCCTTACGGAAAGTCATACAGCAAGGGTTCATCGGATCAGGTTGTCATCAGAGGTGGTAACTGGAAGACTCCACCTAAGGATGCTCGTGTTACAAAGCGTGTCAATGTATATCCTTGGCAGGCTCCATACAACACAGGAGTTCGTTTGATTATCGAGGAGTAACATATAGAAACTGAATCGGAGATAGCCCTAATGGATTCTATTCCATTGGGGCTATTTTCAAAAAATACATACAAAAATGAAGAGATTAGCCGTTAGTGTAATGTGTGCAATCGTTGCACTCGTCGCTGTTGGATGCGATATTCTCACACCAACACCACAGATCGTCGTTGCTGGCCACGCCAACAGGAAGATCTACATTCTCGACAAGGAGAGCAAGCAGATTGTCTGGAGCTTCGACTTGGAGAAGGATGAGCAATGTAACTCGATCCACTTGGTGGATGGAGATAAGAACCTACTCTTCTCGACTCAGAGCGGAGCAAAGTTGGTCGCAATCGAGAGCAAGGAGGTACTTTGGAGCTACAACGTCGAGGAGGCAGGTTATAAGAATGCTGAGGCACACCACATCTACCCTCTACCCGAGGGTGGTTATGCACTCTTTGTATCGGGCAAGCCAGCCTACATCATTGAGTTCTCGAAGCATCGCACTCCCGTTAAGGTTGTGGAGTTTGACGCAGGGTCTAACAACAAGCACGCTCAGTTCCGTCAGTCGACTATGTCTAAGGATGGCAACTGGCTGTTGCCACTCTTCCCAAAGAAGGCGGTTGTTAGGATGAGTCGTGATGGTGAGGTCTTGGATACCTACACCATTGGAGGCACAGCCTTC
Source organism: Rikenellaceae bacterium (assembly GCA_047178625.1). Lineage (GTDB taxonomy): Bacteria > Bacteroidota > Bacteroidia > Bacteroidales > Rikenellaceae > Alistipes. Next base: position 32,596 of record JBCQTJ010000022.1, read on the forward strand.
TCGGTTCGTGAGGCTAAGGATGGAACGCTCCTTATGGGCTTTGGTGACTCGCACAAATTCTTGGTTTACGATCCAGCAGCTAAGAAGATCGCTCGTGAGATCACAGAGTTTGCGGGCGACCCAGTGACACTGCTCTACACTGCTCAGTTCGAGCAGATTGGCGACGATCAATTTATGGTTGCCAACTGGAGCGGTCACAACAAGAAGAAGTTGGATAAGCCAGCGCCACAGATCGTAGAGTTCAACGGAGCAGGCGAGATCACCTGGATGTGGGACAACGAGGCGGCGGATTTGGGTAAGATCGCTGCGTTCGTTTATAGCAAGAAGGCTCTCGTTAAGGTTGGCGAGTAGCAAAAAAAAGATAAAAAAGTTACAAAGAAAAGATAATCAATGAGAAAATTTATAACATCTTGGCGAGTGGCCCTACTTCTGTTATTAGCATATTCGGTGCTTTTAGCTGTGGCGACGGGCATCGAGAGTGAATTGGGTAGTGCGGCAGCTAAGAGCTATGTATATTATAACTGGGGATTTATCACGCTCCAGCTACTAATGACCATCACAACAGTTGGCGTGATGGTGAAATCTCAATTGATTAAGAGAAAGCTATATGGAGTGGTGACGCTCCATATAGCACTAATTCTGATCTTGGTCGGAGCCCTCACAACCCACCTCTTTGGCTATGAGGGGATCCTCCACATCAGAGAGGGGGAGCGACGTCAGGCGATGATGATAGCCGAAAAAGATGACAACGGAGATGTTCAATATACGAGCTACACCCTACCGTTCAACATCCAGTTAGATGATTTCGTGCTTCAACGCTACCCAGGATCAGATAGCCCATCATCTTATGAGAGCTTCCTCACAATAAGGCAAGATGGGGTGAATAGGCGTGAGCATATCTATATGAATAGGGTGCTCGACATCTCGGGATATAGAATATTCCAGAACTCATACGACCCCGACGAGAGGGGCAGCGTCCTCTCTATTAGCTATGATCCGTGGGGAACGGGGATCACCTATTTGGGTTATCTCTTGCTCTGCGTGGGCTTTTTGATGGCCCTCTTTACAGATAATGGCCTCTTTAGACGTAGGATCAAGGAGCTAAATTCGATCTATGCAAAGGCGACGATGGTTCTCCTTGCGATGCTCTTTGCCGCTCCTTTCTCGGCTGAGGCAGCCACCCCAAGTGTCCCTGCCGATGTGGCGAACCAATTTGGCAGGCTGCAGGTTCAATCCCCCACGGGGCGAATGGAGCCTGTGAACACCTACTCGGAGCAGCTACTTAGGAAGTTAACTCGATCGAATAGCTACAAGGGGCTAAGCAGCGATCAGGTGCTGTTGGGGATCCTCTCATTCCCCCTCGAGTGGTCGACCGAGCCGATGCTCTCGACATCGAACGAGGAGGCGCAGGGGTTGATCGGAATCAAAGGAGAGAGCTTTAGCTTAAGCCGCCTATTCAACACTCAAGGCGATTATAAGTTATTAGACAGAGTTGCAGAGTCATATAACAAGAGTGCAAGTGAGAGGAATAGGCTCGACAAGGAGATCTTGAAGATCGACGAACGAGCAAATATTCTCTATGGGCTTCAAAATGGATTGCTCCTCTCGCTATTCCCAAACCCCAACAGCACAACCCACAAGTGGTTGTCGAGTGGCGACGATCTCTCGGAGTTGGATGAAGATGATGAGATGTTTGTCTCGAAGGTGCTACTTGTCCTTACAGATGAGATCCTCACTGCCTCGAAGAGCGGTGATTGGGAGGGAGTGAAGGAGGTGATCGGGATGGTAGATATCTATCAGCAGAGGCGAAGCACCGACATCCTCCAGACACCTAAGATGATCGAGTTCGAGATCCTCTACAACAAGATGTCGGTCTTTAGCCGTGCGACATTTACCTATATGACACTCGGCCTTGTGCTTCTCATCCTCTCGCTGCTCCACCTCAATCGACGCAGAGTGTGGAGTTTGTGGGCTATCAGAGCGACGATTGGCGCTACCCTACTCATCTTCATCGCCCACACAGCGGCATTGGCCATTAGGGGTTACATCTCGGGGCGTGCTCCGTGGGCTAACGGCTATGAGAGTATGATTTTTGTGGCGTGGTCGGCCCTCTTGGCTGGTGTGATCTTTATCCGTAGGTCGTATCTCACCTTCGCTTTGGCAACATTTTTGGGAGGTGTTGTTCTGCTCGTTGCCCACTTGAACTTTATGGATCCTGAGATCACGCCGTTGGTGCCAGTCCTCAAATCATATTGGTTGATGCTACACGTGGCGGTTATCACATCGAGCTACGCATTCTTCGGAATGAGCTTCTTTGTGAGTCTATTGAACCTCTCGATGGTGGCCACAGGAAAGAGCGACGAGGATGATAGCGTCCGGGAGCTTCGCATCATCAGCGAGCTATCGCTCACCATTGGACTTGCGTTGTTGAGTATCGGAACATTCTTGGGCGCTATTTGGGCGAATGAGTCGTGGGGCCGCTATTGGGGTTGGGACCCTAAGGAGACGTGGGCCTTGATCTCGATGTTGGTCTATGCGCTTGTGCTTCACGCTCGACATATCCCACGACTAAATACAAATTTCGCCTTCAACACCTTGACCGTCTACGCGCTCTCGGCGATTTTGATGACATATTTTGGTGTTAATTACTACCTCAATGGACTTCACTCCTATGCAGGTGGTGGCACTCCGCCAGTGCTTTGGGGGGTCTATATTGCATATATCATCGTTACTGTCATTGTGATTTTGGCGTTGAGACGTGCTGCTAAAAAAGATTAAAACGAGATGGAAAATATTGTAATAATCCCGACATATAACGAGATCAAAAATGTAGCGACGATGATCGAGACGGTGTTGGCAATCAAAGAGGCCAACTTCGACATCCTAATCATCGACGATGGTTCGCCCGATGGCACAGCTAAAGTGGTGCGAGAGAAGATGGCGGAGCACGAGGGGCGAGTATGGCTCGTCGAGAGAGAGGGCAAATTGGGGCTCGGATCGGCCTATATCGCAGGTTTTAAGTGGGCCTTGGAGAGAGAGTATCAATACATCTACGAGATGGATTGCGACTTCTCGCACAACCCACAAGACCTTGTTGGGCTCTATGAGATGGCCAAATCGGGCAGCGACGTGGCTGTCGGGTCGAGGTATATCAAGGGTGTGAATGTGGTGAACTGGCCAATGTCGAGGTTGCTGCTCTCCTACTTCGCCTCGGCATACGTGAGAATGGTTACGAGGATGAAGGTTATGGATGCCACCGCTGGTTTTGTCTGCTACAATCGTAAGGTATTGGAGACCATCGACTTGGAGCGAGTTCAGATGCAGGGTTACGGCTTTCAGATCGAGATGAAATATAGCTCGATAAAGTTGGGCTTTAAGTTGAGTGAGTACTCGATAATCTTCACCGAGCGACGTGAGGGTGAGTCGAAGATGAGCGGCGGAATCTTTGGCGAGGCGCTATGGGGGGTTATGATGTTGCCTTTTAGAAATATAAAGGGGCGTTGTTAGCGCCCCTTATATAGTAGATATTTTTTTCGCATAACTTTATAGGCATCAAGCCCCTCCTGCCAAGTGGCCCTTATATCTGCCTCGGAGAGGCCATCGGCCAACTGCTGCTTCAGAGCAGGATCCCCGACCAACTTATCGAAGAAATCGGGACGTGAGATAAAATCAGCCCCCTCGCCCGAAATATTCATAAAGGAGATAAAGTAGCTAAGCGAGAAGCCCACAGGAGGCGCCACCTCTCGAAGATCGAGGCCATAGCAGGCCTTACCTTTGTGCATAGGATTCTTATCGAAACCCTCCAACGCCTCGGGAGTAAAGCTAAAACCGCCATATTTAGAGTCGGGAAAACCGATGACCTGAAAAGGCGAGAGAGTACCTCGCCCAACACTAACATTGGTCGCCTCGAAGAGACAAAGCGATGGATAGAGAGCGATAGATTGGCTATTGGGGAGGTTCGGGGAGGGCTTAATCGGAAGCTGATAACTATCCCCGTGTCTCCACCCCACCATCGGAACGACAGTCAAGTCGACACTTTTGTCACCCAACCACCCCTCGCCAACAATCATCTGGGCCAACTCACAAACGGTGAGGCCGTGAAGAATAGGGATCGAGAGGGCGCCAACAAATGATTTCAACTCCTCCTGCATCATCGGACCATCGACAACATCGTTGGGGTTGGGTCGATCGAGGACGATGATGGGTGTCGAATAGGCGGCACAGCTCTGCATAGCGTAATAGAGGGTCGAGATATAGGTATAGAATCGCACTCCGACATCTTGAATATCGAATAGCAGAATATCAACATCCTCTAATTGCGCCTCGGAGGGTCGTCGATTGGCCCCATAGAGCGATACGACAGGGAGACCACTCTTGACATCACGCCCATCAGATACCAACTCACCAGCATCAGCATCGCCTCGAAAACCGTGCTCGGGGGCAAAGACCTTGACAACATCGACCCCACAAGAGAGGAGGGTGTCTATCAGATGGACTTGTGACTCCCCCACCACCGAGGTTTGGTTGACGATAAGCCCCACTCGCTTTCCGCCGAGCTTCTCGACGATGAGGTCTATACGCTCAGCCCCAAAAGTAAGCTCCGATTTTCGAGCCTCGACACAACCAAAGAGTGCGATTGCGAGGATAGATAAAATGATATGCTTCATAGATCTAATCATTAAAACCGACGAACTCGAGCGTGGCAATAAGGCTCAGTCCCCTTGCGCTCATAGTAATCTTGGTGGTACCCCTCAGCAGGATAGAATGTCGAGGCTGGGGTTAACTTCGTCGCAACCTCATATCCCCTCTCTCGGAGCTGAGCGATAAGATTTTGGGCCACCTCATACTGTTGCGGCGATGAGAAGAAGATCTCCGAGCGATATTGATCGCCAATGTCGGGCCCCTGCCCATCGGGTTGGGTGGGGTCGTGGATCTCGAAGAATAATTTTGCGAGGGTCTCATACGAGACTAACTCGGGATAATATAGCACCCTCACCGCCTCGGCGTGGCCTGTGATGTGAGCCTTCACCTGCTCGTATGTAGGGTTTATGGTTGTACCACCGATATATCCCGACTCGACAGATACGACCCCCTCTTGCTGCTGCATAAGGTGCTCGACACCCCAAAAGCAGCCTCCTGCAAATATTGCTGATTCTTGTTTTTTTTCACTCATAATTTAGTGTTTTCACAAAGATAGTAATTCTTAACAAGAAATGAGAATATTTTTTGTTACATAATTTTCATATATTTTCCCATTACAAAGTGAAAAAAATAAAAATACTATATTTGCAGTAGGTGGGAGAAATCCACCTTGTCAATTTTATAGCATTTTGCTATTATTGTGGACTGATAAAATCGCCAATTTAATCAAAATCCCACTAATAATAGGTAAGATGTTCACGTGTTGCGTGGGCTTTACTTATTTGGGATTTAGGCGTTTGGCGATGCCGTTCAGTCTTTAAGTATCGCTCACGTGTCTCTTTGTGCGGCATAGAGTTATGAGTGATATTGTGTATATGAGCTATGATATTACTAACTAAGACCGACCAGAGGAATGGTATATAAGCCCTCATAATAGAATATGAAGATCAACAACTCGAACGTCGAATTTTCAGCCAGTCTATTTGCCCTCATATTAAAATATGCAGGTCTGGCTGTGGGTGCTATTCTCATCTGCTGCTCGATTTACCAACTCTTTGGCCCAACCAAGGAGTTAGCCTCGACGCTACTTATCTACGCAATCGTCACACTAATAGCATCACTCACAATTCACCTAATCTTGATGCTCTTGTTCAACATATCTCTGACCTTTAATCGACTCTATACAAAGGCAGATAACTTCACGTTGGATAAGATAATTGCCTCAATAGAGAAGATCTCGGACGATGTTAAACCACAACACGTCACATCATATATCATCAACGGAGATAAGCATAGTGCAGGCGAGGAGTATAAAACAGCAGCTGCTATAACAGCCTCGATGGCGGCAGGTCGAGGAGATGAAATAGACCCAACACCAATGGCAGATGATAGTGATGGATACGCAAATGTCATTACACTGATAAAGAAAGGGCATATCCAGATGGCACGTCATATCTTGATCACCGAGAAGAATCTCTCTTTGATCAAAGCCGATTCCTATATCAACAGTATCCGCAAGTAGAAAAGAGGAGAGTTGACCAATTAAAATAGGTCAACTCTCCTCAAAAAATATCAACTACAAATAGATTTTATTTAGTGGCCTCTTGCGAAGCCTCATTAGGCCTCAAAGCAAACTCAATAGGCATTGTATACTTCAACCTAACGGTCTTACCACGTTGCTGGGCTGGGGTCCACTGAGGCGATGATTTAAGTAAGCGCACCACCTCGTCAGAGAATGATTGTTCAGGGGAGTGAAGTATTTCAATATGTTTTATAGAGCCGTTTTTTTCGATTATAAACGACGCGACAACTCGCCCCGATATATTTTTCTGAGCCGCCTCAGCAGGGTATCGAATACTCTGCATCACCCAATTTCGAAAGGCTGGCAGGTCGCCACCTTGGAATTTAGGCATCGTCTCCACAGATAAAAATGGTGCTTCATCGTCAGATTCTTCGACATTTGTCGCCTCTGTTTCATTTATTTTTGTAATTTTGACACTTGAGACATCATCTCTCACCGCCGCAATTAGTGGTGACGAGAGTAAAAAGAGTGCAAAAAATAGCACTGGGATGGATAGGAGGCACTTTGCCGCCGCCATCTTAGAAGTTTTTTTCTTTAACATCATAGTGATTCGGTTTTTAAGGTTACTGTGATTCAGAGTGTTGGAAATCGAGTAGAGACGGGATCCAACGCTCTTCTTTATTAATAGTAGTTGATACTCTTTCGCATTAACCCCCTTGTCGAGGACCGATTCATCAGCACAATATTCGTGCACCTGCTGCATAGCTCGCCTAAGGAGCCACACGGCTGGGTTGAACCACAATATTATTGCGGCGGTGGTGACAAAGATTATATCCAATGAGTGTCGCTGCTTGACGTGCGATAGCTCGTGGAGGAGAATCTGGCGTGCAGAACTGCCCTCTATATCTTTTCGTGATACCACGACGTGGTTGAACCAACTGAATGGCGATAGGTCGGTGTCGTAGATTATGTAATGGACCTTGAATCGAGGGCCTATCCCCACCACTCGCTCATACCCTCTGAATAGGGCAAGCATCTCGGATGAGGAATCTTCACCCAGCCTTGGTGTCCGATGTATAATCCTAATCAGCGAGATGTGCAAGATCACATTGTGTATAATCAGCACAGCACCCCCAACTAAGTAGAGAGCAAAGAGGAGAGTGACGATAAACTCCAATAGGGTTGCAGATGACTCTCCATTGTAGGTAATAGCCTGTGTGAGCAGATCTACACCCACACCCTCCGATGAGGTTGTTGCCGCAACAGAGCCCATCGAATCCCAAATAGCGAGAGGCAATGCGAATGAGAGAACTATCGTCGCAAGCCAAACGAACCTATTGAAACTATGCAGGGTCTGGTTTCCAATCAAGAATTTATTGAAGATGTAGAGCAAAATCATAAATATACTCACTTCAAAGAGGTATATCATAACATCGCCTACACTCATAGCTTCTCCTCCCCTCGATCTATGAGTTCAAGGAGCTCTTTGAGTTCGTCGGTGGTGATCTCATTGTTATCGACCAGAGCGGATACTGCCGAGAAGATAGATTTTTCGTAATATCTATCGAGGACACCCTTTAACGATTGCGCCTTGAACTGCTCTGCTGATATGAGTGGATAGTATTGGTGAGTGGGCCCGTATGCGTGATAAGAGAGAAATCCCTTCTCGACCAAACCTCTCACAACCGTTGATAGCGTGTTGAAATGAGGTTTTGGTTGATCGTACTCTTGGAGGAGTTCTCTAACGAATAGGGGTCCAAGTCGCCAGAAGTGGTTCATTATCTCCTCCTCTTTTGCTGTCAGTTTTTCTATTGCACTTTTCATAATGTATTGGTTTTGATTAGTTGATATACAAAATTAACGAAAATAAATAGTTTTCCAACTGTTTCGCAAAGTTTTAGCAAAAAAAAAGAGGATTTGCTGAGTCATTCTGGGTCAAACTGAGACGAACTGGGTCGCTGGCCTGACTCAGAAAGTCTCAGCCTGACTCAGAATGACTCAGCCTGACTCAGAAAGACTCAGCAAAC
>JBCQTJ010000023.1:0-38760 GCA_047178625.1 Rikenellaceae bacterium
CAATAGGCGCAACAATATGGATACAATCTTCGATTTGCTCATAAATCGAATGGTTAAAAATGAGCCTATTCGCTTATCTAAGCCAATATAACAAGTGCGCTCTATGCGCCTAATCCTATTCCCCTATTTGCGTAAGAGTCGTATTGTTGTTTGTTATGTTCGTGAGGTGGTTTTGGCTAAGACATTGGCTGAGACATTGGCTGAGACATTGGCTGAGAATTTGGCTGAGGCTTTTACTGAAACTGAGACAGAGTTGGTGGCTGAGATTGAGCCAGTCACAGAACCAACCACAGAGCCCACAATCGAGGTAGTAGAGCCAAAAAAAGAGAAGCGACCTCGTGACCCAATATTTGCAGTCAAGACAAATTTTGCTGGATTGGGTCTTGGCGTTCCCAATATAGGATTAGAGGTACCTATAAAAAATAAATTCACTATTGAGGGCTCGGCCTACTACTCTCCATATACGATTGACAATGAGTGGAAGTTGAGAATTGCGATGTTGCAATCGGAGTTCCGCTATTGGCTATCGGATCAGTTGGAGCGACACTTCTTCGGAGTGCACGCCCACCTTGGACTATTCAACGTCTCGACAAACCAGTGGAGCCGCTATCAGAACAGCGCAGACCAACCCCTTTGGGGCTTTGGCCTTAGCTATGGGTATGCCCTACCCCTAAGCAGAGCTCTCAACTTGGAGTTCAACGTCGGAGCAGGATACGCCTCGCTCAGATACGACACGATCTACAACGTAGAGAATGGCGCAACCTATAAACACACCGAGAGAGGATATTGGGGCCTTACCCGAGCAGGGATCTCTCTGAGTTATATATTTAATCGTAGATAGGCCATATGAATAGACTCTTGAAGATATTATATGTGGCCCTATTGGTGTTGGCTATCAGCTCCTGCAAGAAGGTGCTGGAGAGTGCAGACCCTGCTGTGGAGCCTGTCGACCCTACGTTGGTCAGCCTCGATGTTGCTATCGAGGTCTCTATATCTTCGTACCTCGAGTTCCAGCTTTATGGCGCTGGAACGAAGTCTGATGGCTCCGACAGCTACTACCTAAGAACTATCATCGAGCTATACGATCAAGATGATATGACTGCGCCAATGACCACCCAGACTCTCTACAACCCCTATTCGGATATTGAGAATCTAAATATCCTATTCACCGAGGATCTAAAGGCCAAAAAGTACACACTCGCCGTTTGGTGCGACATCGTCGAGGAGTATAACTCGGGAGATAACTTCTTCTATACGGGCTCTACCCTATCACAGATCAAATACCTCGAACCATACGTAGGAAATACCGAGCTAAAGAGCTGCTTCTCGGATGTTGTCGAGATCGACCTCACCCCCTATGCAGATCGTTGGTATGGTGTCTATGAGTGTAACATCGAGTTGGAGCGTCCGCAGGCGATGTTCGAGATCATCTCGACCGACTTGGAGAAGTTCTTCGATAAGCAGGGCGACTCGATAGATAGCGACACGAACTTCGAAAACTACACCGTCAAAGTTTCGTATGATGGTTATATGCCCTACGGATATAACGCCTTGACAGAGAAGCCAAATGAGGCTCAGCAAGGGATCTCATATATGACAAACTTGGAGATCCTCTCGGCAACGGAGGCTCGCTTGGCGTTCGATCAGGTCTTTGTCAACCACACGGAGTCGGGAGTAAATGTCTCGTTGGTAGTCTATGATGAGAATGGAGATACGGTTGTCGAGGTGTCGTCGCAGGCGATCACCATCAATCGTAATATGAAGACAGTTATCACGGGTGAGTTCTTGACGAGCGACTATGTGCCAGGAATTGGTATCGACCCAAGTTTTGATGGTGAGTATAATATTGTAATACCCGATTAAGAGATGGAGAGGAGAGTATTATATATAATGTATGTGATGATGTTTGCACTCTGCGCTGCCTCTTGTAGCGAGGGTGTGGATGTTGTGGATCGTTATGTCGATGTCGAGATCTCGACTACCATCGAGGGAGAGTATGCGAGCCGTGCTGAGGGTGGTTTCGAGGTCGACGACGATATATATAATATGCGCTACACAATCGAGCTATGGAGCAATTCAGAGGTTATCTATCGAGCTGAGGATATTGTCGCAGATATCTCTAAGAGCTTGACACACTCGTTTAGAGCCGTTGCGGGTGATTACCAGCTTGTGATCTTTGCCGATTATGTAACAGCTGACGATAGCTATTACGACACCTCAGAAGGTCTCGACGAAATTACGATCACAGAGAATAGCTACACAGCCAACGACCCAAGCCGAGATTGTTACGGATATAGCGAGGAGCTAATAATCACCTCATCGTTTAGCCTAAGCGACATAACGCTAAAGAGACCGATGGCGAAGATGACACTCGCCGACGTTGAGCCAACAAATGTCACAGAGGGCAAAAGTGTCGATATAACATACAACAGATCTATTCCATACGGATATAACCTACTAAATGGAGAGGTTATAACGAGCAAGGAGGTGACAGTGAGCTACCCGACGACTAAGGCAAATCAAACGATAGCTTTCGACTACATCTTCGTAGCAGAGCCAACAAACTACCTAATGACATTCAAAGTAGGAGATAAAGAGGTAAGCGCAACAATAAACTTTGAGCAAAACAAGACAACAAATATAACCGCAACATTTTTCGAAACAATAACAGAATAAATTATGAATAAGATCCTTTCATTAACATTTGGAGTTTTAGTAGCTCTGACATCGTGCCAAAAAAGCTCGACAGGCTCGTCGGAGGGCGGTGATCTCGTCCCAGTATCGGTCGTAGCAACAATCGAGGGCAGCGACAGCGCAAGCCGTGCCTATGGCGATGGTACGTCGATCAACCGCTGCATCGTAGAGGTCTACACATCGAGTGGAACCCTCTTTCAGCGAAGCATCGTAGCCCCAAGTAGCAACGTAGCAAATTTTGAACTACAATTAGTATCGTCACAAGACTACACCTTCGTACTCTGGGCCGACAACGTCGAGATGGTGGGCGAAACCCCCACAGCAGCGGAGTTGGAGGTAGACAAGCACTACACCACAACAAACGGATTGAAGGCGATCTCGATGGTGAGCCCCTCGACATATAGCGGCAACGACGAGACCAAAGATGCCTTCTTCGCAACAAGCGAGGAGCAGGTAGAGACCAAGGCGACAGAGATCGACCTAACGCTAAAGCGCCCATTCGGAGAGGTAAACGTGACGACAGGGCTAACAGGAGTCACAGCGGAGTTCATCCCCTCGACAATCAAGGTGAGCTACTCGACAGAGCTCTACACCGCCCTCGACGCCTCAACGGGCGAGCTATCATCGACACAGCCCCTTACGTGGAGCGGCGATGTAGCAGGGACATATAGCGTAGGCGATGAGTCACTGCACTTGGTGACAGAGTATGTCTTTGCGCCATACGTGGGAGACAACAACGACAAGGAGATCTTGGTATTCTTCGAGATGGAGTTCTACGATGCAAATGGTACGCTAATCACCACAAACGACAAGTTCGACAGTATGCCCATCAAGCGTAACTACCGCACCAACATCACGGGAGAGCTACTCACGGTGCAGGGAACCATCACAGCGACGATTGATCCGCTGTTCGAGAATGACGACATAGACGAAAATATAAACTAAACAAAACTATGAAGAGATTATTAACAATGATGTTGGGAGCTGCGTTAGCTTTCGCATCGTGTCAGAAGAGCGAGCTCGATGGCGTTAGTGATGGCGGAGTGGTCGATGTGACCCTCTCGGCATCTATGAGTGGGGCGAGTGCTACTACTCGTTCGGGAGAAGGCACAACCGTCGACCGTTGTATCTTGGAGGTCTACACAGGAGGCACCCTCTACAAGCGTATGGTGACTGAGGTTGAGAATTTGGAAGCATCGTTCGACCTGCGCCTCGTGTCGTCTCAGACCTATGAGTTCCTTTTGTGGGCTGATAAGGATGCTGATGCTGAAAACACCTCAACCACTGAGGAGTCTATTGACTACTCTGCTGTTGGCGAGAAAGACAAGTACTACACAACAACCAATAGCCTAAAGAACATCACACTGAATAGCTATTACAGTTACGATGGTAACAACGAGGAGCGTGATGCGTTCTACTACAAAGAGACAAAGGAGATCAAAGCCTCTACCGTTATCGATGCCCTGCTAAAGCGCCCATTTGGTCAGCTTAATGTCTATACCGATTTGACCGATGTCCGTTCGGATATGCTCCCTGCAGCTATTTTAATCGAGTCAGATACAAAATTGTATGACGGATTTGATGTATCTACTGAGGTAGCTACCGCATCAGGAAACAATACTTTCTCTTGGACAAATTACCAGCCTGTGCTTGCGGAGTCGGCGACTATCGAGAAAGATGCAAAAGGCATCCTACTATCAACAGATTACCTCTTCGTCTCGAATGGCACAGAGCAAAATCTTTACGATTTCAAGATGACCTTTTATAGCAGTGCAACAAACACGTCGAGCGTGATCAACACAAACGACAACTTCAAGAGCATCCCCGTACAGCGTAACTACAAGACCAATGTGTCGGGTGAGTTGCTCACAAAGGCTGGAACAGTTAACGTCGAGATCGTGGATGAATTTGACGGTGAGATCGAAAAACAGATCACTGACATCTCAGATGTTGCCTCTTTGAATACAGCGTTGTCAGATAATGCGACTGCAGATGAGAAGTCGTATGCTATCTCGGGTGAGATCACAGAGGCTACTCAAGTTAATATCCCTACGACAACTAACACTGGCGAGACATCTCGTAGCTTTGAGTTTGTTGATGGTATTGCAGATAACGTTACTCTAACAATCACCGATGAAACAATTGCTGGTGCTACTGACACAAACTCAATCGACGTAGTGTACATCACAGTACCAACTACTAGCGCGGGAACTATATCAGTCAATCTTCCAAACTCAACCGTATATATTAATGGTACTGTATTTGGCGGAGATGTATGGACAGCCGATCAGACACTCGTAATCAACGCAGGTGCAACAGTTACTAACTTGACAATCAATGCAGGTAATGTAGATGTTTATGGTACTTTGACTGGAACTGTTAATCTTGGAACTAGTGGTATCACCTCTGCAACAGTTAGGGTAATCGGCGACGCTGCAAGCATCGAGGGTGCAAACTTTGGTGAGGGTATCACATACGGCTACTACAACAACTCATCTATGGCGATCTTGAACTCAACAACATCGAAGAGCTATAAGAGCACCGATCTATTGTTGGCAATCGAGGAGGCCGCATCGGGAGATGTTATCACTCTTGCGGCAGATACTGAGTACTGGTACACTTCGCCAGAGGACTTCAACCCAGATACCGCAAGTACAAAGGTTCTATCTATCACCAAGGATTTGACTATCACCTCAACAGGTGGAGCTGTGATTGTTCCTAACTATGTGACTGGAACGTCAAATGGAAATGGAGCTATTCAATCTACATTCTTTATCGAGGGTGGTGCAACTGTCACTTTCAGTGGTCTTACTTTGATGTCGCATATCTACCAGAAAACTTCTTCATCCCTTGTAAACAAACTCGTAGAGGTACAAGATGGTGCAACATTCAATATGGTGAACTGTACAACTACAAAGAACACCTATGTTGCCAAAGATGGTGGTTATTACGCTCCAACAGGCTCTGGTGGTATCTATGGTAATGAGAGCGCAACAATCAACATCACTGGTTCAACTCTTAACAACAGCTCATTGTCGGCTGGAAACCTTGATAGCGGCACATTCACAGTTAAGAATACTATCTTCGACAACTCATTTGTATCGACTCCAAGTTGGGATAAGACATTTGATCCTCAAGCCTCTACTATGGTAATCAATATCGACGGTTGTACTTTCCAGAACTGGTCGAAAGGTTACACAGGATCTATTGAGGATACCTCAATGGTACGTGCAGCTTATGGTACTATCAATATCACAAACACTACATTCCCAGATGATGATAAGGAGTATTGGTCTTGCCCTAATACTACATCATACTATCCTGAGACAGGCGTAGTTTGGGGAGGTAAGATCTCTGTTGATAAAATATGGTACTATCCTGACTACTACAACATCACAACATCTACGTCGTATGCAGATTTTGATACTTTGTATGCAGGTATTAGTAGCGATTACGATAACCCTTCTGAGATCTATATCACTGCGGGAGAGTACGATTTAGGCTATAGCTTCGGAAAATCAGTGATTGTCTATGGCCCAAATAAGGATCTTCACGGAGCAAGCACAGAGCGTAAGGCGGAGGCTGTCTTTAAGAATCATTTCTATTGTTCTCCACAAGGTGGCAAGAGTTTAACACTTGGGCTTTATGGTGTGACACTCACAGAAAAGGCTGCATTTGAGTTCCAAGGTGGTTGCAATGTTACGCTTAAGAACTCTATATTTTCCAGTGGTGACGCAGAAGCAGAGGCGAACAAATCTGGTAGAATCTACTACACAAATGGTAAACAAGCTTCGAGTGTTATCGTGTTGGAGGACAACCTTTTCAAGGCAACCGATGGTGAGCTCAGCGAGATCTATATTTATGGAAATGTAACCGAAGGTCCGAGTGCGGTGGATTATGTGGATCTAACAATCACTGGTAATGTATTCGACAATACGACAATTAACATCGGTACATCATACGCTGATGATCAAACGTTAACGGGTAGTAAGTTCAGTGTGACTTATAATACATTCCGTAATATCAAAGGAAAGTTTACAATGTATAGTGATGGATCAGAGGATGCCAGAGCTATTCTATTCAGAACAGCGAGTGCCTATTGTCCTATTGCGACCCTTACTGTTGCAAACAACACATTTGAGGATACAGTGAGCTATCCATTTACATATATCGATAAATGGACTCTCACTGGCTCTGCCCCATATGCCTATGATGTTGTAAATGCTACCTTCAGCAATAACGTTGATGGTACAGGAGCTACGATCTTAACTAATTATAACAGAACAGTTACTACCGTACAGTAGTAGTTGCAAACTATAACCCTTTTTCCCCAGCGAGCCTGACCGCTCGCTGGGTAGCTAATTTATAACAAACTTAATATTAATAACGCCGCCCCTTCTTATAACCAACTGTTATTCAGGTGATTATTGGGGGGGGGGTATTTTTAAAACCCAATTTATGAAAAAGATTTTATTTTTGATGTTGGCGGCAGTAACACTGTTAGCATCGTGCCAGAAGAGCGAGCTCGATGGCGTTAGTGATGGCGGAGTGGTCGACGTGACCCTCTCGGCATCTATGAGTGGGGCGAGTGCTACTACTCGTTCGGGAGAAGGCACAACCGTCGACCGTTGTATCTTGGAGGTCTACACAGGTGGTACCCTCTACAAGCGTATGGTGACTTCGGTTGAGGAGTTGACAGCATCGTTCAACCTACGCCTCGTATCGTCACAAAACTACGACTTCCTTTTGTGGGCTGATAAGAGTCTCGATGAGACAACAGTCAGTGACGATGGCGAAGTAACTGATGGAGGTGACAAATACTACGACACAGACTCAGAGTATGGTCTAACAGCAATCACAGCAGACTACACAGCCTACGCAGGAAATGACGAGGCCCGTGATGCCTTCTATTGCGCTAAGAATATGACCATCGAAGCATCGACAGTAATCGAAGCCGATCTAACACGCCCATTCGGTCAGGTGAATGTCAAGACCTACTTGGAGGATGTGCCCGAGTCGATGTACCCAGCCTCTGCAAAGATCGTCTACACTACAACGGTCGGCGATACGTTCAATGTGTTGGATGGCTCGATCAGTGGCTCTGAGATTATTGAGTGGAGCGCAGCGGCAGCGGTGATGGATGGCACAACAGGCCTTGGGGAAGATGTTAAATACATCGACCTCACAACCGACTACCTCTTCGCCTCAGAGAAAGAGCAGGATCTTCACAACTTCACGATGTACTTCTACTCAAACGAGGATGGCACAGAGTATATCACAGAGAACAGCAACTTCAAGAGCATCCCAGTACAGCGTAACTACAAGACCAACATCTCGGGAGAGCTCCTCACTAAGCAGGGAACTATCAGCGTAACTGTAACTCCTGCGTTTGAGTATGACGAATACGAGGGCGATTCTGACATTAACGTTACTATCAAGGAGGTGGCAACTCTTGACGAGGCAAATGATATAATTTCAAGCGCTGAGGAGGATATCAACGTCAAGGTTGTAGGCACTGTCTCGGGAGATGGCAATACAGTTGGGCTACCAGATGTAATCGAAGAGTCGGGCGTAAATAGCGTAACCATCGACTTCTCGTCTATTGACAATACTACCGAGATCACAATCGGAAGCGATTCAGAGACTTACGACGGAACAGTCAACATCATCGTGTCGAGCGAGGAGCAAGCCAAGTCGATCACAGTAAACGCTGGGGATGCACACGTGACATTCTATGGAACAGCAGGCAATGTTATTACTTTAACAAGTGATACGACATTCATTGTCGAGGCTGGAGCATCTATTGAGACACTTACTGTCAATGGTGGTAATGTCGAGATCTATGGAGAGGTGGCAGATGTGATATTTGCTGACAACAACGACGATTCTATTGTCAAGGTATGGACAGTCTACGATGAGACTCAGTTTGATAAAGCATTGGCGCTCGAGGATCGTATCGAGAAGATTGTTTTGGGGGCAGAGCTTGAATTTACCTCTGCTAAGACACTATCGTCTATCACTATTGATGGAGGCGATCAACTCCTTACAATGAGCGGTGATAATCACTTCATTGTTAAGGATAGTGTTACTATGAATAATATGAATATTGCCTCTACTACGACAATATATAAAGGTACGATATATGTAGAGGATGCAGATTCAACTCTTGAGATCAACAACTCTACCATAAACTATAATACATCGGGAACAACTACGGTATTCTACAATGGAGCAATCGTAGTAAATCCTGCTGCTGATATAGACAATGTTAATGTAACGATCAACAGCTCTACAATCAACCTTAATGGCACCTATCAGACAGGAGTGTCATTTATGGCGACAGCGCAGCAGTATGACTCGAGCCTTACACTTGATGATACGCTGATCTACGCCACTACGGATGACCCTAATAATGCCTCTTATACGACTGGTCTATCGCTCGGTATGATCGACGGCTTTAAGTTCGATATGAAGAATGGCTCAGAGATCCGCAATGTCTACTATGGTTATTATGGATATGAAGATTATCATCCTACAAATATCGATATTGATATCACCGACTCTGAGATCAGTGGCTATGGTATAATGTTCCGTGGCATTGGTGGTACTTTTGATATTAAGAACTCGACAATCATTGGTCGCAACTACTACTCGACATATAGTGATTTTGGAACTATTGTATTTACTTATGATGGTAATATAAATTCTGCAACTGCAGCCGCTCAAAATATTACGATGACTATTGATAACTCAACTATTAAATCATATCGTAGTAGCGATTGTGATCAGTGGCTTATTGATGTTAGAAGTAGTGCAAATACTGGGAATGCAATAAATATCATCAATGGTTCAAAATTTATTGATGAGGTTGCTGATGATGATGACTACATGACCTATCTTATTGAATTAGATCCAGCTGACACTAAAGTAACAACTGATGGCACAGAGGTGTTAGAAGGCGGTAATGAGGTGCGACTTGTAAAGGCTATAACGCTGGTTGGTTCGGGCACAAAAGACGATCCATATCAAATCTCAAAAGGATATGAGATGACAGGTATTAGTACTATAAGTGGCTATTATGAACTAATGAATGACATTGACCTTACTGGTTACGTATGGGAAAATCTTAATGTAGCCGCAGATGGTGTGTTTGATGGAAAAAATTACACTTTTAAAAACTTTACTTTCGGTCCTGATTATGGTCATTATTATAGTACGATGGGTATATTCGGAGCTGTATATGGCACTGTCAAGAATCTTAAGGTAGAAAATTTATCATACACTATTGAGGATAGCTACGCATCTTGGACTTACAGTTGTGGTGGTATTGCTGGTTATTGTGGTGGCCTCATTGAAAATTGTAGTGTCAGCGGCGATATTAAGGCTAAAAATACTAATGTTGTATATGTAGGAGGTATAGTTGGAAAACTTGGAGGTGGAACAATTGATGGTTGCACATTTAGTGGTAACATAACCAAGCATAGCAATCAAACTTTTGATACTTATGCAGGAGGTATTGCAGGATGGTTATCAATAAACGGCAGCACTATTACAAACTGCGTATTCTCAGGTAGTGTCGAAGGAACATATGCAGATGGTATCTGCGCTGGTAAATATTCATATACTCTAACAGAGAGTAACAATGACGTTACTCAAGGAACAGTAATAGTTAACTAAGCTTATTACACACTTTCCCGAGCAAGCCTGACCGCTCGCTCGGGAGCAAATCACACAAAAAAATAGGCTGCCCTCAATCACTTTCGATTTTGGGCAGCCTTTTGTTTGGTCTCTCTACTCTTTGAGCTTGGTGTCGATCATTATTGTCACTGGGCCGTCGTTTAGGAGGTCACACTTCATATCGGCTCCGAATCGGCCGCATTGGGGCTGTCTCCCTGTTAGGCGCTCGATCTCGGCCTTGAACTTCTCGTACATCGGCTCGGCTACGTCTCCCTTGGCGGCTCGGATGTAGGAGGGGCGATTCCCCTTTCGGGTCGAGGCGTGGAGGGTGAATTGACTCACCACCAAGATCTCGCCCTCGACATCCATCACCGAGCGGTTCATCACCCCATTCTCATCGTCGAAGATACGCATATTAACCACCTTTTGGGCCAGCCACGCAACGTCACTGTCGCTATCGTCGGCCTCAACTCCCAACAACACCATCACGCCTCGGCCAATGCGCCCAACACTCTCTCCCTCGACCACAACTTCGGCACGAGAGACCCTCTGTAACACTATTCTCATAACTCTTTTTTGGTTTTATATGAGTGCA
Organism: Rikenellaceae bacterium; assembly: GCA_047178625.1. Taxonomy (GTDB): domain Bacteria; phylum Bacteroidota; class Bacteroidia; order Bacteroidales; family Rikenellaceae; genus Alistipes. The sequence continues at coordinate 10,967 of JBCQTJ010000023.1, forward strand.
AAGATAGAAAAAAGATGGAAACGTTCCCATTTTATTAACTCCATATCTCAGCGGAAGTTAGATATTTTTCACGTTTTTGTACTACTTTTTTGGCCTTTTTATACCATTTTACGAAATCTCACCAAACATCGTATTTTTAAAATAAATTATCAACCAATCATCCCTTTTTGCTTTCAATTCGTAACCGCAACGTCGCAAACTCAAAACTCTCAGCCGAAATATCGCATCAAAACGCCATTTTATCCAGATATTTGCAGCGTAACAAAACAACTGCACGACGAAAACGACGAAAAGATTATTACACAATTCAAACAGGATGAAAATGAAAAATTTTACAAAATCACTTTTTTGCGCAGCAACTCTTTGCGCATCAGTTGCAACCTCGGCAGCAGCAGAGAACAAACCCGAGGTCAACGTAGGATTATTACTACACACATACGCCACAGCACAGCAGGCGGGGTTTGGTGAGGCATCAGCAGTGGATGGTGCTTCGGAGTGGAGCGTTGGGGCGAGCCTATATAGAGCACGCGTACTTTTTGAGACAAAGCTAACCGACAAGGATTACGTCTTTATCGAGACCGACCTCTCGGCATCGGTGGGATTGGGTGCCGACAAAGCTGCCTCGATCAAGATCCTTGATGCTCAGTATGAGCACAAATTTGGTGACTTCTTGACCATCGCCGCTGGTAAGATGTTGATCTCTTATAACCGTAATGGACTCCAGACCGCTGGAACGCTTATGGCTAACGACTTCAGCTACTTCCAGTATGCGTATAATATGAGTCAGGATTCACCGCTTCAGAACGATTGTGGTCGTGACATCGGAGTCAACTTCTTGGGATCAATCATCCCCGACAAGTTGAAGTATCGCATCGGAGCATTCAGCGGCCGTCGTGACTTCGAGAACTCGGACAAGAGCACTCTTCGCTTCGTGGGACGTGTGACATACAACTTCTTCGACGACGACTGCTACTCGGGAACAAACCTTGGCCAAGGCAAGACATTCACCCTCGGAGCGGGATTCGATACTCAGGGTACCTACCACGCATTTGGTGTTGATGCCTACCTCGATGCCCCTATGGGAGAGGCTGGATCGGTGACTGCGAACCTTGCATATTCATATATGACTGGTGGCGACGACCTCACCGCTAAGTATTCGTTCGCCTCTATGATCCCTGCTCAGAACATCATCTTTGCCGAGCTTGGATACTACTTCAAGGAGACTAAGTTGCAGCCTTGGGTTAAGTATGAGTTGCAGAGCATCACCGACGGCGCCGACGAGAATGTCTTTGGAGCTGGTCTCAACTACTTCTTCAATGGCTATGGTTCTAACTTGAGGTTGTCGTATGTTGCTCGTCAGAATAGCGTTGTCGGAGAGCTTTATGGCCAGATTTGGTTGCAGGCACAGATTTTTATTTTCTAACAGAAAAATTAATATAAATATATAAAAGGAGAAAAGTTATGAAGAGAATGGTTAAAAACATTGCAGGGGTCGCAGCATTGGCGGCATCGGCACTCACACTCACAGGTTGTCCATCGACACAGAGCACACAGACAACTTCGGGCAGCTCGGAGACGGTAGAGATCGGGATCCTACACTCATTGAGTGGAACAATGGCGATTTCGGAGGTGTCACTTCGTGACGTATTGATGATGGGAATCGAGGAGATCAACGCCGCAGGTGGTGTATTGGGAAAGCAGATCACCCCAAAAATTGTCGACCCAGCGTCGAACTGGGACCTCTTTGCCGAGAAGTCGAAGGAGCTCTTGGGTAAGGATAAGGTGAAGGCGGTCTTTGGATGTTGGACCTCGGTATCTCGTAAGGCGGTATTGCCCGTATTCGAGGAGTATGGCGGATTGTTGTTCTACCCCGTTCAGTACGAGGGTCAGGAGTGTTCACCAAACATCATCTACTCGGGAGGTACTCCAAACCAGCAGTTGATCCCTGGAGCCGACTACTTGATGAGCGAGGAGGGTGGCGCATTCACTAAATTCTATCTCTTGGGAACCGACTACGTATTCCCACGTACAGCCAACAACATCTTGAAGAACTACCTCATCTCGAAGGGAATCCCCGAGTCGGACATCATCGAGGAGTACACGCCATTCCAACATCAGGACTACCAGACTGTTGTATCGAAGATCAAGCGTTTCGCAGCATCGGGTGATGCGTGTGTGTTGAGTACGATCAACGGAGATAGCAACGTTCCATTCTACAAGGAGTTCGCAAATCAGGGTCTTACTGCCGACAAGTGCCCAATTATGGCCTTCTCGGTGGCTGAGGATGAGCTTCGTGCGATGGATACAGAGTATCTTGCAGGACACCTTGCAGCGTGGAACTACTTCCAAAGCGAAGAGTCACCAGAGAACAAGAAGTTCGTAGCCGACTTCAAGGCATATTGCGCAAAGAACAACCTCCCTGGAGGCGCATCACGTGTCACCGACGACCCAATCTGCTGGGCATACACCGACCTATATTTGTGGAAGGCGGCTGTCGAGAAGGCTAAGTCGTTCGAGGTTAAGGATGTCATCGCTGCCCTCTCTGAGATGGAGATCACATCGCCTGCTGGAAAGGTTAAGATGCACAAGGACAACCACCACTTGGCTAAGTATGCGGTGATTGGCGAGATCCGCGAGGATGGTCAGTTCGATGTTTTGAGCCGCACGGAGGAGTTAGTAATCCCAGAGCCTTTTAGCAAATATTCTAAATAAAATTTAAAAAAGAAAAATTATGCTGCGCAAGATTTCGATAACCATACTCTCGTTAGTGGTTGGTTGCCAGCTCTTTGCACAACAAGGGATGTCGGTTAGCTCTGCTCTAACCGACATCCTTAGTGGTGACAAAGAGAGAGTCAGCGAGGCGTGCCAGTTTCTGAGCACCGATCGCAGTGATAGTACAATAATATTCGCAACCGTGGCTCTCGATGGCAGGCTCTACGCCTCTCAGACCGAGTTGGTTGCAGAGAGCAAAGAGGGCGGCTACACCCCACTCTTTGGCACAGGAGTAGTTGACAAAGCGGATGTCAAGGCGATCACCTTGTCACGCAAGGATCGACGCACACTCTCTACCCTAAACACCTTCATCAAGACCAAGAGTTCGGATTCGGCGGTTCGTATAGAGGCCTATGGCGAGATCGCCAACTCGAAAGATGCGTCGGGGATCGAGCTTCTCCTTGCGGCTTCGTCTTCGGAGGGTGACAAGGTGGCGAAGGTGGCGGCCGACGATGCACTCAACATCCTATATCTATATGCAGGAGATGACGAGCAGCAAGCCGAGGCACTAAGCTACATCGACTCAGATCGCAAGATGGATTTCTCGGTGCCAATCGAGCACTACATCGCCCGTGAGGGGATCTCGAACACCAACCTAAAGGTAGCGACCATCCTCCACAAATATTTCGAGATGGTGATCCGCAACAACAATATGTACCAGAATATCTTTAGCGGATTGAGTTTGGGAAGTATCTTGATTTTGGTCTCGCTCGGCCTCTCGATCGTCTATGGATTGGCAGGTATCATCAATATGAGCCACGGAGAGTTCCTTATGATCGGAGCCTACACGACCTATTGTGTTCAGCAGCTATTCGAGAAGTTCTTGCCAGCGTCGATGTTCGACCTCTCGTTCTTCGTCTCGTTGCCCCTCTCGTTTGTTGTGGCGGCCCTTTTCGGACTGCTCATCGAGCGTATCGTGCTTCGTCACCTCTACTCTCGACCATTGGAGAGTATGCTTGCAACGTTGGGAATCAGTTTGATCCTCATCCAGTTGGCCCGTTCGATCTTCGGAGACCTCACAACGGTTAAGGCGCCAGCAATCTTGTCGGGGGGAATCAACCTCAGCTCGGGGCTCATCCTACCCTACAACCGCCTATTCATCATCGGCCTTACGATCGTGATCTTCGTAGGTGTCTATCTTCTCTTCCAGCGCACACGCTTAGGAGTGAGGATCAGGGCGGTGACTCAGAACCGTAATATGAGCGCTTGTGTGGGAATCTCGACAAAGAAGATTGATATGATAACCTTTATGTTGGGTTCGGGATTGGCAGGAATCGCTGGATGTGCAATTACGCTCATCGGAAATGTGGTCCCCAATATGGGTCAAACCTACATCGTCGACTCATTCTTGGTCGTTGTGACGGGAGGTGTTGGAAAGTTAGCAGGATGCGCCGTTTCGGGACTTGGTATCGGAGTTCTCTCGAAGATCTTCGAGGCTGGATTCGAGGCTGTCTATGGCAAGGTGTTGATTCTCCTTCTTATTATCATCTTCTTGCAGTATCGTCCGAAGGGACTATTCGCAGACAAAGGTAGAATCGGAGACGATTAGAGCGCTCTTAGGCGGCGATATTTCAAATCTCGCCACCTAACAACACTCTACATTAATCTTAAAAACAAAAAGAACTATGCAAAAAGATAAATTGATATTAGCTCTAACGCTAATCTTCGTGGTACTACTACCGCTGGCCAACGTCGTCGGATTGGTACCCATAGACACGGTGACACTTTGGGGTCGCTACCTCTGCTTTGCCATTGCAGCCATTGGAGTCGATCTGATCTGGGGATATACGGGAATTATGACGATGTGTCAAGCCTTCTTCTTCTGTTTGGGAGCCTATGGAATGGGAATGTACCTCACGATATTCAACCTCCCCGAGGGGGCTGTCGTTCCACAATTTATGGAGTGGAACCAGATCGTCGACCTACCCCTATTTTGGCAACCCTTCCAGAGCTTCTGGGGAATGATGCTCGCCACGATCATCATCACCATCGGCTTCGCAAGCATCAGCTACTTCATCTTCCGTCGTCGCATCAAGGGTGTATTCTTCGCCATCATCACTCAGGCGATTGCGTGGGCGATGTTCCTCCTCTTCTCTCGAAACGAGACTCTGCTCGGAGGATCAAACGGATTGACCAACTTCCAGAGTATGTTGGGGCTCGACCTACGTAGCGACAGCGTGAAGTTGATGCTATATGTGATCACAGCCGTAGCGCTCGTTGCGATCTACTTCGGAGCAAAGGCACTCTCGAACTCGAAGTTCGGAAAGCTATTGGTCGGAATCCGAGATAGCGAGTCAAGGCTCCGCTTCACAGGATACAAGGTGGCCCACTTCCAGACAGCGATCTTCATCATCGGAGCGTTGATTGCGATGATTGCTGGAATGTTATACCTCCCCCAAACGGGAATCGTCACCCCAGGTAGGATGGACGTTAGGGCCTCGATCGAGATGTTGATCTGGGTAGCTCTCGGAGGTAGAGGCTCGCTGAAGGGAGCCATCATCGGAGCGCTGATCGTCAACCTACTCTACAGCATCTTCACATCGTTGATGCCCGATGCGTGGCCCTACATCTTGGGAGCGTTGTATGTAGTGACTGTTCTCTACCTCGACAAGGGTGTCTTGGGGTTGGGACCAATCATCAAAGAGAAATTTATGAACCGAGGCTTTGCACTCTCTAAAAAGTAGACCGATATGTTACAAGTGAGAAATGTAATTATGACCTTCGGAGGCGTTGTGGCACTCTGCCTCAACCGCTTCGAGGTCGGAGATAATGAGTTGAGAGTGATAATTGGCCCCAACGGAGCGGGCAAATCGACCTTGATGGATGTCTTGTGTGGCAAGACCGTCCCTGCTCAGGGTTCGGCACTCTTCAACGGTGAGGAGTTGATCGGACGCACCGAGATCGACATCAACCAGATGGGTGTAGGGCGCAAGTTCCAGAAGCCATCGGTATTCGAGGGGCTCTCGGTCTTTGACAATATGATTATGGGACTCAAGGGCAACCGAGGGGTATTTGAGTCGATCTTCTTCCGCCTCACACAGCCTCAGCGAGCTAAAATCGCCGAAGTAGCGAAGTTGGTGAATTTGGATGAGGAGATGGATACCATAGCAGGGTCGCTCTCACACGGGCAGAAGCAGTGGTTGGAGATTGCGATCGTATTGCTTCAAGACCCCAAACTACTCTTGATCGACGAGCCAGCGGCAGGTATGTCGGATGCCGAGACAGCCAAGACGGGCGAGTTGTTGTTGGAGTTGAGCAAGAGCCACAGTGTGATCGTCATCGAGCACGATATGCACTTCGTGGAGCAGATCGCCAAAAATAAGGTGACAGTGTTGGTAAGGGGCGAGATCCTCACCGAGGGGACATTTCAGGAGATCAAGAACAACAAGCAGGTGATCGACTGTTACTTGGGAGCGCCCGATTCGGCACAGGTTCTTAACGCAAAATAAAGGAAATTTTTTATGGAAAAGCTATTAAAGATAGAGGCCCTAAAGGCCGCATACGGCGAGAGTGCGATATTGTGGGGCGTAGACCTCACAGCCAACGAGGGCAAGGTCACAACGATTATGGGGCGCAACGGAGTAGGTAAAACCACCCTTATGCGCACGATAATGGGGTTGGTGAAGTGCACAGGAGGAGATATAATCTTCGACGACAAGTCGATCCTAAAGCTCCCCACCGAGAAGCGAGCACAGAGCGGAATCGCCTATGTACCACAGGGACGAGAGATCATCTCGAAGCTCACAGTCTACGAGAACATATTGATCGGCACCGAGGCTCTCCCCACCAAAGACAAGAGTTTCGACGAGGAGGAGATCTACTCGATCTTCCCGATCCTCAAGACCTTCCGCAGCCGTTTGGGTGGTAATTTGAGTGGTGGTCAGCAGCAGCAGTTGGCCATTGCGAGGGCACTTGTGGGCAACCCCAAGCTATTGATCCTCGACGAGCCGACCGAGGGAATCCAGCCCTCGATCACACTTGAGATCGCCGAAGTTTTGAAAGATCAAATAAAAAAGCGTAACTTAGCGGTGTTATTGGTGGAGCAGAAGTTAGATTTTGCGAAGCTCCTCACCGACGACTACTTCATTATGGATCGTGGAAAGGTTGTCCGCAGCTTCAACAAGGAGAATGCCGACTACGATGAGTTGAAGTCGTTCTTGTCGGTGTAACCCTAAATAGTAAAAATTATGCACTTAACACCGAGAGAGACCGAAAAGTTGCTGCTATACTTAGCAGGAGATGTTGCGGCACGCCGCCTTGCAAAGGGTATCAAGTTGAACTACCCCGAATCAATAGCCTACATAAGCCAACACCTGTTGGATGGGGCACGTGAGGGGCGCACGGTAGCCGAGCTGATGCAGTCGGGGGCCGAGCTATTGACCAGAGACGACGTGATGGAGGGTGTTGCAGAGATGATCCACGACGTTCAGATCGAGGCTACGTTTCCCGATGGGACCAAACTTGTTACGGTCCACGATCCTATTAGATAATAACAAACGCTCTAATTCGTTGTGAATTAGAGCGTTTGTTATTAAAAGGCGAGACTCAGCCTAAAACGGAATAATATAGAACGTATACTCAGTAGGCTCCGCCATAACTTGATACTCCGTGTCGGTGAGGGGTCCGCACGAGCCATTTCCGATTCCCGACACCTTGGCCGCTACTCTTAGCTCTGTGGTGGTTGACTCGTCGGGAAGTTCGATGGTGTGGGTCGCTGCTTGAAGCTCATCTTGGGTGTAGGGCAGGGCGCTCATCACCATCTTACAGGGGGCGATGATCTTCACACCTCGGCCGCTATTGTCACTCAACGACATCCACCTTACATCTACCCTATTTCCGTGGTCCTGAGGGTAAGGATATGGCAGATACATATCGGCCACCTTGGCGTGATAAAGCCCTGTGCGAGCCGACCACTTGCGGTCTGTCTCGTTGTTGTAGGGGCCTAAGCCGTAGTAGCTTACGTTACTGATCGTTGGGATGAACGGTATTCTGAGGCCTATACGAGGGATCCACACATCGGCTGTAAGCTCACCCTCGGGCGAGACCTTCTCGGTTAGCTCGATCTCTCCCAATCCGTCGATTCGCCACTCCTGTCTCTCGCTAAAGCCTGCGTTCTTCTCGCTCATATATTGGTTCTCGACTGTGACTACGACGAAGTTACCCTGCTTTTTGTAGGATACTTTGGCATCGCCTACCCTCTCGATCTTCTCCAACTCCAACTCTCCGTACTGCTTCATTCTATGCATCTCACGGCGGAAGTTATAGAGGTTGTCGATCCACGCAAATGTGTGGTCGAAGAGCCTATCTCGCTTGCTCTCGGCCAACAACTCCTTGCCCTTGACTTTGAGCGACGAGAGCACTCCGCTCTGTCGGTCAAAACTCATCTCTACGCCATTCTGAGTCGAGACCACTACCCTATCGCTCGTCGCCTTAACAGCAGGAGCCAACGAATTTGAGACATATTCATAGTCGAACTCGCCTTGGATCTTAAACTCCGAGAATGTCACCTCGAAGCCCTTCTTGGCCCACAAAGTATCCTCTTTGAGGTTGAAGAAGATCCTCACATAGTACTCCTTCGAGGCGCACATCTTAGCGGTGTCATAAGGAATTGTAAAGCTCTGACTCTTCTGAGGCGCCGCATCGAGCCCCTCGATCACGCCACTCTCCACAACGCTACCATCCTCGACAAGCTCCCACGATGCAGAGTAGCACGAGAGGGGTTGTTGATTGAGGCGGTTACGCACCGAGAACTCGCCCTTAGCAACGTCAAGAGCTCTCACCGAGAATGGCTCATAGCACTTCTTCACCTCGACAACCTTTGGGGTCTCGCCTCGATCCGAGAACAACAACCCATTGAGGCAGAAGTTATAGTCGGACTTCACCTCGCCCCAGTCGCCACCATATTTGTAGTATAGCTCACCGCTCTCGTCATAGGACTCGACACCTTGGTCGACCCAATCCCAGATGCAGCCTCCATTCACACCATTCTCCTCGTTCTCGTAGTAGAAATCCCACACCTCTTTGAGCGATCCCACCGAGTTACCCATAGCGTGGCGATACTCGCACATAAAGAATGGGCGGCGATCCTTATCTCGGTTGGCGATATAGTCGGCCGCCTTCTTATATGCCTGATACATAGGCGTCACCGCATCGGGCTTATCCAACCTCACGGGGTTGATTTCGGCCATCTTCTCGTTTGCCGACACACCCCTATCACACATCACATAGCGAGTGGGGTCCAACGCCTTGGCGGCATCATATTGCAGGTCGAAGGTCTTGCACCAACCCTGCCCCTGCTCATTACCCAACGACCATATCAACACCGCTGGGTGGTTGATATCACGCTTAATCATCCTCTCGACACGAGAGACTGAGGCCTCGAACCACTGAGGGCGATTCCCCGGTACCTCGGCATCAAATCCGTGGCTCTCGACATTCGCCTCGTCGATCATCGCAATACCATAGCGGTTGCAGATGTAGTACCACCTCTCGTCGTTGGGATAGTGGCAGGTCCTCACCGTGTTGATATTGTTACGCTTCATAAGCTCCGCATCTTGGATCAGCTCCTCTAAGGGGGTGTAGTGGCCCGTTTTGGCACTGTGGTCGTGGCGGTTGACACCCTTGATGAAGTAACGCTGCCCATTGAGGAAGTAGTTACCGTCGATCGACTCGAAGCGCTTGAATCCAGCGTCGATCCTCGCCACCTCGATCACCGAGCCATCGCTATCACGCAAGGTCGCAAGCAGAGAGTAGAGGTTTGGCGCATCGGGGCTCCAGAGCTTCATATCGCTGAGGCGTAGTGTTCCGCTCTCGGTGATCTGCTCGCCTGCCTTGAGGGTTTCGAAATCACGACTCCAACTCTCGACCGCCTCACTCTCTCCGAGTGGGATAAGGTCGAAGTCGACACTACCCTTCTTCCACGCCTTCGAGGTGTGGTTCCTAACCTTGATCTCGAAACGTGTCTCGACATTGGAGAGCGACTCATCGGGCACACCGACAAATTGGATATCCTCGATACTCTTTTCGGGGTTGAATTTGAGGAGTACATCCCTATAAATTCCCGTCCAGCGCAACATATCCTGAATCTCGAGATAGCTACCATCGCTCCAGTGATAGACCTTCATTGCGATGAGGTTGCGCCCCGCCTTCAGATACTTTGCGATCTCGAACTCGGCAGGGAGGAAGCTATCTTGACTATATCCGACCTCCTCACCATTGACATAGAGCTCCACAGCCGCCTCGACCGCTCCGACACGAAAGATCACGCTTGGGGTGAGCTCATCGGCCGACACATCGACCCATTGGCGATAACATCCCACCCGCTGAATCTCGGTGGGGATATATCCTTGGTTGAGCGACTTATCCATCTGCTCGCCCTTGAACTCGGGGCGCATCTGCTCCATATTCTTCTCGTGGACGATATATTCACGTGATGAGGTGTACATCAGATCGTCGAAGCCATTGGCCTGCCAACACCCAGGTACTGGGATCTTGTCCCACCTCTTTAGCCCACTATCGGGGAGATACCACCCCTCGGGCACTGCGTCGACATCGGCATACCAGTTGAAATCCCACACTCCGTTGAGCGAGCGGTAGAAGTCGGAGCACCAAGGGTTCTCCAAATTTAGGGGTTGGAGCGCTGCGGCTCTTGTGGGGTAGGTTGTAAATTCGGCGTGGGCAGCTTCGCGGTTGATCTCAAAGATCTCGCTGTTGCGCCACCTCTCTGTCTCGGCGGCAGAGGCTGAAGCGGCGAGTCCCATAGATAGGGCCGCTATTAGGGCAGTTCTCTTCATTGTATGGTTGGTTTTTGGTTAGCTTTTTAAATCACCGAAAGGTAGTGAAATTATCGCTAACCAACAAATTAATGACAACAATGGAGAGGTTGTAACCCATTCAACCTCCCCATTGCCTCTGAAAAAACCTATCTGTGTGTTATCTTACTACTCTGTGTATTGAGCGTTATAGTACTTCTCCAAGATTTTATTAGAATCATCTACATAATCTGTGAAAACTCCATAGAACATATGCAGAAAACCCGAAGTATTCGTCAAAGTAAAGCGTGCATTTTTATTTGCACTTCCATTATTGGTCAGAGCTTTAGATGTAGCCGTGGTAGATTCAGTCTTGCTATCAGCCGTAAAATACGATGAACCAGATTGCGACTTCATTAGAACTTGGTTTTTATTATTTGTGGTATACACCAACACAATCTCAAGCTTACCACAACCATTAAAGGCATCCTCTTCAATAGTATCAAATTCCACAGTCTGATCACTAAGCGAACCGACAATAACAGTGGTGAGATTCTCGCAATCAACAAATGCATTTTCATCAATCTTTTCCAAAATAGACCCAGGCAACACAACAGTGTCAATATATGGATTATCAACAAAATATGATGCACTTTCTTTGTTTTCCTCACCAAAAACACTATATACACCAGTTATATCCGAGAGGTCAATAGTGATCGTACCGTAGTACTTTGCACTCTCTGTTTCACCCAATGCATCCAGCGTATCCACCATCTCCTTCATAACATCAGCAAAATCCAACCCATCATTAGCACTCGCATTTCCCTCGATATAGATAGAGGTGTAACCATCCGTAATCATATCTGCCATCAACTGACCTGCAATCTCATCCGCATCTGATGAATCGTAACCATCGGGGGTATCAGTAGTATACGATCCGCCAAGCTCAATAACATTACCATCAAAGAGGAAGTTGGCTTCAGCATAAGTCTTATCAGCAGGGTTGATAACCTCAGTTTTGGTATAAGTCTGCCTGAAATAGAGCTTAGTAACGCCACTACCGCTCTTTGGGTAGATCATCGCCCTCATCTCTCGGCTCGCATCATCCGCTGTTGTGGGGGTGGTGATTTTACCATCGTCCGAGAACCAAGTGGCATCTATGCTCGTTGTCTCTTTATCATACAGAGTCGAGCCATCGGAGTTATCCAACTCAAAATAGGTGATATCATCATAGGCGAAATCATCCTCATCGCCAATCTCTACACTCTCTGTATCTTGGTCAAAAAGCGTAGCGTTATCATAATAGACTGGGATAAACTTCAACATATCGCCAATACGCAGGCGGATACGCCCTCCGCCCTCGGCTGCATAGTTCACTACGACCGAGGTGGCGCTATCGGAGTTCTGGATCTTATACCAATAGTCGTCAACATCATCCGAGGTGTCGTAGCCATCATCACCCGTCGCAAGAGTAGTTTTATCAACCGCACTGCCATCCGCATAGCAAGACTCAACATCCACACTGAAGTCGCTCATCACATATATCGCAGGGTGCGAACTACCCAAGTCATAGTTTGGTGTCACCGTAAACTTGATGCTACCTCGATTACCTGCCGTTCCATATCCACTCATATAGACACGGGTAGTCTGCAACTCCACATAGTAGGTTCCGTTACTCACCAAGATCTCGTTACGGCTGTCACCGCTCATCACCGTGATGCTATAACTGATATTCGAGGCGGGGTTGGTCGACTTCGCTGCATCCTCGAATGTCTTGTAGCCTGGTTTGTCGACCGTGGTTAGGTTGACCTTGAAGTAGGTGTTGCGCAGGATGTCGTAGGTGACGTCACTCCACGTATCTACCACATAGGAGTCGTTCTCGACCAACAGATCGCCCGAGGAGTCGTACTTATAGGTGAGCGGATATTGAGCCTTAAGGGCGATCTTGTAGTAGCCATCGGTGTCGTAACCTGCGGCTCGCCCCTTTAGGATTATGTATTGGGGATTGAGGTTGTCGTTCCAGTCGTCGGCATTATATTGGGAATCGGAGCCATCAACTGTTCCCGAGTTGGGGAAGATGTAGATCGGGGAGGTGGTCTCTCCCGATGCGACTGTCTCTTTGAGGGCCACATAGTCGATATTACCGCCCAAATCGTAGGGGATACCGAGGTCGGTCGAGGTCTCGTTACCTGTGGTTCCCGTGGTGTTGAGCACCGTACTTCTAATGCGGGCCTCCTGTGCGCACTCTATCATATATACCTCCGAGAGCTCGAAGCGATCTTCGTCGGTGTCGGGGGTGTTATTGTTGACCTCGACCTTGGAGCAGGTGCGGATCAGGTAGATCGACTTCTCGAATACCGACTGCACCTCTGTCTCGTTGATGGCCTCCAAGACATATCCCACCGACGACATCGGGAAGGAGGTGGCTAAGTGGCCATTCTCGGTGGTTGGGTTGGGGTCGAGAGTTAATGACGTATTCTTATCATATTGGCCCATAGCCTCATTATAGCTTTCATAACTAACATTATAGATAGCATCGAGACCCACCGACTGCTCGATGTAATGGCCGAAGTTAGCGATTCCAATCTCCGTGATTTGGGCTATTGTTGGCGCAGTCATTATACCACTATCGGAGTCATAGGCATCATCTTGATCGGCCCACGCAACAGCCGACTTGATATTGGCAGTCTCTCGTTCGGTGAGGTTGACCACGAAGCGCACAAAGGCGGTGTCGTCGTAGGGGATGAGTGTAGCGGTGAATTTTCCTGTGGCATCGATTGTCAGGGGAACCACCTCGAGCAGGGGCGAATTCTCGGAGTAGCTCGTCTCGTCTGGGTACTCCCCGAAGATCAGACACCAACCCGTCAAAACATTATACTCGATATCGTTGATCGAGGCACGAGTAGAGACCGAGACATCGTAGAACGACGAGGTTGAGAAGGATCCCGAGACAAGCAGCCGCCCATCCGCCAACACCTCGACACAGCTCGATGTTGCGGAAGAGTCGCTCTCCAACTCCACGATGTCGTAATCCTTGCAGCCCCACGCAAGCGAGGCGACCACTATTATAAATATGTATAGTATCTTCTTCATTCTCTCTCTTTTTTAAATAGGGTCGTTACCCTCAGTGCCACCCTCCACACCGATGTCGTTAGAGGTGGCGGTAGGGTCGGTAAGTGTCACGGGGAATAGCTGTGTCGACATACCTCCACCATTGGTGATCATCTCTACGCCGATTATGTCGTCGAACTTATAGCCTGCCGAGGCGAGGTGGGCCGAGTTGACACTTAGGCGCAGGATATATACGGGGTCATCTTCCGATTTGTTTACTCCATAGGAGCTGTCGCCGCTGATCGCTCCCGAGGTGTATAGCCCCTGCCTCTCTCGGGTCGATTTTGTTACTTGGAAGTCGAATTCGTAGTACGTCATAATTTGGATCTTGAATTTGACTGTGGTGTCGTTGGTACCCTCGTCGATATCGGCGAAGGCCGAGAGCTTGATCTCGCCATCGTCGTCGTAGTTGAATGCTGTTAGGGCACCACCGTTATTCGGGTCGAGATAGAGCAGGCGGTAGGTTCCGTTATCATTTAGGTAGGCTAAGTCGTGGCTACCGATGGTTATATTGCCGCTATCTGTCACATTGCCATCATCATCTACCTTGGGCAGTGCGGCTGTTGCGAGTGTTGTGTAATTTGTGCCATCATATCCATCTGTTCCTGCATATTGATAGATCTGAGCACCCTCCGTCACATTAGCCTCCTTAGCATAGTGAATCTCATCACCATCGTCACTCAGCAGCGTAGGGATAAAGATCTTGAAGTTCTGAACCACCCCCTCCGAATCGGTGTATGAATAGGTGCCGACATCGAGAGTCTCGTCGTCAGCAAAGTCATTGGAGTAGAACAAGAATCCACGAGACGAGGTGATCGAGCCATCCAACTCCTTACGGTGGTGGGGCACACGTAGGTTGTAGTCGTAGTTGGTGCAGATCATAAAGTCGCCATAGGTTACGTCGACGCCATCTATAGTCTCCGTCACAGCATCAATGTCGCTCTTGCTACTATAGATATAGAGGTTGCTATGCATATCAATATCGACATCGGTCTCGGACCATCCAAAGACCTCGGACGATACAGCGAGGGGGGTCTCATATTGGTCTAACTTTCCTATGTCGAATGTGAATGTTAGGGCTATATGTTGGCCCATCTCCCACTCTGTCATTATTGTGCCATCGGTTGCTGTGGTGGGGAAATCCACCGCCACAGTTTGGTAGATCATCTCATACTCCTCGCCACTCTCCTCGTAGCTTTGGCGCACTCGGATTTGGAGCTTGGGTAGGTTTCCGCTCTCGAGCTCTTGGGGGAGTAGGAATATTGCTCGGTCGTTGTTTTCGGCCATCACGCTCACGGCATCTTCTTCAACATATTTGCCATCATCATAATTGCCAAGCAGGTTATAATCATCCTTCGACTTCAAGGTGACACCCTGTGCCGCTGTCACCTCGATTGGGGTCTGAGTATCGTCGTCGTCGGACCACGACATCGTGCCATTTTCGTCGATCGTGAGGCTCCTCGTAGGCTGTACCCCCGAGATTGATACCGCACTGATGATATACTTCTCGTTGGTGATGTCGCCTGCCTTGGTATCCGACGATGAGTCGATGATCTTGGCTTTGATGGTGATCTTGGTGAGGGCGTGGGCGAATGAGAACTCTACCGAGCCGCTTGTGCTCTCTTCGACTCCCTGCTTCGTTTGGTCATACTGCACCGCTGCCACCAGATCCTCGTTCTCCGACGCGAGGGTCGAGAGGGTGTGGCTAAATTGTGGTTTGCCCGTGGTGTCGAACGAGTGGTTGATGGCGAGGTCGGGGGCGAAGGCGAAGAAGGTGATCTTCTCCGACTCGTTGTTTGGCCAATACTTCACGGGCGAGTAGCTCCACGCACTCGTTTCGCTGTTGTAGGCCACCGACTGGTCGATCATAAATTGCTGGGGTGCAACGTCGGCAGAGCTCCACTCCTCAGCGGCTGTGTAGAAGGCAAAGACCTCCATACCCAACTCCTTGAGGGTCTCCTCGCCGATGACGGTGCTCTTGGTGGTGTCCCAATTGTCCTCGCTCGCAAACGCTATCTCGCCACCACTGGGGGCAAATAGCTCATCGAGCGAGGTCTCGTCTTTGCGACACCCCACTGCTATGGCCATCAGCAGCATCATTATATATAACCTCTGTCTCTTCATCACAACATATCTTTGGCAACCATAGGGGCGATCAAACCCCTATGGTTTTTGGTTTGGTTTGGCTTGTTTTGCCTTTGGTGTTTTTTTTGTTACACCGTTATTTGGTTACTCAGCTGCTGCTGCTTTTATTGTAGCTGTTACAGTAAAATTAGAATCATCTGAGGTGTATTCAAATTCATATTTGCTACTGCTATCAGTAATTGATAGAAGTGTAGTCGTAACATATGTAGTATCACTATCATCTGCAAATGTAAACGCGATCTCGTCTCCAACTTTGAAGTTCGACAAATCAACACCTGATATAGTTATTGTTCCAGTTGTACTCTCTACTTTAATTACTTTCGCATCCACAGCGAACTTAGTCTGTACACTGCTTGTTCCAGCTAAGGTGTTGAGAGTTGTCAATGCATTAGTCAAACTTGTTGCATTATTAGTATCATATACAACGGTCGTAGAAATCACTGTCTGTGTTGTCGACTCATCGGTCTCTACGTCTGCATCTGCAATATCGGTTTTCCACTCTGTCACCTCTGCTGATACCTTAACCGATGATAGACCAAGTGTGAATGTGTATGAATAGGCTGTTGCCTCTGCAAGACCACTAAGCGCTACTATTGCACGGTTGGTAACTTTGCTATATTTGTTTGTAAGATTATCATCCGCTGTTACTACGTCGTACTCGATGTAAACTAATACTGACTCATCACCAGCCGTAACCGATGTCGTCGCTGGTGGAATTAGAAATAGGTATTGGTTAGTAGCGAACATAGACTTAGATGAAGATTCTACCTTCAAGTAGTTTGCTGGAATGTAATCATCAGTCGTTGCACCGCCATCACTACCATCTTGAAGGGAAGTAGTATTACTAAGTGTACCTGCAAAGAAACCCGATGTCACAAGAGAGTAGTTGTCTGTTTGTAGTGCATATGCATCTGTTGTTGATAAATCCCACGATCCAAGGTTTGTAGCAATGTCAGTCGAGCTACTAACGGTATAAGTACCCTTTGAGTAGAAGTTTTTGCTATCCCTTGGAGAACCTCCCTTGTCGTAAAGTTTAGTATCAGTTGTCGCTGATCCTCCCGTTGAGTTAGCAGAACCTACCAACTGCAAGTCTGTTACGTATACTGTTGTTCCTGTACTATAAGCTTGAGCATCTGTTGTGTTGATAATATCATCACCCAACACAACATTAAATGCCGCACGAGTCAAGATGTGCTCTAATACGAACTTAACTTCACTGTCTGTAGAAGTAGTGTAATCAGAAGTCTTCGCCAAGTTATACTGCATATCAGCTGTAAGGTCGATCATATTCTTTGGATCATCTGCAATGGTGAACTCGAACTCTGGAGCTGCGGAAGTAGAGTTAGCACCTACAGTAAAACCAGTAGAAGCATAAGGAGCATAAGCAAAGAAAGAGATACGGTCCAACTCATTGTTTGGCCAATACTTCACTGGGCTGTACTCCCATTGTGAATTGGTATAATAAGTCACCTGCTCGTTGTACATAAAGTCTGGTGTGCTGGTGGTACTAAATGAAGCAGGTGTAGTAGCCTCACTCGCTGCTGCTGCGTGATAGTAAGCATACACTCCAAAGCCAGTAGCACCCTCGGCTTGAATCGAAGTAGATGAAGTCTCAGTACCCTTAGTAGCGACCCCAGTGTAGACACCGAAGCCGATGGCTTGGTTGTCGGAGGAGGTGACTGTCACCTCGTTTTTTGAGCAAGAGCTCAATGCAACAGCCGTAGCCGCTGCCATTAATAAAATCTTTTTCATTGTTTTTGGTTTTTTTGATTGTTTTTTTTAAGTATGTAATATATTTTATGTTAAAGTATTATGTCAAATTCAAGTTCGTCGCCCCAATCGTCGACCGTGGCGCTAAATCCCCCCTCGACACTTCCCTCCGCCACTACATCGGGTAGGGTCAAGGCTATCGGGTCGCTGGTGTTGTCGTCGTCGTCGAAGCCCCAATCTATCGTTAGGTCGAAGTCCAGATCGAGGTCTGTATCTATATCTGTATTTATATCCGTGTCTATGTCGGCATCCACATCCTCGTCGCTCTTGGTCGAGTCGGCAGAGGCGGTGATCTTGTCGGCGAGGGCTACGCTCTCGCTCACCACAGTCTCGTTGTCGACCAACAGAACCTCGATGTCGAGCCTACCCTCCCAATCGTCCCACTGCTCCACGCCTCTCGTTGTGGTCGACTGCTCGGGGAGTCCGAAGCTGGTGAAGCTCGCTATGAGCTCTCCTTGGCTCGAATCGTCGTCGTAGGTGGTCACGCTCCACGTCTCGAGCAGGTGGGTGGTCATCGTCGAGTGGCTCGCTTGGCCCGAGAAATGGTAGCCTGTGGCCATTCCATACAACGTCGCACGGGTCGAGCGGTGGTTGTCGATTCCCGAGACTCGGATCCTCACCCTTGTGGTCTTGATCACCACTCGGGGGGTGAACGAGAAGATTGCGTAGGGCTCCTCGTCCGCCTTGGTCTGGTTCTTCGACCTCAGCTCGATATTCTCGTAGATCGCCTCCTCAGTCACCACAAATCCCTCGTAGGTCGAGACGGCTATCTCCTCGGGCTCTCGGGCGAAGTAGTCGTCGTCGCTCTTGGTCGTTGCCCACGTGCTCTTGGTCGAGACGTTCTTTACCTCAGCTGTCGAGAAGCTATCCATTCCGCTGAATGTGATGGTTCCGTAGTCGGTGGGGATTTGGTTGAATACCAATATATTGTAGGTTCCTTGTCCCAAATTTGCTGTTGCCGTAGAGGTGTTGTTGGTCTGCACTACCGTTGGCGTGCCTCCATCGGTCGGGTAGAAGTAGACGCTCATTCCCGTGGGCGCCTCGTCCAGATTGCTCCAGTCGGCATTTACCTGCACCGAGACTGTCGGCGAGTAGAGGTAGGTGAGCTCACGGCGCTCGCACGAGACGAGGCTGAGGAGCAGCGTGAGGATTAGAAGGTATCTTTTCATCGGCTACCTCCCATCTTTTTATTGATCAGCCACACCAACGAGACCTTCGCCCTTGTGGGGCCGAACCAGCGGTAGTTGCCGTCGTGTTGCCACACCAAGAACTTGTTGTCGTCCTTGCCCTCGTAGTAGCGGTAGTTGGTGCTCAAATAACCCACTCCCAACGAATACTCCAACCTTAGGGTCTCGCTTCGGTTGATTGTGTGGGCGTATCCGCCACTTAGTCCCGAGGCTATGTAGAACTCTCCTTGGTAGCCGTTGTTGTGCCACTGCAAGTCGTAGAGTCCTCCTCCTGCGTAGAGACCTGCGAACCAGCCTGTTAGCCGGGGCTTGTCGGTGCGGTTGCCGAACCAGTAGCGGGCCTCTACTTGACCCGAGAGCACTTGTAGGGCGTTGCCGTTGTCGCTGGTGGTCCACCACGGGAAGATCCACTCTCCTGCTACTGAGAATTTATTTTTTATCGGTATCTCTAATTCTATATTTGGAGTTAGCAGTAGGTCGTAGAGTAGATTTGTCTTTAGGGCGAAGGTTATCTCTCGCTCTTTTTGCTCTTGTGGCTCGGGTTTTGGCAGATCCATTGGTTGAACTTTATCCACCTCGAAGTTGGGCGCTGCGGCTATCGCCTCCATCTCTCGCCTAAAGGATAGGGTCACGACGCTACTTTGGCGCAGGAGGGGGAATAGGTGCTCCAACATATAGTTGTAGGGGCGGCCATACTTTAGGTCCATCAGGTGCTTCACTCGGCTGTCTACCACGCTTAGCCACCTGTCCGCGGGGTTGAATTTGCCCCACGTCTCCTCGGGAATGGTTTCGATGATCTCTACTACCTGCTCTTTGTAGGGGGTCTCGGAGCTCTGAACCAATGCTTTGAGCTGGTCCCACGCTATGCCGTTGCTCCTGACTACGAAGAGTGAGTCGGGGAAATTGGGGTGGGTTTCGTTGATGTAGTCTCGCATCGCGAGGGCACGATCCTTGGATAGTTTGTCGTTTAGGGTGACTCCTCCCTCGGGCGATGAGTAGCTGTCGATCGAGATCTCGATGAGGGTTAGATAGGGGTCTTGGGTGAGTCTGGTTAGGTTTTGGTCTAACTTTTGTAGGGACTCAGTGTTGGTTAGGTATGTTGAGTCGACTATACGGCAACCTTGGTCGAAATATATTTCAACCTTTTGCCTCTCCTGCGAAGATGCTGACACTGCGAGCGCCAACGTCAGGAGAATTATAGCCACTACGTTTTTCATTTGCATTTGGGTATTACCTAAGTATTACCCCCCCCCCCCCACTCTAAATGATTGAACTTTTGACATCAATTATTTACACCGAGAGAAGAGTGTTTGAGTTGCTCTGATTTGCATTTTTTGGCACAGAGCAAACTCACTGCAAATATAGTTATTTTTATTTGATTAAAGAATTTTTTACCAATTATTTTATCTTTTTTTTTAAATACTATAAAATAAAATGACAAAATAATCAGATATTAATCATTTATTCCGTAGGGATTGTTGTAGTTGCACACCCTGCCTACGTGGCCGTAGCTATCGAAGATGTCGCCTCGCCCCTCCATTCGGGGGTCGTTTGTCTCGGTTAATTCCCTCTCCATACGGGCTCTTAGCTCCGCCTTGATCTGGGCGTAGGCTGGGTCGTAGGCGAGGTTTAGCATCGAGTGGGGGTCTCGCTTCATATCGTAGAGCTCCTCCTCGGTGCGTTTGCCGAAGGCTAATTCGAAGAGTGGGTAGTCGGGGTCGGCTGGTTTTAGCGAGATCAGATAGCTCTTTGTGGGCGATGCGTCGCAATCTCGGTAGCCATACTCGGGGTTGCCCGTTGGCCACCTCTCCGACTTGTAGTTTATTGCGTAGAGGTACTCCTCGGTCCTAATTGCCCTGACTGGATAGCCCAGATTTACTCCATCTTCGCTTGCTCGGCCTATGTCGTGGCGCTCCTTGCACAATACTATATAGTCACGAGATCTATCAATCTGACCGCTCTTTCTCGACTTTATGAGCCCCAAAAAGCTGCTTCCTGTCATCTGGGGATGCGGTTCAAGGCCTGCCACCTCCATCAAGGTGGGGGCTACATCTTGGAATCCGATGAAGTCATCTATCGAACGACCCGACTTGATCACCCCCCTCCAATAGGCGATGAAGGGGACGTGGAACGCCTCGTCGTAGATCTGGCCCTTTACCCTCGGGAATGGCATTCCGTGATCCGAGGTGACTATGATTAGGGTGTTATCTAACTCACCTCGCTCTCGCAACGCCTCTACTGCTAAGCCTACGTGGCGATCGAACCACTCTACCTCGACTGCATAGTCTAATAGATCACCCCTCACGATATCGTTTTGGGGCAGGAATGGCTGCACCTCAACACTCTGCAAATCCATCCCCTCGCTCCGCCAAGAGTCCTTCTCGTAGACTCTATGCGGTTCGAGACAACCCAACCAGAAACAGAATGGCTCCTGCGCCTCTCGCTCATCGAGGAAGGCTTCGAAATTGGCCGCATAGTCGATCGTCTTGATCCCTTTGTAGGGGGCCTTTAGCTTGATCTTGTTGTAAACTGGCCCTGCGGGGTTATCCTCGGTGGAGTGGGTTCCTGGGCCCCAACCCTTTCCTGTGTAGCCGACGTGGTACTCCTCCTCCCTCAATAGGTGGGGGTAGAAGGCGAACTCCTCGGGGAAGTGGCTATAATGGTTGGTCACATCCTTTAGCTGCCAACTATGCATCCCCGTCACGAGGGTTCCCCTCGATGGGCAGCTCTTGGGGTTTTGGGTGAAGGCGTTCTGGAATATCGCCCCCTCCTCGGCCAATTTATCGATCGATGGGGTTCGAGCGAGATCTCCGCCATAGGCCCCAAAGGAGGTCCGTGAGGCGTCGTCGGCTATGATGAATAGGATATTGGGGCGCTTTGCTTCCCCATCGGCTGCCACCCCCACAACTGAGCTAAGACAACCTAAAGTCGACAAGAAAAATTTGTAATTATTCATAACAACAATCTCTATTTATTATCCATCCACATCCCTAAATATCCCCAAGCGAGGTGTTGCCCTATCCACTCCTCCTTGCTATAGAAACGATCCTCGGCGTCGCTCTGGTAATATTGACCCGTAGTATCTCGATCCATCATCCTCACCATCTCACGACTTCGGACCTTGGCCCACTCGAGAGGCTTGATCTTTTGGCCCTTGCCCCACTTGTGGAGGTATGCCATAATATCCATCAGCCAATAGTTGGCCTGTCGCTCACCTCCCCAATCGTTGCCCTCGGGGAAGTAGAGGGTGTGGGTTGGTAGCCCATTATCGTCGAGCTGATAGATGGTCTGACCATCAAAATCGAGCTCTGTCAAGGCGCTATACACCAATGCTCCGTTATGAGTTGAGGAGCTCAGAGGCTTTATCCCTGCCATCTTGTGCATCCACACATTTGCGACATTGTTGACAATAGAGGTCATATAGTCGGGGTGGAGACGTTTATGGTTGACAAGTGTTCCATCGGAGTAGATATTGCTACCCTGCAACAACTCCCCCATAACCACTCCATCAATTCGCTTGCGGCTATGAATATCCTCGGGCGCCGAATAGGCAGAGAGTTGCAACTCGATATTGGCCTCCCTCCACGCTGGGGCATTGGGGTGGTTTGGCATCATTATGATGGCCATCGTCATAGTCACCGAGTTCCACGCATTCTCCTCCGCCTTGCTATCCCCCTCGTGGAGAACTACCCCGTCACGATCACGATAGTATGGGACACTCTTTCCGATAAAGCGATCCGCCTCGTGAACAACCATTCGAGCCACCATCTCCTGAGTCTGGGGCGGAAGCTGCTCCCACACCATCCAAGCCCCCGTGGCTACACGAGAGGCCCACATCGCACTCTGCCACTGGTCGCCCCACGCCCCTTTATCCTCTGTGCTATTGGATTTATGGCGATAGGCGAGCGACGAGATCAACCGAAAGAGGATCTGCTTGGCCTGCTCTCGTGACACACCCGTCACTGCCTCGCTATAAACGGGAGTCTGGAGCGAGAGGGCAAGGATTGCGCATTGGTGGGCCGAGGGACGGATATGCTTCTCCTGCTTCCCCTCGAAATCGAGATATTCGCCCTCCTGCTTGTCGAACCCCTTCAGATCTCGATACCACTTGTTGAGGGCATATCTGTTGTTGAGACGAAACATATAGACCATCTCGTCGATCAACTCACCCTCGGGAAAGGGTATCTCCCAACTCTTCGATGGCACTGCCTCCACCTGCTCTCTTAATGTTTGAGCCTCGATCGCACTATTGGCTGAGGCGATCACACATAGCATTGTTACAAGGAATCTCTTCATAGTAGTAGTTTTGTCAATTTCCACACCTTTACGACTACAAATATACAAAAATTAAGATACCACAATATACTCACTATAAAAAAGTTAGAGATATATCTCGTTGTAAATTATTTTATATATCTTTGGACAAACGAACTACACAACTAAAAACCTAACATAATCAACAACCTATGAAACACCTAAAAAAATGGAGCGCACTACTCCTTCTGCTATTATTGGCAGGAGGTGTCGAGGCAAGGAGGCAACCAACCTCGAAGGAGGTGCTAAAGACGACAAAGTTAGTTGCCGATTGGCAGATCAAGACATTCGAGAACCAGGGCGATTATCGTGCCCTAACCGAGAAGAAGGCACAAGACCCCAAAGCGAGAGAGAAATATTTCGACCTTAGGTGGATGCCCGCCACATTCTACGCTGGGCTCTACCAACTCTACACAATCACCGAGGAGGCGAAGTATCTCGATTGGTTGACCCAGATGGGAGAGAGGCACGAGTGGCAACTCAACACGAGGGTCTACCACGCCGACGACCACGCTGTGGGGCAGTTCTACCTCAACCTCTACGAGCTCGAGGCGAGCGACAAGATCATCAACCCCACAAAAGAGCGCTTCGACGAGATTATGACGAGCGATAAGGCTGACGAGAACCATTGGTGGTGGTGCGATGCTCTGTTTATGGCCCCTCCCGTTTGGACTCGATTGGCCAAGGTGAGTGGTGAAATGAAGTATTTGGAGTATATGGACTCTCAATACCACAAGACCTACGACCTGCTATGGAGCCCGAAGGATGATCTATTTTTCAGGGACAAGAAGTACCTTACACGACACGAGGAGAATGGAGAGAGTCTATTCTGGGGACGTGGAAACGGATGGGTCTTTGGCGGCCTCACACTCCTCATCCAAGACCTTCCGAAAGGTTGGGAGGGGAGCGAGTTCTACATCACCCTATTCAAGGAGATGGCCAAGCGACTAAAGCAGATACAACGCCCCGATGGCACGTGGTCGGCAGGACTATTGGGTGATTTGAGCGACTACCCTGTGATCGAGACAAGCGGAAGCTCGTTCTTCACCTTTGGTTTGGCGTGGGGTATTCGAGCAGGTCTACTCGACCGCAACGAATATGAGCAGACGCTCTTCAAGGCTTGGGAGGGGTTGACCAAGGCGGTCCGCAAAGATGGAATGTTGGGATATGTCCAGCCCGTAGGGGCTGCGCCAGGGGCGAGCAGCAAGGATGGCTCGGAGCTATATGGCACAGGGGCTTTTGTTGCCGCTGGGGCCGAGATGTATCGGTACCTTGAGGTGTTCTACCCTAAAAAATAGATGAAATTAGATGAAAAAATCGAGAGTATCAATCTTCGACATAGCACAAGAGCTTGGAGTCTCACCATCGACCGTTTCGAGGGCCTTAAATAACAATATGGCCATAAGCGAACGAATGCGGAGTCGTGTTCAGAGTGTCGCCAACAAGATGAACTACATCCCAAATAATGGTGCGAGACAGATGAAAACGGGGCTCAACAGAACCATTGGGGTGATTGTCCCAGTCATAAGCCGCAACTTCTTCGCCTCGGTTATCGAGGGTATCGAGGATTATGCCAAGCTCCAAGATTACGATGTGATAATATGTCAGAGTAAAGATATTCTCGATATCGAGGCGAAGATTGTAAATTCACTACTTGGCAAGGTCGATGGGATAATAATCTCGCTCTCTGAGGAGTGCGGAGCCCGCACCCACTTCGACATACTAAATTCACTAAATATCCCCTTCGTACTATTCGACAGATCGGAGAGGTTGGCCAACGCATCGACGGTGACGGTCGACGACTATTTAGGGGCGAAGATGGCTATTGAACATCTAATATCGACAGGGCGCAGGCGCATCTTCCACTTTGCAGGATCGCAAAGTGTCTCGATATGGCGCAATAGGCAGAGAGGCTACACAGATGCAATGCAGAGCGCGGGGATAGAGGTCGAGAGAGACTGGCTCCACGAGGCAAAGACTAACAAGGCAGAGGGCGAGAGCTATGCCGAGTGGCTAATAGAGAGAGCCGCGGAGGGGATAGCCCTCCCCGAGGCGATATTCTGTTCGGGAGATTATGCCGCACTGGGCATACTCCTCTCATTCAAAAAGCACAACATCAGAGTCCCCGAAGATGTTGCATTGGTAGGCTTTGCCAACGAGCCCTTTTGCGAGATCATCACCCCATCACTCAGTTCCGTAGAGCAACATAGCCAAAGAATGGGGGAACTCGCCTGCAAAAGCCTACTTGAGAGAATGAACGGAGAGAAACCCCTCAACATAATTTTGGAGCCCGAAATAATCATCCGAGGCTCCTCGGCGGACCACAGTTATTAACCTAAAAAATAACGTTATGAAAGCAATACACATAAACACATCATCGCTGCTCATAACGACGATGATAGCAACGCCTACAATAGCAGCCCAACAGGAGCGACCCAACTTTCTCTTCATCTGCATTGATGATCTTCGCCCTCAAATCGGAGCCTATGGCCACGACTTTATGATAACCCCCAACCTCGACGCCATAGCCGCCGAGGGGAGGCTTTTCACTCAACAATTTGTCCAAGTGCCCACAAGTGGCGCATCTCGTGCCTGTATGCTCACGGGGTGCCTACCAAAAGTTTCGAAGCAGGTTAACAACCACACATTTGGCAAGAGTCTAATAGGAACAAAGGAGGGCGAGCTTCCCGAGACATTTATCCACCACCTAAGGCGAAATGGCTACTACACATTAGGAATGGGGAAGATTAGCCATTGCAGCATAGGCCACACTGTCGACAATGGGAGCCACGCACTGGAGTTACCTCACAGCTGGGATCGCTATGTCAACGACCCAGAGTGATTGTGGAAGGGGGATGGTGTTCTTCACGCCTATGCCGATGGGGTCTCTCGAACCTCGGAGTACAAACCTGCCTTCGAGAATCGAAATCTCCCCGATGAGAGCTACCCAGATGGTCGACTTGCTCAGATGGCTACGAATGAGTTGGAGCGTGCGGCAAAGAGCGGAGAGCCATTTTTTATGGCCGTTGGCTTCTACAAACCACACCTCCCATTCTGCGCACCACTAAAATATTGGGAGCTGTATGATGACGAGGATATTAAATTGTCACCCAACCCAGAGGCCCCCGAGGGTGTCGACAAGTTGTTTCTCCATAGCAGCTCCGAGTTTTTTCAATATACTCACCCCGAGGATGGTCGCAACGGCAAGACCCTAACCGATGACTATGCTCGTGATATACTCCACGCATACTACGCCGCGATAACATACACCGACACCCAAGTGGGCAAGGTCATCGCTAAACTCAAGGAGTTAGGGCTCGACAAAAACACAATCATCATAGTCTGGGGGGATCACGGCTGGCACCTTGGCGACCACTCGTTGTGGGGTAAACACAGCACCTTTGATCGAGCACTCAACAGCACATTTATTGTAAAGACACCCGATATGAATCAGGCTGGAAGCCAAAGCAACTCTTTAGTTGGAGCGATCGACATCTATCCAACCATCTGTGATCTGGCAGGTATTGAGATCCCAGAGAGTGTCGATGGGGTCTCTATACGACCAATCATCGAGGATCCTAAGGCCAAGGTACGCGATGTCGTTATGGGGTATTGGAACAATCGCATCACAATCCGCGACCAGAGATATAGGTTGTCGCTATACAAAAACAAAGAGGAGCAGAGGATAGTGTTATTTGACCACAAAAAGGATCCCAACGAGAGTATTAACGTGGCGGAGAAGAGCCCCAAGATTGTCACAGAGCTGATGGTAAAACTCAAGGAGCTAAATGATGGCTTTATACCTCGACTCTAAAAATCTGTTTAAGTTTTTCTCGCTAAAGCAGACCACAACCTAAAACCACACCTAATATGAAAACAAATAGATTATTTCAGCTAACAATATCTCTCTCGCTCCTTGTTGGATGCAACACCACCACTCCACCCAAGGCCGACGAGATTATGTCACTAATCCAAAAAGTTGCAGATTCTCAGATGGAGAGATTCGACAACCACACCGAGGATAAAAAGCAATACCACGACCTCGATTGGCAGCCTGCAATATTTTACATCGGACTCAACGAGCTAACAACCATCAACGACGAATCTCGATATATTGATTGGCTCATCGCCAAGGGGAAAAAGCTCAAATGGAAACTTCGCCCAAATGCGGAGAGTGCAGAAGAGCAGTGTATAGGGCAATTCTACCTAAATATGGCAAAAAACTTCTCGGTTACGAGCAGTGCTATCGACCCCACAAAAAAGCAATTCGACTCGATCATAAAGAGCGAAAATAGCTCCGAGTGGCAATGGGATCACTGCGAAGCTCTCTTTATGGCACCCACAGGGTGGGCTCGACTATCGAGGCAGACTGGCGACCCAAAATATCTTGAATATATGGATCGACAATACCGCCTGAGCTACAACCAACTATACAACAGCGATGACAAGCTGTTCTTTAGCGAGCTAAATAAGATCGGCAAGAGCGAGGAGAATGGGAAGGCGCAATATTGTTCCTTGGGGAATGGATTGGTATTCGGCGGACTTGCAATGATGATCGCCGAACTTCCCTCCGACTGGGAGGGGCGAGGTTTCTACGTTACCCTCTTCAAAGAGATGGCCGAGGTAACTACTCACGCCCCTACAATTCAGCAACAGCGAGTAAAGCCACTAGTGGATCTTGACCGCACTTTTTAGCTGTCTGTACGATAGATTGAAGCGTCGCATATTGCTGCGCACCCTCGGT
>JBCQTJ010000024.1:0-37073 GCA_047178625.1 Rikenellaceae bacterium
CCCACCCCGACAACCACCCCGACAACCACCCCGACAACCTCGTCGAGCTATAAAGTGGGAGATAGAGTAGAGCACCCCCGATTCGGCCGAGGCAGGATCCTCTCGATCGAGCCGTGGAGCAAGGGCGATATGCTCATAATAGATTTCGAGAGTGTGGGCCAACGTAGCCTCGCTGCCGACTTCGCAAAGATGAGAAAGCTTTGACCAAGAAGCAGAGATACGAGGGGGTAATCGGGTGGTTCTCAGAGAATATGCCCGTGGCGGAGAGCGAGCTGCACTATGGCAACCCCTACGAGCTGTTGGTGGCGGTGTCGCTATCGGCCCAATGCACCGACAAGAGGGTCAACCTCACCACCCCAGCCCTCTTCGAGGCCTATCCCACCCCCTACTATATGGCGGAGGCGGAGGTAGCCCAGATCTACTCCTACATCAAGAGCATCTCCTACCCCAACAACAAGGCCCGCAACCTCTCGAAGATGTCGAAGATGTTGTGTGAGGAGTTTGGGGGCGAGGTGCCCAACGACCTCGATGCGCTGCAACGTCTGCCTGGTGTGGGTCGCAAGACGGCCAATGTGTTGGGGTCGGTTCTGTGGGGCAGAGAGGTGATGCCTGTCGACACCCACGTCTTTCGCTTAGCGGCAAGGATAGGGCTCTCACGAGGTGCCAAGACCCCTCTCCAGACCGAACTACAACTCGCCAAGGGGATCCCGAGCCACCTGCTCCCCATCGCCCACCACTGGCTGATCCTCCACGGCCGATATGTATGCACGGCCCGAAATCCTAAGTGCGGAGAGTGCGGTATCGCTACTTGGTGCAAATTCTATTGCCAAAAAACAAGGTGATCTCATAATAAATCACTATCTTTGCTCGGTTATATATGTAGGTGTAAAAGAGCAGATGTTAGGAAAACTTGTAAAGCAGAGCGCAATTTATGGAATTAGCACGATCTTGGGTCGATTGCTGAGCTACCTGCTTACCCCCTACTACACACGCCTTTTTGCCCCCTCGGAGTATGGGATCATCACCGATCTCTACGCCCTGATCCCCTTTGCATTGGTGGTTCTGACTATGGGTATGGAGTCGAGCTACTTCCGCTTTGGCGCTAAGGCCGAGGCCGAGGGGGGCGATGTGGAGGCGGCTAAGGGGCGACTCTTCTCCTCTACTTGGGGGGCGATGATCTTGGCCTCGCTGCTCTTTGTGGGGGTGGTTGCTCTGTGGAGGGTCCCCCTCTCGGCACTTATGGGAGATGTCTATGTCACCTCGCCCGACTTGGTGGTGTTGGTGGCTCTGGTGGTTATGTTCGATGTCTCTACGGCTATCCCCTTCGCAAGGTTCCGTGAACGTGGTGAGTCGGGTCGCTATGTCCTCTTGAAGCTGATGAATATCGTGCTTCAGGTGGGCTTCGCTGTTGGCTTTGGCTTTATGGGGTTGTTCTCCACTCGCTTTGGGGTGGGATGGGTTGTGGTGGCCAATCTGTTGGCGAGCGCTATCACCTTTTGTGTTACGCTCTGTGTCTCGAGGCCCTACCGCTTGCCATCGCTTAACTGGCCGCTGCTGCGTCGAGTCCTCATCTACTCGCTACCACTGTTGGTGAGTGGGGTGGCCGCTACGGCTACCGAATTCATCGACCGCCAGATGATCAAATATATGATCTCGGAGGGGGCAATGGCACAGTTGGGGCTCTATGGTGCGGTGACTAAGATCGCTGTGGTGATGACCCTCTTTACCCAGATGTATCGCTTGGCGGCAGAGCCCTTCTTCCTCGCTAACTTCCGAAAAGAGGAGTTTGTGGAGTCGAATGCAGCCGCTATGAAATATTATATAATTGTCACTATCGCTATATTCTTGGGGATCACCCTCTTTCGAGATCTCTTTGCGCTCATCGTTGGGCGAGACTTTAGGGAGGGGATCTCGATCCTGCCTATCATCTTGATGTCGAACTTGTTGATGGGGGTGTGGCTGAACCTCTCGTTTTGGTATAAGAGGGAGGAGCGGACCGAGTTCGCCCTCTACATCACCCTTGCTGGGTTGGTCTCGACTGTGGTGGCTAACCTTGTTCTGATCCCTAAGTTTGGGTATAGCGGAGCGGCTTGGGCGAGGTTGGTGAGTGAGTCGGTTATGGTTCTGTTTAGCTACTCGCTGCTTAGGCGCTACTTCCCTATCCCCTATGAGTTGGGGCGTATTGGGGAGTATGTCGTGTTGGGTGGTGTGATATATTGGGTTTGTGGTAGGGTCGACCTCTACTTTGTCGATGTGGCGATGCTTGGAGTATATGGGCTCTATGCCCTATGGCGTGAGAGGGTCGATGTTGTTGGGCTTTTAAAGAGAGTTTTTTAAGAGATGAGATTTAGGGATATAGTTGGTCAAGAGGCGCTAAAGGAGAGGCTTCGACGTAGCGTAGGTGAGGGGCGAGTACCTCACGCACAGCTCTTTACGGGGTTGTCGGGCTATGGTGTGTTGCCTTTGGCGCTTGCCTATGTCCAATACCTCAACTGTGCTCATCGAAGTGACGAGGACTCTTGCGGAGTGTGCCCCTCGTGCCACCAGATCGGGGAGTTGGCCCATCCCGACCTCCACCTCGTTATGCCTGTGAATAAGCAGGGGAAGAAGAGCGGTGAGGTGCTGTTGAGCGAGAGCTTTATCCCCCTCTTTCGTGGGGTCTACGAGCGACATAGCGGCTATGTGAGCCCTGCCGAGTGGTATGAGGCTATGGAGTTGGGCAAGACCTTGAAGGGGGCTATATCGGCTCGTGAGGCGGATGACATCATCCGTCGACTCTCGTTTAAGAGCTTCACGGGGGGGTATAAGGCGATGGTGATCTGGCTACCCGAGATGATGAATGAGCAGGCGGCAAATAAGCTACTCAAGATATTGGAGGAGCCTTGGGAGCGGACCCTCTTTATCCTTGTGTCGGAGAGCCCCGAGACACTGCTACCCACCATCCTTTCGCGCACTCAGGAGGTCTCGGTCGGCAGGATCGAGGCGGAGGCTTTGGAGCTCTATGCCGAGGCGAGAGGTGTGAGTGACGAGGCTGAGCGACGTAGCTTGGGACGTGCCTCGGTGGGCGATCTGAGGGAGCTACAACGAGCTATGAGTGGCGAGGGTGAGGGTCAGCGACGTGAGCTCTTCTCGCTCTTTACGCAGCTTATGAGGCTTAGCTACAACGACAAGCACTTAGAGCTGATGGGGTGGGCCGAGCAGGTGGGGCAGCTTAGCCGCAGCGAGCAGTTGGATATGTTGCGCTACTCTCTGAAGCTACTTCGTGAGGCCTATATCCGAAATGCAGGGCTCCCCAATCTGTGTTATACTTGGGGCGAGGAGGCTCAGTTTTGCACCAAATTTGCGCCATTCATAGGCAACGAGAATATTGAGTTTTTGGTAGAGCAGTGTGAGAGTGCCATAGCGCAGATCTCGCAGAATGCCAACCCCACAATCCTCTTCACCCACTTCGCACTCTGTGTGAGCAAAGAGATCAAGAAGAGATGAGGGTGATGTTACTGCTCGGAGGAAATCTGGGCGATGTGGAGCAGACGATAGAGAGGGCTATGGAGTTGATCGAACGAGAGGTGGGCCAGATCGTAGCGAGGTCGAAGTTCTACGTAAGCGAGGCGTGGGGATTCGAGAGAGAGACTCCGCCATTCACCAACCAAGCGGTGGAGGTAGAGAGCGGGTTATCCCCCGATGAGCTACTCACCACGACACAGTGCGTCGAGAGGGAGTTGGGCCGAGTGAGGGAGGCAGAGTTAAGAGATAAGGCCATAAGTGGCGAGCGATACGCCTCGAGGCCCATTGATATAGATATAATTTTTTATGGCGATCTGGTGATGGAGAGTGAGCGGCTGACGCTGCCCCACAAGGAGTTGGCCAATAGGGAGTTTGTCTTACGGCCAATCGTGGAGATCGCCCCCGAGTGGCGAGATGCGAGGTCGGGAGAGTGTTGTAGGGAGCTGCTGAGGCGGCTTTGTTAATTTGTTTTTAAGGGAGAGAGAAGATGAGATTTATAGGGTATATATTGGCGTTGACCATAGCGACGAGCTGTTTCAAGGATAAGAGCTATGAGACCACCCTTGTAGTGGTGACAGCGCAGCAGAGCGAGAGCGGTGGCGACTTCACCTCGTTGGATAACTCGGTGGTCTACGCCTTTGCGGCCGACACTACCGACTATATGATCCTCGACTATTACGATGCGTTGGGTGGGGTGTTGACCAATAAATTGACGGGCGAGAAGCTATCGCCCTTGGCGGTCGGCGAGGCTACACAGATAACCTATGAGTACACCTTCGAGGCGGATGAGGACGAAGAAGAGGATGAGGCCGAGGATGAGGAGTTTCAAGATGGCGATCTGATAGTCACCACCTTCGATGCCTACACGATGAGTGTCGAGCAGGAGAGTGTGATGTTGGTGGCGGTCGACCCTACGTCGGAGAACTACGCCTACACAAACTATACGGTGGGGTTGAACCTCTCGACAACCTATATCACAGTCTCGTTCCGCCCTTGGAAGAGCGACTCTTTCTCGCAGGGCACTTGGTGGTTTGTGGTCCCCGAGACAGAGGCAGAGACAGAGGCAGAGACAGAGGTAGAGAGTGAAACGGAGACTGAGGAGTAAAAGAAGATATGATAAAGATAGAGTATAAAAGGATAAATGTTGCGTTGACGCTATTTGTGGCGGCTCTCTTTGTGAGTGCGCTCTTCTCACGTTGTGCCAATGTGGGAACCCCCTCTGGAGGCCCCTCCGATTCGTTGCCCCCCGTGATTCTAAGGCTCTCGCCCGAGAACTACTCAACCAACTTCGACCCCTACACCAAGAAGATCTACATAGAGTTCGACGAGTTCGTGAAGTTGGTCGACCAGCAGACCCAGTTCTTCTCGTCGCCAGCGATGAAGAACAAACCACTAATGACAACCCGAGGCCGAGGGGTGGTCATAACCCTCCGTGACACCTTGATGGAGAATACAACCTATGCGCTCAACTTCGGCTCCTCGATTCAAGACAACAACGAGGGCAACCCCCTTGTGGCGATGCGATATGTCTTTTCTACGGGCAGCGAGATCGACTCGATGATAATCTCGGGCTACACCGAGGATGGCTACAAGGCCGACTCGGTGGGTGGCACGTTGCTGATGTTCTTCCCCGTAGATTCGGTCGACATCACCCCCACCTACG
The DNA here is from genome assembly GCA_047178625.1 of Rikenellaceae bacterium. Taxonomy (GTDB): domain Bacteria; phylum Bacteroidota; class Bacteroidia; order Bacteroidales; family Rikenellaceae; genus Alistipes. Next base: position 5,168 of record JBCQTJ010000024.1, read on the forward strand.
ACTCGACACTCTTCAACTCGACCCCATCGGTGATTGCCAAGGCCGAGACGAATGGTACCTTTTTGGCCCAGAATCTAAAGCCAATCCCCTACTACATCTACGCTGTGGAGGATACCAACAACAACTTCATCTATGAGGCAGGCACCGATCAGGTGGGATTCCTCGACAAGAGCTACAACCCAGCCGAGATGCCCGAGTTTGGGATCTACTACGACTCGTTGCGACGCTACATCGTGGCCGAGCCGCAGGTGCACTTCAGAATGTTCCTCGACGAGGCGTTTAAGCGCCACCAGATGGTGGGTAGCGAGCGACCTCTGCAACATAAGGCGATGCTCTATTTCGGAGCCTCTTCGCCCCGTATCGACTCGATAATTATGGACTCCATCTCATCGGATAGGATCTTGGTCGAGTATTTCAGCGAGCGACGAGACACCATAGCCCTGTGGTTCAACGCCCCAGCCGAGCAGTTGGGCGACACACTTAAGGGGCGAGTAGTCCACCATAAACACGACTCGGTGGGTCAGTTGGTACCCGTGAGCGAGAAGCTCACCCTCACGTGGCGATATATCGAGACCAAGGAGGAGAAGCAGGAGCGAGAGAAGCAGGAGCGAGAGCAGAAGAGGGCCGAGGAGAGCGGCGAGGAGTGGGTGGAGCCCGAGAGGAAGAACCCATTCACCTTTGCGCTAAACCCCACGAAGGAGATCAACCCCGAGGTGGGGCTACGCTTCGACCTCACCTACCCCGTAGCCAATATCGACACAGCAGCCATAACGCTCCAATACCTCTCACCCAAGGCGGTAGCGCTGAGGAAGGAGATGGAGAAGGAGAACGAGGGGCAGCCCAAGTTGCGAGGTGTGGCACAACCATTTAGGCTCACTCGAGACACGATGAACCTAAGACGTTGGTACATAGAGACAGAGTGGGGCGATGTGGGGGGCGAGTACTTCCTCTCGATTGCTAAGGGTGCAATCACCGATATCGCCGCCCTCTCCAACGACTCACTCGGCTACGAGTTGACGATGCTCGACCCCGATAAGTATGGTACGTTGGTGGTCAATGTCCAGCCCAATCTGGACTCCGACTCCAAATATATTCTGGAGCTGTTGAATGAGGCGGGTAGCACTCTGCTCGATAGGAGGGTGGGGGTCAGCTCGGGATCGGTGCAGTTCCGCTTTATCTCGCCTGGAAATGTGAGGCTTCGAGTCATCGAGGATCGCAACGGCAATGGAGAGTGGGATAGTGGTAATCTGGTGGAGCGTCGACAGTCGGAGCTGGTCAAGGAGTTCCAGAGCGAAAGTGGTGATCCGTTGGTGGCGATGAAGGTGAATTGGGAGATCGAGATCTCGATAGATCCGAGGACGATGTTCGCCCCCGAGAGCCAAGAGCAGCTAATCGAGAGGCTCGAGAGGCAGGAGAGGGCGAGGCTCAAGACGATAGAGGATGCCAAGGCCAAGACGAACAGTAAGCCTCAGCAGCAGAGCGGCCAGCAGAGCGGCTCGATGATGGGTGGTTTGGGCCTCTAAAATGAATCTCTAAGAAAATAGATTATAAAGAGAAAGAAGGATGATAAAGTCTCTGAGATATATAGTTTTGATGTTGGCTCTACTCCTCGTTGTGGGAGGAGCCAAGGCGCAGACAACGGTCGGAGTGTTTGGTGGCTTCGGCTCGAGCAGCGAGAGCATCTACCCCAGTGTCTATGGGCGTTCGCTCTATGGCCTCGTCAATGGCGGAGTGTCGTGGAGGAATTATAGTGCCCAACCCGTGATTGGGTGTGTGGGTGCCGACCTGCTCTATATGCAGCGTGGATTTTCGTTCTCGCCCAACTCGTCGTTGGTGTTGGAGGGCGAGGAGTACTACTACTACAAACGCACGATCAACTCACTGGTTGTGCCCCTCGTGTGGCAGCCCCACTTCTATATCGCCGACCACCGAATAAGGGTCTTTGGAGAGGCAGCCGTGACATTCAGCTACGATCTGAGCTCGACCTACGACAACGACTATCAGAGGCAGCAGGATGGCGCTACAACCACGGGCGACGACATCTACTCGGGTAGCTACGACTATAAGCTAACCCGAGATAACCGCTTCGGATATGGCTTGATGGGAGGCGGAGGTATTGCGATTCTGATGGGTCGCATCGAGCTGTTCGCAAATGTGCGCTACTACTTTGGACTAAGCGATGTGGTGCGAAACAGAAACAAATATTATAGCAACAACATAGATGGATATGAGAACCCCTTCTCGACAACTCCGATCCGCTCGTCACTCAACAACCTAATGGCGAGTTTTGGTCTAAACTACCACTTCGGCCCTGAGGGCTTCGACTCGTGGCGGACCAAGAGGGTAAAGGGCAAGATCGGAAGTAGCTTCGGCTATTCGGGGGTGATCGAGGGGCAGGAGAGGCCCGATTTCCAGAGAGCAAGATAGAGAAAAGTAAACAGATAAAAAAGAGGATAAGATTATGGAAGCAATGATGACAACAAGACAGCAGAAGATCTCGAAGCAGTTGCAGCGAGACCTTGCGGAGATTTTACAGCGAGATTGCGCAGAGCTATTTCGAGGGTTACTGCTCACGGTGACAGCCGTCAGGGTATCGCCCGATTTCGGCTATGCGAAGATCTATGTTAGCGTATTCCCATTTGATCGTTGCGATGAGGTGATGAAGAGGTTGTCGGACAATAACTGGCTGATCCGCAAGACGTTGGGGGCGAGGATCAAGAATCAGTTGAAGGTGGTCCCCGAGATCGACTTCTTCATCGACGATTCGTTGGAGTATATCGAGAATATCGACCGAGCTATCAAGGCTGGGGAGTAACGAGAGGCCAAGATGTTTCTGATCGCTCGTCGATACCTGCTCTCGCCTAAGTCTCACTCTGTGGTCAACATCATCGCAGGGGTGAGTCTCTTGTCGCTGTTGACCCCCGTTGCGGCGGTGATAATTCTGCTCTCGGTCTTTAATGGCTTTGGGGCGATGATCGGTGAGGCGGAGCAGATGGTCGATGGTGATCTGACTCTGAGCCTTAGCAGTGGACGTCTCTTCGAGATGGCGGATCTCGATCTGAGCAGTGTCGAGGGGGTAGAGGCGATGAGCTTCTCGACCCAACAGACAGTTCTGCTTGAACACAGGGGCGAGAGTCAGTTGGTCGAGCTTCGAGGGGTCGATGAGCACTATGACGAGGTTGTCGCTGTATGGGAGTCGATCTTTGTTGGGGCATTTGATGTTGGCGATGATGGCGAAGAGGCCTCGATCGTATTAGCCGAGTCGATGGCTGCGAAGTTGGGGGCAAGGCGAGTCGGAGAGTCCCTAATAGAGGTCATCTCACCCAAGATGGGGGCGCTCCAGAGTGTCGTCTCGATGGGCGGTGTAGCCTCACAGCAGGCCCGTTTGTCGGGGATCTACTCGGTCGACTATCAGAGTGAGCAGAGCTATGCCTACGCCTCTCAGAGGGTTGTAAACCAGCTTTTGGGACGAGATGGGGTGGCGACTCGACTCTCTGTCAGACTTGCGGATAGAGCCGATGAGCGACGAGTGAGAGCCCAGATCGAGGCGATAGTGGGTGATAGATTTCGGGTCGAGAACCGAAGCGAGCTCAACCCAGCGATCCACCAAGTTCTTCGCTACGAGAAGATGGGGGTGTTGTTGATCTGCTCCTTTGTGATGGCCCTTGCCTGCTTCTCGTTGGTGGGTGCGATGTCGATGTTGATGCTCGAGAAGAGGGCTGATGTCGAGACACTTAGGGCTATGGGGGCCTCGAATGGCCTAATACGCCGTATCTTCCTCTACGAGGGGGTGTTGATCGGAGGCGTGGCGATAGTGATGGGGGTTGTGTTGGGGGTCGTGGTGACGCTCATTCAGCAGTGGTTTGGAGTTATCACACTGCCTACCTCTGCACTTATGACAATCCCCTATCCCGTCGAGTTGAGGGTGGGCGATATCGTGGCGGTGGTGCTCATTGCAGGGGTGATTGCCCTCTCACTTAGTTCGTTGGTGGTTAATGTTATGTTGCGAAGATGGTTGAAAAAATAGAGATGATGAGAGTAAAACGATATATAAGATTTGTGGCAGTGAGTGTGGCGATAATCCTCCTTGGAGGGGTGAGCTGTGCACGACGTACTATGTTGAGCGACGATGAGTTGGCGCAGGTGTTTCACGATGCCTTCCTCTCCAACTCCTACACCTCGTTGCGCTCCATAAAGTTGGATACGCTGAAGCTCTATGAGCCGATCTTCGAGAAGTATGGCTACACGGTCGAGGATGTCCAATATACAATCGGAAGCTTCTCGACACGCAAGAGCGCACGCCTAAGCGACGTTGTGGAGCGAGCGATCTCGATGTTGGAGGTCCGAGGACTCGAACTCGATCGTGAGGTGGCGATCCTCGACACAGTCGACAACATCGCCATACGTCGAGCTACGGAGGTGATATACACCGACTCGTTGGTGGAGTATCGAGGCGAGAGTGATTCGACGGAGGTGAAGCTTATCTTCGCTGAGATCGAGAAGGGACAATATTACCTGAGCTTTAGGTACTTGATCGACTCTACGGATAACTCGAAGAAGAGCTATACCACACGCCTATGGTTGGAGCGAGACGAGAGCAAGCGAGTTGAGAAGGAGGTGAAGGAGGGTGATAGCCTCAATATGAAGAGCAACTACGATAAGTATGAGTATATCACAACCACCAAGGAGTATAACACCAATAACTCAACGCTTAAACGCAGTCAAGTAGGCGTTTACAACCAAAAGATCAATGTCGACGACAGAGCCCAGAGATTAATTGTCAACTTGGTGATGCCGATGGGCAAAGAGGAGGATGTGGAGCGATCGGTGAGGATCAAGGAGCTCAAGATCACGAGGGTGCCCGAGGCTGAGGAGGCTCGTGATATGTTGGTCGACGAGTTGATGAATCTAAGAGTTTTCGATTATGAGCTGTTCCACACCCAATCGCAAAATAGCCTCTAACCTCCTGCTCCGAGAGGGTGAGCTGATCCCAAACCCCGTTGTTGAGGTCGATGGATCGGGGCGTATAGTCTCTATTGAGAGCCGTCCCACCGCCTCGATGGATAGCTCTGTCTGCACCGAATTCTACTCGGGGATCATAATGGCTGGCTTTGTCAATGCCCACTGCCACATAGAGCTCTCCTACCTTAGGGGGGCTATCGAGTCGGGAGGAGGGTTTCAGCGCTTCGCCTCTTCGATCGGAGCTGTTCGCAATAACTTCAGCGACGAGGAGCGTGAGGTGGCTATGAGGCGTGCCGATGCTGAGCTCTTTAGGGAGGGGGTTGTGGCGGTAGGCGATATCGCAAATGGACTCTCCTCGTTCGAGATTAAGCGAGAGAGCAAGATCCTCTACCACACCTTTGCCGAGCTCTTTGGCCTTAGGAGTGTCGATTTGGAGGCGGTTGCCCCTCTTTTGGACTATCCCAACACCTCCCCAACACCCCATTCGCTCTATTCACTTAACGATAAGGCCTTTAGGAGGGTCGTAGAGCAGAGTGGCGATGCACCTCTCTCGATCCACTTTATGGAGTCACCCTCCGAGGCGGAGCTTTTCAGAGGCGAGGGGCCGCTATTACAGTGGTACCAGAAGGTGGGTTTCGAGTGCGACTTCCTGCACTATGGCTCACCTGCCGAGAGGCTTGTGAGTCTCGTTCCGAGCGATCGTTCTGTGATGCTGATCCACAACTGCTGCCTTACACAGCGAGATATTGACACTGTTATGGGCCACTTCTCGGCCCCCGTGACGTGGGTCATCTGCCCCCGCTCCAACCGCTATATCTCCTCGCTCACACCCCCCGTGGAGCTCTTGCGCAAGAATGGATTGCAGGTCGCAATCGGCACCGACTCCTTGGCCTCAAATTGGTCACTCTCCATTCTCGAGGAGCTACGAGAGCTCAGCGGAGTCCCACTTGTCGAGCGGCTCGATTGGGCCACCAGATGGGGCGCTGCCGCCTTAGGGATATCGGAGTTAGGAGATATCGAGGTCGGCCGACGACCAGCGATCAACATCCTCTCGGGCATAAACTATGAGAGGATGGAGCTAACCCCATCCTCTAAAATCAAACAAATCATATATTGAGACCATTGATAGGTGGATGAAATTTTGAAGATGGCGTAGAGGGCTCTGAAAGGAGCATACATTAGTATGTGACTGAAGAGTTCTCTACGTTATCTTTAAAATTTCGCCGCCTTGCAATGGTCTCCTAATCGTCATAACCTCGTCGAATACGCTCCTCCTTGTAGTTTCGGCGTTTCGAGTATCTGCTTGCTTTGGGTCTGTTGGGCCAAAGTAGGTTGGGGTTATAGCTCCTAAAGCTCGGCAGCTTCTTATCTCGTTGCGAGATGTTGAGCCACCTCTTGTCGATCTCGTAGCGCTCAAACTGCCACTCGATCATCAGAACATCGTCGTCCCAGATTATCCCCGACTCCATCTTTGGATCATACTCGGTGCTATAATTGATCTCGACCTCGCTCCCACTCTCCAACGTCACATATCCCAACGCAAAGTAGGGGGGCACAAAGAGCATCGCCCCATTGTGCTCATTCAACTCATAGGAGAGAGCTGCTCCAAAGGTGCGATTCTCGGGACGAAGGTCGACCGCAACGGCCAAGATACGACCACTCCTCACGGTGATTAACCTCGCCTGCTCCTCCTCTCTTGTGAAGTGCAAGCCCCTTAGGACCCCTCGTGCCAACTTCTCGACACTCTGCGAGACGAACTCAACATCGAGACCCATCGACGAGTAGTCGATCTCTTCTCCACTCTTCTCACTCGTGATGAGACGTAGCCCCTCGATGGGGCTCTCTTTTACGATAAACTTCCCCATAACCCTACATACGCTCTGGAACGGTGATTCCTAAGAGTCCCATCGCTGAGTTGATTGTGCGAGCGACACAACGGCTCAGAGCCAAACGCATCGAGCGAACACCAACATTCTCCTCCTTCAAAATCGGGTTATCGTGGTAGTAGCCATTGTACATCTTCGCCAACTCATAGCCATAGGCGGCGATGATGGCTGGTGAGAAGTTGTCGGCCGCCTGAGAGACCACCGCTGGGAATTGAGCGATATGTTTGATCAGCTCAATCTCCTCGCCTCGGCACTCTGCAATGGTGCTTGTGTACTCCACATTCTCAACCTCGGCAGCTCTACGCAACACCGAGCAGATGCGAGCGTGGGTATATTGTACGAATGGACCTGTGTTACCGTTGAAGTCGATCGACTCCTTAGGGTCGAACAGCATCGTCTTTTTGGGGTCTACCTTCAAGATGAAGTACTTCAGCGCACCGAGTCCTACCGTTGTCGAGATCGCCTTGATCTCCTCCTCGCTGAGGCCATCGTTCTTGCCCGCCTCGTCCGAGATCGCTCGTGCATCACTGACCATCGTCTCAACCAAATCGTCGGCATCGACAACTGTTCCCTCACGAGATTTCATCTTGCCCTCGGGGAGCTCCACCATTCCATACGATAGGTGGGTGATGTTCTGTGCCCACGCATATCCCAACTTCGAGAGGATGAGCTTCAACACCTGAAAGTGGTAGTTCTGCTCATTTCCCACGACATAGATCATCGCATCGACACTCTCCTCCTCGGCACGGCTCACCGCTGTTCCCAAATCCTGAGTCATATAGACCGAGGTGCCATCGCCACGAAGAAGTAGCTTCTGATCGAGGCCATCGCTCTCCAAGTCGATCCACACCGAGCCATCCTCCTTGCGGAAGAACAACCCAGCCTCGAGCCCCTTCTCGACCAAGCTCTTGCCCAAGAGATAGGTCTGTGACTCATAATATACCTTGTCGAAGTCGACTCCCAAAGCCTTGTAGGTCACGTCGAAGCCCTCGTAGACCCAGCCATTCATCCTCTCCCAGAGAGAGTAGACTTGGCTCTCCTTAGCCTCCCACTTGCGCAACATCTCTTGCGCCTTGACCATCGAGGGGGCTCGTCTCTTCGCCTCATCCTCCTCGACTCCCTCGGCCATCAACTCCTTGATCTCGGCCTTGTAGTGTTTGTCGAACTCGACATAATATTTACCCACCAAGTGGTCGCCTTTGAGCCCCGAGCTCTCGGGATTCTCGCCGCCGCCCCACTCCTGCCAAGCCAACATCGACTTGCAGATGTGGATTCCACGATCGTTAACCAAGTTTACCTTGAGAACCTTGTCTCCGTTGGCCTTTAGGATCTGAGCCACCGACCAACCCAATAGGTTGTTGCGGATGTGTCCTAAGTGCAACGGTTTGTTGGTGTTGGGCGACGAATACTCGACCATCACGGTGCGTCCCGTAGTGGGCTCCGTAGCCACTCCGAAGCTCTCCTCTTTGGTGATCTGCTCGAAGAGTGAGGCCCAGAACGTTGCCGACAACGATAGGTTCAAGAAGCCCTTGATGACGTTGAACTCCTCCACCTCGTCGCAAGACGAGACGATATACTCACCCACCTCGATGGCGGTCGCCTCGGGGGATTTTCTGCTCGACTTTAGGAGTGGGAAGGTGACTAAGGTGTAATCTCCCTTGAACTCCTTGCGAGTCGACTGCACCTGCACCAAACCTCTATCGCTCACTCCATACAACGCCTCGACAGCTTTGCCAGCTATATCCGAGACAAAATTCTCAATGTTTACCATTCTTTTTATAACTCTTTATTACTTCTGTTAATTATGCCGACTCGAGATCGTTGATAGGTGGATGAAATTTTGAAGATGGCACGTTGTGGGCTGAAGGGAGCGTACTTAAAGTACGTGACCGAAGCACGCAACGTGGTATCTTCGAAATTTCGCCGCCTTGCAACGATCTCTACAAGTATGTTTGATACTCTACTGCCCCCTCCTCTACGTCGATAACGCCAGAGACCAAAGCCCCCAACTCATCCTCGCCTGGGTAGGCCACAACCTCACCGATCCACTTGATCCTATCTGAGATCCACCCTACGATATGCTCGTTGAAGGCGATTCCTCCCGTGATGATGACCGCATCCACCTCACCACACAAAACCGTGCTCATCGCCCCTGCATCCTTAGCCACATTGTAGCAGAATGCGTCGACAATGCTCTTCGCCTTCTCATCGCCGCTGATCGCTGCACAGACCGCATCATACATCGAGTTGTTGCCTAAGTGGGCAACCAACCCACCCTTGCCTACCAACATCTTTGTGATCTCCTGCTCGGTATATTTGCCCGAGAAGCAGGCCTCGACAAGTGTCAATGGCTCGATTCTTCCTGCCCTCTCTGGCGAGAAGCAACCTGCTCCCGAGAGTGCGTTTGTTGTATCTACTACACGCCCCTTTTTGTGGACACTCACCGACACGCCACCACCCATATGGATCACAATCAGATTCATCTCATCGTACTTTTTGCCCACCGACTTTGCGTGTCGCTTAGCGATAGCCTTCGAGTTGAGGGCGTGAAAGGCCGATGTGCGAGGGAATGCTGGGTGGCCACTCACACGTGCCACATCATCCAACTCATCGACAACAACGGGGTCTGCAATATAGGACTTGACACCCACGATGTCGGCAATTCCACGGGCCAACAGGGCTCCAAGGTTGCTGGCGTGTTCGTGCTCCGCCTCACGAGAGTCTCGACACAGAGCATCATTCACCAAATAGACACCTCCCTTGATCGGCTTAACCAAGCCTCCACGACCCACAACAGCGTCTAACTCCTCAACCTTTGCTCCGTGCTTTGCTAAACCCTCTATGATCAACTCCTTGCGCCACTCCAACTGGTCTGCCACTGTTGCGAACTGTGCAATCTCCTCTGCTGAGTGGCGTAAAGTATCCTCAAAAATTGGCTCGTGATCGTTGTAGATCGCAAATTTTGTGGATGTTGATCCTGGGTTTATAGCTAAAATTTTCATACTAATCTTCTCCTCACTTAATTTAAATAAATTCACTCTTCACTTGATTCTTAAGACGACCAACCACGTCGCCTTTAGAGTTCTACAAACAAAACTCATCTTTGTTTGTAAAAATCATATCGAAGAGGGAGACTAAGCAAGTCTAAAATTCACCTATATACGTCATCTAACATCATCCATACGTCATCTATACGTCATTGCGGACTTGATCCGCAATCTTTAACCAATATTGATTATCTGTGTAATGAGATTGCGGATCAAGTCCGCAATGACGTATGTGGTTACTATTGTGACGTATGTGTGTTACTTTTAGACTTGTTAGTCACCCCCTTCATTTTTTTCTAACTCGAACTACCTGTTTACCGCCAAGCAAGCAAGTGCGATCGAGTATAGCTTCGAGGCGCTTGTGTCGCCACGTGATGTAAGGACACAAGGGACCTTAGTACCCATAACCATCGCTGCCAACTCTCCCTCGCCGAAGTGTGTCACCGACTTGAAGAATACATTTGCTGACTCGATATTTGGGAATAACAAACAGTCGGGATCTCCCGCAATCGACGAACCCTTGACGTTCTTGTGCTCAGCAACCTCCTTATACATAGCAACATCCAACGACAATGGACCATCGACAACAACCTGTCCCAACTGTCCACGGTCGGCCATCTTCGATAGGATCGCACCCTCGTATGATGATACTACTGTTGGCAACACCTGCTCCGATGGAGCTACACACGCAATCTTTGGTGTGTTGATGCCCAACAACTTAACTGTCTTTGCGAGATAGCCGATTAGGGTCATCTTCTGCTTTAGGTCGGGCTGAGGAATCACGGCGATATCCGAGATTGTGAGCAACTTGTGGTAGCCCTTCATCTCGAGGATCGTCACGTGGCTCAAAGTTCCCTTTGGTGGGAAAAGGCCAGCCTCCTTGTTGAGGATTCCTCTCATATACTTGTCGGTCGATACCAAACCCTTCATCAAGACATCCGCCTCGCCATTCATCACGGCCGCAACGGCACGACGTACACAATTCACATCGCCCTTCTCGTCAACGATCTTGAATAGGTTTACGTCGATCTCCAACTCCTGACACACCTTAACGATAACCTCTCGCTCGCCATAGAGAGTGGCCTCTACCAACCCCTCCTTTGTCGCCTCGTAGACTGCCTCGATAGTGTGTGAATCCTGACCATACGCCACCGCAAGTCTTCTCTTTCCCAAATCACGAGCTGTTGATACCAACTCTGTTAAATGCTTAATCATCTTCTTTGATCTATTTTAGTTTTATGGTTATTAAAAAGCAGCTTAAATTTTTAATTCTCTTAAACTTGTTAAAAAGCGAGTTCGGTGAATTTCCAAAATCCACCGAACCTCACTGTTCCTCCCTATTTTACCAAGTTGTAGGTGTCTGTTGCGATCACCAGCTCCTCGTCTGTTGCGATCATCGCCACCTTGACTCGTGAGGATGGTAGCGATAATATCTTGTCGACTCCACGTGCCCCCTTGCTGGCCTCGTTGTCGAACTCGACACCCATAAACTCCAACCCCGATACCGCCGCTGGACGTAGGTCCGAAGAGTTCTCTCCGACACCTCCCGTGTAGACGATCAGATCGACACCACCCATCGCTGCGGCATATTGGCCGATGAACCTCTTCACACGGTCGTAGTGCATATCCCTCGCAAGGATCGCCAACTCATTGCCCGCCTCATAGGCATCGTCAATGTCACGCATATCGCTCGAATAGCCATCGGTGAGGCCATATACTCCCGACTGCTTGTTGAGCATCGAGCCCAACTCAGCGTAGTTCATACCCTCCTTCTCTCCTATGTAAAGAGCAGCGCTCACATCCATCGAGCCGCTACGTGTTCCCATAATCAGTCCGTCGAGGGGCGAGAATCCCATCGAGGTGTCGAACGACTTACCATCCTTGATCGCTGTCACCGAGCCTCCGTTACCAACGTGGCAGGTGATGATCTTCGAACTCTCGAAGTCGAGACCCGTAAGCTCTGCCGCCTTCTGAGCGACATATTTGTGGCTGGTTCCGTGGAAACCATACTTACGCACACGATACTTATCGTAATATCTGCGTGGGATTGCATACATATAGTTCACCGCTGGGATCGTCTGGTGGAACGATGTGTCGAATACCGCTACCTGAGGCACCCCTGGCAACACCTTCTTGATCGCTGCGATACCCTCGTAGTTTGCAGGGTTGTGGAGTGGGGCGATTGCAAATAGAGCCTTGATCTTCTCCTCGGCGTCGGCATCGACGATGCAGCTCTGGGGGAAGTACTCGCCTCCGTGGGCTACACGGTGGCCCACCGCCTTCAACTCATCAAGAGAGCCGATCACTCCGTGTGATGGGTCGATGAGGGCATCTAAAACGAGCTTGATTCCAGTTGTGTGGTCCTCTATTTGACGTTCGAGGTTGTAGATCTCCTTTCCTACGGGTTTGTGAGTAAGGACACCCTGTGCCAACCCTACACGGTCTACAAGACCCTTTGCGAGCAACTCGCTTGCTCCATTACTCATATCGATCACCTGATACTTGATCGAAGAACTACCACAATTTAGAACCAAAATTACCATACTATTCGCTTTTATTAGATTTTTATTTTTTCGTCCTCTCCATCGCTCTCTCTCGACAAAGATAGAGAAAAAAAATAACTTGTCACACTAAAAAAAGTGTTAGTTTTTTAACAATTATTTTAGCCCCTTTTTAACCCCTATTCTCGGCTAAGAAAACGGCTCAAATAGTCGATTCCGAAGGCCCCCAAAGGCGCTGTGACGAGGATCGCAAGGATCGACATCGCAAGGACGATCTCGCCACACCCGAGCCCCATCGAGAGCGGAATCGCCCCTATGGCGGCCTGAACCGTAGCTTTGGGGATATAGGCGACCATACAGAATAGTCGCTCACGAGTGTTCAAAGGGCTGCCCACCATCGAGAGGTAGACACCCACCATCCTCCACACAAGAGCGCCCAATAGGACCAAGATCGCCATCGGACCCACCTCCGCCACATAGCTAATGTCGAGCGAGGCACCGACCAAGGTGAAGAGCAGTATCTCAGCTATGACCCATAGCTTCGAGTATTTGGGAGATAATCTCTTTGCCAAAACGGGGTAGCGGCTAAGGAGGGTAGCACCCATCGCCATCACTGCCAAGAGCGAGGAGAGGGGTAAAATACTACGGAGAGCCTCCTCGAGGGAGAGCAACCCAAAGGCCACAGAGAGTAAAACGATGATCTTCAAGGTGTCACGAAGCTTCACGAACCTAAATATCGCCACCATCACAAACCCCACCGCAACGCCCGTGATGATGCCCATCGCAATGGCCACGGGGACCTCACCCAATATCGAGGGGTGAAATTCGCCCCCTGCGGCGATGGTTGTGAATGAGGTGAAGAGTAGGATCACAAAGAGGTCGTCGACCGAGCAGCCTGCCATCATCATCTGGGGGATACTCTTGTCGGTGCCTCGCCTTTCGTCGATGAGGGTCAACATCTTGGGGACAACGACCGCTGGCGAGACCGCCGCAATGACACTTCCCAGAATAGCTGCATCGAGGGTAGAGATTCCCAAGAGGGGAGGGGCGATAAAGATCATCGCTACAATCTCGATACAAGCAGGCAGGAAGCAGAGTAGCAGAGCAGGGCGACCAGCCTTGCGGAGCGACTCCACGTCGAGCGCCAAGCCAGCCCTCATCAATATAATCACCAACGCAACACGCCGAATCTCGGGCGAGATGGCAAGCAGTTCCGAAGAGAGAAGATCAAGCCCAAACGGGCCCACAACCACACCAGCCAAGATCATCCCCACCAAAGAGGGGAGTGATAGGCGCTGAGCGATCTGGCTAAGCAGGATCGCCGCAAGGGATAGGTATGCAATGCTGAGTAACATAGTTGGTTTTAGGGCTTAATTCAAATGCGTCAGCGCGCGTGGGGAAGAGCGTTGATAGGTGGATGAAATTTTGAAGATGGCACGTTGTGGGCTGAAGGGAGCGTACTTAAGTACGTGACCGAAGCACGCAACGTGGTATCTTCGAAATTTCGTCGCCTTGCAATGCTCTTCATTAGTCGTGGCTTTTTATTATATTGATTACGCTGTCGATTACATCCTCGATTTTCGAAACCGCACAAATCGACGCCACATTAGTCATACCCTTCAACTCCCCATCAATAGCCCCAGTCTGATAAGGATAGATCAAGATAAAGCTATTCTCCGAGAAGTAGTTGTTGATATATTGCGGAATACGCTCCATATGGCTCACATACGAGGGGCTTAACTTACGGCTGAGGACAAATATCAATCCATCGTTTCGACGAAGGTTGCGTGATATAATCAATATATCTCGATAGTGGAGATACTCGTGCATCTGAATGGGGAGTGGCACCGCCTCGTTGACCTGCTTGATGATCTTGAAGGTGTCACGTCGGGCATAGATCGAGGCCGAGGCCCCCGTAGCACGGAGCAGCTTCCAGATCCTAAATAGCCACAATCTAAAGCCAGGCTCCATCTCGGCATTGGGTGGAATGACGATCAGGTAGCGACGAATCGTTGCGATAGGCTGCTTCGAGCGATACATAAAGGTTGTGACACTCGAATTAGGCGCTGGGCCATCTATGATCTTCGAGATGAGCTTCGTCGAGACATCACGTGTGTTGTCGATGTTGATCATCAGGTCGCTGACGTTGTGGTCACGAATCACGTTGGCGATTCCGTTTGTGTAGCTCACGTCGTATCGCATCACGGTGTCGATCGTGCGCTCCGAGGCGGCCGCCTTGTGTTTAGCTCGTTCGAATATCGTCTTGGCTTGCGAGACCTGTAACCCCTCATCTTTGGCGTCGGAGATGACACTTGCCACCGTCACCGAACACTTTGGCGAGGTTATCATATTGGTTAGCGAGATGGTCTCGTCGATGCTATTTAGTGAGTTGAAGGGGAGCAAGATGCGAGGTCCATTCTCCTCGTTCTCATCGCCGCTCTCATCCATCTCGTCGTCCATATTAAGCGCCCCCCTCATCGAGAGTTTGTAGGCTCCCCTCTGGGCCGAAATAGATGCCACCGAGCAGGTTATGAAGATGATTACGATGGTGGCGTTGAGGATCGTCGAGTCGAGCAGACGAATCGGATCGCCCACCGTGTCATAGCCCAATATGATGTTGTGACCCACCAAAACCACCGCCAACGTTGCGGCGGCGTGGGCGCCACTGAGTCCGAAGATTATCGAGCGCTCGTCGGAGTTATATCCGAAGCTCTTTTGGGTGGCGAAGGCGGCTATGTATTTGGTTATGAGGGCTACGGCAGTCATCACCACGGAGGTGTAGATAGCACCCCAGTCGGAGATGAAAACTCGGTAGTCGATCAACATTCCCACTCCGATGAGGAAGAAGGGGATGAAGATGGCGTTACCCACAAACTCGATCCTATTCATCAGCGACGACGAGTTGGGGATTAAGCGGTTGAGGGCGAGTCCTGTGAAGAGCGCTCCGATGATTCCCTCGAGACCTGCAACTTGTGCCAAGATCGAGCCCAAGAAGAGCATAAAGAGGATGAAGATATATTGCATCATTCCATCGCTGCAACGCTTCAAGATGTAGCGAGCCACGATCGGGAAGATGTAGAATATAACCCCTGCAAAGGCGATGAATTTGGCCCCCAAGGTGAGCCAAAACTCCATCCCGACAACCCCATTTCCGTCGGTGAGACCCACCACAACGGCCAGCACCAATAGCGCCAAGGTCTCGGCGATAACGGTTCCTCCGATGGTGATCGTCACCGCTCGGTTGCGCTTGACTCCCATCTTCGAGAGGATGGGATAGGCCAGCAGCGTGTGGGTCGAGAACATACCTGCCAATAAGACCGAAGTCATCACCGAGAAGTGAGGATGTAGAGGCAGGCTAACGTTCCGAGTATCATAGGGATGATGAATGTGTAGAGGCCAAAGACGATGCTTCGCCAGCGGTTCTTCACAAACTCATTGATGTCGATCTCGAGCCCCGCCAAGAACATAATGTAGAGCAGTCCAGCCGTTCCCGACATCACAATTCCGCTATCTCGTTGGAGGATGTTGAGGCCGTGTTCGCCCACCACCGCACCAGCGATGATGAGCCCCAAGATGTGGGGTATGCGCAGGCGATCCAATATCAGAGGTGCAAAGAGAATAATTCCCAAGATGATAAGAAATTTCAACTCGGGACTCGACACTGGTAACTCGTAAAGATTATGCTGCGAGAGCAGCGGCAAAAACATAGTCATAAATTAAATGGCAAATATGGTATATATCAAAATAAAATTGTCCACGAAGGTAGCGATTTTTGGTGGAATTACAATGCGAAAATGGTGAGAAGCCCCCCTTTTTTTGCTCGATGGTCGAAAATATTGAAAAAAGAGGGCGTATCACATAAAAATTAATTATCTTTGCAGGATGTAATTAAGTATAAAAATGGAGACAATAGATAACACAAGTAGCGAGTTGTTCGCTGGCAAGAGTAGAGCAGAGTTAGTAGCACAATTTGAGGGGCTACTCGAGAGCGAACCAATCGAGAGTCTACGACGTAGTGTCGAGGCTATTAAGATGGCATATCACAAGGCCTCGACCACTGAGCAGGCGGAGCAAATCCCAGCCGAGGAGGGCATCGACCCAGTAGACTCAGATGACCCAACAACAGCCCCAAACACAACAGCCCCCGACCCAACAGACGAAAAGTTCAAGGAGCTAATGACCCTATATCGCACTCGACGAGACGAGCACATCGCCCAGATGGATCAGACAAGGGAGTTGAATCTAAAGACAAAGTTGCTAATCATCGAGGAGCTAAAGGAGCTAACCGAGTCGGACGAGACTCTGGACCACACCTTCACAAAGTTCCGTGAGCTTCAGGAGAGGTGGCGTGCAACGGGTCAGATCCCAGCGCAGAATGTGAGGGATGTGTGGGAGCGCTATCACCTCCACACCGAGAACTTCTACTCGGTGATCAAGATCAACCGAGAGCTTCGTGACCTCGACTTAAAGCGCAATTTGGAGGCCAAGAGCCTGCTTTGCGACGAGGCAGAGGCGCTGCTAAGTGTCGAGAACCCTGTGGAGGCGTTCCAACATTTGCAGCCACTCCACGACCAGTGGCGTGAGATCGGACCAGTAGATGCAGAGCATAAAGAGCCAATTTGGCAGCGCTTCAAGAGCGCATCGAGTATAATCAACAAGCGACACCTCGACCACTTCGAGTCGTTGAAGGCGGAGCAGGCCAACAACTTGGTGCGTAAGTCGGAGTTGTGCGAGAGGGTAGAGGCGATTGTGGCTTCGTTGCCCACGACCCACAAGGAGTGGGTCTCGTCGAGCGAGTCGATCCTCGAGATTCAGAAGGAGTGGAAGGGGATCGGTTTTGCCCCCAAGCGAGATAATGTTGCGATTTATAGCCGCCTAAGGTCTGCTTGCGACGCATTCTTTGTTGCAAAGCGTGAGTTCTACTCCGATGCCAAGAGCGATATGGAGCAGAATTTGGAGAGCAAGAGGGCTCTCTGCGAGGCTGCCGAGGCGATCGCTGCCCGTGAGGATTGGAAGGAGGCGAGTGCCGAGTTGATCAAGTTGCAGGGCGAGTGGAAGTCGATTGGGACGGTCTCTCGTAGGCAGTCGGATCAGATCTGGAAGCGTTTTAGGGCGGCGTGCGACCTCTTCTTCGAGCGCAAGAGCACCCACTTCGCAGGTAAGGGATCGAGCCAGAACGACAACTTGACGGCTAAGGAGGCTCTGCTCGCTGAGATGCAGGCGGCAGCCGACAAGGGTGTCTCGTCGATCGACGAGATCAAGGCGTTGCAGCGTAAGTGGAGCGACATAGGTTTTGTCCCCATCAAGCAGAAGGATCAGCTAACACAGCGTTATAAGTCGGTGGTAGATTCGATGTTCGACTCTCTGAGAGGCGGCGAGAGGGCTCGCAATATGGGGGCGTTCAAGGATAGGGTCAACTCGATGAGGGGCGATGGCGGCAAGGCTCGCAACGAGCGTGAGAGGCTCACTATGAAGCTAAAGCAGCTCAATGCCGATATTATCCAGTTGGAGAACAACATCGGATTCTTCGCAATGTCGAAGGGTGCCGAATCGTTGATAGCGGATGTGAATAAGAAGATCGAGAAGTCGAGACGTGAGGTGGCAGATGTCAAGGAGAAGATCAAGATGATCGATCAAGCGAGCCGAGAGTAAGTTTAAAGAGAGAGGAAGAAGTTAAGTTAAGGAAAAATAGGAAAAGAGAGAGAGTATGAAATTGACAAAATCGAAATATATCTTCGTAACGGGAGGTGTGGCGTCGTCGTTGGGTAAGGGAATCATCTCAGCATCGTTGGCACGTCTGCTTCAGGCACGTGGATATACGGTGACAATCCAGAAGTTGGATCCCTACATCAATGTTGATCCAGGTACGTTGAACCCCTATGAGCACGGAGAGTGTTACGTCACCGAGGATGGTGCCGAGACAGACCTCGACTTGGGGCACTATGAGCGATTCACCTCGATGCCAACATCGAAGGCGAATAATGTCACCACAGGAAAGATCTACCAGAGTGTGATCGACAAGGAGCGTAAGGGCGAGTTCTTGGGCAAGACCGTGCAGGTTATCCCCCACATCACCGACGAGATCAAGCGTCGCATTCAGTTGTTGGGTCAAACGAAGAAGTATGATGTTATCATCACCGAGATCGGAGGTACGGTGGGCGATATCGAGAGCCAGCCATTCATCGAGTCGGTTCGTCAGCTTCGCTACTCTTTGGGGGCTCACAACTCGCTGTTGGTGCACCTCACCCTGATCCCATATATGGCCGCTTCGGGCGAGCTAAAGACTAAGCCTACGCAGCACTCTGTGAAGGCGTTGTTGGAGAATGGTTTGCAGCCCGACATCTTGGTGTTGCGTTCGGAGCACTCCTTGTCGGCCGATATTCGTCGCAAGGTGGGTCTCTTCTGTAATGTCGACCCAGCGGCTGTAATGGAGTCAATCGACGTTCCAACGATCTACGAGGTGCCTATGAAGATGCAGGCTCAGGGGTTGGATAAGGTAGTGTGTCAGAAGTTGGATATTGATAGCGAGAGTGGTCTCGATATGGATAAGTGGACGGAGTTTGTCGAGAAGGTGAAGAACCCTCGCCACAACATCGAGATTGCGTTGGTGGGTAAGTACACTGAGCTCCCCGATGCCTATAAGTCGATCAGCGAGTCATTCATCCACGCTGGAGCCTCGAACAACACGAAGGTGAAGCTCACCTACGTAAATTCGGAGAGGTTGACAAAGGAGAATATCGCAGAGAGGTTGGGCGACAAGGCGGCGATCTTGGTGGCACCAGGATTTGGTAGCCGAGGTATCGAGGGTAAGATCTTGGCGGTTGAGTTCGCTCGCGAGAGCAAGATCCCATTCTTGGGAATCTGTTTAGGTATGCAGTGTGCGGTGATCGAGTTCGCTCGCAACGTCTTGGGCTATGCCGATGCTCACTCGTCGGAGATGAACCCCGTGACCACCCACCCCGTAATAGATTTGATGGAGGAGCAAAAGGGAATCACCGCAAAGGGAGGAACAATGCGCCTTGGAGGCTATCCCTGCTCGTTGGTTGCAGGGACAAAGGTTGCCGAGGCATATGGCGACTGCTCGATCTCGGAGCGCCACCGCCACCGCTATGAGTTCAACTCGAACTATCGTGAGGAGTATGAGGCGGCAGGAATGAAGGCGGCGGGAGTAAACCCCGAGACTGGATTGGTCGAGGTTGTCGAGGTTGAGAACCACCCTTGGTTTGTGGGTACTCAATATCACCCCGAGTATAAGAGCACGGTGTTGAATCCACATCCGTTGTTCGTTGCCTTTGTGAAGGCGGCATTGATCCACGTTGGTAAGGAGGAGGCTTAAGCGCTGAAAGGCTTAGGCAGATGCGTAGGCAATAGGTAGGAAAAAGTGTTATATATATAATATAGGTATAGAGAAAAGAGAGATATGGATAAAAATAAATTGATAGCCTTTGCGTTGATAGCAGCAATCTTCTTTGGCTTTTCGTACTTCAACGCTCAGGAGCAGGAGAAGTATGCAGCGCAGAAGGCCCTTGTTGAGGCTCAGAATCCAACACCAAGCGTTGAGGTAGCTCAGCCATCTCCAGCGCAGGAGAGTGTGGCGGCAAAGAGCAGCGAGTCATTTGGCGAGTCGTTGTCGACAGCGATGTCGGCCGAGGCTGAGACCATCACTTTGAGCAATGATGTTATGTCGGTCGACTTCTCGACTCGTGGAGCTTATGTTTCGGGGGTTACGTTGAGCGACTACACCAAATTCTCTGAAGGCGAGCGCACCGAGCTTGTCGAGATGTTTGAGCGTGAGGGGGCTAAGATGGACCTGTCGTTCTATATTCGTCGTGATCTCAACAATGTGAGAATCAACACGATGGATTTTGTCTTTGAGGATGCAAAGGTGAAGAAGGTCGAGGGTGGCGAGCAGCTATCTATGAGCCTTAATTTTGGTGGCGAGGCGAAGTTGGAGTATATCTACACGCTCTATAATGGCGAGGATGATGCGAGAAACTATCTGCTCGACTTCACCATCAGAATGGAGAATATGACTCCCGTTTTGGCCAACCAGTCAGCGTTGACGCTCGATTGGTCGAACAAATCATTCCAGAACGAGCGTGGATTCTCGAACGAGAACACCTACACAACCTTGTCGTACCACTTCGTAGAGGAGCGTTCGATCGAGGAGTTGGGCGTAGGCACCGAGTCGAAGAGCGAGTCGGTATCGACAGCGATGGATTGGATCGCTTTCAAGCAGCAGTACTTCAGCTCAGCGATCATCGCACCCGAGGGTGGAATCTCGACGGCCGACGTGAGCTACGTAACGGCCAAGCCAAATTCGGGATATATCAAGAGCTTCTCGGCAAAGATGAGCCTGCCCCTCACCCCCACAACAGAGGAGTATAGGATGGCGCTCTACTATGGACCAAATAAGTATGCTACCTTGAAGGGAATCAACGACTTGGGCTATGGAGATTTGAGGATGCAGGAGTTGGTACCTCTCGGATGGGGTATCTTCGGATGGGTCAATAAGTGGTTGGTGATCCCGATCTTCGACCTCTTGAGAGGACACATCGCAAGCTTTGGAATCATCATCTTGATACTCTCTGTCTTTGTGAAGTTGTTGATCTCGCCACTCACCTACAACAGCTATATCTCGATGGCGAAGATGAGGGTCATCAAGCCTCAGGTCGATGCCATTGCCGAGCGTTACCCTAAGCAGGAGGATGCGATGAAGAAGCAGCAGGCGACGATGGATCTCTACAAAAAGACGGGAATCAACCCGATGGGAGGCTGTATCCCGATGTTGATACAGATGCCGATCATCATTGCGATGTTCCGCTTCTTCCCCGCCTCGATCGAGCTTCGTGGCGAGTCATTCTTGTGGGCGAGCGACCTTTCGTCGTATGATAGCATCTTGACACTGCCGTTCGAGATCCCATTCTATGGCGACCACGTGAGTCTATTCGCACTGTTGATGGCTGTTGTGTTGTACTTCTACTCGGCGATGAACTACAACCAGAGCGCCTCGAGCCAGCCTCAGATGGCAGGTATGAAGTTTATGATGGTCTATATGATGCCAGTGATGATGTTGTTGTGGTTTAATAGCTACTCGAGCGGATTGTGCTACTACTACTTCTTGGCCAACATCTTGACCATCTTCCAGACCTTGATGATCCGTAGGATGGTCGACGACGAGAAGATCCTTGCTATTCTGCGTCAGAACGAGGTGAAGAATAAGAACAAGAAGAAGTCGAACTTCCAACTTCGCTACGAGGCGATGGTGGCCGAGCAGGAGCGTCAAGCGGGGGCTAAGAGCAAGAAGTAAAGAGAGAATAATAGATAAAAAATATAGAAGATTTAAAAGATTATGACACAAGAGGAGTTGTTTAAGAAGCTCATTGCACACTGCAAGGAGTATGGTTTTGTTTTTCCGTCGAGCGAGATCTATGATGGTATCGGAGCGGTCTATGATTATGGTCAGAATGGCGTTGAGCTAAAGAATAACATCAAGAGCTATTGGTGGGATTCGATGGTGAAGATGCACGAGAATATCGTGGGTCTCGACGCTGCGATCTTTATGCACCCACGCACGTGGGAGGCTTCGGGTCACGTAGGAGCCTTCAACGATCCACTCATCGACAACAAAGATTCGAAGAAGAGGTATCGTGCCGATGTCTTGATCGAGGATTGGTTGGCAAAGCAGGATGACAAGATCCAGAAGGAGGTCGATAAGGCGAAGAAGAGGTTCAAGGAGAACTTCGACGAGGAGCAGTATCGCCAGACATCGCCTCGTGTGGTTGAGATCGCTGCCAAGAGGGCGGCCGTTCACCAGAGGTTTGCCGATGCTTTGAACGCCTCGGATCTGGATGAGTTGCGCAACATCATCGTCGATTGCGAGGTTGTGTGCCCCATCTCGGGAACTCGCAACTGGACCGATGTTCGTCAGTTCAACTTGATGTTCTCGACTTCGATGGGATCGACTGCCGAGAGCGCCAACAAGATCTACTTGCGCCCCGAGACAGCTCAGGGTATCTTCGTGAATTATTTGAATGTTCAGAAGAGTGGCCGTATGAAGCTACCTTTCGGAATCGCTCAGATCGGTAAGGCGTTCCGTAATGAGATCGTAGCTCGTCAGTTTATCTTCCGTATGAGGGAGTTCGAGCAGATGGAGATGCAGTTCTTTGTGCGCCCAGGTGAGGAGATGAAGTGGTGGAATGAGTGGAAAGAGAGCCGTATGGCTTGGCACAGGGCGTTGGGCTTTGGTGACGAGAACTACCGCTTTCACGACCACGAGAAGTTGGCCCACTACGCAAATGCAGCGGCCGATATCGAGTATAACTTCCCATTCGGATTCAAGGAGGTTGAGGGTATCCACTCTCGCACCGACTTCGACTTGGGCAACCACCAGAAGTTCTCGGGTAAGAAGATCCAATACTTCGACCCAGAGACGGGCGAGAGCTATGTCCCTTATGTTGTCGAGACCTCGATCGGTGTGGACCGTATGTTCTTGCAGGTGATGTCGGCCTCTTACAAGGAGGAGACTTTGGAGAGTGGCGAGTCACGCGTGGTGTTATCTTTGCCAGCGTCGTTGGCCCCTGTCAAGGCTGCCGTGATGCCTCTTGTCAAGAAGGATGGTCTGCCTGAGGTTGCTCGTGAGATTATGGAGGAGTTGATGTATGACTATAACGTAGTCTACGACGAGAAGGATTCGATCGGAAAGAGGTATCGTCGTCAGGATGCAGTTGGAACCCCATACTGTATCACAGTCGACCACCAGAGCGCCGAGGATCGCACAGTGACACTCCGTCACCGTGACACAATGGCACAGGAGAGGGTGAAGATCGAGGATCTACACTCAATCATTGGTGAGGGTGTTGCACTCCGCACACTCTTCAAGAAGGCCGCTGAGAAGCGAGGATAAGAGCTATGGGGCGAATCTTGGCCATAGATTATGGTTTGAAGCGGACGGGTATCGCGGTGAGCGACCCGTTGCGCATCATCGCTGGTGGGTTGGAGACTGTCGCAACGAATGAGTTGGAGCGATGGTTGAAGAGTTACATCGCATCGAACGATGTCTCGACGATTGTGGTGGGGAAGCCCACACAGATGAATGGGCAACCCTCGCAGACGTGGTCGAAGATCGAACCCTTTGTGGGGCGCCTCAAGGGGCAATATCCCGACAAGGAGATCGTCTATTGCGATGAGCGTTTCACCTCGGTGTTGGCGCAGCGAACCATCAGAGAGAGCGGAATTGGTAAGATGGCAAGGCGGAATAAGGCCCTTGTAGACAAGGTGTCAGCTACTATAATCTTGCAGGGTTATATGGAGTCAATAACATTGCAAAGCGGCGAACTTTGAAAGATCCCACTGAGTGCTCCTCGGTCACGTACATAAAGTACGCTCCCTTCGGCCCACTCAGTGCGATCTTCCAAATTTCATCCACTTATCAATGTTATTGGCGGATGTGAATTATTGTTAAATAAATGAGGATGGGGTGCTGAATAATTTTGGTACCCCATTCTGTTAAAAAAAGTATAGAGATGATCTATCCAATTGTAATTTACGGATCGGACGTGTTGCGTCGTGAGTCCGAGGATATCGACAAGGATTACCCCGAGCTACCGAAGCTCATCGAGGATATGTTCTTGACATTGACCACCTGCGAGGGTGTGGGTTTGGCGGCGCCTCAGATTGGCAAAAATATCAGACTTTTCATCGTCGACTGCACACCTTGGGGCGAGGATAACCCCGAGCTCAGCGACTTCAAGAGGGTCTATATCAATGCTGAGATCTATGAGGAGAGTGAGCAGACGGAGCTCTTCGAGGAGGGGTGCCTATCACTACCTGGGCTCCACGAGAAGGTGCGTCGCCCTGTGGCCATTAGGATGCGCTATCTCGATGAGAATTTCGAGGAGCACGATGAGCTCATCGAGGGGCTACCAGCGAGGGTGATCCAACACGAGTATGACCACTTGGAGGGTATGGTATTTACCGACCACTTGGCCCCCTTGCGCCGTAACCTGATTAAGAATAAGCTGACTAACCTCGCCAAAGGGAAGTATCGCTGTTCGTATAAAGCTCGATAAAATTAGATCAACCAAAACCTAACCAACCTATGAAGAGAACTATTACCCTATTCACGCTCTGTGCAGCACTGCTCATATGCAGCTGCGGAAGAAGTGCAATGATGAGCGATAGCGTCATCGACCTTAGCTCGACCGAGAAGTTTGGGATCCTTACTCTCGAACAATTTAGCGCCCTGCCCGATAAGGATGGCGACCTAAAGAGCTTCGATGTGATCCTACCCGAATTTGATAAGTTGGTCTACTATGGATGCGACACTCGCTTCCCTGGTGTGGCGCCAAACAACAAATCAATGATGTGGGTGTTGGACTCTGACTTCAAGATGTTGAACGCCCCAAATATGAGTGTTCACAGCAAGAGCATCAAGGGTGCCTATACCCAAGCGACCGAGGATGGCACGATCACCTACATCAAGCTAAAGGATGGCAGCTTCTTGGCTCTGCTTCCCCTCGTGGGCGAGGAGACGATGGCTCGCTTCGACTATGTAGATGGCAAGAGCCCAGTGCTAACCCTCTTCTCGTGGGGAACAAAACCCATAGAGAGTGTTCAAGCCCCTGTGTTGGCCTATGCCAAGGGTCGCAACCTCTATGAGGCGAACTATAACTTGTGGAGCAAGGTGCTAAAAAGCGGCCTTAAGAGCATAAGCGGTTCGTTGCGCACAGAGAAGGATTACCCCGAGTTCTTCAACTACTTGGGGTGGTGTAGCTGGGAGGAGTACAAATCCAACATCTCGGAGGCAGTGATCACCGAGGCGGTGAAGAAGATCGAGAGTTCGGATGTGCCAGTGAGGTGGATCTTGATTGACGACGGTACCCAGAGCGCCCAGACAAAGAGCCAGCTCGATAGCTTCGAGCCCAGCAAGAAGAAGTTCCCCAATGGCTTTAAACCCGTCACAGCTCTCAGAAACGAGGAGGGCGTTAAGTGGATGGGTGTTTGGCACCACCAGTCGGGCTATTTTGGCGGTTTCAACCGTGTGAACGATATGGGTGAGCAGTTCAACAAGGATACCTTCAAGGAGATGGTAGATGGCTCGTATAGGGTGCAGGAGAGCTATGATGCTCAGAAGCGATTCTTGGAGAGGCACTTGAAGGCGTCTGTAGAGGCCGATTTCGACTTCGTGAAGATCGACTTCCAGAGTGTTCAGTTCCGCCTCTATCGAGGCAATGACAACGCTGTGAGCACCCACCTAAAGACGGTGCTTGCGCAGGAGGAGGTGTGTGAGAACTATGGCATTGCGCTGCTGAACTGTATGTCGCAGGATATGATCAACACCTTGAATAACAGCTATGGATCGGTGAAGCGTGCCAGCCAAGATTACCACTTCGGAATTGCGTTGGGTGCGACGGTGCAGACCTATCAGTGTTATAGCAATGCGTTGTGGATCGGCCAGACAGCCTATCCCGACCACGATATGTTCCACTCGTCGGACTCGATGTGCAACCTTATGATGGCCTACTCTAAGGCTGTCTCGGCGGCTCCAGTCTACCTCTCGGATGCCCCCGAGAACTTCGCTGAGGAGTTTGTTTTGCCGCTTTGTTACGAGGATGGTGAGCTGTTGAAGCCATTGACTCCAGCGGCTCCGTTGGAGGAGTCGATGTTCTGCTGTCCGATCAACACAGCGAACTTGTATCACGTCATTGCGCCCCTCGCCAATGGTGCGGCCAGCGTAGTGAGCTACAACCTCTACGACGATGCTGAGGCGGATGTAAGGGGGTCGATCACACCCGAGGTATATAAGAGTGCCTCTGCATTGATGCAGCCATATAAGGGCGATTGGAAGCTACCTCGTGAGGGGTTGCTGCTCTATGATGTGACTGATGGCAAGGCAGTTGAGTTCACCTCTGAGTATGAGATGTCGTTGAGGGGCATTGGTGCGAAGATGTTCAATTTGATCCCGATAGTAGATGGCTGGGCGGTGATTGGAGAGACGTCGAAGTATCTATCACCGATCACAGTAGAGGATATCAAGCAGAGTGCCAAGAGGTTGAGCTTCGAGGCGAAGATGGATGGTGAGTATGTGATTTGGAGAGGCAGCGGAGTGCCAATGTGCGGAGGCAAAAAGTGCGAAAAGGTAGGAGACAAAACCTATAAAGTAGCAGCGAAAAAAGGACAGAAAGTAACCATAACAGTGGAGTAAAAAAGAGAAACGAAAGTTTCTCCCCACAACTTGTTGTGGGCCCGCGCGGCCAGAGCGCAGACCCCAAAGTTACCCTCGCCACCACCGATTAAAAGCGATTTTCAAGAAAAAATCGCTCGGTGGCGCAAAAAGCAAACAGAGAGAGAATGAACTAAAAAATCATTCTCTCTCTGTCTATTTACGCAAGGATCACTTACAATCCTTACCCCGATCGCAAGAGGTAGACTTAGTAGATTTAGCAGCCGACCCAGAAGTCCCAGCCGACCCAGCCTTAGTCCCAGATTTAGTCCCAGCACCACTATCGCAACCACTTGGCACCCAATCAAATAAAGCCTTAGCACACTCCGCCTGAAAAGAGGCAATAACCCCCTTATTAGTAGTCCCAGCAACCACAGCAGCAAAGAAAGTCTCGAAGCTTTTGTACTCGTCATTGATCTTTCTGGCCAACATTTTGTAGAATTTATTCTGCTCCTTACGGCTCAAACCACGGGGCAAAACGCACTCTTTTCGGAGCTCTCGATAGGGGTAAATATGGCGAAGATTGGTCCCATCGGCATCCAACTGCTCGACGATCACGGTGGTGATTACAGCCTCAATTTGGTTGTCGATGTCGGGTAGTGCGACTACCTCCTCGTAGTTGGGGTAGTTCTGCTCGAAGATCTCGGTTACGTTGTCGGAGAAGATGTAAAATTCGGCGCTTGTCATCTCGTCCAAGTAGACCATATCTCGATATTGGCCAAGGGCTCGATGGATGGTCTTGCGCTGCTCGTTGCTCCACCCCGAAGGTGTTGAGTTACAAGAGTATAGCCCAATGGTGAAGGCCGCAATAAGAAGTGTGTAGATGCTCTTTTTCATAACAATTTTTTTTGGTTTATATTTTCCCCTATTAGTGCAATGAGTGTGCCATTTTTGAGAGCAAGCGCCCAATTCGAGGGGGCGCAAAATTGGAGGGCGAGGAGGATAAAAGCGCAAAAGATGAGAGAAAATGGGAAAAATAAAGAAAATCAAGTGGTTAAGTGTTAAAAAGTTCTTAGTTTTTATGGTTATGTGAAAAATTATTCATACCTTTGCAGTCCTATTGGGGATGAAGTCCTCCGATGGGAGAGAAAATTAGATTAACAAATTAAAGGACAAAACGTTAAAATGCCAACTATTCAACAGTTAGTAAGAAACGGCCGAGTTAAATTGGAGTACAAGAGTAAATCTCCAGCCTTGGCAGCGTGTCCACAGCGCCGTGGAGTTTGTACTCGTGTTTACACGACAACCCCAAAGAAGCCAAACTCGGCAATGCGTAAAGTGGCACGTGTTAGATTGACAAACGGCAAGGAGGTCAACGCCTACATTCCAGGTGAGGGACACAACTTGCAAGAGCACTCGATTGTATTGGTGCGCGGAGGTCGTGTAAAGGACCTACCAGGAGTACGTTACCACTTGGTACGTGGAGCGCTCGACTCAGCAGGAGTTGATGGACGCCACCAGCGTCGCTCAAAGTACGGTACAAAGAGACCTAAGCCAGGTGCAGCAGCAGCGGCAGCAGGAAAGAAAAAGAAGTAATTAACAGAACTAAAGTAGTTTTTAAAAGCAATGAGAAAAGCTAAGCCAAAAAAGCACATTCTACTTCCCGATCCAAAGTTCGGCGATTGCGAGGTGACTCGTTTCGTTAACAACCTTATGTTGGACGGCAAGAAGAGTATTGCCTACACTATCTTCTACAATTCGTTGGAGTTAGTAGGTAAGAAGATGAAGGATGCTGAGAAATCTCCATTAGAGGTCTGGAAACAGGCTCTTGAGAATATCACACCCCAAGTCGAAGTTAAGTCGAAGCGTATCGGTGGTGCGACATTCCAGGTTCCAATGGAGGTTCGTCCAGAGCGCAAGACTTCAATATCAATGAAAAACCTTGTCCTTTTTTCTCGCAAGCGCGCTGGAAAGTCTATGGCAGAGAAACTCTCGGCTGAGATCGTGGATGCTTACAACCAACAGGGAGCGGCCTTCAAACGTAAGGAGGAGATGCACCGTATGGCGGAGGCAAACAAGGCATTTGCTCACTTCAGATTCTAATATACCTATTAATATATTAATATAAAGGAGAAAAGAGAGATGGCAAGAGATCTTAAATATACACGTAATTTCGGCATTATGGCGCACATCGATGCTGGAAAGACTACCACTTCTGAGCGTATCCTGTTCTACACAGGAAAGACTCACAAGATTGGTGAGGTACACGATGGTGGCGCAACAATGGACTGGATGGTTCAGGAGCAGGAGCGTGGTATCACAATCACCTCTGCTGCGACAACAGCATTCTGGGACTATAAGGGAAAGCAGTACCAGATGAACCTTATCGACACCCCAGGTCACGTTGACTTTACTGTCGAGGTAGAGCGCTCATTGCGTGTTCTCGACGGTGCGGTAGCGACATTCTGTGCAGTAGGTGGTGTTGAGCCACAGTCTGAGACAGTATGGCGTCAGGCAGACAAGTACAACGTACCACGTATGGGATATGTCAACAAGATGGACCGTACAGGTGCAGACTTCTTGGCAGTATGTCAGCAGGTTAAGGAGAACTTCGGAGCTAAGGCTCTTCCAGTTGTTCTTCCAATCGGTGCGGAGGATAAGTTCGAGGGACTTATCGACCTTGTCTACAACAACGCGATCTACTACTACGACGATAAGACCGTTCGTGATAACTTCGAGATCCGTGAGATCCCAGCAGAGATGGCTGCCGAGGCGGCTGAGTATCGTGCAGCCCTCATCGAGGAGGTTGCCGCTACCGACGACGCTTTGATGGAGAAGTTCTTCGAGGATCCAGATTCAATCACTGGAGAGGAGCTTTTGTCTGCTATCCGTGTTGCTACGATCAATATGTCGATCGTTCCAATGTTGTGCGGATCATCATTCCACAACAAGGGAGTGCAGAAGTTGCTCGACTATATTATGGCTTTCTTGCCATCACCACTTGACTTGCCAGCCGTAGAGGGTACCAACCCTAAGACTGATGAGCCAGAGGAGCGCCCAGCATCGTCTGACGCACCATTCTGTGGTTTGGCGTTTAAGATTGCTACTGACCCATTCGTAGGTCGTTTGGCCTTCGTTCGTGTCTACTCAGGTAAGTTGGACGCTGGATCATACATCCTTAACGGACGTAGCGGAAAGCGTGAGCGTATCAGCCGTATCTACCAGATGCACGCCAACAAGCAGAACCCAATGGAGACTGTCGAGGCAGGAGATATCTGTGCAGCGGTAGGTTTCAAGGAGATCCGCACTGGAGATACTTTGTGTGCTGAGAATGCACCAATCTGCTTGGAGCAGATGACATTCCCAGAGCCAGTTATCGGACTTGCTGTTGAGCCTAAGACTCAGAAGGATGTCGATAAGTTGGGAATCGCTTTGGGTAAGCTTGCTGAGGAGGATCCAACATTTACAGTTCACACTGATGAGGATTCTGGTCAGACCGTAATTAGCGGAATGGGTGAGCTTCACCTCGATATCATCGTTGACCGCCTTCGTCGTGAGTTCAACGTAGAGATCAATCAGGGAGCACCACAGGTTAACTACAAGGAGGCTTTGACTACCACTGTTCAGCACCGTGAGGTGTTCAAGAAGCAGACAGGAGGTCGTGGTAAGTTCGCCGATATCATCTTCGAGATCGGACCAGCAGAGGAGGGTCAGACAGGCCTTATCTTTGTTGACGAGGTTAAGGGAGGTAACATCCCTAAGGAGTTTATTCCAGCTGTACAGAAGGGATTCAACTCAGCAATGGCAAACGGAGCGTTGGCAGGTTATGTGATCGACTCAATGAAGGTGACTTTGAAGGATGGATCTTTCCACCCAGTCGATTCAGATCAGTTGTCGTTCGAGATCTGTGCACGCAACGGATTCCGTGTAGCTGCGCCTAAGGCAGGTTCGGTGATTATGGAGCCAATTATGAACGTAGAGGTTGTAACTCCAGAGGAGTCAATGGGAGATATCATCGGTGACTTGAACAAGCGTCGTGGTCAGATCTCAGGAATGGAGTCTAAGGGTACAGCTCGCGTAGTAAAGGCTAAGGTGCCACTCTCAGAGATGTTTGGTTATGTGACAGTGTTGCGTACAATTTCATCGGGACGTGCGACATCATCAATGGAGTTCGCTCACTTCGAGGAGGTTCCTAAGGGACTTGCATTGGAGATCATTGAGAAGTCAAGTGGTAAAGTTAAGGGATTAGAATAGTAGACAAATATGAATCAGAAGATTAGAATCAAATTAAAGTCTTTCGATCACAACCTCGTTGACAAGTCATCTGAGAAGATCGTCAAGACAGTGACAAGCACAGGTGCTACCGTTAGCGGTCCCGTGCCTCTGCCAACACGCAAGCAGATTTTCACTGTAAACCGCTCAACCTTCGTAAACAAGAAGGCTCGCGAGCAGTTCCAGCTCTGCACATTCAAGCGTGTACTTGATATTTATTCATCAACACCTAAGACAATCGACGCTTTGATGAAGCTCGAGTTGCCATCAGGAGTAGAGGTAGAGATCAAGGTTTGATAAACTGGGGTGCCTGGGGGTATGACTAAGCTGTCACTAAGGACAGAGGTATATCGAAGGGAGTGACACCTCACCCGTGAGGAGCGATTCTCACAAAATTAAAAATGTATGTTCAATCGAGAGGTGGGTACGCCTCAGTAAAATGGGAGCGTAACCCACTCGACTCGATTATCATAGATCACTTTTTATATAACAAACGTAATTCGACAAAAATGTCAGGACTAATTGGAAAGAAAATCGGAATGACTTCCGTTTACAGTGCCGAGGGTAAGAACATACCATGCACTGTCATTGAGGCTGGTCCGTGTGTAGTTACGCAAATCAGAACACTCGAGGTAGATAGCTACGAGGCAGTTCAGATTGCCTATGACGACAAGAGTGAAAAGCACACCAGCAGCAGTTTGTTAGGACACTTCAAGAAGGCCGGAACTACCCCAAAGCGCAAAATGGCTGAGTTTAAGGGTATTTCAGAGGTGAACCTTGGAGATCAGATCACAGTAGACATCTTCACAGAGGAGGATTGGGTCGACGTGACTGGAATCTCAAAGGGACGCGGTTTTCAGGGTGTTGTAAAGCGCCACGGATTTGGTGGAGTAGGTGGAGCAACCCACGGCCAGCACAACCGTCAGCGTAAGCCCGGATCATTGGGTGCATCATCGTATCCTTCACGTGTCTTCAAGGGCAAGCGTTTGCCAGGACAGATGGGTGGAGATCAGGTTAAGGTACTTAACTTGAAGGTATTAAAGGTTATTCCCGAGAGCAACCTCATCTTGGTGA
>JBCQTJ010000025.1:0-35204 GCA_047178625.1 Rikenellaceae bacterium
TGCCTCCCGTAGGAGTCTGGTCCGTGTCTCAGTACCAGTGTGGGGGGTTAACCTCTCAGTCCCCCTATGTATCGTAGTCTTGGTGAGCCGTTACCTCACCAACTAACTAATACAACGCATACTCATCTATAACCGCCGGAACTTTCAACTAACAAGGATGCCCTTATTAGTATTATGGGGTATTAGTACCAATTTCTCAGTGTTATCCCCCTGTTATAGGTAGATTGTATACGCGTTACGCACCCGTGCGCCGGTCGCCACCAATCCGAAGATCGTGCTGCCCCTCGACTTGCATGTGTTAGGCCTGCCGCTAGCGTTCATCCTGAGCCAGGATCAAACTCTCCATTGTAAAATTATAATGTTTGTTTAGAGCCCTGACTTCTTTATTTAAAAAATTACTTCTGATTCACATCAAAAGAATTGACAGATAAATACTACATTTTTCTTTCAAAAAATATTACCAGTAATTCAAAGAACTTCTCTATAAAATAGATTTCGTAGACAACTTTCAAAACCTTCGCTTGTCATCTGCGAACCGTTGTGTGACCGTTGGTCTCACTTGGGACTGCAAATATAAGTGATGTTTTTTTATCTACCAAACTTTTTTAGAACTTTTTGCAAAAAAGATTTCATAGCTTGTGGCTTATCGCCATTATCACCGTGTGATTTCCTGATTGCGGTTGCAAATATAGGGACTATTTTTGGATCTGCAAGCGTTTTCTGCTTTTTTTTGCGAAAAATAGTGAAATAAGTTGTTTTTGGTGATATTGAAGGGGCTATACATATATATTATATATAAGGCAGAGAAAAATAGGGTAGTGAGGGTTGGCGTACTTTTTGCAGAATCGAGACAAAAGGCCTCGCCTTGGGTGGGCGAGGGCCTTTTTTATTTTGCAATTTTAACCATTAAACATCTTTAAAGTATGAGAAATTTTTTACTCTCGCTCTCGTTTTTTGTCGCCGCAGCGGCCACCATCTCGTCGGCCGAGGCGCAAACTCGGACTTACTCCCCCTCGTCGGTGCGCTACACAAGCAGCTCGACGAGCTACGAAAACTTCTGGTCGGTGAGGGCTGGCGTCAGCTTCTCGAACCTCTTCAACGACTTTCGAGCCTCACGTTATCAGACGGGCTACAATGGTGCTGTGCTCTACAACATCTCGATCTCGGAGTCGTCGCCCATCTATCTTCAGACAGGATTGGGCCTCTCGATGAAGGGGGCTCGCAACAGCCGAATATTGGCCGATGCCCCCAAATCGCAGTTCAAGAGCTACGAGGCAGAGATCCCCGTGACCATCGCCTTTGAGCTCGCTACGGGTCGTCACTCGGCCATCATCCCCGAGATTGGGGTCTACTACTCTTATGGATTTTGCGGTACTCTTGGGGCTAATGGGGCGTTTTATAGGCCTTATGAGGAGCAGGAGATTGTGATTGATGATTGGGGAACGATCAATTCGAGGCTTGTTAGTCGATCGGATTTTGGTATGCGATTTGGGCTCTCTTACCTTATGGGGCGCTATTTGATGGGGTTTGCTTATGAGGCTGGGCTTCTTAATTGTTTTGCTTCGGATCTTCAGGATTTGGGTTATAAGGGGTCGAGTGGTAGTTGGTCGATCAATGTTGGATATCGC
This sequence comes from Rikenellaceae bacterium, assembly GCA_047178625.1. GTDB lineage: Bacteria > Bacteroidota > Bacteroidia > Bacteroidales > Rikenellaceae > Alistipes. Next base: position 1,629 of record JBCQTJ010000025.1, read on the forward strand.
TTCAATTAATTGAGATCTTTGCAAGGCGGCGAAATTTTAAAGATCACAAGGAGTGAACTTCGGTCACGTACTTTAGTACGCTCCCTTCAGCCCCCTCCTTGTGATCTTCAAAATTTCATCCACCTATCAACGATCTCGCCTCCCACAAGATCGTGAAAGATCTTAGCTACATTACGTTTCTCACCAACCTTACGTAGTTGTAGATTCTTGCTTTGTCTTCGCCATCGGGGCCGCCGCTCTGCTTTGTGTCGAAGCGGACTGCTCCTGCTCCGTGGCTATCTTCTCCTGTGGGAGAGACTGCTCGGCCAAAGGCTACGTACCACGCATAGTAATAGGGTCTGCCTCGTTGGAATAGAGCCGATGTTCCTGTCCAATAATAGGCATAATCCTTATCTCCATTCTCATTTTCGATCGGCGTGCAAGAGAATATTGGGTCTATTGCCGCACCCACCTTTGCGGGATCTGTGGCCGCTGGCGCATAGTCGTAGCTTAGGATACCCTGTAACTCCTTGACGTTTGGTAGTCGCCAATCATCGTAGCCTGCCAACTCCGAGGACTCGGCATATTGGAGCGATACAACCCAATCCATACCCTCTTGGCTATCCTCTTTTGACCACATTAGCCCCGTCGCCTTGTCGGTGACTGTGCCATCGCCGTTGTCTACAAACTTATTCACACCATACACGTCGCCTCGCACTGCTCTGACATACTTCTTGCTGCGGCCTCCTTGGCCTCCCATTGCGCTCTGACCTCCTCCCTGAGGTGCTTGGCGCTGGCCTTGACCTTGGCTTACTTTTTGGCTTAGAGCACCGCGAGATCCTTGTGCGCTGTCTCTTTCGGGGCGCTTGCCTTGTGCTTGCTGGCCTTGGCGCTGTCCTTGTCTTGCTTGAGGGCGCTGTGTGTTGTCGGCTCTCTCTACGCTATCTCTTTGGGGGCGTTGTCCTTGTCCTTGGGATGCTTGTGGTTGGCTACGATCTCCCGACTGCTGTGGACGAGTTGGGGCCTGAACCTCTATCTTTTGACCATCCTCTCCTACGGTGAAACCTGCTCCATAGGCCTTGATGTGGCCTGTGCCGTGGTTCACTCCAAAGGCAGTTGCTGAGCCTGCGTGTCCGATGGTGCCTACATATATGTGGTCGGTCCAATACTGCTCATCCTTACCGATTCGCTCGCTATCGACCAACTTGAAATACTCTAAGTCGATATATGGCCAACCAGTACTAAAATCGCTTATCGAGAAGAGCTCCTTGGCTGAGGGCATCCTCCAATCGTCGTAGCCTGCGAGCTCCAAACCTTCGCAATATTCCTTGGCTCCCTCCCACGTAAAACCCTCTTTTATGGGGACCATCTGCCACATAAGGCCTGTGTTTAGGTCGCTAACTGTACCATCGCCATTGTCTCGATAGCTCATCTTGGCACCTGCGAGGTAGTTGGCATCTTGGCCATAGTAGAGCTCTCCCACTTTAATCTCATCGACAGCTTGACCCTCCACATTGTAGAGTGTCTCTTGTCCCGTTGCCACTTGGGGGTAGCTTAGTGTCGTGTCGCCCACACATCCCGAGATTGTTGCTGCGAGGGCGAACATCGAGAGTGCTGAGGCTCCCATAATTTTTGTCATCTTTTTCATATTGTCTGTTTTGTTTAGTTTTAAGGTCTATACTACATTAGACCTCGTGGATTGGGATAGGTTAAATCGACTTCAAACATTTTTACAAAACAAAAGAGGCGACTAAAATTTGAACTTTAGTCGCCTCCGTATGGGATTTTATGGTTTACTTCGCTATTCTTTGGGGTAGGCCTACCGCCTCGCCTGTTGCTTTGTAGCGCATTGTCATTGGTGGGTTTTTGATTAGCCACTCGCATAGATCTGCTCTTAACTGACCAGCTATCTTTTGGTTTTGCTTGGTTATATCTACCATCAGATCTTGGCTCTCGGAGCCATCTTTGGTTAGGTTGTATAGCTCGTAGCTCTCGCTCTCGTAGTAGTAGCGGAGTTTGTATCGCTCGTTGCCTACTCGTTTGTTGATTACCGAGGTGGGTTGTTGGCGAGAGTCCATATAGCCTGGGAAGTGCCAGTATAGCGCATCTCTTTTTAACTCTTTGCTCTCACCCGTTAGGATTGGGAGGAATGACTCTCCGTCTAATTTGTGGGTCTGCTCGGCTGGGAGTTCGCAGCCCGTCGCTTGGGCGATAGTGGGGTAGTAGTCGATCACGTGGATCGGCTCGCAAGAGACCCTATTGGGCTCGATGAGAGCGGGGTAACGGGCCACGAAGGGGACACGAATACCCCCCTCGTAGAAGGTTCCCTTACTCTCACGAAGTGGGGCGTTGCTGTGGTCTCCTCCCACGCCTCCGTTATCCGACATAAAGATCACTAAGGTGTTCTCGCTTATGGAATCCGAGGTGTCGCCATCGCCATTGGGGTCGTCGAGGGCGGCCAATATTCGCCCCACAGTCTGGTCGAGCTGCTCGGTTAGTGCGGCATATTTGTAGTTCTTGTGTCGCTCATCTAACTTCGTGCGGCTCTTGTACTTATCGTAGAGATCCTCACGTGCCACGATGCCCGAGTGGATGGCGTGGAAACAGATCCACATCATCGCTGGTTGGTCGGGGTCGAGCTCCGCTATCTGGTCGACAACCATATCGCCTATTGCATCGGTGAAGTGCTTCTCTCGTCCCACTATTGTCATTGGATCGTTGCCATTGGCAAATGGTAACAACTTCTCCTTTACATACTCCTCGGTGTAGGGGTCGGCGTATTTGTTGTAACTCTCAGAGGCGAATACCCACTCGCCACTCTGCTTTTGGTGGGCGAAGTAGTTGCTCACCTTCTCGCCCCCCTCGGATACTGCCTTGGAACACTCGTAGTTGTGGGTGAAGCCGTGGTCGTCCGTGAGGTCGCCATTCCAGCCGTGCACCTTTCCGAAGATATAGGTCTCGTAGCCCCCTTCGTGGAGGGTCTCGGCAAGGGTTACGGTCGATGGCAGGATCGAGTTATTTTGGTCGGGAGGGGTTATTAGGGCCTCCTTCTCGGTTATTCCGCCCTTTTTGGCGGTTCCATATCGGGTGAGTGAGGTTACGTTGTAGACCCCAGTGTTGTTGGCGTATTGTCCCGTTAGGAGGGCCGCTCGTGTTGGGGCGCTATTTTGTTGGGTGTAGCTATTTGTGAATGAGACACCTTGGGTTATTAGGCGGTCGATGTTGGGGGTTTGGTGGTTCTTCGAGCCGCTGCCCTCGGTCGTTATGGGGGATGAGATATCGTTCCAGCCGAGGTCGTCGGCCGTGAGGATTATCACATTTGGTCGCTGCTTCTCTCCCTGCGCATAGGCGTTTAGGGGCGATGAGAGCACGGCTCCTACGATGGGTAGGATTAGGGCCTGTTTTTTCATTTGGTTGGTTATTAGTTGGTTTTGTGTTAGTTAGGTTGCAAGATAGCGATTTTTTTTAACTTGCACCTACAAATCACTAAAAATAAAAATAAGAAAGGCGTAGAGCATTCATTTTATTGAGACTCTACGCCTCTTTCTTTTGGACCTTTTATTTAGAGCTCTACAACACTCCTGTGTAGCTCTTAGGGGTGATCTTGCTGAGCGCCTCTTTGGCCTCGTCGCTTACGTCTAAGCCCTTGATGAACTCTGCTATCGAGTCTGCTGTGATGTGGCTGTTGGTTCTCGTTAGTGCCTTCAACGCCTCGTATGGCGATGGGTAGCCGATTCTGCGCAGGTAGGTTTGGATTCCCTCGGCTACTACGGCCCAGTTATTCTCCAAATCGGCATCAATAGCCGCCTGATTCAAGATCACCTTGCCCAGACCCTTCTGCAATGACTTCAAGGCGATTAGGGTATGCGAGATTGGGGCACCTACGTTACGCAACACTGTCGAGTCGGTCAAGTCTCGCTGCAACCTCGATACAGGAAGTTTGGCTGCCAAGTGCTCGTAGAGTGCGTTTGCGATTCCTAAGTTACCCTCCGCATTCTCGAAGTCGATTGGGTTGACCTTGTGGGGCATAGCGCTCGATCCTACCTCACCAGCCTTGATGCGCTGCTTGAAGTACTCCATCGAGATATAGCTCCAGAAGTCACGAGAGAGGTCGATCATAATTGTGTCGATGCGCTTGAGGGCGTCGAAGAGGGCGGCCAACATATCGTAGTGCTCGATCTGAGTGGTATATTGCGAACGAGATAGCTGCAAACTCTCGCCTACGAACTTATTGGCGAACTCGACCCAATTAGTCTCGGGATAGGCGATATTGTGGGCATTGAAGTTACCCGTTGCACCACCGAACTTAGCCGCCATTGGCACCTCGCCCAACATCTTGATCTGCTTTTGGAGGCGCTCAACGTAGACCATAATCTCCTTGCCCAACTTAGTTGGCGAGGCTGGCTGTCCGTGGGTGCGGGCCAACAACGAGATATCGGCCCAATCAGAGGCCATAGTCGATAGGGTAGCGACCAACGCCTCGAACTCGGGCAAAAGAACATCGGCAATTGCCTCCTTGATCGAGAGGGGCACCGAGGTGTTGTTGATATCCTGTGAGGTCAATCCAAAATGGATAAACTCCTTGAACTCCGAAAGGCCCATAGCATCCATCTTCTCCTTGATGATATACTCGATCGCCTTCACGTCGTGGTTCGTCACCGACTCGATCTCTTTGACACGCTCCGCATCGCTCAACTCGAAGTTGAGATACAAGTTGCGAAGATCCGAGAACCTCTCAGCTGGGAACGAGGCCAACTCGGGGAGTGGGATCTGGCATAGCGAGATGAAGTACTCCACCTCGACACGAATACGATATTTGATTAGGGCCGACTCCGAGAAGTAGTCGCCAAGCGACTCGGTAACTCGTCTGTAACGACCGTCGATGGGTGAGATTGCTGTTAGTGCGTTGAGCATAATTTATGATTTTATTGATTATAATATAGAATCTGTTTAAATTTCTCTCATCTAATTTGTTAAGGATCTGTCACTTCACTTTTCTCTTTTTTCACTCGTTACATAGCTTTTGCTATGCGCCTCCTGAAAAGAGAGAAAATTAAAGCAACATCTCTCTTAACAATTTTAGCGAGAAAAACTTAAACAGATTCCACTTAATTCGTAATAATTTGCCCTCAAAGTTAGTTAAATTTGTTGGATCCCACAAATTTTTCATACCTTTGTAGTTGGTGTGGTGCTTTTATAAATATGTATCATTTGCTGCACCGAGTTTTAAAACGTTTTTAGCTATGTTTGATTTTATAAAAAATAATATATTCCTCTGGATCTTCATCTTCCTTTTGGTTGTTGCGCCATCGTTTTTATTTGGTGCGATGCAGATCTTTGGAATCATCATATTGGCCCTCTTTGCCATTATGATGATTGGGGGTTATCTCCTGAGGCGCAAGATCGCTAAGATGGCCTCTCAGCAGGGGCAGAACCCATTTGGGGCACAAGGGGGAGAGAACCCCTTTGGTGGCAAGCCCAGTGGCGACCCGAAGGTGAAGATCTACAAGACTGAGCCGAGCTCAGCAACCGAGAAAAAGGTCTCGGACAAGGTGGGTGATTACGTTGATTTCGAGGAGATTAAAGAGTAAAAAAAGATGATAATCGTTAAGACATTTGAGTCGATTGGGCAATACACCAAACTATTGGGGAGGGTCTTTTCATCGTTCGAAAAAAAGAAGATCTATTGGCGACGCACCGTCTCGGAGATGGTCTCGTTGGGGCTTGACTCGGTGGGGTTGACCGCCATCATTTCGTTCTTCATCGGTGCGGTGGTGACGCTCCAGATGGCTATCAACCTCGAGGCATCGTTCATCCCTCGCTACCTGATTGGTTATGCCACCCGTGAAGTGATGATCTTGGAGTTCTCCTCTACGGTCATTGCGCTGATCTTGGCTGGTAAGGTGGGTAGTAACATCGCCTCGGAGATTGGCACGATGCGCATCACCGAGCAGATTGATGCGTTGGAGATTATGGGCGTCAACTCGGCCTCGTATTTGATTCTGCCTAAGGTCATCGCTACGCTATTTTTCTTCCCTATGCTCACGGTGCTTAGTATCTTCATCGGAATTGTGGGCGGTTATGTGATCTCGATAGCGACGGGGATCTTGATGCCCGACAACTATATCGAGGGTATCCTCTCCGACTTCAAGCCCTTCTCGATCACCTACTCGCTCATCAAGAGTGCGGTCTTTGGCTTTATCGTCACCACCATCTCGGCCTTCTTTGGCTACTATGTTGGTGGCAACTCGTTGGAGGTGGGTCGTGCCTCGACACGTGCGGTTGTGGTCTCGTCGGTTGTGGTTATGATCTTCAACTTGATCTTGACTCAGGTATTGTTGGTTTAAAAAGGGGAAAAGAGATGATTAAATCGGTAAATATACACAAGACCTTTGGCGAGAATCACGTCCTAAAGGGGATCTCGGCGGAGTTCGTCACGGGCAAGACCAACCTCATCATTGGTGAGAGCGGCTCGGGCAAGACTGTTCTGCTGAAGAGTTTGGTGGGGTTGTATCGCCCCGAGGAGGGTTCGATATTCTATGATGAGACCAAATTCTCGGCCCTTAATGGCAGGGAGCTTAGGGAGATGCGTAAGGATATAGGTATGATCTTTCAGGGGGGTGCGCTGCTCGACTCGTCGACGGTGGCCGAGAATATCAAGTTGCCGTTGGATCTCTTTACCGAGCAGAGTGAGGAGGAGAAGATGGAGAGGGTTAATTTCTGTCTTAGCAGGGTTAAGTTGGTCAATGCCGACAAGAAGTATCCTGCCGAGCTGAGTGGTGGAATGGTTAAGCGAGTGGCTATTGCCAGGGCGATAGTTATGAATCCGAGGTATCTATTTTGCGATGAGCCCAACTCGGGGTTGGATCCGCAGACCTCGATTGTGATCGACAATTTGATCCACGACATCACCGAAGAGTATAACATCACAACGATCATAAATACCCACGATATGAACTCTGTTATGGAGATTGGGGATAAGATTCTCTATCTCTATAAGGGCCACAAGTGGTGGGAGGGGGATAGCGAGGATCTGATGCGGTCGGATAATCGGGAGCTTTGCGATTTTGTCTTTGCTTCGGCTATGGCCAAGCGGGCTAAGGGTCAAGCAAAATAAAAAAAGAAAAAAATGAGAGTCTCAATATTAGTACCAATATTCAAAGTCGAGGACCGCATAGTCAAGTGCGCCCGCTCAATCTTCGAGCAAAACTACGAGGATTGCGAGTTCATATTCGTAGACGACTGCTCGCCCGACACCTCTGTGGAGCGGCTAAAACGCATCATCGAGGATGAATATGCCCACATAAAAGGCAAGTGCAAGATCGTGAAACACTCCCGAAACAGAGGCGTGGCGGAGGCGAGAAACACCGCTATGGAGTGCGCAACAGGCGAATTCCTGATCTTCGTGGATAGCGACGACTGGTGCGATCAGAACCTTGTGAGCAAATTGGTGCGTGAGCAACATCGCTGCAACGCCGACATAGTCTCGTCGGACTTCTATCACACAACCGTAAAGTCACAAAAACATATAAGCACCCACTGGGTAGGGGGTCGTGAGGGGTCGCTACACGTGGTCTTGGCCCAGAGCTTCGCACTCCCCAACAGGGTATGGTCGATGCTCATTCGCACCGAGATGATACACCGCAACGGAATCCGATTCGACGGTAGCGTCAACTATGGCGAGGATTCGTTGCTGCTCGTGAAGTTGCTGTACTTCGCACGTGAGATCTCGCACGTCGGACAGCCACTATATTACTATCGAGCCGACTCCGAGGGGTCATATTCGAATAACGTCACGAGGTCGACAATCAGAAACTATGTCCGCTCGCAGATTATGATTTGGGAGTTTATCTCGCAACGAGATGCGATGATGCGATTCGCAATGTCGCTATTTTTGAGCCGAATGAACTTGCGTCGATGGCTGCTTATCCGAAAAAATAACAAGAACCCTTTGGCCTATCTCTATCGCATTTGGTGCTTCATTATCAACAAGTTATGGATCTTGCGCTGCTTAGCCTACGGATTCTAATCCTCGAAGCTGAGAACTCGAGGTGAGTGGTTGATCTGCTCCTCCTCGCTCAAATCACGGTGCAGCCCTGGGTAGTGCCACTCCAGATAGGTCAACAGATCGCTGGGGGCGTTGACCTCCAACGGGCCGAACATTCGGCGGTCGGGTGGGGTGATCGTCGCCCTTCGGATGTGGTCACGATCCATCCTCACTATTGAAATGTATTTGGTCTCTCGCCCATTAAAGAGGGTTTGTGACCACTTCAACATCTTGTAGATCAGACGTTTCCCAAACAGCGTTGCAAAACTATCCACCATCCACTTCTGAACTACTCCTCCGTTGGGCAACTTAATGGTCGTTGCGACAAAGGCGTTGCCGAAAAAGCGGACCAGCCCCCTCTGAAACCTCTCCAATAGCTGTTGGTCGGGGACTCTATCCATCGGGAAGATGTCGATATAGATTCCGTGGTGCATCTCCAACCCAAACTCATCATCGGCCTCGAAGCGAGTTCCACATTTGCGCACCTTGGCGAAGTAGTAGGGTGTATTTGGCTCATTATCGGGCGATTGCAAGACATAACCCTCGGGCAACTCCGCATCAGCGATGTCTAAGAATCGCTCATACTCCCTTCTCTCCATCCCCACGTCGATATCATCGTCCCACGGCAAGATCGCCCCATCGAAGTGGGCACCCACAGCCGAGCCACCGATTATGAAATAACCGATCCCCATACGGTCGCACACCTCGATGAACTTCGACAGAATGTCGTATAGCTCGATGTGTAGCCTCTCCAACTCGCCTGCTTTGTAGCCCATAATTATTCAATAAGTAAGTTACAACCCCTAACATCGGCCCCCGTGATTCGCCCCTCCAAGAGGAAGCGGCCGTCGGGGAGGATCTGCCCCAAATCCTGAGTCTCGATAAAGGCGCAGGAGTGTTTCGAGGCCAGATCTATGATGTTGACTCCACCTCGGAGTGGTCGATCGACACTTAGGCTAAGGTCGAATGGGTCGGAAAGATCCCTCACCGCAACCCTAAACCACGGCGGTGGGGTGAATATCCCCTTGCCATCGGAGTAACACTGGGAGGTGAGCTCCGCCATTCCATACTCGGAGTGGATCCGCTCGACCCCAAAGGCCTCGCATAGTCGCCTATGCAGCTCAGCTTTCGAGAGCTCCTCACGTCGCCCCTTCATCCCCCCTGTCTCCATTATTATTGTTCGCTCCAGTGGCTCCCCAACGACTCCACTCTCGGCCAGATCAAGCAGGGCGTAGCTCACCCCCAACAAGATTTTGGGGCGAGGGTCACGCCTCATATCCTCGATTAAGGCGGTGTGGTCGTAGAGGTAGAAACCGCCCCCACGCCCATTGGAACGGGCGACAAAGCGGTCGACCATATAGATCAGCGATGACCCCTCACGCTCCAAATAGCTCGGCAAGAGGGCATAGATTCCCCACTCGCTTAAGTCGCCATAGCTAAGTTCGAAGCTGCGAACAGCCACCTGCTCATACCACGCCAACGACTCCACAAAGTGGCGTGAGGCGACATCGCCACTCGATGTGAATATCGCCTCGGGAGCCTTCGCCCCAGAATATACCTCGCGCCTCTTGAAGATCTCTATCGGTAGGAATGGGATCTGCTCGACACTCTCTACCGCCTCGATGGCCCGACGGTCATACCCCAACAAGGAGAGGTACTCCCCATAGGGTGGGAGTACCTCTGCCTGATATCGGAATAGCTCTAACGCCGCACGGCTAAAGTCGCTAAACTTTGAGATTGACCATAGATCCATCGTTTGCCATCTATTTTGATGTTATGCGACTCACCGCCGAGTCATACTCGCTCTTGAGCGACGAGAATAGCTCCTTGACACTTGTGAGCTTCTCGGCCCTCCACGCATTGCTACCTGCGAAGGCGTAGCCACGATCCAACTTCCCCTTGAAGGCGTTGTAGAGCGCCACCATAATGCAGTAGGGACTTCTATCAACCTCACAGGTCTTGATGCAGTCGAATGGGCAGCTCTTCGGAGCTGTTAGACCCTCCTTCACTCGGCTGAGGAATGTCCCCTTGATCGCTCGCCCAGGCATCCCCACAGGGCTCTGGATGATCTCTATGTCGCTCTGCTTGGCGTCGATATAACTCTGCTTGAACTCATCGGCGGCGTCACACTCATAGGTGGTTACAAAGCGTGTGCCCATCTGGACACCCTCGGCTCCCAACGACATAATTGAGAGAATGTCCTCCCCCGAGTAGATACCTCCACCTGCGATAACGGGGATATGGCAATCGTTGGCACTCTCAAACTCACGAACTACGCTCACTACATCACGCACGATCGATTCCAATGAGTGGTCGGCATCGTTGAGCTCCTCGACCGAGTAGCCGAGGTGGCCTCCTGCCTTGGGTCCCTCGACAACTATTGCGTCGGGGGCGTAGCCGTAGCCCTTGAACCATTTGTTGCAGAGTAGCTTTGCGGCACGTCCGCTCGAGACTATTGGGACCAACTTAGTCTCACTATCCTTTGTAAGGAACGATGGCAACGAGAGGGGTAGACCCGCTCCCGAGAAGATGATGTCTACCTTCTCCGAGATCGCTGTCTTGACCATATCGGCGAAGTTCGACATCGCCACCATCACATTCACACCGATCACACCCTTGGTCGCCTCACGAGCCTTGCGGATCTCCTCCTTTAGGCCAAATATGCTCGCCTCATTATATATAGGTGAGAATTTGTTGTAGATTACTCCCAACCCTGCGGCCGAGATCACTCCGACCCCACCCTGATTGGCGACCGCAGATGCCAACCCCGAGAGGGATATTCCTACACCCATACCTCCTTGAATGATAGGAGTTTGGATTGTTAAGTTTCCGATTTTTAAAGATTTCATTCTTTCTGTTTTATTTAAAATAGATCCTACGCTGTTGTCTCTTGCGCTGCTGAAAATGGGCGCTTAAGGCATCGTAGATGGGGCAAAGGTATAATAAAAGGAGATATGGACCAACTTTTTCGACCATTTTAACACTTTTAATTAACAATATAGATTTGCGAGCTTCGGGGTAAATTTAAGTTCACATTTGATTTTTCGGGTTTGTTCTTTTTACCTTATTTTTGTTATCAAAATAACAGCAAAAATCATTTTTTAAAATATTAAATATATTTTGAGGTTTGTGAGGAGTGAAGAAAATTTCGCTATCTTCCTTGTTTTCAAACGTTTGAAATGATGATTTGCAAAAAAAGTTCATTTTATTTTAAAAATATTCATTAAAAAGTTTGGAGAATCGGAAAATACCCCTTATCTTTGCAGTGAAGTTTTAAAGTTCATTTTTATAGGTTAGTAGTTTTAGGTTGGTTGAGGATAGCGACTCGGTTGATTGCTTTTAGCATCTAAGACCTACGAAGGAGTGGTTACTGGAGTAGGAACGAATATCGGTCGTGAACCTCACGAAGTGGGGGAGCTGTGGTGGCTCCCCCTATTTTTTTGCGCATATGAGAGATTGTTGCAAGGCGGCGAATTTTCAAAGATCGTGAAGCAGCTACCTCAGTCACGTACCTAAGTACGCTCCTTCGGCAGCTGCTTCACGATCTTTAAAACTTCATCCACCTATCAACAATCTCTGGCCTTCCCTAAGGTCTGCCACTAATTTCACGAAAATTTTGTCTGTGGCTCAGATTTTGCCCCTCTCGCTCTATGTTTAATTTTAATTACATCGGTAAAATATGGGAACAATAGCAACACACACAGATTACTTCGTCACCAAAAAGCTGCCTATCGCTTACGGCTGCCTTGCACCTGCCATCTCGGAGCAGACCCTGAGGCTGCACCACGACAAACACTACGCTGGATATGTCAACACACTCAACAAGTTGGTCGAGAACACTCGGTTTGCACCTATGAGCCTCGAGGAGGTGGTCCTCACCGCTGGCGCTGGGGCGATATTCAACAATGCCGCTCAGGCGTGGAACCACCTATTCTACTTCGACCAATTCAGCCCCTCGCCAAAGCGTGAGCCTACGGGGGGGCTCTTAGATGCTGTGGAGGATAGCTTCGGGACGTTCGACGATATGTTGGCTCAGATTTACAGGGGCTCGACATCCCTCTTTGGGTCGGGCTGGTTGTGGCTGGTCGTAAACGAGGATGAGCGATTGGAGCTGATCGCGAGCTCGAACGCTGGCAATCCGATCATCAACGACAAACGGCCGATTCTGACGATCGACCTCTGGGAACACGCCTACTATGTGGATTACGAAAACCGACGAGAAGAGGCTGTCAAAGCGCACGTTACGAGGGTCGATTGGCGAGTAATTGAGGGTAGATATGGGGTAAAATAATGGAAAATAGCTACAAAGTTTTTGAAAATTACCTATTTCTGGTGATTGTACAGAACTACTTAACACCCTATCTTTGTAGTGTTAGAGACTTCATAATGTTTGTAGCGATTTTTTTGTGTTATTTAAAATGTCAATCTTCAATTGTCTGAAGCTGAATTGGATTTAGTAAGCCATCTCTAAATCAGTCGAAGACGCCTAAATCGGGAAGTGTGTCAGCAGCACCTCCCGGTTTTTTTTGTGGGCATTGCCACTTGGTCGTTGATAGGTGGATGAAGTTTTAAAGATCGTGGAGCAGCTGCCGAAGGAGCGTACTAAAAGTACGTGACTGAGGTAGATGCTTCAGAATCTTTGAAAATTCGCCGCCTTGCAACGATCACACACTATTTCTTTAGATAGATCGTCTTTAAGACTATTCCCGATCCATCAATCTTGCAATCCACCAACTCCACATCGTCCGTTAGGCGGATCGACTTCACCTTGGTTCCACGCTTGATCACCATCGACGAACCCTTCACCTTTAGATCCTTGATCACCGTTACGGCATCGCCATCGAAGAGCTCGGCTCCGTTGCTATCACGGCAGATCGTTGCAGCGCTATCGGCCATATCCGAGTCACTCCACTCGGCTCCGCAGTCGGGGCATACGTTCATCGAACCATCAAAATAGTTATTCTCTCCTTTGCATTTTGGGCAAAAATCACTCATATTATTCTATGTTTTTAATTATTTTAGGACACGCTAACTGTGTAACCCTCAGACCTTAAGCGCTCGGCTATGCTCTCCATATCCTCTTTCGATACCCTTTGCAGACCTCCACAAGGGGTGTCACGATCTATCGAGTAGAGCATCACCGACGAGGGGGCGATCTTTTTTATCGCCTCAATATAGGCCTCGACCTCCTCCTCGGCTGTGTTGTTGATTTTCTGGCCCTCCACCTCACCACGCAAGAGCATTGTCTGGACTATGCAACGTCCCTCGAATTGCCTCATTCCATCTATCACCGACTCCACGCTATACACTGAGTTGGGGCGGTTCATCGCCTCGGCGGTGGTTTGGAGTGCTGAATCCAACTTCAAGATGTTGTTGTCGACCCTTAGTAACGCTCTTTGGACCGATGGGACCGAGAGGCGAGTGGCGTTGGAGAGGACCGAGATCTTGGAGTTTGGCGAGAGGCTATCTCTGAGCTTGATCGTATCGTCTATGATCGCCTCGAAGTCGGGGTGCATCGTCGGCTCTCCATTTCCTGCGAAGGTTATGACGTCGGGCAAAGCCCCCTCAGTAGTCATCTCTCTCAGCTTCGCCTCCAACAGCTCCGAGACTCGCCCACGGGTGGCGAAACGTCGCTCGGATGAGAGCCCTACACGCTCCGAATTTGAGCCGCACTCACAATAGATGCAGTCAAAATTGCAGATCTTGGCGTGCTGGGGAGGTAGGTTTACCCCCAATGAGAGGCCCAACCGACGTGAATGGATCGGGCCAAAAATTACCTCTTCGAATAGCGCTGTTGACATATTATATATATGTGTAGATTATTTATTTGAGGACCACCTTGATGTCGGCCTTGACACTCTCCCAACCCTCGTCGGGTAGCAACGCTCCGACGACCTCGATGATCGCCCCGCCAGCGATCGACCCCATCTGGGCCGAGCGAACAAGGGTCTCTCCATCGCAGAATCCACGGAGGAAGGCACCAGCGAAGTAGTCGCCTGCACCAGTGGTGTCACGACGAACGTGGTCGGTGGCTCCCACCTCGACAACCTCGTCGCCCGAGATTGTGATAGAGCCCTTAGGGCCCACCTTCACAACCGCTACATCAACCCTCTCGGCGATGATCTCGGCTGCACTCATTGGGTCGGCATTGAGGGTATATGCCTCAGCCTCAGCTTCGTTGGCAAATACGATGTGGGCTCCGCTCTCGATCATCTCGGTGAGGAGCTCACGGCTCTGCTCGACAACGTTGTAGCTCGCCAAGTCGATCGAGACGATCATATCGAGGTCGTGCGCCACCTCGAAGATGCGACGAAGAAGCGACTCATTTTGAACCAAATAGCCCTCGATGAAGATTATCTCGTGACCTTCGAACAGCTCAGGAGTGATATCCTCGGCCAAGAGGCAGAGGGCGGCACCAAGGTATGTTGTCATAGTGCGCTCTCCATCGGGCGAGACCAAAGAGATACAACGCCCCGTTGGGCACTCGGAGGTGGTGAGGAGTCGTGAGGTGATGTCGAGCTGCTTAAGACTCGATGAGTAAACGTCTGCTGCTGAGTCGGATCCGACCTTACCTACAAATGCGACCTTGCCACCAAGGTGGGCCAAAGCACGTGCGCAATTTCCAGCCGAACCACCCACTGCCGAGTCGATAGGAAACTCCTTTGTTGCCTCCAACACCGCAGAGATTGTAGTCTGGTCGACAAGCGACATCGTTCCCTTCTGGAGGTTAAATTGAGACAAAATATCATCATTGGGCAGCGTGATGAGTGAATCCAACAAAGCATTACCAATTGTCAATACCTTTTTCATTATAAGAAATTAGGTTAAATATATAAATAATAATTAGGGGAGGATGATTAACAAGTATAGATGTAAACTATACACGTCATTGCGGGCTTGATCCGCAATCTCTAAGTAGCATTAACTAACAGCGCATTATGAGATTGCGGGTCAAGCCCGCAATGACGATATGTATTACTTTCGCGACTTGTTAGTCACCCTCACCTGTAAAATAAACTCACAAAACATTCACCGAAGTGAATCACATCTGAATTTCAAATCAGAAATTCACAAAAGTATCAAACACAATTCACACCCGTGAATCAAACCATCAATTCACACCCGTAAAGCTTTGATAGGTGGATGAAGTTTTAAAGATGGTGGAGCTAAGGCCGAAGGAGCGTACTAAAAGTACGTGACTGAGGTCTTAGATTCAGTATCTTTGAAAATTCGCCGCCTTGCAAAGCTTCTTTAGATTGATAGGATCTTTACTAATTCTACATCCGTTAGGTCAAACGACTTCTTATGGTTAATAGCCTTAGTAAAAGGCACATAAACCAACTCGCCATTGCGCATACCAATCATAATATTACGCTGACCCTCGACCAAAGCCTCGATAGCCTTCTCGCCCATCCTCGATGCCAAGATACGATCAATAGCCGATGGCGCACCACCACGCTGAATGTGTCCCAAGATCGTCACCCTCGCATCGTAGTCGGGGTACTCCTTCTTCACACGCTGGGCAAGCCCCATCGCACCACCTGTCGCAGGATTCTCGGCCACCAACACGATCGCTGAGTTCTTGCTCTTGCGGAATCCTGTGTTGATAAGCTCGGCCAACTGGTCGACCTGAGTCTCCATCTCGGGGATGATTGCCGCCTCGGCACCCGATGCGATCGCTCCATTGAGGGCGAGGTATCCAGCTGTGTGGCCCATCACCTCGACAAAGAATAGGCGCTCGTGGCTCGATGCCGTGTCACGCAACTTATCTACACAGTCGACGATGATATTTAGTGCGGTGTCATATCCGATCGTAGCGTCGGTACCTCCCAAATCGTTGTCGATTGTGCCTGGTAGACCCACGATTGGCACATTGTGCTCGTCGGCGAGCAGCTTAGCTCCCGTCAAAGATCCATCTCCTCCGATAACAACAAGGGCGTCGATTCCCGCTGCGACCATATTGTCGTAGGCCAACTGGCGACCCTCTACTGTGCGGAACTCCTTACAGCGAGCTGTCTTGAGGATTGTTCCACCCTTTCCGATGATGTTGCTTACACTCTTCGATGTGAACTTCTCGATCTCACCCGTGATTAGACCTTTGTAACCACGCATAATTCCCTTCACCTCAAATCCATTATAGATCGCTGTTCGCGTCACTGCACGAATCGCAGCATTCATTGCGGGGGCGTCACCTCCCGATGTTAAGACTCCGATACATTTAATTGGCATAACTCCCTACTCTATTATAATATGTTTACAAGGCCACACGGACCCATCCATTTCTATTTTGCCAAAGATATGGAGATTATCTCGAAAAACAAAGCAAGCGGCGAGTTTTTAACTTTTTTTTAATTCTTAGTTGTGTTTTTTCTGCTTTTATGGGAAAATCCCTCAAAAAAAAGTATCTTTGTTATGTCTATAATATAATATATTAAAATCGGACCTAACTAACTATTTTTAGAACTATGGGTACAATTATAAAGAAAATAGCGACCACACTGTTGGCCCTCATCGCCTCTATGGTGATTCTCTCCGTTGTGTTGGTTATCTCGATCGTTGTGGGGGTAGGGCTGTTGATGCCCAGCGAGGAGATTAGTGTTAAGAGGGGTAGCCTCTTGGAGCTCAACCTCTCGACTCAGATTGTCGAGAAGTCGGAGCTCACCCCACTGAATGGGCTGTTGACAGCTCTGGGCGAGATGCCCCAGACCACCTCGCTCTTTTCGCTCTTACGTGCTATTGAGTGTGCGGCCGAGGATCCCAATATCACCGCCTTGTCGCTGAGGATGGATGGTAGCTATAACCTCCCTTTGGCCACCGCCTCGGAGCTCCGTGAGGCCCTTTTGGACTTTAGGCGTGTCAGCTCTAAGCCCATTTATAGCTACTCAGAGGGGTACTCTCAGAGCGGATATTACCTCGCCTCGATTGCCGACTCAGTATTTATTAACCCCCTGGGGTCAATCACTTGGCAGGGTGTCTCGGTTGATGGTATCTTTTATGGCGACCTGCTGAAAAATGTGGGGGTGAAGGCTGAGGTATTTCGTCCCGAGGGGTGCGACTACAAGTCGGCTATCGAGCCCTACACCTCGTCGAAGATGTCGTCCGAGAGCCGTGAGCAGAATGGGCGTATTGTCGATGATATCTGGGGAAATATTGTTGGCGAGGTCTCGAGGGCGAGGGGTATTAATATAGGTACGTTGTATAGGATGGCCAGCGATCGCATCATCATCGAGCCCGAGGAGGCCCTCAGAGAGGGGATGGTGAGCGCAATTGCCTATCGAGATCAATATGATAGGGCGATCGAGAGGTTGGGCGTGGTGAGAGATAGGGAGCGAGATGGAGAGCCTCTTCGCACGATCTCTTCGGCTCGCTATGCAAACAGAATTGATCTGTTGATCGAGGAGGATGATAGCACGAGGGGCGAGAATAGCGAGAAGATCGCAATAATATATGCCGATGGGGTGATCGTAGATGGCGATATACCCTCGTCGAGGGGCGATGAGGTTGTCTCGGGGGTGATCTCGAAGCAGCTGAGAAAGGCTCGCTCCGACGAGAGTGTCAAGGCGGTGATCTTGCGTGTCAACTCGCCAGGTGGAAGTGCCCTTGCGGCTGAGGTTATTTGGCGTGAGGTGGAGCTTCTGAGGGGCGAGAAGCCTGTTATCGTCTCGATCGGTAGCTATGGGGCGAGTGGCGGATATTATATCAGTGCACCTGCCGATATGATCTTTGTCGACCGCTTCTCGATCGGAGGGTCGATCGGGGTCTATGGGATTATGTTTGATGGCGAGCAGGCTCTGCGTGAGCACCTTCACATCACCTTCGATGGGGTAGGGAGCTCTCCTTCGGCCAACTTTGGCTATCTCCCTCGAGCTCTCTCAGCGGCCGAGAGAGGGGCTATGATGCGAGGGGTTAACTCGGTATATAGTAGGTTCAAAGGGCACGTTGGGGAGGGCAGGCACCTCACTTCGTCGCAGGTCGATGCACTCAGCGGAGGCAGGGTTTGGTGTGGCGAGGAGATGTTGAAAAATGGGTTGGCCGATGGCGAGGGTGGACTTCGCAAGGCGATCCAAATCGCTCGTGAGAGGAGTGGGGTAGGGAGCGACCCTCAGATTGTGGAGTACTCCGCCTTTGACAACTCTTGGGGCACTCTCTTTTCGGGGGGAGTGTTTTCTAAGGTGTTGGCGGCAAATAAGGGCCTCTTATTTAAGGGTATAACCCAGATCAACAACGACTTAAGTAGGTTGTTGGAGAATCAGAATAAAGTTGTTATGAAGTCGGCTGAGAGGCTTAACTTCTAAGATCGCTTGATCCCTACGAGGGCGCCAAAGATAGTTTTGAGGAGTTTGCGAGAGCGCCTTTTTCGCCTCTCCCTAAAAGATTGCACACAATCGATGATCTTGCGAGATGTCTTTTCGGGGTCGAATCCCCTCGCCTCGGCATAGGATCTTGCGATAATGTCGAAGGTCTCGGGCGTCCCCTCCATCTTCGAGAAGTTGTTGCATCCTCGCTCAAAAGAGACCTCGCCGAAGTACATTCTATTGATGTCGACGAGGCAGAATTGGGGCGCTCCATCCACCATCTGATAGAGGATATTTCCGTGACCATAGTCGTTGTGACAGATCCCCTTGGTGTGTAGCGTGGCTGTGTAGCGACCGATATGGCGTAGCAGACTCTCCACCCTCTCATCTATGATGGGGGTGTCACGTAGCTCCTCGACGCTGTGGGTGTGGGGTACTTGGATGCTCACGAAGTAGCTATATCCCAACAGAAAAGGGCCCCCCTCGATTATATATGCTATCGGGGCTGGAGTGTCGATATCGAGGCTCAGCAGCTTCAGAGCATACTCGTAGGCACGTTGCGCCTTCGACTTTCTGATTAGCTTGTAGGCCAGACGGTTGAAGAATATTCGTGGTACACAAAAGCGCTTGACATTGACCAACACGCCATCTACATCGAAATATTTAATCTCGTTGCGGATCTTATAGATAGTATGTCCCCCTTTTTCGAACTCTCGTGGCAGATTCTCGACGAACTCTGTTAATGAGGCGAATTTGGGGTTTATTACTATTTTTGGTTGGCTCATTCTTCTTAATTTTTTTACAAAGATAGTATTTTTTTTATTTTTCTGTGTCTTTCTGACTCTTTTCTGACTCTTTTCTGTGTCTTTCTGGGACATTTGGGTCAGACTCAGTTTAGTCTCAGAAAGACTCAGAAAAATAAAAATCATCAATCAATCAACTAATAATGAGAGATATTCAAAATAAAACACTACCTTTGCGCCGTCGTTAAAGTCGTTAACGATAGGGACGTGGGTTGGATATAGAGGCTCACAGAGGCTTTTATATAAACCTACGAAAAGATCAAAGCTCTTATATCGGGCTTATTTTTCACTTAATTTTTTGAATGAGTACAGAACAAAATTCATTTGAGCAACTGGGTCTATCGGACCAGATGCTACGAGCAATTGCCGCTAAGGGCTTCGAGAGCCCGACACAGATTCAATCGCTTGTAATCCCTAAGTTGTTGGAGGGAGAGGGCGATATCATCGCACAGTCACAGACAGGAACAGGTAAGACAGCAACATTTGGAATCCCAATTCTCCAGAAGATCGACAAGGAGAGGGAGGGCGTTAAAGCGATCGTTTTGGTGCCAACACGTGAGTTGGCCATTCAGGCAGCCGAGGAGTTAAACTCCTTCAACGCTGAGCGTAAACTCCGCATCACCGCAATCTATGGTGGCGCCTCGATGAGCGAGCAGCTACGCCGCCTCTCGAAGGGTGTCGACATCATCGTCGGAACACCAGGACGTACACTCGACCACATCCGTCGAGGAACAATGAAGTTGGGAGCGATCCAATACCTTATATTAGATGAGGCCGACGAGATGCTCAATATGGGATTCGTCGAGGATGTAGAGGAGATTATGAGCCACACCCCCGAGGAGCGTAGGGTGATGTTGTTCTCGGCCACTATGCCACAGCGCATCGTGAAGCTCTCGGATAGATATATGAAGAATGTAGATTTGGTGAAGATCGAGGCTCAGCAGCTCACTACAACCCTCACCGAGCAGATCTACTTCGAGGTGAGAGAGGCCGACAAATTCGACGCCCTGACACGTATCATCGACATCGAGTCGGAGTTCTATGGTATCATCTTCTGTCGCACCAAGGTGAGTGTAGACGAGGTTGTGAGCCGACTCCTCTCGCGTGGCTACGCTGCGGATGGTCTCCACGGAGATGTGTCGCAAGCCTCACGTGAGAAGATCTTGAAGAAGTTCCGTGAGAAGCAGGTGAATATTATGGTGGCCACCGATGTTGCCGCTCGTGGTATTGATGTTAATAACTTGACACACGTAATCAACTACGCCCTGCCTCAAGATTCGGAGAGCTACGTTCACCGAATCGGACGAACAGGACGCGCGGGAAATCAGGGTACGGCGATCACCTTCATCACACGTGGCGAGATGCGCCAGTTTGGATGGATAAAGCGTGATGTGAAGGCCGAGATCAAGCGTGAGGAGCTGCCAACAGCGCAGGATATCATCGCAATGAAGCGCAATAAGATCAAGGATGATCTTCGTGATATCATCACAACCGACACCCACCGTGACCACTACGATATGGCTGGTGAGTTGTTGGAGTTGTACTCTCCCGAGGTGGCATTGAGCGCACTTTTGCGACTTGCGTTCCGTAGCGAGTTGGATGAGAATAACTACCCAGAGATCCGCTCTTTCTCGGTGGACAGAAGGGGAACGACACGCTTGTTCTTGGCCGTTGGTAAGAAGGATGGCTACACAGGTAGGATGTTGACCGAGATGTTGAAGGAGAAGTGTGGCTTGGCCGATAAGCATATCGACGATGTTGCGGTGTTGGATAACTACTCGTTTGTGAGTGTTCCATTTGCCGATGCCGAGCATATTGTCCACACTTTGGGCGAGCACGCTGGTCGTCCGATGGCCGAGATCACTAAGGCTAAGAGTTCGGACAGAGGAGATAGAGGCGAGAGACGAGATCGTGGCGAGAGACGAGATAGGGGAGATAGAGGCGGATATGATCGTCGCCCATCGGACCGTGGTGGTCGTAGATCTTCTGATCGCTCGTTTGATCGCTCGGATCGTGGAGGTCGCTCGTTTGATCGTTCGGAGCGTAGAACAGCAAGTGTACCACGCAAGAGCGAGATGAGGGATCGTCGAGATAGCAGACCAATCGAGAGCGCACCACGCAGAGAGAGGCCAAAGTCGGTGATGTCGAACGAGGGATTCGACTGGTCGATCTTCACAAGGGGCGGCAACACGTGGGATGATCGTGGCTCGGAGAAGGGAAAGAAGAAAAAATAGTATTTTATGCGGCATTAATTTGGTGGTGAGCAATTTATCCACTATCTTTGTGCCGCACAAAATCTCACATATTGTGAGAGATAGGTGTTAAGAAGTTAAATAATAAGCAATTATGAACAATTACGAAACCGTTTTCATCGTCACTCCCGTCTTGTCTGATGTTCAGGCACAGGAGGTAGCTGACAAATTCCAGGGTGTTATCACCGAGAACGGCGGTCAAATTGAGAATAAGGAGAGCTGGGGCTTGAAAAAGCTTGCATATCCTATTCAGAAGAAGACCACCGGATTCTACTTTTTGGTTGAGTTCTCAGGCGAGGGCGACCTTATTGAGAAACTTGAGACACAGTATCGTCGTGACGAGCGTGTGATCCGTTTCCTTACATTTAAGCAAGACAAGTACGCTGTTGAGTACTCGGCACGTCGTCGCGCGAAACTTTCAAACAAGCAGGAGGAGTAGACAATGGCAGATAACAGACCACAATCAGAGATCCGTTACCTTAATCCAGTATCGGTAGATGTAAAGAAGAAGAAATACTGTCGCTTCAAGAAGTTAGGTATTAAGTATGTGGATTACAAGGACGGAGAGTTCTTGAAGAAGTTCTTGAACGAGCAGGGTAAGATTTTACCACGTCGTTTGACAGGAACATCACAAAAGTTCCAGAAGAAGGTGGCTCAGGCTGTAAAGCGTGCACGTCACTTGGCGATTTTGCCATTCGTAACCGATTGTATGAAATAATTAAGAGCAGAAGCAATGGAGATTATATTGATCAAGGATGTTGAGAACGTAGGATACGCGAACGACATCGTAAATGTAAAGCCAGGCTACGCTAACAACTTCCTAATCCCACAGGGATATGCGAAGTCGGCGACTGCATCGGCGAAGAAGGTATTGGCTGAGAATTTGCGTCAGAGGGCGCACAAGGACGCTAAGGTATTGGCGGATGCTCAGGCATTGGCTGAGAAGTTGGCATCATTGCCACTTACAATCTCTGTTAAGGCAGAGGAGGGTAAGTTGTTTGGAACTGTAACATCTTCGGATGTAGCTGAGGCTTTGGCTGCTAAGGAGGTTGTTGTTGACCGTAAGGCTATCACTGTTGATTCGATCAAGACAGTTGGTGAGTATGAGGTTAGCGTTCGTTTGCACCGTGATGTTAGGGCTACTGTTAAGGTTAGCGTTGTTGCTGCTGAGTAGTTTTAATCTTTACTTATATTTATATTAGGGACCTTTCGGGGTCCCTTTTTTTGTTATAGTAGAGAGTATAAAAGAGAAATGAAGTTTCTCGCCACAGCTTGCTGTGAGCCCGCGCGGCTTGAGCGCAGTGGTGAGGAGGTCGCCCTCCCTCTTAAAAAAGAGATGTTTTTCTGAGTCATTCTGGTACTCTGCTGGGTCGGTCGACTCAGAAAATTGTATTTCGCCACCGCGCGATTTTTTCTTGAAAATCGCTTTTTATCGGTGGTGGCGAGGGTAACTATGGAGTCTGCGCTCGTGCCGCGCGAGCAGACAGCAAGCTGTCGGGAGAAACTAAAGTTTCTCTTTTTTTATCAACAATACCCCTCTTTTCTGTCGATAAGCTTATTATAACCCACCCAAAACATATCAACATCTTCGTTCATATCTTTCAATATCTTTTTACCCAAAACTATTGCAAATAAAGGGGTAAGAGTAGTATATACAAAAAGGTTAATTTATCAAGAACTATTTATCAAATTGTATCGACAGTGATTTGCCTTGATATGAACATATAGTGTTTATAAAAGTTTGGAGGTTATGTTATTGTTAACCTATTGATTAGGTAATGGTATTTGAAGTTATGAACTGTATGAACAGCTATTATTATTTATATTAATAACTATTAATTTAAAGGTTTTAAAAAGATAAAAAGAAAAGAACAAAGCAAAATGTTGATAACAAAAAGAGCAAAGATAAAGAGAAACTTTAGTTTCTCCCGACAGCTTGCTGTCTGCCCGCGCGGCACGAGCGCAGACCCCATAGTTACCCTCGCCACCACCGATAAAAAGCGATTTTCAAGAAAAAATCGCGCGGTGGCGAAATACAATCTGCTGAGTCTAAACTGAGTCTTACTGAGACTAAACTGGGTCGATCGTCTCAGTAAGACTCAGAATGACTCAGTTTAGACTAAAAAAAATCTCTATTTACCTTAGACCAATAAAATCTTTACAACAAAACAAAAAAATCCACGTTATTATAACAAACCACCACAAATTTCTCCTATCTTTGCACCTAACAGGTTTTAAAACAAAATATAATGCTACAAAAAGATCTATTCAACTTCGCAGCCGAAAGTAGCCGCAAAGAGTATATTAAAGGTGAAATATTCCCAGACCTAAAGGTCGCAATGAGAGCCCTTAACCTCCAAACTGGTGAGGATATGCTACTCTACGACACAACAGGCCCATACACAGATAACCAATTCCAACACAGTGTAACCGAAGGACTCCCAAAACTTAAAACCCCTTGGGTGGAGAGAAGGGCCGAGAAGGATGGCGAGTTTAAAACCCAACTATGGTATGCAAGAAATGGTGTCATCACAGAGGAGATGGAGTATGTAGCAATACGTGAGTCACAAGGCCAAAAGACCACTATAACACCAGAATTCGTCCGCAAAGCTGTGGCCGAGGGTCGTGCCATAATACCAGCGAATAGATGCCACCCCGAGGCAGAGCCAATGATCATAGGTCGTGACTTCTTCGTCAAGATCAATGCCAATATCGGTAACTCAGCCCTCGGATCATCAATCGAAGATGAGGTAGAGAAGTCACTCTGGGCAATACGCTGGGGTGCCGACACAGTGATGGATCTCTCCACAGGTGAGAACATCAACGACACCCGTGAGGCGATCCTTCGCAACACCCCTGTACCTATCGGAACAGTGCCCCTCTACCAGACGCTCGAGAAGGCTGGCGGCAAGGTCGAGAACCTCTCGTGGGAGTTATTCCGTGAGACCCTCATATTTCAGTGTGAGCAGGGTGTCGACTACTTCACAATCCACGCAGGATTGCTACGTGAGCACGTCCCACACGCCACCAAACGTGTGACGGGAATCGTCTCTCGAGGCGGATCAATTATGGCGAAGTGGATGACGATAAACAACGCTGAGAACTTCCTATATACTAATTTCCGTGAGATCTGCCAGATCTTGAAGAAGTATGATGCAGCCTTCTCTCTCGGTGATGGACTCCGCCCAGGATCAATAGCCGACGCCAACGACGAGGCGCAATTCGGTGAGCTTAAGGTGTTGGGTGAGCTCACCCAGATCGCTTGGAGCGAGGATGTGCAGGTGATCATCGAGGGGCCAGGACACGTGCCAATGCACAAGATCAAGGAGAATATGGAGCTTCAGGAGAAGTGGTGCCACGGTGCCCCATTCTACACCCTTGGGCCCTTGGTGAGCGACTGCGGAGCGGGATATGACCACATCACATCGGCTATCGGAGGGGCAATGATCGCTTGGTACGGTACAGCGATGTTGTGCTACGTAACAACAAAGGAGCACCTATCACTCCCCAATAAGGAGGATGTGAGAGAGGGTGTGATAACATACAAGATTGCGGCCCACGCTGCCGACATCGCTAAGGGACACCCAGCCGCTCCACTTCGTGATCTGGAGATGAGCCGTGCTCGCTACTCATTCCGTTGGAGGGATCAGTTCAACTTGAGCTACGACCCTGCTCGTGCCCGTAAGTTCCACGCCGAGATGATCAAAGATGAGGGAGCCGACAATGAGTACTGCTCGATGTGTGGTCCCGACTTCTGTGCGATGAGGATCACCCGTTCTATTAAGGAGAAAAAATAATTATATATAATTCAGAGAGTATGAAAGCATTGAAAAAATTTATTGCCCTATCGTTGGTAGCTCTTTTCACGGTGATATCGGTGGGTTGTGAGAAGAGTAACAACGCACCATTCCTCGGGACGTGGAAGCGTACTGAGTACTTCTCGGATGGTCACGAGGAGGTGATTAAGATCACATTTTATAGTGATGATAGCTTCGACCTAATTAGTCGCTATTATGACTCGAATGGTGATTATGTCGAGGATTATTATGTAGAGAAATCGGGAACATACGACTTCTCGGGGACAATAATCATCTTTTATTATAACGATCAAGATGGCGACGACTACACCGAAGGGGTGCCATATAACTACTATGTGGTGGATAGCGAGAAGCTCTACATCGAGATTGAGGCTGGCTATTACCACGAGTTCGCATATTATTAGTTAATATGATGGATAGTAAATAGATAGAGGATAAAAAAATGTAATTAATAAAATTTTTCTTTTATTTTATTTGCTCATTATACATAATTCTTATATCTTTGTGGCGTTCACCCCTTGGAGACTCTTTTTGGGTGGCAATTTTATTGAGGTAAAAGTTACGTAAAACAAATTATAAACATTAATCAAAAATCAATTTTATGTCAAAGATCAAAGTTGGTATCAACGGTTTCGGACGTATCGGCCGTTTGGTATTCCGTGCTGCGTGCACAAACGAGAATGTAGAGGTTGTAGGAATCAACGACCTTGTACCAGTTGAGTATATGGCTTATATGCTTAAGTATGACTCAGTACACGGTCAGTTCAAGGGAACTATCGAGGTGTCTGAGGGTGCATTGGTAGTAAACGGAAAGGCTATCCGCGTAACAGCAGAGCGCAACCCATCTGATTTGAAGTGGGACGCAGTAGGTGCTGAGTATGTTGTTGAGTCAACAGGTTTGTTCCTTACAAAGGAGACTGCTGAGCAGCACATCGCAGCTGGTGCAAAGTACGTAGTTATGTCAGCTCCATCAAAGGATACAACTCCAATGTTCGTTTGCGGTGTTAATACTGACACTTACGCTGGTCAGACTATCGTATCTAACGCATCTTGTACAACTAACTGCTTGGCTCCACTTGCTAAGGTTATCAACGACAAGTTCGGTATCGTAGAGGGTCTTATGACAACTGTTCACGCTACAACTGCAACACAGAAGACTGTTGACGGTCCATCTATGAAGGACTGGCGTGGTGGACGTGCGGCTGGTGGCAACATCATCCCATCGTCAACTGGTGCAGCTAAGGCAGTAGGTGTAGTTATCCCTGAGTTGAAGGGTAAGCTTACAGGTATGGCTTTCCGTGTTCCAACATTGGACGTATCTGTAGTTGATTTGACTTGCCGTCTTGAGAAGGGTGCTTCTTACGACGAGATCAAGGCAGCTATCAAGTCTGCTTCTGAGAACGAGATGGCTGGTATTTTGGGTTACACTGAGGATGCAGTTGTTTCAACTGACTTCACAGGTGAGGTTCGCACATCAGTATTCGATGCTGACGCAGGTATCGCATTGAACGAGAACTTCGTTAAGTTGGTATCTTGGTATGACAATGAGTGGGGTTACTCTAACAAGGTTGTTATGTTGATCGAGAAGATGAACGCTTACAACTGCAAGTAATTCTTACTTGGATTTTTTCTTGGGCTGCCTTTTTGGTGGCCCTTTTTTTTGGTTGATGGTTTGCTGGGTCTTTTTTTCTGAGTCAAACTGGGTCTTACTGAGACAGTCGACTCAGTTTAGTCTCAGTTTGACTCAGAAAGTCTCAGTAAACCCTATCTGATTCTAAGAACCTCTCCCACCTCAGGCTCCCCCTCCTTAATCTTATTGCGTGAGCGCAACGAGGCCTCGCGGATACCATAGCTCTGTGCGATATACCTTATAGTCTCGTTGCTCTTAACTGTGTGCGTGCGCTCCTCGCCCCTCCACTTTCGCTGCTTCATCTCGATATAGACAACCTCGCCCTTGCGAAGTGTAGCTTTTCGGTTGGTCTCGTCGTTCATATAACGGAGCTTGCGAGCCGAGGTGTTTAAACTCTTCGAGAGCGAGCGGTAGTCGTCACCCGAACGAGCCAGGATATAGAGTGTTTTATTGGTGCTATAAATGCTATTGCCATTGATCGAATTGACAGCTACCTGATAGTTATTGGGGTTGACCCCACCCCCAACATTTATCGCCTGCTTAACCGAGGCAGTAGATGCTACCTTCTCGCTCGTCGATTTGGGTGTGCCTTGGGCGGTGTACTTCTCATACGATTTCGAGCCACCCTTGCCATCAAGTAGGAAGAGGCCATAGTTCTCGATGGCGTTGATCAACTTCTCGGCGTAGTCGGGCGCTGTGGCATATCCTGCCGCCTTTAGACCTCGGGCCCAACCCTTGTAGTCGGTCGGAGAGAGTTGGAATAGCGAGGCGTAGCGGGGTGACTTTTCTAAGAAGAGGGCGTGGTCCTCATACGAAGCCTCGACGTTGCGGTAGGCCCTGAAACACTCATTCTTCTCGTCATCGTCATACCTCACACTCTTGCCCCTCCAGTCGCTTTTGCACTTTATTCCGAAGTGGTTGTTTGACTTTCGAGATAGCTCACTATTTCCACACCCCGACTCGATGATTCCCTGAGCCATCGTGATGGATGCTGGGATTCCGAAGCGACGTTGGTGAGCTATGGCAATATCTTTATAGAGGTTAACATACTCCTCTCGTGTGATAATCTTCTGAGAATTTTTTGTTTTACTCTTAGCCACAACATCACCTATATTTATAGTTAAGAGTGTTAATAGAGTGAGTATATAGCGTAAAAATGTTGTTTTATAGGAAAAAATCATTATCTTTGTTTTATTGTTCATTAATAGGCTTGCAGACAAAGATAGGATAATTTATCAAGATTAGCAACCTCTGTAATATTTTGAAATATAAAAACGTTTAAAACAAAAAGATACTATGTTTACAAAGAGTGCAATTGAAATCTTCGAGCGTTCGATAGCAGACTATCACCGCTTCGATTCAGTGGATCAGCCTATCTCAAACCCATTTGAGGAGGGTAGTATCGACCACCTACTATACCACAAGAATTGGATTGATGCGGTGCAGTGGCATTTGGAGGATATTATCCGTGACCCAAACATCGACCCAGTGGAGGCGCTTGTGATCAAACGTCGTATCGACGCATCGAATCAGGTGAGAACTGATATGGTAGAGTATATCGACTCGTATATGTATGATAAGTATAAGGGAATCAAGACTTTGGAGGATGCTCGACTAAATACCGAGACCCCAGCGTGGGCCATTGATAGGCTCTCAATCTTGGCGCTCAAGATCTACCATATGCAGTCTGAGGTCGATCGTAGTGACGTAGATGCGGAGCATAAGCAGGCGTGTCAGAAGAAGTTGGATGTGTTGTTGACTCAGAGGGTCGACCTCTCGACAGCGATCGAGGAGTTGATCGAGGATATCGAGACAGGTCGCAAATATATGAAGTTATACAAGCAGATGAAGATGTATAACGATCCATCGTTGAACCCCGTTTTGTACGGACAAAAGAGGTAGAGATTTGGGAGGTAAAAAGATACCAAAACATCTTCTAATAATTCGATTGTCGGCTATGGGAGATGTGGCTATGGTGGCGCACGCTATGCGTGCGCTTCGTGTTACATATCCCGATCTGAAGGTCTCGATCCTCACCAAGGAGCTTTTTAGGCCCCTATTCGATGGGCTCGATATGGAGATTCTCCCCATCAAATTCGACTTCGAGGGTCGACACAAAGGGCTTGCAGGTCTTAGGCGCTTGGCCGACGAGATCGAGAGCTATGGGGTCGACTGTGTGGCCGATCTCCACAATGTCCTGAGGACAGCGATCCTAAGATCAATTTTGAGACTTAAGGGAATCCCCTCGAAACATCTCCACAAGAATAGATTTCATAGGTGGATGAGGATGGATGGCGGCTGCAATGTCGCAACTTTAGAGATGCCCCACACGGTGGTCCGCTACTGCAATGTGTTGCGAGATCTGGGCTTCAAGGTGGAGGATCCATCCCCTGCTGTGAAGTCTCCACGACCCAACCCGATGCCCTACCCAAAGGGTGAGCAGAGGTGGATCGGAGTGGCGCCATTCTCGGCCCACGAGGGTAAGTGTTACCCATTGCCGTTGGTGACACGTGTTGTCGATGAGCTTTCGAAGAGGTATGATAGGGTATTTATCCATAGCGGCCCAGGGGCTGAGTTGGAGTATGCCTTGGAGTTGGAGCGTCGTTATGATAATGTCGAGGCGGTCTTTGGGCGTATGAAGTTGGAGGGGGAGATAGGCCTGATTGCGAATTTGGATTGCTTGATCTCGATGGATTCGTTCACTATGCACGTCGCCTCGTTGGTGGTCACTCCCACCCTTTCGATTTGGGGCGCCACCCACCCATCAATCGGCTTTTCGGGCTATGGAATGGGGAATAAGGGGTTTGTTCAACTCGAACTTTCGTGCCGACCCTGCTCGACATTCGGAAATAAGGTGTGCCGCTTTGGCGACTACCACTGCCTCTGGGATATCACCCCCGAGAGCGTTGTGGAGCGTGTTGCGGAGCTTATTGAGGGGTAAAGCGCTGAAAATTAATTATTTAATGTGAGTCTTTTGAAAAAGTGGCTCACATTATTTTTTTTGATATTTATAGGCTAAAAAATGGTTGTATAAATTATTTTTTGTATTTTTAACGAAATGCATAATTTGTAAACTACCAACCAACCTTAATGTTTTTAGCTTATGAAATTCAGAAAAGATCCCAAAATTAAGTTGCGAAGAGAGTGTTACGTATCATTCAAACCCCTACAACTAAGAGAGGCGGCCGCCAACGACCCCCAAAATAGAGAGGCCTTCGAGATGCTCTATCACTCAATGTTCACCTCTCGTAAGGTCCCCGACAGCGAGGTCAAGGCGGGAACCGATAGTGTGAAGTATCTCTACCCCGTGAGCAAGGAGCAGAGCGAGCAGATGAGCCGAGATCTCGACCTTGCCTACGACTTGGCAGGCAATCCCAATGATGAGCTGTTTGCCTCTCGCTACAACGAGCTGAGGGAGATCGCCAAATGGTCGTTGGAGAGGCAGGACATCACCCAGATCCTTCCTATGTTGTCGATCGGCCTAATAATATTAACGAACTTCTACATAGGCATCACTGGTATATTCAACATCGGCACGGTGAGTATGAAGGATAGTGTCGAAGAGTGGGTTGAACAAAAATCCACATACCCTTACGCCAAACTCGACCGTATCAAAGCAGGTGAATTTAGGTTTAGTAATGCCAATAAATATACCCGAAGTGTGCTTACCGCACTAAAGGATAGCGCCGAGATCTCGAAGTTGAGGGCCACAGAGGCTCTCGCAACTTCGGAGAAGAGAGCCGCTAAGTTCGAGGAGGCAGCA
This sequence comes from Rikenellaceae bacterium, assembly GCA_047178625.1. GTDB lineage: Bacteria > Bacteroidota > Bacteroidia > Bacteroidales > Rikenellaceae > Alistipes. Next base: position 32,216 of record JBCQTJ010000025.1, read on the forward strand.
GCAGCCTATGTCGAGGAGTATAACAAGATCAACGAAATGAGCTATAAAGAGCTCAGAGAGAGAGCAATGGATGATGCAAAGGAGTCGGATTGGAGCTCTAAAAAGAGCGCTTTTGGGAGCTTGATTTTCAGTATTATCTGCGTATTTATCCTTAGGCTCTACATCTACTCCCAACAATCCTATGGCTACACAATCACTCGATATAGGTTCGAAAATAAGCTTATCGACCGCTTCGAGCGCTTCGTATTTTGGGTGACATTAGGCTCCTTGAAGTTGGCCTCAAAGCTGCGTCCTGTGAAGGATAATAGCACGACGACGGTCTATAAATCGGCTTCGGGAGGTGTTGTGCGCACCGAGACTAATGTCGACGGTTTTGCCGCTGCGATAAACCTCTTGATACTCTTCTTCCAGATGACCTTGTTTATGTTTGCCTACTTATTTATACTCTTTATCTCGCCTCTTGCGTTGTTTATCTTGACACTCCATGGCCTGCATCGCAACTATGGATTTAGAGTTCTCTTTGGTCGCTTATTCTCCTCAGAGTCAAAGGATAAGGAGGAGGTGAGAGAGGGTGTGAGTAGCTTAGAGGCTGAGCCGCAAAGTAGCCCAAGCGTATCATTTACACCGCTGCAAATGAGAGCAGAGGCGGCTAAAAACCCAGAAAACGAGGAGGCGTTCGAGATGTTGTATCAAGCGATGCTCTCAACTGACAAGATCTCAGACGGTGAGAAGAGGGCAGGTGTTAACAGCGTAGAGTATCTCTACCCCGAAACCAAGGAGCAGAGCGAGCAGATGAACGAAGATCTCGACTTAGCATACGACTTGGCAGGAGATCCCGACAATGAGCCGTTCGCCACCTACTACAAAGCATTAAGAGATATAGCCGACAAATCATTAGAGAAGTATAAAGAGTAAAAAACGACCCAGAAAGATCCAGAAAAAAGGCCCCTATTTAAAGTGAAAAACTCACAATAAATAGAGGCCTAAATTTTGTTTAAGCAAGAGGGCAGAGACTACTGCTGACCGCCCATCTGACCACGCTGTCCTTGGCCCTGACCTTGACCCTGACCCTGACCACGCTGACCTTGACCCTGACCACGCTCCTGAGTCGAGAATCCGTTCTCTGTACACAAATCTGTGTAGAACTCAACCCACTTAGCAAGCAACTTCTCGTCTGATGCGAGGATCGCTTTCATTCCGTTGTCCAAGTTCTTGTGGAGCTCTGTCATTGGCTGACGGATCGCACGAGTCTTTTCGGCAGTCTCCTGCATCTTCTCACGCTCCTCGTCGCTCATCTGAGTACGGCCACCACTTCTGTTGCCCGAAGTTGATGAAGGTGAAGAGTCGCCCATTGGGTCCATAGATGCCTGAATTGCCGCATCCTTCAACTCCTTAGTCTTAGCCTTTAGGAACTCGATCGCCTCAGATTGAGTCGCCTCTACATCGCCATAACCGATGAGGAAGTTCGACGCCAACTTGTTGACCTTAGCCTGAGTATCGGCATCCTTGATCTTCACCTTCTTGATGATCGTCTTAGCCTCGATCTCGAAGAATCCAGCAGCCTTCAAAAGGTCGGTTGTGCCATTCATCTGCTGCATACGACCAGGGCCTCCTTGTCCACCAGGGCCACCCATTCCGCCGCCCATTCCGCCACCGCCACCACCAGGCTGTGCAGATACTGAGAATGCAACCATCGTGAGAAGTGAGAGCAATGCTACGCTAAACTTTTTCAATTTCATAGTTATTAGTTTTTTGATTTGTAATTTAATTCTTGTTTTCAAGGGGTAGCTCACCCTATCAATCACAAATATAAGAGAAAAATTTTTCTTATGAAAATAAAATGACCCCCAATTGGTGAACTGCAATTTTGTAGTGGTGAACTGCAAATCGGCTCTACGGTGCGCTGTGGGGCATATATGGGGAGTGGTGTTTAATATATTATTAAACAATTGAATAATATTTGATCTTGCCTATTGCAAACCGCCCCCTCTATGTTGTATCTTTGTAGCGGAAACGACCCTCATTAGGGGATGAGTGGGGGTGTAGTCTCCGTTATTTTTAATATTAAAAATTTTGCTATGAATGTAAATTACAAATCGGATTTTTCGATTATAGCCAGCTTCGAGGATGGGATTCCTACCTATCCGTGGCGAGTGGTCTTTGCAAGTCGATTTGCCGAGGGATACACCCCAACGGGTTGTTACACAGCGCAATTCGATGGCACCGATTACTTTCGAGCCCACCCCTTCGAGGGGAGCGACACCGATGTTGTGATCGAGTTTATCGACCACGGGTTGAGTGTCGGTAGTCTCGTCTCGGAGTGGCACTCGTTAATCGACAGTGCTATTTTTGAGGATGGGTTGCAGACCGTTGTGACACCTCTCTTAACCCCCGTGACCCTAATCGAGGGGATCGGCGAGGAGAGCGAATCGGCGATGATAACCTACCTATCTCCCTTCATCAAGGGTGATAAGGGCGAGAAGGGCGACAGAGGCGAGCAGGGTTTGACAGGATCACCTGGCGACGATGGTGAGCAGGGCCCACAAGGAGATAAGGGCGAGAAAGGCGACAAGGGCGACCAAGGTGAGACTGGCGACGAGGGTGAGATGGGTCCGCAAGGACAGCAAGGCCCCGAAGGCCCACAGGGCGATAAGGGCGATAAGGGTGATAAGGGAGAGACTGGCGACGAGGGCGAGCAGGGCCCACAAGGTCCCCAAGGCCCCCAAGGAAACGATGGTCCGCAGGGAGAGAAGGGCGATGATGGTGAGATGGGACCCCAAGGTCCGCAGGGCCCACAAGGAGAGACGGGCGACGAGGGTGAGATGGGCCCCCAAGGTCCACAAGGCCCCGAGGGTCCCGAAGGTCCGAGAGGAGAGACGGGTGATGAAGGCGAGATGGGCCCCCAAGGTCCACAAGGCCCCGAGGGACCCGAAGGTCCGAGAGGAGAGACGGGTGACGAGGGCGAGATGGGACCCCAAGGTCCGCAAGG
>JBCQTJ010000026.1:0-27433 GCA_047178625.1 Rikenellaceae bacterium
GCGACGAGATCTACACAACCACACTCAAACGTAGCGAGCTCACACCTCGCAACTTCGGCAGAGGACTTTGATAAGAGAAAAAATTTGCTTTTTGCCCCAAATTACTCTACCTTTGAGCCAATAAAATGTTTCGGGTTGGAATCTTTAAGGGTTCTGGTTCTGACCAACGGAGCGAAGATTAATCACGAGTTAAGAGCCCACCAAAATAATTATGTTTAACAAGAACGAATATTTCGACGGAAAGGTTGCCTCATTGGCATTTGAGGGTAACGAGGGAAAGGCCACTTGTGGCGTTATGGCCGCTGGCCACTATGAATTTGGAACATCGACAATCGAGATTATGACAGTGATCTCGGGCGAGATGGAGATCAAGTTGCCAGGCGAGAGCGACTACACAACATACAAGAAGTTCGAGTCATTCGAGGTAGCAAAGGGGGTGAAGTTCGACGTGCGAGTATCAGCCGACACAGCCTATCTTTGTCTCTATAAGTAGAGATATAGCAATTCGTACATCACCAATAGTTTAATTCCCTTACTACACGTCATTGCGGCCTCCGAGCCGCAATCCCTAATTTGCTAAATACTAAAGCGTTAGAGATTGCGGCTCGGGGGCCGCAACGACGCACGTATGCTTTTTTAAGGTAGGTAAAAATCTACGTTTCGCAAATTCTTTATTGAAAAGTATTAAGAATTAAGCCAGATTAGCACTTTTTTATCTAAAAAATGTTAATTTTGCATATTTGCAGAGAATAACAAATTTTTCGTGACTATGATTGTAATAACCAAAATTATATCCGACTATATGCAGAGCCATCGCAAGCTAACCGTTGCGGGGCTTGGTTCGTTCCTCTCGAAGGGCGATGGCACAGCGCCTATCTTCACCGAGTTTGTGAAGGGCGATGATGGTGAGCTTCAGCAACTTCTCATCTCTTGTGGGGCGAGCGAGTTGGAGGCGGCCACCGCTATCGAGGAGCTCGTTTTCGATATCCAGAAAGCCCTCTCGTTGGGTGATGGAGCGACCTATCACCTTCCCTATTTGGGGCTGTTAAAGGCCTCAGGTGGGCGAATTAGCTTCGAGTACAACCGCTCGTTTGTCGAGCCCGAGGAGGTGGTAGAGGAGCCAAACGAGATAGTGCAGATAGAGATTGAGGAGCCAAAAGAGGTGCAGGTAGAGGAGCCAACCCCCCCAGCCCCAAAATCACCAAAAGAGCGAAGAGCAAGAATAGCAGATATTATGCGAGAGGCAGACGAACTAATCGAGCCACAGCCCTCGCAACCAAAAGCGGTGGAGCAACCCCAAGTGATGGAGCAACCAAAGGAGACGGAGCCGCAAATAGAGCCAACCCCACAAGAGGCGCCTCCAAAGAAGAGGGTAGATTGGGTAATTATGATCTCGGTGATAGCGGTAATTGGAGCCCTACTACTGATCCTATACACGATGGCAAGCAGCTGGATGATAGGGGAGTTGACCCTACCCGAGCCGTTGGAGTCGACCCTCGAAAGGTGGGTCTTTGGTGATCCCGAAGCAGCAGATTTAGTGATAGAAAAGGTGACAGAGACAATCTCAGAGTAGTCCCAGAAAGATCCAGGAAAGACCCAGAAAGAAAGGAAGTATGTTCGAATTAAATAGTGTCAAGCAGCGTTTTGGAATAATCGGTCACTCCGATCAGCTCAACCGTGCCTTAGAGATGGCATTGCGAGTTGCCCCCACCGACCTTACTGTCTTGGTGAGCGGAGAGAGTGGAGTGGGAAAGGAGTTCTTCCCCCAGGTTATCCATAGCCATTCGGCACGTAAGCACAACAAATATATTGCGGTGAACTGCGGAGCAATCCCCGAGGGAACCATCGACTCGGAGCTATTTGGCCACGAGAAGGGTTCGTTTACGGGGGCTATCGAGATGCGCCGTGGATATTTCGAGGAGGCCGATGGCGGCACCATCTTCTTAGACGAGGTGGGCGAGCTACCACTCCCAACTCAGGTGCGATTATTGAGGGTGTTGCAGAGCGGAGAGTTTCTGCGTGTGGGCTCGACGAAGGTCCTCAAGACCAATGTGAGGGTTGTCGCCGCCACAAATCGCCACCTCGAGGAGGCGATCTCGCAGGGGCGATTCCGCGAGGATCTCTACTATCGACTCAACACGGTCCCCATTGTGGTGCCAGCGTTGAGAGAGAGGCGAGAGGATATCTATATGCTCTTTCGCAAGTTCTCGGCCGATGTAGCTACCCGCTATCGAATGCCAGCCATAACCCTCGACGAGGGGGCCCGTGCTATGTTGGAGGGCTACTATTGGAGGGGTAACATTCGCCAGCTAAAGAATGTGGCGGAGCAGATGTCGGCAGTCGAGCAGTCGAGACTTATAACGGCCGATATTTTGGCGAGCTACCTGCCACAGTCGGGCGGTGCATCGAGCCAGATCGTCGCCAACTCGATCTCGTCGGGAGACTCCCACTCCGAGGGCTTCTCGGGCGAGCGTGAGATCCTCTATAAGGTGCTCTTCGATATGAGGGCCGAGATCGGTGAGTTGCGACGGATGGTGGGGCAGTTGTTGTCGAAGGAGGGTTTAACCCCCAATGTGGGAGGGGGCTCTGTTGTCTCGACGCCTCAGATCCACAATGCGCTGCCTATGCACGAGGAGCTTCCGATCGTGGGGTTGATCTCCACATCGCCATCCGAAGAGGGGGAGTCGAGCTATTACGCCGAGAGCGAGGAGGTGAGTGAGCTACCACGTGAGATGACCAAATCGGATATGCAGCGAGAGCAGATCACACGAGCTTTGCGCCGTCACAATGGCAGGCGCAAGGATGCAGCAGCTGAGCTATTTATGTCGGAGCGAACGCTCTACCGACGAATCAAGGAGTTGGGCATCGAGGAGATTTAAGTTAGGGAGTGTTATAGTAATAAAAGGTATTAAATTAGATAATGAGAGAGTTAAGAAGGATATTTTTTGCACTCGTAGCCTCGACGCTACTTGTGAGTTGTGGGTTTACGGTGGGTTACACTCTCTCGGGAGCCTCCATCCCACCCGATGCCAAGAGCTTCTCGGTGGCCTATTTCCCCAATAATGCGACGATGGTCTCGCCAATTTTGTCGTCGGAGATGACCGATGCCCTAAAGGAGATCTTCTTGCGTCGCACAAAGCTCTACGAGGTGAGCGAGGCGGGAGACTTCGCCTTCGAGGGTGAGATCACCAACTACACCTCGACCACCGCCTCGGTGACTGCTGGGTCGGAGAGTGATTATAGTGCGCTCAATAGGCTAACCATCACGGTGAGGGTACGTTTCACCAACGCCATTGATGTCGCCTCATCCTTCTCGAAGAACTACTCGGCCTTTCAGGATTACGACTCGTCGGTGCTCTTGACCGAGATCGAGAGTGAGCTTATCCCCGTTATCGTGGAGGAGATCGTGACCGATATCTTCCAGGATGCCGCCTCGAATTGGTAGTCTCACCATTAAAATATAAAAAATAGAAGCGATGAGAGAGGAGCAATTTTTCGAAGAGGAGTCGGTAGACTTTGACTTTCTGATGAGTTTTGTCGAGGAGGAGCTTCGAGCTGCCACCTCCGCAATCTCAGCCACCTCGTCGACCTCCACGACCGACGACCTGATAGATCGCTTTTTGGAGCTAAAGGATCTGCGCATTGTAGTCGACGAGGATGTCGAGCCACTTGCTGATCTCGACCCCCTCGCCCCTCTCGACGATGAGCCGAGTTGCGACACAGTGTCCAAAATTGACCCATTAGCAACGGAGGAGTTGGCCAAAATATACATAAATCAGGGACTTTACAGCGAAGCAAAAGATATTTATACCAATTTATTTTTGTTATATTCAGAAAAAATTACTTACTTTGCCACACAAATCGGCAAATTAGAGGAAAAGTGCTCTCAATCAAGGTGATTTTGGGCCGTGAGGGGGCGGTTTGCAAGTGATAAAAGTGAAAAATAATTAAATAAAAAGAGATATGTTATATACAATTTGTATCGGATTGATCCTTACAGCAGCAGTATTGTTGATCCTTGCCGTATTGGTACAGAGCCCCAAGAGTGGAATGGCGGCTAATTTCGGTGCCTCAAACCAAGTTATGGGAGTGCGTCAGACAAGTGATTTTTTGGAGAAGTTCACTTGGGTTATGGCGGGTACAATCCTTGCGTTGAGCCTTTTGGCAACTGTCGTATTGGATAACTCGGTGACTAACGCATCATCAATGGGTGACGATGCTAACGAGATGTTGAGGCAGGTTCAGCAGGTCAACTCTCAGATCCCACAGGTGGAGACAAGCGCCGAGGGAGTCGAGGCGATCGAGGTGCCAGCTACCGAGGAGTAGAGCCCAGATTTAAACCAAAACAGAGTCGTTGGAGTACAATTTATATTGTGCTCCAACTTTTTTTGTATTAATACTTGCTACTTTGTAAAAAAAAACTTAATTTAGTATTCGTAATTGTTAATGTTTATTTAACCAAGAGACAAAACCGCAAAACCAAACCGAAACCACAAACCAATTGAAACTATGAAAAGTAAAGTAGAGGTCATCCAAGTAAACATCTTTGGCGACGATAAACCAGGTGTCGCATCGTCATTTACCGATATTCTGAGCCACTATGATGTCTTTATTCTCGATATCGGACAGTCAAATATCCACCACTCACTCTCGATGGGAATCTTGTTCCAAGCCCCAGCCAACCAGTCGGGTGATATTATGAAGGAGCTACTTTTCAAGTCGTCGGAGTTGGGAGTCTCGATCACCTTCAACCCTATCTCGGCTGAGGAGTATGGTGAGTGGGTATCGTTGCAGGGTAAGAACCGCTACATCTTAACGCTGTTGGGCCGCAAGATCACCGCCTCAAATTTGGCAAAGGTGACACAAGCCATCGCCGAGCAGAGTCTAAATATCGACGACATAACACGCCTAACGGGCCGAGTACCATTGGACGAGAACGCACGTTTGCCAAAGTCCTGTATCGAGTTCTCTCTGAGGGGAACAATCCCAAATCGTGAGATTTTGCAGGAGCGCCTAATCGAGCTATCGGAGGATGGCATCGACGTATCGTTCCAAGAGGATAACCTCTACCGTCGCTGCCGCCGCCTAATCTGTTTCGATATGGACTCGACACTAATCGAGACCGAGGTGATCGACGAGTTGGCCGAGAGGGCAGGTGTGGGCGACCAAGTGAGGGCGATCACCGAGTCGGCAATGCGAGGCGAGATCGACTTTAGGGAGAGCTTCACCCAGCGAGTAGCGATGTTGAAGGGTCTCGATGTAAATGTGATGGAGGATATCGCACGCAACTTACCAATCACCGAGGGATTGCAGCGAATGATGACAATTTTGAAGCGAGTGGGCTACAAGACAGCGATCCTATCGGGAGGATTCACCTACTTCGGCAACTACCTAAAGAGGCTCTATGGCTTCGACTACGTATATGCCAACGAGTTGGAGGTAGAGAACGGAAAGCTAACAGGTCGCTACGTAGGCCAAGTGGTAGATGGAGCACGCAAGGCGGAGCTGTTGAGGCTATTGTGCCAATTCGAGAGCATCGACATTGCGCAATCTATCGCAGTGGGAGATGGAGCCAACGACCTACCGATGTTGAACATCGCAGGTCTGGGAATCGCCTTCCACGCCAAGCCAAAGGTGAAGGAGAATGCGAAGCAGTCGCTATCGTCAATCGGACTCGATGGAGTGTTGTACTTCGTTGGTCTCAAAGATTCGTTGGTTGACTCTCAGGTATAGATCAGCGTGAGTGAAGGTGATGAGTGGAGATGCAAAACATAGAGAATTGGGAGGTGGTCGAAAGAGCCGCCTCCCAATTTTTGTAGCCATATTACTCACCCTCACAAGCTGTATGAACAAATTCGAGGAGGCCCCCACCGAGGCCCAGACCACCGACTCCCCATTCAACATAACGATAGAGGAGCTGCACGCAAGAACCTCGGCCTACGACTACTACGACATAACCCAAGATATAACCATCTCGGGCTCGGTGACAGCCAACGACATAGGGGGCAACTTCTACAAGAGCTTTGTGATGGAGCAGGGTGGCTACGCTGTGGAGGTGTTGGAGGGGATAACCTACTCCTATATCCGATTCCAAGAAGGCTACGAGGTGACAGTGCAGTTAAACGGCCTACGCCTCGCCCGCAGTGGGGGAGTGTTGCAGGTGGGTGTGGCGACTGCCACGGGGAGCTACTACGACGTAGATTATATGGAGCACGAATTGATGGTGGACAACCACATAGTAAACACGGGCAACCTATCGCCAATAGAGCCATTGACGCTGAGTTTAGAGGCGGTGAGTGGCGACGAGGGGTCATACACGCTAAAGAAATTATGTGGTAGGCTCGTAACGATCGAGGGGCTAAGATACTACGACGAGTCGCAAACCACCAACATAGCGAAGTGGAGCGGAGAGCAAAGCTTCATAAATAGCGACAGCTTAGAGCTAAGGTGCTACACCAACTCCTATGCCAACTACTCCGAGTGCGAGATCCCGATGGGGGAGCTCTCCATTACGGGTATCTTGGAGTACGACGACTACGACACCGACGAGTGTCCAATGATAAAGATGAGGTATGAGGCAGATTGCGTGGAGTGTAATTAGGGGACTCATAGTCTCAATCTTGCTGTTAGGTTGCTCACCTTCGCCGACAATAATTGTCGACATAGAGGAGCAAGATCAATGGTACGAGCAGGAGAGCGATGAGGAGGATGACTCTGAAACCTCTGAGACCCCTGAACCCCCAGCGACCCCCGAGTCCCCTGAGTCCCCTGAGTCCCCTGACTATTGGGAGGAGCTAACCGAATCCACAACAGCCACAATCTCCATTGCGGAGCTAAAGAACCGATATGTAGGCTCAACACAACGGATAACCGAGTCGCTACTAATCTCGGGCGTTGTCACAGCAAATAATGTCTTAGGAGAGTTTCCCGACGCCATAATAATCGAGGATGCAAGCGCAGCGATAGAGCTAACGATCGAGGATGATTATATTCTGAGCTACGGCCTCACGATTGGCTCAGCTGTGACGCTAATTTTGAGCGACCTATACCTATCCGCCCGAGGCGATGTGATTATAGTGGGGTGTGCCCCCACGGGCAATGATCTGGTAGATCCCATCTCTGAGGTGGAGCTGCAACGTAGGCTAACGACCTCGGTGATGAGCAGCTCGCTTGCTCCCCGAACGGTCAAGATCACGGAGCTAACTCCCTCATTGATTTCTTGTTATATCTGCATAGAGGATCTGGAGTTTCTGCCCAGCGGAGTCTCGACCCAGTTCTGTGAGCGAGATTCGGATACGGGGCGTTATGTCTCTACTAACCACACTTTGGAGGATGCGAGCGGCAACCAGATCAACCTATATGTTCCGAGCACAGTCGATTATGCCGCTGAGACTACGCCCCTTGGTCGAGGCGATGTTTACTGTATTGTCGAGAGCTTTGCCTCCTCTTTTAGTGTTCGGATTGTCTATTATCGTTTGATATTCTGAGTCTTTCTGAGTCTTTTCTGAGACTTTTTTCTATTTGTTTGGGTAGAAGGCTGATAGGACATCCTTGATTGTTGGGAAGCTCCCCTTCGAGATCTCCTCTACATCCTCCGCCTCGATCCACTCTGCTCGCTCGATCCCCTCCTCGACTTGGGGTGTGAGGGGGCTATCGTCGTCGCTGTGCATCGCATACCAATGGGTCGTCTTTAGCTCCCACTTACCCCTTAGGTAGTAGGCGTGGGTTGTCTCACAGAGCTTGCGACCGAGGGTGATACCCCCAACGCCACTCTCCTCCTCGACCTCTCTCACGGCACACTCCTCGATGCTCTCGCCCTCCTCCCAGTGTCCTTTGGGCAGGTCCCATCTTCCATTCCTATATATCATCAAGATTCTCCCATCGCTGCGCTCCACTACGCCCCCTGCCGCCAACACCTCGGTGTATTGTTGGGCGAAGCGGTGGTAGACCTCCTCGGTGTGGGCATCGTCGGTCGTGCGCACCGAGACTGCGTGGTGGCTGTGGAATAGGTCCGAGAGGCGTGAGCGTTGAACTCCGCAGTCGGGGTCGGGGCTCAATCGGAACCCGTTAGATGGCTCCGAGCTGATCGTGAGGCGGTGGGTTGTGAAGTAGATCTCCTTTTTCATTTTGGTTCTTGTTTGGTTAGTACGCCATAGGAGCGGGCGATCTCTCGGAGTTGCCTAAGCTCGGGGCGGCCTGTGATGGTTGATAACAATAGATATATTGTGCTCCCCACCGCGCCGCAAATCGTGAGTTGCAGGAGTGGGTGTAGGTTCTCAATCGAGGGGTGTGACACGACCAAGTGGATCGCAATGCCCATCAAGGCGGTGATAAGAATCATCGGGGCGAGTCGCCTTGCTGTCGAGCGGTAGCCCAGCGTCGGGGTGCTCTTTCGTGCGAAGTAGATGATCGTCGAGAGGTCGCTGAGGGCGTAGAGGAGCAGACCCCACGCCATCGTCTCTATTCCAAATGGGATCGAAGCAACGAGGATCCCTATGCCCCAGATCTTCTTGATGATCTCGGCCCTCAGGAAGCGGTCGGAGTGGCCTTGTGACTTGACGTAGCTCCCCGTGAACTTCATAATCGGATCCCACATATAGGCGATCGAGATAGCCTGCAAAAGTGGCACAACACCCAACCACCGCTCGCCTAAGAGCAACAGAATAGTTGGTCGAGCAAGCACCGCCAACCCAACCATCGTGGGGAATACCGCAAAGCATACCACCCCGAGGTAACGACTCATCGTCGAGGCGGCACCCTCCTTGTCCGCCTGCTCGGCACAGAGCACGGGGTAGAGCGCCCGATCGACTATTGTCGAGATGCTATTCGAGGGGAGGGCACCGATCGTCGTTGCTCGGTTGAATAGCCCCAGTTGGTTCGGTGCGAAGTGGCGGCCTATGATTAGGGGGTACAGATTGACGTAGGTCACTTGGATCAACCCCGAGGCCATTAGCTTAGAGCCAAACTTCGAGAGCTCGCCAAACGAATGCCACGAAAAGCCCCCCACGGGACGCCATCGGGCGATGATCCATAGTATAATTGTGCGGAGCGTCTCGCTCACTATCTGCTGAACGACAAGGGCCCAGACTCCCCAGCCATTATAGGCGAGTGCGATCGCCACACATCCGCCAACGATAACCCCCGTAAGCGAGGCCATAGCTTGTCGCTTGAAGTCGAGCTCGATGGTTATCATCGCCTGCTGGACCACGCTCAGCGAGTTGATGACGATCACCACGCAATAGACTCGGGCCACAGCACAGAGCTCGGGTGAGTCGTAGAATTGGGCTATCAAGGGGGCCGATATATATATAATGCCATAGATCGCAATGGCCACCACAACATTGAAGATGAAGGCGGTGGTGCTGTCGCTCTCCTCTCGGTTCTGTCGTTGGATCAGGGCCTGCGCCATTCCGCTATCGACGAGGGTGGCTGCAAGGGCGATGAAGATCGTGAGCATAGCAATGAGGCCGTAGTCGGCGGGGACCAACATACGAGCAAGGATCATACTTGCAACGAATTGCGACCCTTGGATGCCAAGCCTCTCGATGGCGCTCCACGCCACCCCCGAGGTATTCCTATTTTTTTTTGCTGAATTCATAACTCACAAAGGTAGTGATAATTTCTCATTTCCATCTATATTTGGGCGATATATCTTCTTGATGGTTAGCGCAAAAGGGGGTGATTTGTAGGTCGAGGGCAAAAAAATAAAAAAAATCTCTACTTTGTTGTGTATTAAACAAATAAAGCGTATATTTGCACTCTCAACCACCAAAAAGCCAATGGCGTAGTAAATAGGCAATAGTGAAGAGTGGAGGTGTGGTGAGAGGATTGTGGAGTAAGAAACAATATTAAAAATAAATAAATAAAAATTAAAGATTGTATTATGACTAAGGCAGATATTGTAAGCGAAGTTGCAAAGGCTACTGGTATTGAGAAGGCGCAGGTAATGACTGTTGTTGAGGCTTTTATGGATAGTGTTAAGGGATCAATCGCCGCTGGAAATCCAGTTTATTTGCGTGGATTTGGTAGCTTCATCTCTAAGACACGAGCTCAGAAGGTTGCTCGTAACATCTCTGTGGGAACAACAATTACTATCCCAGAGCACAAGGTACCTGCATTTAAGCCCTCTAAGAGCTTTTCGGCTCTATTGAAGTAGAAAATATTCTTGGTTATACTCGGTGAGAGAAGTTTTATTTGACCGATCTGAGTAGCCTAATTGTTAAACATATAAAAATCTAAAATTATGCCAAGCGGTAAGAAGAGGAAAAGACATAAAATGGCTACCCACAAGCGTAAGAAACGTCTACGCAAGAATCGCCACAAAAAGAAAAAATAGGGTGGGTAGTTGATATTTGAACATTCAATGTCTAATAAATGTATTAAAGCTAAGGGTAATAATCCTTAGCTTTAATACGTTATGAAATATAACATAGTATGCACTATCTGTGGCTTGCTCTCTCGCCCGTTTATCACTTTGAGGGTTAGAAGTTTGCTGTGGAGGATCTCGACGACAAGAGAATAAGTTTTAATAGAACTAAAAATGCAGTCGGCGAGTTTAAAAAAATATTTCGATTTTATGAATCGAGAGTTAGTAATTAATGTAGCCCCTACCGAAATCACAATCGCACTGTGCGAAGATAAGGTGTTGGTGGAGTTAAATAAGGAGCAGAGTCAGACGGGATTTGCCGTTGGTGACATCTACTTGGGCCGTGTGCGTAAGATTATGCCAGGGCTCAATGCTGCCTTTGTGAGTATTGGCCACGAGCGTGACGCCTTTATTCACCTTCTCGACTTGGGCAATCACTTCTGCTCGCTCGACAAAATCGTGTCGAGCCATCAGTCTGGTAAGCGTCCCCTCACAGTCGAGGGAATCAAGCTCCAGGAGCAGGTTGACCGCGGAGGCAAGATCGGCTCTTTCCTTCAGGTGGGTCAAAATATAATGGTCCAGATTGCCAAGGAGGCAATCTCGACTAAGGGGCCTCGCCTCACATCAGATATATCACTCGCAGGACGTAATGTCGTGCTCGTTCCATTCTCTAATAAGGTCTTTTTATCGCAGAAAATCCGCTCGTCGGAGGATAAAAAGAGGCTTCGTAAAATTGCGGCCGAGGTGCTACCAAAGAACTTCGGTGTCATAATTCGAACCGCCGCAATCTCGGCCAAGGATGAGGATATCCAGCAGGATATCGAGTCATTGCTCGAGAGGTGGAAGAGCCTGACTCGCAACATCAAGAAGAAGGAGGCGCCCGCTCTGTTGATGAGCGAGATGAGTAGAGCGAACACCATCATCCGTGATACGCTGAACCTCAGCTTTTCGCAGATTGTGGTCGACGACGAGGCGATGTATGAGAATATAAGAGGCTATATCAAATCTATCGAGCCCGAGAGGGAGAAGATCGTCAAGCTCTATAAGGGCAATGTTCCGATCTTCGACAACTTCGATATCTCGAAGCAGATCAAGTCGTTGTTCGCCAAGTATGTCTCTTTGCGTCGAGGTGCCTACCTGATCATCGAGCACACCGAGGCGATGCACGTCATAGATGTGAACTCGGGAAATAGGACCAAGGCGGAGGATAATCAGGAGCAGATGGCCCTCGATGTCAATCTGGCCGCTGCGGCCGAGGTGGCTCGTCAGTTGAGGCTTAGGGATCTGGGAGGAATTGTCATTGTCGACTTTATCGACCTCCACAAGGCTGCCAACCGTCAGACCCTCTTCGATGCGATGGTGAAGTTGATGTCCGACGACAAGGCGAAACACACGGTGTTGCCCCTCTCGAAGTTTGGCTTGATGCAGATCACAAGGCAGAGGGTACGCCCAATTGCGGTGGAGGATGTGCAGGATATCTGCCCAACCTGCAACGGAACGGGCAAGATCCAGCCGACGGTGTTGTTGGATAAGGTTATCGAGAATCAGATCTCATTCCTCACCGTGGATCGCAAGGCGAAGTTTATAAATCTGAGGGTCAGCCCCTATGTGGCGGCCTTCATCAGCAAGGGCTTCTTGTCGTTGCGTCGCAGATGGAGTTGGAAATATAAGTGCGAGATCACCGTTACAACAGACCAGAGCGTCGGAATTATAGAGGTCGGTTACTATAACAAAAATGGAGTCAATCTACTCACCTAAGGGAGAGGCTTTACTCTCGATGTTCGACTCATCAACGGGGGTCGAGGCGTTGTGTAAGGCGTATGAAAAGAGAGGCACTACGCACCATCTGTCACAGATGGTGGGTGGTGCTTTGTCGTTATATTCGGCGGCGATGATTCGTCGTGTGGGGGGATTGCATATCTTTGTGGCCGAGGATCGTGACTCGGCGGCCTACCTGCTCAACGACCTCTATATGTTGTTGGGCGAGGAGGCGATCTACTATCTGCCTATCTCCTACAAGAGGTCTATCCACTATGGCACCGAGGATGCTAATGGCGTGGTGCAACGTATGTCGACTATGAATGCTCTGAGACGTGCTCAGGGCAAGTTCTGTGTGGTCTGCACCTATCCCGAGGCCATAGCCGAGAGGGTTGTCGATCCCGATGCTATGCGACGTGAGGCGATCGAGCTGAAGGTGGGGGATCGTGTGGCGGTCGATATTCTGGTCTCGATGTTGGAGTCGGTGGGCTTCACGAAGGTCGACTTCGTCTATGAGCCAGGTCACTACTCTTTGAGGGGTGGTATCGTCGATATCTTCTCATTCTCGGAGAGTGAGCCCTTTCGTATCGATTTTTTTGGCGATGAGATCGACTCGATTCGTCGCTTTAGCATATCGAGCCAGCTCTCTCTCACTAAGTTGGAGAGTGTCGAGATCTTGCCCAATTTGACGGGTGAGGGTGGTGGCGATGGTGCCCCTCGCATCTCGTTTGTGGAGTATGCTGGTGAGCAGGCCTGCTATTGGTTCTACGATGCGGACTTTGTGTTTCGCAAGGTGAATGAGATACGTCGTAGGCTCCTCACCGAGATGGATGACCCCACGACAATTGACCTTAAGGTGACGAGCCGCCTCCAATTGCTAAATGATTTGGAGGGTCGTACACTATTTCTGCTCCGAGATACGTTATCTGAGAGGAAGTGCGACAGCGTAATAGAGTTTAACACCTCGCCCCAGCCCTCGTTCAACAAGAATTTTGAGGTGTTGGCAGGCGATATTATCTCGATGGGGGAGAGAGGGTACAAGAGCTACCTCTTGTCGAGAAACAAGGTTCAGGTCGAGAGGTTGGAGAGTATTTTCTACCAGATCGGATACAAGAGTTTGAAGTTAGAGTCGCAATCGGTGACGCTCCACGAGGGCTTCATCGACCACGCTCAGAGGCTATGCCTCTACACCGACCACCAGATCTTCGACCGTTACCAGAGGTATAAGATCCGAGGCGAGATCAAGCGTGACGAGCAGATGACCGTTGCGGAGCTCAACCAGCTCAGGGTTGGCGACTATGTGGTCCACTACGACCACGGAGTGGGCAAATTCGCAGGGTTGGTGAAGATCAAGGAGGGCGAGAGGAGCCACGAGGCGATTAAGTTGGTCTACAAGGATAACGACGTCTTGTTTGTGAATGTCCACTCGCTCCACCGCATCGCCCGATATAAGAGTGGCGATGGCGAGCCAGTGAAGCTCTATAAGTTGGGAAGTGGTGCGTGGTCGAAGCTCAAGAATGCGACCAAGCGTGCGATAAAGGATATCTCGAGGGAGTTGATCGCCCTCTACGCAAAGCGAAAGGCGAGCGAAGGGTTTGCCTTCTCGGCCGATGGCTACCTCCAGCAGGAGCTCGAGGCATCGTTTATGTATGAGGATACCCCCGACCAGAACGCAGCGTCGGAGGCGGTGAAGAGGGATATGGAGCAGCCACAGCCGATGGATAGGTTGGTGTGTGGAGATGTAGGATTTGGAAAGACCGAGGTGGCAATTCGTGCAGCCTTCAAGGCGGCAATTGATGGGAAGCAGACGGCTGTGTTGGTGCCAACGACGATCTTGGCGATGCAACACTACCGCTCGTTTGTGTCGAGGTTGAAGGATTTTCCGATTAGGATCGAGTATCTGAATAGAACCAAGTCGGCACGTGAGACGACTCTGATAATGAAGGAGTTGAGCGAGGGGCGAATTGATATTTTGATAGGCACCCACAAGATCCTAAATAAGTCGATTCAGTTCAAGGATTTGGGACTATTGATAATCGACGAGGAGCAGAAGTTTGGTGTGGCGGCCAAGGAGAAGCTCACTCAGATGAGTGTCGGAGTCGATACCCTGACGATGACGGCAACCCCGATCCCGAGGACCTTGCAGTTCTCGCTGATGGGCTCCCGTGATCTGTCGGTGATCTCGACGCCACCGCCCAATAGGCAGCCGATTTTGACCGAGTCACACACCTTCTCCGAGGAGATCATCAAGGAGGCGGTCGAGACAGAGTTGCTGAGAGGTGGGCAGCTATATTTTATCCACAATAGGGTCGATAACTTGCTATCGGTGAGGGATATGATCCAGCGAAGTTGCCCTCGAGCAAGGATAGGCGTGGGCCACGGAAAGATGCCTGCAAAGGAGTTGGAGACCCTCATTATGGATTTTATTTATGGTGAGTATGATGTGTTGTTGGCCACGACAATTGTCGAGAATGGAATCGACGTTGCCAACGCCAACACGATAATAATTAACAACGCTCAGAACTTTGGATTGAGTGCTCTGCACCAACTCCGAGGTCGAGTGGGGCGCTCCGATAGGAAGGCCTATTGCTACCTGCTCTCGCCTCCCGAGGAGATGTTGACCAGCGATGCAAGGCGACGATTGAGGGCCATCGAGGAGTTCTCGGATCTGGGTTCGGGATTCAACATTGCGATGCAGGATCTCGACATTCGAGGGGCAGGAAATCTGTTGGGTGCCGAGCAGAGTGGTTTTGTGGCCGATATCGGTTTCGAGACCTACCAGAAGATTATGGAGGAGGCTGTGATGGAGCTTAGGCAAGAGGGGTTGGATGTCGCTGGAATAGCCCCCGAGGATACGTCTGAGAAGGGAGAGTCAAAGATCGAGCGATTCATCGACGACTCCACGATCGAGATTGATGTGGAGGCCTCGCTGCCCGATAGCTATGTGGCGCAGCCAGCCGAGAAGTTGAAGCTCTATCGTGAGTTGGATGCTATAAAGGAGGAGGCCGATTTGGTCGCATTTGCGGAGCGTTTGGCCGATATATTTGGCGCTCTGCCCCGTGCGGCGGAGGAGCTTTTGAATGTTGTGAGGTTGCGCCGTGAGGCGGTTCGTCTGGGTATGGAGCGTGTGAAGGTGAAGAATGGATTGATGATTGTGAGCTTTGTGGGGGAGCAAAATTCGCTCTACTACAAGAGCGAGATCTTTATGAATCTGTTGCGTAAAGTGACTGCCGACCCTGCCCGATTTGTGTTGCGACCTAAGGGCGATAAGTTGGCAATGACGGTGCGAAAAGTCCCCGATATTGAGTCGGGATATAAGGTGTTGTTGGGGTTGCGAGAATAAAGTATAACTAATTGAAAATTAGCGAAATAAAGTGGAGAAAAATTTGGTAGTCGACATAGGAAACACACGTGTCAAGGTGGCAGTGGTGTGTGGCGACGAGGTGTGCGAAGAGATGAGCTTCGAGCTGCTCGACCGTGAGCGCCACTCGACGATCAAGCGGGTGGTAGAGCGCCACTCTCTGCATCGTGCGATCCTCTCCTCGACCAGAGGCGATGCCGAGTTACGAGAGATAGCCACTCGATTACATTGCCTAATCGACGAGGTGTTGATCTTCGATAGCTCGACCCCTATCCCGATCAAAAATAGCTACTCCACGCCCGAGAGTTTGGGGTGCGATCGCTTGGCGGCGGCGGTTGGTGCGTGGTCGTTGTATGGCCAGACGGCAGATGCTGTTGTGATCGTCGATCTGGGCAGCGCCATAACAATCGACTTAGTGACACAAGATGGAGGCTTCGAGGGTGGGGTGATCTCGCCAGGTGTGGCGATGCGCTTCCGTTCGCTCCACGAATTTACCGCAAAACTACCCCTTTGTTCCCCGACCGACGAAGTTTTGGAGGTGGCCCGCTCGACAAAAGAGGCGATCGAACAGGGTGTTATGGAGGGGGTAACTTTCGAAATTGAGGGACATATTGACAAAATAACTGCCCGATATAAAAAAAATATTGTTATTTTTGCAGGTGGAGACGCAAAAAAGTTGGCAAAAAGAATTAAAAACACGATATTTGCAAGGCGCGAGTTGGTTCTTGTGGGATTGAATAGAATTTTGGAGTATAATGCGAAATAGATTTATAGCTCAGTTGTTAGTTGTGGTGGCGATTATGTTGCCAGCGTTAGCACAGAGTCAGACGATGAATAACTACTCGGCCTACTCGATGTATGGTTTGGGCGAGATTAACACTCAAGGAACAATGATGACCCGCTCTATGGGAGGAGCTGGTGTGGCTATGCGTAGTAGGGTGTCGATCAATATCTTGAACCCAGCCTCGTATAGTATGGCTTTGCAGAAGGGAATCCTATTCGACTTTAGTATGGACGCAACTCAGTATATGAACGCTCAGACTATCAACGGGGTGACTCAGAGGGGGTACAACCTCACTGCTAACTTCCACGATGTGGCTCTTCAGCTCCCGATCACCAAGGGTATGGGGCTCGGATTTAGCGTAAGTCCCTATTCGAGTGTGGGTTATCAGCAGCAGAGTGAGGGGTTGACCGATGATTTTGACTATGTTCAGTATGCCAACTACGGATCGGGCGACATCACGCTCGTGAAGTTTGGTGTGGGTTATCAGTTGACCAAGAGGTTATCGGTTGGTGCGGCGGCGCTCTACTATTGGGGCGATATAACACGCTCCTTCGATGCGGTTATCTTTAACTTCGCCTCGCCAGGTACGGCAAACTCCGCTTCGGGAGAGGATCTTATCTCGACCTCGAAGATTAAGGGGCAGTTGGGTGCGCAGTGGAGCGCATTGTTAACGGAGAAGAAGGCGCTTTTTTTGGGAGCGACATACGATATTGGAGGCGATTTGAAGCCCGAGTATTCACGTGTGATCACGGGCGATGATAGCACTTTGGATGATGACGATGTCTATGCACAGAGCGACACGACAACATTGTCGATATCCCTGCCTCGCACCCTAACGGTGGGAATGAGCTACAACACCGAGAAGATCTCGTTGGCGGTAGATTACTCTTACCAGAATTGGGGCGATGGAAATAAAACGGTGGAGTTCGCAACCTCGGGCATTGATGTTGCATATCGCAATGTTCACGTCATCTCGGCAGGTCTCGAGTACACGCCACGACGTGTCGACGTGCGAAACTACTTCAATAGGGTTGCCTATCGAGTAGGAGTTCGATATGGAGGGTATCAATATACCTACAACGGCGAGAATGTCGACCAGATGAATCTCTCGGCAGGTATGGGATTCCCCATAACAGGAATTGTTGGAATCTCGAAGGTGAATGTGGGGCTCGATTGGGGCTCGATAGGCTCTCGCAAGGTTCTGAATGTGGGAGGATCGAATGTAGGAATGGTTAGGCAGAACACCATAAAGCTATCTCTGGGAGTAACCTTCTTCGGCGATGACTATTGGTTCCAACGTCCGCAGATCGACTAACAAAGGGCCGACGAAGGGAGAGGCGAAGATAATAGGAAAAGATGAAGATGATATAAGAAAAGAAGAAATAACCAACTTAAAATAACTTAAAAAAACATATAAAAAACAACTTTAAACAGGATGAAAAGATTTCAACTACTACTCGTTATGACATTCGTTATAGCTGCCAAAGCTATGGCTCAAGGTTCCGATGTCGATTTTAACGCACCACAATATGCAATGTGGGGAGAGACGGCAGAGGAGCGTGAGAAGAATATGTATGCATCGAACTTCTTGACTGAGGCTGTCACCAGCAAGGATTATGATGGTGCGGTGAAGTATTTCCAGCAGATTTTGGCAAACTGCCCAGCAGCCTCTGAGGCGGTATTCGCCCGTGGAGTGCTTATCTATAGGGCGAAGATCGGCCGTGCTAAGACACTTGCCGACAAGAAGATGATGATCGACTCGTTGATGATTGTTCACGATTTGCGTCTTCAATACTTCGCGAACCACGCAAAGCGAGGTCGTGTATATATCCTCGACAGCAAGGCTCGTGACTTCTTGAAGTATGCTAAGGGCGACCGTGAGGGGTTGCGTAAGGCGTTCCGTGAGTCTATCGAGGCTTCGGGTGCTGAGGCAGATCCAACAATGGTATTGACATATTTCCAGAACCTTTGCGACGACTACAAGATGGATGAGGTTATGGCTGACGAGGTACTTGCTGAGTACGATAAGTTGGCTCCATTCTTCGAGGCGTTGACAGGCGAGGAGGTCGAGATGGCAGAGCAGTTCGACAACTTGTTCGGAACAAGTGGCGTTGCGAGCTGCGAGAACTTGGAGGCTATCTATGGCGCTAAGTTGGAGGCTACACCAAACGACGAGAAGTTGTTGTCTAAGACAATCAAGTTGCTCGATCGCACAGGATGTGCAACACCATTCTATAATAAGGTGGCTGAGAAGTTGTATTTGGTAGCTCCATCTGCTGAGTCGGCAATGGCGTTGGCGACAATCTTCCAGAATGAGGGTGATTATAGCAAGGCGTCGAGGTATCTTCGTGATGCGTTGGCCGAGACATCGGATTTGGAGGAGCAGGAGCAGCTATACTCTCGTATCGCATTGATCGAGCTTGCAGCATCAAACAACAGCGAGGCATTGAAGGCAGCTAAGGCGGCCCTTGCAGTTGCTGATGGCACAAGAAAAGATAACGGTGTGGCGTTGTTCATCATCGGTCAGATCTATGGAACTTCAGCAGCCTCTTGCGAGGGGTTGACTGGTCAGATCGCATATTTGGCAGCCTACGACGTAATGGCTGAGGCGATTGCGAACTTCTCTGCCGACGAGCAGAAGTATAAGGCTCCAGCAACGGCGTTGTTGGCACAGTTCCAGGCCTTCTTCCCAACTAAGGAGGAGTGCTTCTTCAACGAGATCGAGATCGGTAGCTCGGTGACTGTTGAGTGTGGCGCAGCTAAGGGCCTCTCGACAAAGGTTCGTACACGTGACTAAAAAAGATTTTAAAATAGCCGTTGAGCTATTTTGAGCTGATGTACACAAATATAATATATAGCAAGGTCAAGGCACTCCTCATTGTGGGGAGTGCCCTGATTCTTGTATGTTGTGGATCGAGCGGTGGTGATACCACCTCGCGAGAGCGATCTAACGAACGGTTGATGTCGGAGATGAGTGAGAATTTGAGGGTGGTGATGTCTGAGAATGGCAGACCCTCCTACATCTTCGAGTCGCCTCTTGTCGAGGGCTATACCCTCGGGCGAGATCCATACCGAGAGTTCAACAAGGGGATCAAGATCACAACCTTCACCTCCGACTCGTTGAATGTGGTCGATGCAGTGCTCACGGCCAACTATGCGATCTTCTATGAGAATCGCAAGGTGTGGGAGACAAGGGGCAATGTGGTCGTTACGAAGAGTGATGGGAAGGAGCTCTACTCGGAGCAGCTCAATTGGAACTCATCGACAAGCCTAATCTACTCGAATGTAGAGACCAAGATTTTGGACAGAACCTCGGGCGATATATATGTAGGAGAGGGCTTCGAGTCGGACGAGGCGATGGAGCGATGGAGCTTCAGAAAGCTGAAAGGAAGAATGAGGATGGAGATGCCCCAAAACGAAACAGAGTCTCAGAAAGACCCAGAGTGACCCAGAAAGACTCAGCAAACAGTCAAGAACCAAATTAAAAAATAGATGTCGACAACCTCACTGGTATTAGTAATAGCATTGATGCTCCTATTATCCGCATTCTTTTCGGGTATGGAGATCGCTTTCTTGAGCAAGAATAGGCTCAAGTTGGAGATCGACCGCAAACAGAGCAGGATGTTTGACTATATCGTAAATGTCTTTACAAGCAACCCAGGCCAATATATCACCGCAATCTTGGTGGGAAACAACATCTCGTTGGTGGTCTATTCGCTCTTTATGTCACGCCTAATCCAGATCGTGTTGCAGCGCCTTGGATTGGTCGCCTTGGAGGGCTCTCTGCTCGTCGAGACAGTCGTGTCGACCTTGGTAATCATCTTTGTGGCGGAGTTTCTGCCCAAGTCGATCTTTAAGAGCAATCCGAACTTCTACTTCAAGTTGTTCGCCCCCGTGATCTATATCTTCTATCTGTTGTTGTATCCATTGGCCAGCTTCACTACTATGTTGTCGCAGGGGCTGTTGAAGTTGATGGGGCGCAAGAGTTTGGCCGACACAGCCGCCGTTGGATTTGACCGTCACGATTTGGCGAGTCTGATCGAGGGGGGTGGAGGCAACGATATGCCCAGCGATGGAGAGAATGAGATCCGACTGTTCCAAAATGCCCTCGACTTCGTAGATCTGAGGGTGAGGGACTCGATGACCCCAAGAATTGATATCGAGGCGGTGGATCTTGACAACACCTCGATCGAGGAGGTGGCGGAGCGCTTCGCCAAGACCAAATATTCGAGGCTCTTTGTCTGGAGGGGTAGCATCGACAATATCGTCGGTTATATCAACTCGAAGTCGATGTTCCGCTCGCCAACCAAGATCGACGAGATCTTGATGAATGTAAACTTCGTCCCCGAGACGATGCCTCTGAACCTTCTGTTGCAGAGCTTCATCAAACACAAGAGTAACATTGCGGTGGTGATCGACGAGTTTGGCGGCACGGCGGGTGTGATCTCGTTGGAGGATGTGTTGGAGCAGATCTTCGGTGAGATCGAGGATGAGCACGATGAGCCCGAGATGATCGAGCGAAAGACGGGCGACGGTGAGTATGTATTCTCCTGCCGACAAGAGGTGAAGTACCTAAACGAGCACTACGATCTGAGCATCGAGGAGAGTGATGAGTATGACACATTGGCAGGATACATCATCTATAACCACGGAGGAATCCCCGCTGCGGGCGAGACGCTGAGGTTGGATAGGTTCGAAATAAAGATTCTCAGGACGATAAGTTCTCGTTTGGAGTTGGTTAGATTGAAAATAATTTCGGAAAAATAGTTTGTTTCTCAAAATAATAACTATCTTTGAACTGCTAAAAATAAAAGAAACTACTAACGGGAGGTTTCACTTCTCCCAAAATATTAAATTTAAGATACATTAATGGCAACACTTAACACGTTACGCACCCGTTTTGGAGTCGTACTTTCGGTATTTATCGCCTTTGCACTTTTGGCGTTCATCTTTTCGTTGAAGTCTGATATTGGATTCTCGGGAAATGATCCTGTCGTGGCTAAGATTGATGGGCAGGAGCTTACATACTCGCAATATTATGCTGAGTATAATAGATTGGTAGAGCAGAATGGCTTGACCGACATCACACCAGATCAGGCCCAGTGGCTCTACACCTCGACTTGGCAGTCGTTGATCTCGAAGATCGCCCTAAAGCCAGCCTACGAGAAGATGGGAATCACAATTAGTGCGGCGGAGCGTATGGCAATCATCCGTGGCGAGATCCCAACTCAGACTATGTATAGCATATTTGCAGATCCATCAACGGGAATGTATAATATCAATGCGTTGAATAGCTTCCTGTTCACATCACAGAACGACCCACAGGCCGAGGCGATGTGGTCAAATATCGTTACGATGGCACTCGACGAGCGTGCATCGTTGAAGTTCGCTGGTTTGGTGAATGGCGGAACCAACCTCAATGACTATGAGGTAGAGGAGGGTGTTCGCTCTTCGAACAAGAGCTTCTCGGGACGTTGGATCTCGAAGCGTTATAGCGACGTTGCGGACGACGCAGTGAGCGTAAGCGATGCCGAGGTTAAGAGCTACTACGAGGCAAATAAGGAGTCGTTCAAGCGCACGCCAACACGTTCGTTGTTGTATGTCGAGATCCCAGTCTCTGCTTCGGCTGCCGATATGACAGCTTTGCAGGCTAAGGCAACAGAGCTCACAGAGTCGCTTGCCGAGGTCGCAGATATCAAGGCGTTCATCCGTGAGAGCAGAAGCGGAAGTGTCGCTGCGACATATGTTAGCGAGAAGGAGTTGGATAGCGATAAGGCGGCAGAGCTAATCGCAGGCAAGACTTTCGGCCCAGTTCAGGAGGGAATGTCATTGGTTTCGTCACGTGTCGAGGATACACTCTACGCTTCAGATAGCCTATCACTTCGCCATATCGTATTGTCTTACACCGATGCTCAGTTGGCCGATAGCCTCTGCACAGCGCTTAGCAAGGCGACCGACGAGGATTTCGTAGCTGCGGCAAGCACCTACTCGGTATATCAGCAGACAGCACAGAATGGTGGCGATCTCGGAACAATGCCATTCTCGGTTATGTCGGATGAGTTCTCAAAGGTGTTGGCGCCAGCTCGCAAGGGTGACGTGGTAAAGGTTGAGGTTGGCGATATGATTCAGGTTGTGCGTGTCTACGATGCAGGACCACGAGTTAAGCAATATAAGCTTGCCACTATCGAGGTGCCAATCGCTCCATCGCAGGAGACTCGTACAATGATGCACAACACAGCAGGTCTCTTTGTCTCGGATGCCAAGGGGGGCGCGAGCAAGTTCCAAGAGGCGGCTAACGAGTCGAAGTTATCATATAAAAGTGTCGACATCATCCCATCATCTCGCTTGATCCCAGCCATCGTTGGCTCGGAGGCGATCGCACGTTGGGCACACAGCGCTAAGGAGGGAGAGTTGTCACAGATCTTCACGACCGATGCAGGTTATGCCGTTGCGATGTTGACAGCGATCAGCGATAGCGAGTATAGAACATTGAGCGATGTCGAGAGTTCGATCCGTAGGAAGTTGACAAGCCAGAAGAAGTTCGACTATTTGAAGGGGCAGTTGAGCGGCTCTACATTCGCAGCGATGGCCGAGAGCCTTGGCGCTACGGAGGCGGAGTTCAGCAATGTTAGCTTCGGCTCATATTATATTCCAAGCCTTGGCGTAGAGCCACGAGTAGTAGGTGCAATCGCATCATCGACAGCGACAGGTGTTGCCTCAGCCCCAATTATGGGAACTTCGGCGATGTATATCTTTGTCGTAGACTCGGTCAATGACACCGACTACCCTCAGACAGCCGAGGCCGAGAAGGTAAGGGTTCTCTCGATCCAGCAGCAGATGATCCAGCAGTCGTTGTTCGACGCAATGGAGTCGATGTTGAGCATCGAGGATAAGCGAGGCGCTAACCTCTAAAGAGAGACGAGCGGAGTAATAAAATCGGGGCAGCTATATGGTTATAGTTGTCCCAATTTTATTTATCCTTTCATTGAAATGATAATTTAGATTTGTATGCGTGTGGTGTTGTAATTAGAGAAAGATATGGATAATGTGGATTTATTTGGGGAGATACCGTCTCCGATGATGTCTATTGAAGATGCGGCTAAATCAATAAATGTGTCTAATGCTACAATTAGAAATTGGCTTAAACTTGGGTATCTAAAATCGGCAGGAAATAGATTTGTGTGTAAATCGTCTCTGGACTATTGTGTTAAGGAGATTGTAGGGAAACACAAATTGAATACTCGCGCAAATAAACAACATAAACAAGCAGCTTCAGATAACGTTTGTTATAGTGTTGATAATTGGCAAAATTACGAGTCGTCTCTTACAGAGTCGCATCGTAATAGAGAGGGTGTATATTATACGCCAACTGAGATTGTAAATGATATGTTCTCAAAGATTCAAGATGGAGATTTTTCTCAAAAGAGATTTCTTGACCCGTGCTGTGGAAGTGGTAATTTTATAATAAGAGCAATTGAACTTGGTTTTGCACCTCACAATGTGTATGGTTATGATATTGACCCTAATGCAGTAGCTATTACAAAAAAGAGAATAAAAGATCTTACAGGATATGACTCAGAGAATATTAAGCGTGCAGATTTCTTAGTCATTGCAGATTCATTGGATTTAAAAGTTGATTTTATATATACAAATCCACCGTGGGGAAAGAAAATAGACAAGCAAGATCGTGATAAATTGGTAGCCAAATATAGGGCAGGAAGAAGTTATGATAGTAGCTCCTTGTTCTTATATGCATCATTGCCGTTGTTAGCAGATGGAGGTAAAATCGGATTCCTATTGCAAGAGGCGTTCTTTAACATCGGAACATACGTAGATATTCGTCGTCGACTATTTGATCTTAGGGTCGATTGTTTTGTTGATTATGGAAGAGCTTTTAAGGGATTGTTGACTAAAGCTTGCGCTTTGATTGCAACTAATTCCGCTCATCGAGAGGAGCCTATCTTGTGCCAAGGTACCGAGTGTACTTACCATAGAAGTCGAGCCTCTTTTGAGTGTAATCCGCAGTTGATATTTAATTTTAACACCTCGGCTGCCGAAAGTGATGTGATAAAGATGTTGTTTAATAGGCACTATATAACATTGAAAGATAGAGCAAAATGGGGGTTAGGGGTCGTTACGGGAGATAATAAACGATTTTGCAGCTCTGAGCAAAAAGCAGGATATAAACCTATCTATCGAGGTTCCGATATAACGGCTGATGGTTTTAAGGAGCCGAGTCTTTATATAGATCCCGATTTGTCAAAGTATCAGCAGGTCGCACCTATTGATATGTATAATAGCAGATGTAAAATAGTATATAAGTTTATCTCCAATAAACTTTGTTTTTTGTGTGATACCGATCAAAGTTTAATTTTAAATAGTGCTAACTTTTTGATATTGAATGACGACTTTCCTATTTCAGCAATGGAGCTTACAAAGTTTCTAAATTCTAAATTTGTGAATTGGTTATTTGGTAAAATATTCTATACTCATAAAATTTTGAGGGGGAATCTTGAAATGCTACCAATTTTCTTAGAGGGTTTTGAAGGTGGTATATTTTGCGAGGATAGATATTTAGAGTGTTTAAATATAATAAAAATACAGGATGGTACTTTTAAAATTAAAAAATAGGATAGAGGAGAAGTATTCTGATAACAAAGAGCGTTATGAGGAGATATTATCTGAGTTGGAGAGTTATGACCAATCAATATATCCATTTAATGATGATGAGTATTTTATATCTTCGTTGATTTTTGATAATCTTTTAACGAGAGAGGAGTATTTACAGTGGCGATCGGAATATATTGCTCAGAATCCGTATCTGTCTCTTTATGAAATTTCTGCACCACGTCTGTTTGGCGAGAGATTCGCTCAGAATTATGTGATGGGAATGTCTTGCGAAATTAAAAAACCATCTAAGGTGTTGGATCCTAATTATGTCGGTCAGTATGACCTTTGGTTAGATGGTATAAGAATTGAGGTTAAGGCTTCTCGAGCAGTAAGCAGTGAGATCGATGGGCCTCTTTACAAGAAGGCTTTGCCACGAAATACGCAATATCCGTTTAATATGAACTTCCAACAGCTAAAGCCAAAATGTTGTGATGTTTTTGTGTGGGTTGCTGTGTTTATTGATGAGATTGTTGTCTGGGTAATGTCAAATTCAACAGTGGAAAATAATAAATATTATTCAACTGGCCAACATAGAGGTAATAGTGGAAATGAAGGACAGTTACACATTAATCAAGATAATATTATTGATTTTGATCAATATGCATTAAAGGATAATAATATTGTTGATGCGATAAAGAGTGCAAAATAGATATTGTGCCTTTTGTTTTTTATGGCTTCTATCGGCTCACCTCAACCCCCAACAAACCGCAATTTCGGCCCGATCTATATAATATCTCGAAAATATAGCAATTATATATTGCAA
Source organism: Rikenellaceae bacterium (assembly GCA_047178625.1). Taxonomy (GTDB): domain Bacteria; phylum Bacteroidota; class Bacteroidia; order Bacteroidales; family Rikenellaceae; genus Alistipes. The sequence continues at coordinate 25,703 of JBCQTJ010000026.1, forward strand.
TAAATTTTGAATTGATATTTTTTATTTTTAATTTTACTAAAGGATCAAGTTTTAATGTAATTATAAGGCAGTCGCAGTTAGAGGGTGCCCCAAGAAAAAAAGGTTATACTATGGCAGATGAGATGTTACGATATGGAGATCACGACCTTGCGGAGTTCCGCCAGTTAATCGTCGAGAAGATCGCAAGTGCAAAGGAGGATTACGAATTGTTGAGGGCCACCTTAACCCACTCGTCGGGCAACGGCACCGACGACACATCACCGACATTCAAGGTTTTGGAGGAGGGGGCGACAACCCTCTCGAAGGAGGAGAGCGCTCGCTTGGCGGCCCACCAGCTAAAGTTCATCCGCAACTTGGAGATGGCATTGGTGCGCATCGAAAACAAGACCTACGGAATCTGCAAAACCACAGGAAAGCTAATCCCCAAGGCAAGGCTAATGAGGGTACCCCACGCCACCGAGTGCATCGAGGCGAAGGAGGGTCGCCGCGCATAAGCCGCCCCTAAGCGCCCATAAGTCCGCCAAAAAACAAAAGAGATGGTTGCCCTCAAACGAGGATGCAACCATCTCTTTGTCGTTTGTGATGGAGCAATAAACTCCCAACAAAAAAGTAAATGAGGGTTACTCGCTCAGCACTGTGATAGATTTGAATGTGTATGAGTAGTCACCCACTGTTATGGTATTGTCGCTAATTAATGAGGCATTTGCTGCACCTACTGTTAGGTCGACATTCGCCGGTGTTGGAAATGATTCGTATCCTAATTCGTTTAATAATACACCGCTATTGGTTGCTAATTTTACATTATCGAGCAGTGGGCATTCTATAAATGAGGAGTATCCAATTGAAACAATAGAGGGTAATGAAACAGTCTTGAGGGATGTACAATCATAGAACACACTATCGCCAAATGATATTGTTAGGGGTAGTTCAATATCAACAAGAGATGAGCAGTAGTGAAATGCATATCGCCCTACGGATGTTACTAATGGAAGATCAACTGTTGTAAGAGCTCGACAGGTACCAAATGCTATATTACCAATAGATGTGGCAGATGGAAAACTAAATGTTTCAACAGCAAAACAATCTCTAAATGCATACTCCCCAATTGTCAATACAGAGGGAGCGGAAATATCTAACAAAGAGACACAATAGTGAAATGAGTAGTCTCCAATTGATAGTGCAGAGGGAAAGTTAACCGAAGTAAGTGACATACAGCTACCAAATGCATAATCCCCAATATTTGTAGCTTTCGATGATGAGACAGAGGTTAATACACTTGTCGAGATAGAGTTATATTCACTCTCTCCAAATATTGCATAATCAGGAATAGCCTCTAAATTGGGAAACTCTAACTTGATCTTACGAGTTGATTCATCATTTGAAAGTGACTGAATAGCTGCACTAAGACCAGCGAAGTCGGCTGTTGTTGCTGCTATATCGTCAATTACCCAAGTATCTGTATCGAGAGGATATGACGTTGCACTAAACATAGATAAGTACTCAAAATTTGTAGTGTAAGAAAATGATATGGATGCTCTATAATCTACGCCATTTAAATCTGTTATCGTAACAGTTAACACTCCATTCAAAGCCCCCACGGTTGATATTGATGTCGGCATAGGCACTATAAAAAATACTGTGTAAACAGAGATCCGGGTCGCAAGATTCGGATTTTTGTTTAACTTTAACACACTATTATTTTATGGAGACCACAATGTCAAAGAAAATCAA
>JBCQTJ010000027.1:0-26421 GCA_047178625.1 Rikenellaceae bacterium
TTGGGGCTCGACCTCTCGATCGTCTCGTTTACGTTGGTGGGTATGTCGGGGGTTATGTCGGGGGTTATGAATGCCCCTCTCACCTCGATCTTCCTTATCGCTGAGCTCTCGAGTGGCTATGAGCTATTCATTCCACTTATGCTTGTCGCCTCGATCGCCTTTGCGGTCGACTACTACCTCGAACCTGAGTCGATCTACACCAAACCCCTTAGCAAGTCGGGCGAGCTATTGACCCACAACAAGGATCAATCGGCAATGGTATTCCTCAAGGTCGAGGAGCTTATGGAGACCGACTTCGTGCGCCTCAAGGAGTTCAACACGTTGGGGGATTTGGTCCGTATCATATCGTCGGGACACCGCAATATCTTCCCCGTGATTGACAACTTTGGTAAGCTGTTGGGTGTGGTCCAATTGGACGACCTACGAGAGGATATGTTTAAGCCAAAGAGGTATAGCAACTCGATTAGACACTACACATCGCAGCCTCGAGAGAAGATCATCCAAGGCGAGCCGATCCAGAATGTACTGCTTAAGTTTGAGAATAAACATACGTGGATGTTGCCCGTCGTAACGGCCGACAATCGCTATTTGGGCTTCATCTCGAAGTCTCAGATCTTGAACGCATATCGTGAGCAGCTAATCAAAATCTCGCAATAATTTCGGAGGAGATGCAATGACTAAGGAGCTAAAGGGCATCGCAATAATCTTGGTAGTATATCTATTAGGCGAGGTGTTGAGTCGCTTGATCGGGGGATTTATGCCTTCGAGCGTGGTGGGTATGCTTCTGCTCTTTGTGCTCTTGCAGCTGGGCGTTGTCAAGGAGGAGAGCATAAAGTCGGTTTGTGGCTTTGTGCTCAACAATATGATGATGTTATTTGTCCCCCTCACCGTTGGTTTGATGGTGAGCTACCGAGCTATCGGAGCCTCGTTCATTGGGGGTATCGCCTCGCTGCTGATCTCCACCGTTGTTGTCTTGGTTGTGGTGGGTTTTGTTCAACAAATATTGGGTAGGCGATGGAGACGATAACTAATTTCTTTGATGGGGTCGTGAACTCCAACATCTTCCTGCTGACGCTGAGCATTGTGGCATATTATGTCGCTGTGCTTATCAATCAGAGGATTAAATCTCTGTTGTGCCATCCTATCCTCGTCTCATCACTGATTGTCATCGGGGTGTTGTTGTTAATAGATGTCGACTACCAGACCTACAACGAGGCAAATGAGTTTCTCTACACGATGCTCAACATCTCGGTGGTCTGCCTAAGCTATCTGATGCACAAGAATTTGGGGCGAATAAAACAATATCGCCTCTCGCTCATTGTCTCTACATTCATAGGAAGTGTTGTCGGCCTACTCTCGATTTGGGGCTTGTCGCTGCTCTTTGGCTGCGATGAGGCTATTATGCTCTCGTTGTTGCCCAAATCTATCACCTCGGCTGTGGCGGTGAGCTTGTGTGATGTGGTGGGTGGAATCCCCGCCTTGACTGTCTTGGGGGTTGTGGTAGCTGGTATCTCAGGAAGCATCATTGGGCCTCGTATCTTGACTCTCTGTCGTGTTACAGACCCTGTGGCTGTTGGGGCCGCTATGGGCTCCGCTTCTCACGCTGTGGGGACTGCTCGGGCCTTGGAGCTTGGGGCGCTTCAAGGGGCTGTTGGTGGGGCTGCTATCTGTTTGATGGCCCTCTTTACCTCGCTTCTCTTGCCTCTGTTTTTAGCTCTGCTACCTGCTTAGGTGTAAGGGTTTATCTCGGTCTATATTAAGAGCCTCTGCTATCACGCAGACCATCCCTCGGTCGAGCGATGGATCACCCTGCCCAAAGTCGAAGTTATTGTAGCTCTCGAAGGTGATCATTCCACCCTCCTCGAATCCAAACTTTGCGTAATAACTCTTCAGCCACTCCTCGCTCGGGATAAGGGCCGCAACTGCAAAGCCATCTCGACGTATCATCTCCATAGCCTTCGCCATAAGCTGTGATGAGTAGCCACGCCCCCTAAAGTCGGGATGTGTCGCCACACCATAGATATAGGCCACACGTCCCACCTCCGACTCGAAGGGGATTATGTGCAACATCGACAAATAGCGATTATCTCGATCGGTGACTCTTAGCATCCTATGTTGCGAGTAGTGATTTATTATGAACTCATCTATAAAGAGCTCCTCATCGCAAAAGACACTCTGCCACAACCGCCTACACTCACTCTCGTCGTGGTGTATATATATCGCCGTGTACTTTCTCTGTTTGTGATCGGGATAGTAGGATAGCTTAGCTCTGCGCAACCCCTCGATTCCCAGATCCTCCTCACGGTTGACATAGCGGAAGTGGGGTGGTAGGCTCTCGGCAAAGAGGCGGTTTATGATAGAGTAGCAGCCATTTATCGAGCTATCAGCCTTCTCGATATGGGTGCAGAAGGTGTCGCCATTGATGGCCGATCCATAGGTAAAAGCTCGTAGCTCACCATCTATATACAACACACCCCCTCTGAGATCGAGCGCCTCAAAGTTATCGAAGGCCCTCAGAATAGCGATCCTCTCCGCTGTCATCTCCTTGCAACACTCACCCCTCTCTCGTCGCCACCTACAATCGAGTGCAAGGCAGGCCTCGTAGTCGGTAGGTGTTAGGGGTCGATATTCGTAATTTGGGTATCTCTTGAGGAGCTGATTTATGTGGTTACGCTTGGGTTGCAACCTCTTTCCCGAGAGTGTAGCAAGCGACTCACGAAGGTAGATGTAATCCTCGAAGCAGGGGTCCGAGTGAAAGGCAAAGCTCTCGATCCCGAGAGCCATAATAGAGTCTCGTCCACGCTCCGTGATTCCGATTATTCGGAGCCTATCACCGTGAGAGTGAGCATCTTGGGCCAGCTCTGGAATGATGCAGGTAAAATCTTGACACCCACCATCCCCAATAGGCTGCATATACCCAATCTTCTCGCCCCCGTCGATATAGAAACGGATCACCAAATAACCCTCGACAACGGCCCACGCACTCTTGTAGGTGGGTTGCCAACAATACATATTGGCAAACGAGAGATCGCAATTACGGATCTCGCTATCGTGTGTGTAACTCTCGATTAACGCTCTATCTTCGAGCGTTATAGGATGAAACTCTATCACTTTTATAATGTTATGGTTATCTCGTGCCTGCCAGTTGTGAGCTCAAATTGATCTGCCTCGATCTGCCTCTTGTTTAGGGTTATGCCCTTAAAATCATCTGTGACCTCGAACGTAGCACTCATATTGGCAGGGATATCTATCGTGTAGTGTTTCGCCCCCTCGGTCGCTGAGTAGGTGCAACGGATCACTCCATTCAAGGTCGGCACATCTAACGAACTGCTCTCGATGTCGGCCAATTGTGGCTTGATATGAGCTCGTTTATATCCCACCTCGACGGGTGTTACACCCCACATATATCGAGGTATGATGTTGGCTGGAGCGGCTCCCCAAGCGTGGTTCCAATCGAGGTTCCCCTTATACTTTATGTCCCAAGCCTCCAAGGTCATTGTCGACCCTGCTCTAATCATATTATACCAACCTCTGTCACTCCTATTTCGCATCAGATCGAGGGCATATTGCGCCTCTCCGCCTATGTATAACGCTTCGAGGAGGTATTGAGCCCCATAGACACTACACGCCACACCTCTCGACTTTACAAACTCCACTACACTCTCTACATTCTCCTGCTCCACGAGGCCAAAGGCCAATGGGATCATATTGCTGTGGAGCGACGAGTGTGTCGATCCCTCACCATCTATATAAATCCCTCTCTGCTCATCGAAAAGTTTGGTGTTTAATGACTCCTTAACCAACTGGGCCCTTTGGGCAAAGAGACGACTATCCTCCTGCTTACCAATGGCCAAAGCCATCTCACTCATCAGACTCAACGCATAGCTATGAAAGGCGTTGACAACGGTGTTGATAGGCATCATCTCGTGGCCATCTCGCTCTCCGATCTCTGCAACCCCCTTTGTGAAGGCTGCTGGAGGCCAATCGACAATATCTGCCATTCGCTTTGCCCCCTTCTTGAAACCTATGCTGAGTAGATACTGGGGAGTCACCACCTCGCTCTGGGCGTTGATTAAGCCATCCTCTCTGCCCAACTCATAGAGGGTCTTAGCCTTTAACTTATCGTAATAGTGGGAGATCAATCGAGTGTCCGCTGTGTGGAGGTAATCTTGATAGGCAATCATAATGGTGTGGAGCAACCACTCCGTAGGCCACGTTGCGTGGCTCATAAAGTACTCCAACGTCTTTTTACCGATAGCATACTCCGAGTCGAGGCAGTAGTGGCTCAATTGATTGAGATAGGCATCCGCCTCATAGGGAATGCGCTCACGATCTCCATCAATATAATAGCCCAAGAGATCTGTCGCCTCGATCGTGTAGGCACAGATGTTATAGATGCTGTCAAGCAGAGTGTCCGATGATGTGAAGGCTCCGTTTGGCTCACGATATCCATAGTGAACCTCACGATAGGGGTTGAAATCCTCAATGTCATTGTCGCCCAAATCACACACCTCTAAATATCTAAATGGGGCGATCACTCCCCACTCCTCGGGGATTGGAATCGCCATACTTCCTGTGTTTCGTTTGTCGGTTGGGAGCTCTACGGTGTATTTCGAGACACCTTGCTTAAGCTCTACCTCCACCTCATAGTAACGAATTGTCCCTTGCGGTTTCTGCTCTATGCCACCCTCTGATGAGAGCTGCTCGCCGACCCTGAGCACCATCGTTGCGTCGCTCTTGACATCCATCTCGAAGCTGACACCTCCAAATGCAGAGCGGCCAAAATCGTAGAGGTAGCGACCCTCTCCAACTATCGATCTCGACATCGGTGAGTCCTTGCGACTCAAAACTGGGTTATCTGTGACAATGCTCTCACTCCTCTGCTCGTCGGAGGCTACTGTGAAGGTCTGCGCCTCTGAATAACGGCTCTTCTTGCCCCTCTGGTCCCAATATCTCACCCTCCACTCATAAGTATCTCCCCCTTGCAGCTGCTCGCCATCATAGGGTACAGCTACCGAGTTATCGCTCTCCACCTTGTCGCTCTGCCACACTCGTCGACCCTCGTCCGACCACACCTCAATCTGGTATGCGCTCTGGGCCTTAGCCTTTTGTGGGAGCTGCCAACTAAGCATTGGGGTTTGGCTATATATCTTTGTCTGCTCTGGAATACGGACATAATCCACCCTGAGATCAGTCGGTTTAGAGATAGCGATCGAGATTGATGCTACCGCAACGCCCGATATGATAAGGTGTTTTATGCCCATAATTTTATGATATTTTTTTGAACTACTCGACTGCCTTCAACGACATATCGAGCGACTTGATCTGGTGAGTTAACGCACCGATCGAGATAAAGTCTACGCCACACTGGGCATAAGCACGCATTGTCTCGAAGTTGATTCCTCCACTCGACTCAGTCTCGCAACGACCTGCCACCTTTGCTATCGCCTCGACGGTGAGTGCTGGTGAGAAGTTGTCGAACATAATTCTGTCGACTCCGCCCGCCGCAAATACCTCGTCGATATCCTCCAACGAACGTACTTCGCACTCGATCGGAATACTCTTACCCTTCTCTTTGAGGTAGCTACGAGCGGCACTCACAGCGCCTCGAACACCCCCTGCGAAGTCGATGTGGTTATCCTTCAAGAGGATCATATCGAATAGACCTATACGGTGGTTAAACCCTCCGCCGATCTTCACCGCCATCTTATCCAATACCCTCATTCCTGGGGTGGTCTTGCGAGTATCCAACACCTTGGTGTGTAGACCCACCAACTGTTTCACATAGCGAGCTGTCTCTGTCGCCACACCGCTCATCCTCTGCATCACATTCAAAAGGATGCGCTCCGCCTGAAGAAGCGAACGAGTGCGCCCCGAGACGTAGAAGGCGACATCGCCCGATTTGACACGTGTGCCATCCTCCAATATCTTCTCGAATACCATCTCGGAGTCGAGGCGCTTCAAGATTAGCTCTGCCACCTCGATACCCGCTATAACTCCCTCTTGCTTACACAAAAGGCGCATCTTGCCCTGTGCCGAGTCGGGGATACAACATAGCGATGTGTGGTCGCCATCACCAATATCCTCCTTGATACATAACTCTATTAGCTCATCTACAAATGGTTTGTACTCTGGGTTTATCATAACTCTTCGTTTTTTAAGTTTTCTTAGTTTCTTCTACTCTGCAAAGATAATATTTTACAACAAAAAAATGGCCGAATTACCTAAGTAATTTCGACCATCTTTATCTTTTTAACTATTTGTTATTTACTCTGCCGAGTAGCTTCCCGAGTTGATTGTGATATCACCGTTGAATGTGCAAGGGTAGTCTGTTGGTGTTCCAGATCCTCCCATCGACGCAGCGATTGTGAATGACATCTGAGCCTTAGAGTCGATGATCTCGCAAACGAGGTCGTTAACCGTGCCCGTTGCATCCATCGTCATAAATAGGTAGCTCACCACCAAATCATCAGCTGTGAGGGTTCTCACTCCGAACGACTCGCTGTCGCTCACTCCGATGATTGGAAGGGTTGTAGTCGACAAATATGCCGAGTATGAGAAGCCATCAATCACAAGGGCGTTGTTACCCTCGTAATATGTCAACGATGCGGTACTCAACAACACCTCGCCGCTCGATGTTGTGATGTAGAATCCCTCAGCGTTATCCATCGAGAACTCTGGGTCGGGTGAGTAGCCATCCTTGTAGCCGACAAATGCAACTGGGACATCCATATCGCCCATCGCAGTTGTAGAGATCGAGCAGATGAACGAGACCGAGATCATATTATCACCAACGACAACCGACACATTCGAGATAGATTGAATCACATCGTTGATAAGGGGCAAACGGTCATAGATACCAACCATCTGAGAGGTAGCCGAGTAGAAAGAGTCGGAACCGATCGAGGCGATGTCGATCAACGCCATATCGAGCGATGGCATAAGGCCTGTCATAAACGACACCTCGGGCATCATAATATTCATCACTCCATCGACCTCCTCGGCGTAGAATACGATGCTCTCTTGAACCGTTCCGAGAATTGTCATCTCGCCCATATATTTGTCGCCACTTAGCTCATAAGTCGTTGTGCCGCCATCGTCAGTTGAGTCCTCACACGAAACAGCGAAAAGGGCCGCTGTCGCAATCATCATCATTGAAATAAATCTTTTCATCTTTTTGTTCTGTTTTTTTATAGTGTTATGTTTAATGTAATTCCAAATGTTCGTGGGCGAGCCTGCTGCACAAACTCATTGCCCATACTCATAAAATAGAAGGTGTTATACTCCTCATCTGTGAGGTTCTTGCCCCACACCGAGAGGGTGTACTTCTCGCCCGAGAATCTCACCTCGCTGCCCACGAGGGTGTAGAGAGGTTGAGAGAGGGAGTTTTGCTCGTTCCAATAGATCCTACCTGCTCCGTTGGTGTTGACGTTGAAGGTGATCCCCTTTAGCCAATTTGTCCTCACCTCTACAGTGTAGTCGGCCGAGGCCGATATGGTGTGTTGTGGTGCGTAAGGTAGGTAGTTTCCTGCATAATCCTCCTCGTTGTCGTCGTAGGTGATGAATTTGGCGTTTGTGTAGCCATAGGCTCCGCTAAGCCTCAAATCACCGAATGTCGCATACCCCGAGAACTCAGCACCATAGCTACGTGAGTGGCCAGCGTTGGTCATCATCCTGCCTGTCACCATTCCATCGGGAAAGACCGTGAGCTGTTGATCACGACAATCTATATAGAAGAGCGAGATATCTGTCGAGAAGCGGTAGTCGCTTGTCACCAGATGGGTTCCCACCTCATAGTTCCAACTATACTCGGGCTCATACGAGATGATATCCTCGGCCGAATATGCTGCCGAGAGGCCAAAGATCTGCATCACCTTCTGCTGCAAAATATCGGAGAACATCTGGGAGTTATATCCGCCTGCCTTGTATCCCTTGCTTACCGAGCCGAAGACCATAGATTGGTTATACTCGCCCAGACGATACAGAAGATTTAGTTTGGGGAGCACCTCCAAGAATTGTTGCGAGGGGCTATCTTTTAGATCTATCTCGATGGGTTTATAGAAGCGATTTGTTATGTTGCCATCCGAGTCGGCAATGTTGCCATAGCACCCCGTAGAGGTGTAGCTATGATAGTCGAGACGTGTCCTCTCGAAGTCGACACGAATACCTGCGCTCGCCTCGAAACGGCCATTTGTGTAGCTTGATTCGTGGTATAGCGCCGCTCCAAAGGTCTGATTAGTAAAGTCGCTATTTAGGTCAAAGCTATTGTCGTCCCAGTCGTTATAGTAGCTATTTGCGCCATTTACATTGTCGTAGATCAGGTAGTTGATTCCATCCTCCTTGAACTTCACGGGGGCCTGCATACTCTTGTGGTCGTAGAACCCGAAGGCTCCGAACAAGAAGTTGTAACCATCCCCCTCTCGCTCCGATGTCACCACAATATCCTCGGTTATGGAGTGGTCTTGAGTCGCTTGGGTGAGGGTAAACATCGAGGCTGTCGAGAAATCTTGATCCAAAGTCATCGAGTCGTCGAGGTATTGATAGCTCGTGATGCTCGACAACCGCCACCCATCACGGATATGGAGGACCGAGAGTCCATTGTTGATCGCTGTTCTGTCGTAGAACGATGGGTCGTTATAGTTGATCTCGTTTGTCGATACATCTTTGTAGGCATATCCGCCCTGATCGAGTACCGAGGCCGAGAAGGTATTCTCGATTCTCGTATTGGCGGTGGTGTAATAGAGCAGCTTCATCCTTCCTCCCCACGACTCCTCATTTTCGCACTTCTCGCCCGTATAGAGGTTGGTGTGAAACCCATCCGAGGCGGTGTGATAGAGCCCCAACGAGGCTGCAAAGCGGTCCGAGAACTTCTCGTAGACCGAGGCACGGAGCGAATAACTATTTCCCGACGAGTACTCTGCCCCGACCTTGACACCTTGGAAGTTGAAGGGTGAGATTGTGTAGATATTTACAACTCCCCCCATTGTATTTCGACCATAAAGGGTCGATTGTGGACCTCTTAGGATCTCCATCTTCTCGATATCCATAACCTCTAAGTCGAAGCCGTTCTTATTTAGGAATGAAACATTGTCTATGTTGAGACCCACCACTGGTTGATCTATACGTGCCCCCAAACCACGAACGTAGATCGACGAGGTGATGCGTGAACCATAGTCGGGGATATAGAAGTTGGGGACCACCGATGTGACATCTTTCATCGTCGTCACCCTCTTATTTTGGATCTCCTTAGCCGTTAGCGTCGTCGATGACAAAGGCTCTTGGCGGAGGTTATACCCCTGCTTGATAGCTGTCACCTCCACAGCATCGACAGCATAGCTCACGCTATCCGACGCGAAGGGGCTGAGCTCCGAGGCGTAGCTTGCCACAGATGCTGTGAATAGGAAGATTTGTAGGAGTAACTTTTTCATCGTGACAAAAGTACTCTACCACCCAATGCAAATCAATCCTTATTTATGAGGAAAAAGAAGGGCAAACACAATAAAAAGTGCGAAAATAACGCTCGCAAAGCCATTTACAGTTCCAAAAGCGACCCCGATGTTTCGCTGACGAGAGGGGGTGACAAGGATATGCTGAGTGGTGAGCAGCAACAAAAAGGCGACAATGCCGATCCATCGCCACCACGCACCACCGACCAGATAGCCAAAGGCCACAACAGCTACCGCCGAGACCAGATGCAGAGCAACGCTAATCGAGAGAGCCCCACGAACCGAGAATCGAGAGGGGATGGAGTGAAGCCCACACTCCCGATCAAACTCTCGATCCTGCAACGCATAGATGATGTCGAACCCTCCACACCAACACATAACCACAAGCGACAACAGACAAGGCAGAGCCGCAATCTCACCCGCAACAGCGATATAGGCCCCAACAGGGGCGATTCCGAGGGCAAGCCCCAAGACCAAATGGGCCGCCGAGGTGAAGCGTTTGCAATAGCTATATCCCATCACAACAAACAAAGCCACGGGGGAGAGGATAGCTGTGAGGGGGTTGATTGTCGCTGCAACGACAATGAAAAGTAGCGCATTGACAACGACAAAGATAAGGGCCGAACGGGCCGAGATCACCCCAGCAGGGATCTCTCGGTTGGCTGTTCGAGGGTTCGCAGCATCAATATCACGGTCGGCCCAACGGTTAAATCCCATCGCTGTGTTGCGTGCAAAGAGCATACACAACAGAACTTGGACTAAGATCAGCCAATCGAAGGCGGCATCGGTCGATACCAACGCATAGGTGTAACCAACCATCGCAAATGGGAGAGCGAAGATTGTGTGTGATAGTTTTACTAATTCGCTGTAACTTTTTATCATAAAAATAAACTTAAATACTATTTCAAAAACGACATCGTGTCTACACCATCCGCATAATCATATAGCGTTGGTCTCTGTGCCTCTCCGAAGTCGACTCTTCGTGGGTGGTTGATTGTCGAGCTACTTGCCACTACGCATTGCAACACTTCGTCGTTCTCTTTGATCCATCTCTCGACGCTCTCAACCTCATCATACTCGACAATTGCAAGGGTCGAGATTTGGGTAGGGAAGTGATCTTGATAGATCAAGCAAGATGCCCCGTTGTCAATAAAACTCTCGCCTCTCAAATTAAGCAAAGCTCTGTTTTGCAGATAGTTATTTCTATGCTTAGGGTTTAACTCCTCCAACTTAGGAGCCTGCAAATTAGACAGATCATAACCCTTGTGGACAAATATCATCGAGACATTTCTGCACCCCAAACCCGAGTAGCGATATATATCCTCCTTTAAACCATCTAACTCGTTCTCACCATTAGAGAGAACAGCCACAGAGTGACGAGATCCACGAAGTAGGGTAGTCACCCCTCGATAAAGCTCCCCGAAGTGTCGCACCGCTGCATCACCCCCCGTAGCTATTACTCGGTCGGGTGTAATCCTCTCGTTATAAATAAATATAGGTATAGATGACTCAATATCCCTTAGAATATCGACGATCCACCCGATCAAAACACGATCCTTGTGTGATAGTTTAATGATCGCCTTGTGGCCCGAGACAAGAACACAGAGCAGGTCGAAAAACGAAACCAACGGAATATTTCCCGCCATAACAATCAGAATAGACTCTGAGCGTGAAGATTTCGTCTCATAGTCGGAAACCCAACTCTCGATCCTCTCCCTATCAAGCATCATCGAGTTTATGGCCGCCACCGCAAACTCTATATCACTCACACTAAACCACTTATTCTCCGATGTAGCCCTCTCCACAACAGACAAAGGCACCCCCGACGAGATCCGCCTGCCCAATTCGACAAATATTTCCACTCTATTTTTCACACGCCAAAGGTAATCAAAAATAGGGTGTGAGCGAAATAATTATAGAGAATTTTGTTTATTAAGAAAAAAATATTTATCTTTGCGGACCCGTATAGTGCGGGAGTTGGATTACAATTTTATTAGTATTAACAAAAACAAAAAGAGAAGTGGATTCATTAAGTTACAAGACTATCTCGGCAAACGATGCTAACGTCACTAAAGAGTGGGTCATCATCGATGCACAGGATGCGGTACTTGGTCGCCTTGCTTCGCAGGCTGCAAAGATCTTGCGCGGAAAGCACAAGCCAAGCTACACACCTCACGTCGATTGTGGTGACAACGTCATCATCATCAATGCCGACAAAGTGAAGCTCACTGGCAAGAAGATGACCGATAAGGTCTATGTTCGCCACACAGGTTATCCAGGAGGTCAGCGTTTCGCTACACCAGCCGATTACCTCGCAAAGCGACCAACTTTCTTGTTGGAGAAGGCAATCAAGGGTATGCTACCCAAAACACGCTTGGGCGTGCAAATGTTAAAAAACCTACGCCTTTACGCAGGCAGTGAGCACCCTCACGCAGCGCAGGAGCCAAAGGTAATTAAGTTAAACGAGATTAAGTAAGAGAAAAAATGGAAGTTGTAAACACCGTTGGTCGTCGTAAGGCTGCTGTGGCACGCGTATACGTGAAACCTGGAAATGGTACTATTACAATCAACCGCAAAGAGCTTGCTGTCTATTTCCCACTTGAGATTCTTCAGTATCAGGTAAAGCAGCCATTCTTGGCTACTGGTACAGAGGGAGCTTATGATGTAACTATCAACCTCGACGGTGGTGGTATCAAGGGACAGGCAGAGGCAGCTCGTTTGGGAATCGCTCGCGCACTTTGCGAGATCGATGCAGAGTTCCGTCCAGCTTTGAAGAAGAGCGGATTCTTGACTCGCGACCCACGAGAGGTTGAGCGTAAGAAGCCAGGTCAGCCAGGCGCACGTCGTAAGTTCCAGTTCAGCAAGCGTTAATTCGCATACGAACGACAACATTTTCGGCAAAGCACAACACAGGTTCTCAAACTTGGAGGACTACTCCAATCGAGCTAATTGCCGTGTGAAAAGGAGTATTACCCCGCAAGTTGCCTGAGTTGCGGAAAACATTTGGGATTGAGATTTTTTTATCACTACCCGAGTGTTGAAGAAAAGAGAGTTAAAATTAAAGAACAAATTTAAAAATGTCACGTACAGATTTTAATACACTATTGGAGGCTGGTGCACATTTCGGTCACTTAAAGCGTAAGTGGAACCCTAAGATGGCTCCATATATCTTTATGGAGAAGAATGGAATCCACATCATCGACTTGCACAAGAGTGTGATCAAGATCGATGAGGCTGCTGCTGCGATCAAGAACATCGCAAAGAGCGGTCGTCGAATCCTATTCGTAGCCACCAAGAAACAAGCAAAAGAGGTAGTTGCCGAGAAGGTAGCAGCTGTCGCTATGCCATACGTTACTGAGCGTTGGGCGGGCGGTATGCTAACAAACTTCCCTACAATACGTAAGGCCGTTAAGAAGATGTCTACCATCGACAAGATGAATGCAGACGGCACTTATGACAATTTTTCAAAGCGTGAGAAGCTTCAGATCTCACGTCAGCGTGCTAAGTTGGAGAAGAACCTTGGTTCTATCGCCGACCTTACACGTCTTCCAGCAGCACTTTTCGTTGTAGACGTTCAGAAGGAGTCTAACGCAGTGAAAGAGGCTAAGCGATTGAATATCCCCGTATTTGCAATTGTTGATACTTGTTGTGATCCAACCAGCATTGATTATGTAATTCCAGCAAATGACGATGCGTCGAAGTCAATCGCAGTAGTTCTTGATGCCATCTGCGCAGCTATCGCTGAAGGTCTCGAGGAGCGCAAGCTTGAGAAGGATAAGGATTCAACTGATGAGTCAGCAGAGGAAGCAGCTCCTCGCAAGGAGTCTAAGCCACGCATCAAGAAGGTTGTTAAGGCAACTGAGGATGAGGCCGTAGCTGAGATCGTTGCTGCTGAGGCAGAGGTTGCAGAGGTAGTCGTAGAGGCTGCCGCTGAGGTTGAGACTGAGTCTGCTGAGTAATTTTTGAAGAATTACACAGTTCGATTTTCGAATCAACAGAGAGTGAATAGAGAGTATAAGCATTGACAATAAACAGGTCGATGCTTTACTCGCTTAAAGCTCTCAACAAAATTAAAGTATAAAAAACGACAGATTAAAAATATCAAGAAAAGATGGAAATCAAAGCAGCAGAAGTAATGAAGCTCCGCAAGATGACCGGTGCTGGAATGATGGATTGCAAGAAGGCATTGGTAGAGGCAGAGGGCGATTTTGACCGTGCGCAGGATATCATCCGCGAGCGTGGTAAGCTCATCGTAGCAAAGCGTGCAGACCGCACAGCTTCTGAGGGTGTTGTTGTAACAAGCATCGTTGGCGAGAAGGCTTATATCCTTTGTATGGCTTGCGAGACTGACTTCGTAGCACAGAACGCTGAGTACTCAGCTTCAGCAAACGCAATCTTGGAGGTTGCCGTAGCAAACGACGCAGCAGATGCTGAGGCGTTGCTCTCTTGCAAGAATGCAGCAGGCGAGACAGTAGAGGCTATGATGACTGAAAAGTCGGGACAGACAGGTGAGAAGATCGAGTTGGCATACTACGCTCGTGTCGAGGCTCCTTACTGTGTAGCTTACGTTCACTTCAACAAGAAGTTGGGTACTGTTCTTGGATTCAACAAGGAGATCAACTACGAGGTAGCTCGTGGTATCGCAATGCAGGCAACAGCAATGGCCCCTATCGCAATCGCTGAGGCTGATTGTGACCCAGCAGTTGTTGCTCACGAGCGTGCTATCGCTATCGAGGCAATGAAGCAGGATCCTAAGAATGCAAACAAGCCAGACGCTATCTTGGAGAAGATCGCTGAGGGTAAGATGCGTAAGTTCTTCGAGGAGAACACACTTCTTGCACAGGCAGTTGTTGGTGAGAAGAGGTCTATCGCAGATCTTATCGCTGAGACTGACAAGGAGGCTACTATCGTTGCTTACAAGCGTTTCGCTTTGGAGGCATAGTTATAGCTCCTCTCTTAAGAAAAAGAGACGAGAGATCTGCGCCCAGTTGGGTGTGGATCTCTTTTGTTTTACCAATCATTTATTTCACACACAATGATCGTAGATTTCAGATTGCAAGTATTCGTCACAACAGCTCGTGAGTTGAGCTTCACACGTACAGCCGAGGAGTTGAATGTGTCGCAACCAGCGGTGACAAAACACATAAAGGAGTTGGAGAGGTTGCTATCGACACCGCTCTTTAGGCGAAGTGGCAATCGCATCTCGCTCTCTGCTGGGGGTGAGAGGTTGTTGCCGTTGGCCAAATCTATCCTCTCGGGGTATGATAGGTTGAACGAGGAGTTCGACGAGAGTTGCGATGGCGACTCTCTAAATGGACGATTGAGGTTAGGTGCGAGCACAACCATCACACAATATATCCTGCCCGAGATCTTGGCCAAATTCTCAAAGAGCTATCCACGTATCGAGATCACGCTAAAGAGCGGAAATAGCGAGGAGATTTTGCGAGGTATCGACGAGGAGCGGATAGACCTTGCGTTGGTGGAGGATGCACATAGTTTTCCCGCTTTTCATTATGAGAAGTTTGCTAATGATAGGGTAGTGTTGGTCTCGGCAAATAGGGTCAAACACCCCATCTCGATTGACGAAATTGAGAAACTACCCCTGATCTTGAGGGAGAATGGCTCGGGGACCTTAGATGTTGTGGAGCGAGAGTTGGCAGGGCATAATATCTCACGTCGATCGTTAAATGTTGTGATGCAGATCGGAAATAGCGAGGGTATAGTTAGGTACTTAAAAGCATCGAAGTGCTATGCCTTTATATCACAAGCGGCGGTTGAAGATTATCTCCAGCGAGAGGAGCTATATCTATGTGAAATTGAGGGTGTTAAGATCGAGAGAGAACTTAGATTCGCAATGCTTCACGGAACAACACATCGGTTGGTTGAGCTATTCAAAGAGTTCTGCTTATCCTCCACGTTATAACTTTTAGTTATTTGGAATAATATTTTACATCTTGCAAATGTAATAAAGAGCCTCTATCTTTGTCAAAAAAAGAAGAGAATGAAACTTACAACAAGATGGATCGAGGGGTTATTTATCATAGTGCTAATCGCCTCAGCAACCCCACTTATCACAGCGCCAATCGCCCTCGTTTTGGGCTTCGTATTCGCCAACACCTTGGGCCACCCATTCCCCCAACTATCGGGAAAGGTGACACAGATCTTGCTCAAAGGGTCGGTCGTTGGTTTGGGCTTCGGAATGAACATCCACTCAGCAATCGAGGTGGGAAGTGATGGGGTATTGATCACGGCAGCCCTAATAACAACGGTGCTCACCTTGGGCTATCTACTTGGTAGAGCGCTAAATATCCCACGACGACTATCTCACCTCACAGCATCGGGAACAGCGATCTGCGGAGGAAGTGCCATCGCTGCCGTTGCGCCAGCCGTTGGTGCTACTCAGGGCGAGACCTCTTTGGCGTTGGGTGTGATCTTCCTCCTAAACTCTATTGCGCTGTTGATCTTCCCTCCGTTAGGACACCTCTTGGGGCTAAACGACACTCAGTTTGGAATGTGGTGTGCGATGGCTATCCACGACACCAGCTCTGTTGTGGGAGCGGCATCGGCTTATAGCGAGGAGGCGTTAATGGTCGCAACGACTGTGAAGTTAGCTCGTGCTCTCTGGATCATCCCCATCTCATTGATCTCGGCTATTCTGTTTCGAAATGGAGGGCGCAAGATCTCTATTCCGTGGTTTATATTTCTATTCATCGGGGCTATGGTATTGAATAGCTATCTCCCTTGCATTGAGGCTGTTGGCGGATATGTGTTCTCTGCTTCAAAGACGATGTTGGTTGTGACACTCTTTTTGATCGGCTCATCGCTCTCAGTGAAATCTATGCGTGAGGTTGGTCCACGACCACTCGTTATGGGCGTTATCCTCTGGGGCGTTGTCTCTATTCTCTCTCTTGTGGCTATATTAAACTTATAGTTCCTTTTGTGTTTCGGATAATTATTCGTATATTGCAGGTATATAACCTCAAAAAACGTTATAACTATGGAAATGTGGATTGTGTGGCTTGTAGTGGCCCTTTTATCACTTATAATTGAGATCTTCACCTTGGGCTTTGCGGTAAGCTGCTTTGCGGTGGGAGCGGCAGCGGCGGCTATTGCTGCCTCAATGGAGCTCCCCATCACTTGGCAGGTGATCCTCTTCTCGCTCTTTTCTATTGTCGCTCTGTTGACTCTACGTCCACTGGTTGTTAGGTATTTGGATAAGAAAAAGGGGGCGGGAGCTGTTGCTACAAATGTCGATGCTTTGGTTGGGCGAATGGCTACGGTGAGTGTCGAGATTAGAGGCGGTGTTGGCCGTGCAACTATTGATGGTGACGATTGGAAGGTGGAGTGTGTGGATCGTGACGAGGTCGTTGCAGTTGGTGAGCGTGTCGAGGTTATAAAGGTCGATAGTGTAATATTAATTGTAAAGAGAGTATAAATATTTAAAAAGGATAGTTATGGAGGGGAGTATGATGGTATTAGGGCTATTGGTCCTATTTGTTATTTTGGTGACTTTGCGAAGTGTGAAGATAATTCCGCAATCGGAGACACGAATCGTCGAGCGGTTGGGTCGCTACGACAGAACTTTGGAGTCGGGGCTCAATATCATCTGGCCGATCATCGAGCAGGCTCGAATCTTCACAGTGCGTAGAGCCCATCGTGATGGTGCAGGGATGAGTATCTCCTACTTTGCCCAGACAACGACGATTGATCTCCGTGAGCAGGTCTACGACTTCGCCAAGCAGAATGTGATCACTCGCGATAATGTATTGACCGAGATCAATGCGTTGTTGTATTTCCAGATTGTGGACCCGGTAAAGGCGGTCTACGAGATTGACAACCTGCCAAATGCGATCGAGAAGTTGACTCAGACGACGCTGAGAAATGTGATCGGAGAGATGGAGTTGGATGAGACTCTGACCTCTCGTGACACCATCAACTCGAAGCTAAGAGCGGTGTTGGATGACGCAACAAACAAATGGGGTGTGAAGGTGAATCGTGTTGAGTTGCAGGATATTATGCCACCAACAAACATCGTAAAGGCGATGGAACAACAGATGCAGGCGGAGCGTAACCGACGAGCCGAGATCTTGAAGGCCGAGGGAGAAAAGACCTCTGCAATCTTGAAGTCGGAGGGAGCCAAGCAGGCCCAGATCAACAACGCAGCGGCCGACAAAGAGACAGCGATCTTGAAGGCACAAGGATTAGCCGAGGCGCAAGTGTTGCAGGCAAAGGCCGAGGCCGAGGCGATCACAAGGATCAGCGAGGCGATAGCTGCCACCTCGACAAACCCAGCGACCTACATCCTTGCGACAAAGTATATCGAGACGCTAAAGGAGATGACAAGCGGCAAGGACAACAAGATGGTCTATATGCCATACGAGGCAACAGGGGTAATCAGCTCACTGGGCAGCCTAAAGGAGATGTTTGGCTCGGTCGAGAAGTAGAGCTTTTATAGCCCTGACAAAAGAGAGTTTGGTTCGCAAAGATCCAAACTTTTTTTTGTACATTGTGTTACGTTTGTAACTACTTAGACGTATAACTAATAAACAGATTTAGGGACAGAATGAACAACGAGGAGTTCAAGAGATATATCGAATCCATTTCGGGGCGGATGATGCGATTTGCTGTGGCGATACTTCGCTCCGAGGCAGATGCAGAGGATGTTGTCTCGGGGGTGGTGGAGCGACTTTGGCATCGTCGGGAGCATCTTCTTAGCGATGGCTCAGCCTCCTCGTTTGCTATGAGCGCTGTTAGAAATGGGTGTTACGACCATCTTCGTTATATGAGGCGACGGCATAGTGTGGAGCTTACCGAAAGGTTAGAGGCGGCGAACGGCGAGATTAGTAGTGACAGGGTAGAGATGGTGAGATACGCAATTGGACAGCTGCCCGATAGGCAACGAGAGGTGTTGCACCTAAAGGATATAGAGGGCTACGAGGTGGAGGAGATAGCCAAACTACTCGATATTGAGCCCACAAATGTAAGGATGATACTATCTCGTGCGAGACGATCGCTCAGAGAGATAATTTTAAAACAGATGAAGCGATGAGAGAGAAAAAGAGAGCCGAGGAGTTGGCCGCAAAATATTGGGATGCCACCCTTACAAGTAGCGAGGAGAGGGAGCTTATGCAGTTGCTTAAAAGGATGGAGGGGGAGCAGATAATAGATGAAGATCTTGCAGCTCTGAGTGTGATCTTTGGTGGCTTCGACGATCTACGGGGAGAGTATGATGATCACAAGCTACAAAGCAATACAAAGCATATAGCAGCGATTATAATTGCAGTAGCATCGGTGGCGGCAGCTCTATTTGCAGGGCTGTTTTTGCACTTCGAGGGAGATTATGAGCAGGAGGAGGCAGTCTATTGCTATATCAATGGCGAACCCATAACAGATATGAATATAGCTCTCAACCAGATGAGATACCTTGAACCAATGGCGGAGCTTTCTCAGACAATTACAACCATAGAGTCTAACCTAAACAAATAACTATGAGAGCAATATTATATACCGTGATAGTCCTGCTAACCATCTCGGCAGCATCGGCCCAAGAGGCGGATTCGATAGCGACATTCCCCATCGACCCAAACAACGAGATGAAATTATCAATAGATAGCAATCGAAGTGGTGTCGCCATCGACATTGCGGGGTATAACATCACCCTCGTAGGGGCCAAAAGCAACGACACAGCCGCAAAGGTGGGCAACAAAAACAGCGCCTCGAAAAACACAAAGGTAAAGGCGGATATAATCTCGAATGTTCGATTGGGGTTTAACGCTCTTTCATCGCCTAACTACGAGGGTTATTCAGCGGAAGATCAAGGCTTTTTGGAGCTTAAAGGTGGCCGATCTATAATGTTTAGTTTAGATGTTCTGAGGTTTGAATATTCGATCGCCAACAAGCGATTGCTACTTGGCAGTGGACTCGGATTGACTACCTATAACTACACCTTTGCAGACGACATTACAATCATCAGAGAGGATGGGGTAGTGCTCCCCGAGACAATTGATGAGAGCTTCAAAAAGAGCAAGCTACGAACCACCTACGCAACTCTTCCCATTTCACTTTCGCTTCGAGTCGCTCCAAAGTTATATCTCCAGGGTTCACTCTACGCTGGCGTATTGCTTAACTCGGTGACAAAATACAAGGATCCTATCTCGAAGGAGTGGTTAGGAGGGGTCAATCCTCTGTTGTTTGGAACAACCGTAAAGCTGCAATATAAGGGGGTCGGTATCTTCTGGAGCTACAACGTCTCTACTCTGTTCGAGAGTGGCTCAGGTCCCGACACGAGGGTCTCGACGATAGGTATTTCTTTGTGGTAGGATTTAGTGAAATCTAATTTTGACAACTATGAAACAGATAATATTTACCATAGCTTTTTTGCTAACCTCCATTTATGGCTATGCAGAGGGGACAGAGAGCGCTTTTGACCAAAACCGAAGATTGATCGGTGGGGTATTTGAGCAATATCGAGCCACCGAGGATGTGAAGGTAATTGAGATCGGGGCAGCTATGATTCGGATGTTGGCCACAAATCAATTTGAGCAGGGAAATGACGAGGTGGCGAGACTTCTCAGGTCAATATCGTCGATTGATATTTTGGTGGCAGAGGGTGGCGACTCACAGCTTCGTGAGGAGCTCTTTAGCCTCCCAAAAAGGTGTCGAGAGTATGAACTCATCACCGCAATCGACAACGGTGGTGGGGTAGTTAGTCGCTTCTATATCGCCTCTCATAGCCCCAAGTGCGAGTTCTTGATGTTGGTCGACAAGGGCGATAATCTGATAATGCTTACCATCGTTGGAGAGTTCTCAGTGGCCGATATCTCTACACTCTCTGCTCTCTCGGGTGCTATATCTAACCAATAAATAAAATTTCTTTAATTATAAGACTCTCAAAAAGTTGGATTCTTCTGTAATTTATTTTATCTTTACGTGAAATTTAGTTTTGTATTTTGGTATGGAGAAATTTTTTGCAGATTTTTTAGCCGTGATGACTGGCGGAACGATATACAATATCATAATCCTCGTCTTTGCAATTGTCGGTATTGCAGCATCATTCTACTTCTATAAGAAATCCAATAGGCACACCTCGGCGACCTATATGGTGAGGACCATTCAGCTCATAAACGACGCTGTGAAGAAGCTCCCCGTGATAGATATGCTATGCGATGGCAAGCCCGTTCGCTCGCTCTCGATCTCGAAGATTGCTCTCTGGAACGATGGCTCCGACACCATCAACTCGGATAGCATCGCCAAGAATAACACCTTAAGAGTTATCATCGACAAGAGGTATGAGATCTTGGGGGCCGACATTCAATATGAGAAGAACCCATCGAACGACTTCTCGATCTCGTTGAGCGAGGATGGCCACAGTGTCAAGATCGACTTCGACTACTTTGATCGAGAGGAGGGGGTTGTATTGCAGCTCTACCATACGGGCTACCATAGCTCCGATGTCGAGGTAGTGGGGCAGATCAAGGCTTGTCGTGAGATTCGACGTATAAAGCCCTATTCAACCGCTCCTATGCCTATGCCCGACTTTAAGTTGATGGAGCAGATCAAGGTCAACAACCGAGAGTTTAGGATCTCGAACTATAAGGCGATGATGTTGTATGGGTGGATTATCGTTGCGATCGCCTCGCTTATGCTCTTCTTTGGCCTTCGAGATGTGTGGGTTGAGCCTATCGAGCCTGTTCAGAATGATCCTTTTATGGAGTCGCTCTGGGTCATTTTATTTAGTATTCTCTATGGCTTTGTCGGCTATCAAGTGGTTAAGCGACGAGTGCCCAAAGGGTTTGATATCTTCAATGATGAGTTTTAAAATAGAATATCCGATTGCAGTTTGATTTGCAATCGGATATTTTCTAATTACTTCGAGATCTTTAAAATTTCGCCGCCTTGCAACGATATTACTTAGCGAGCGAGAGAATCTTCTCAATCACATCATAGGTAACATTAGCACCCTCGCCAAAGGCAGAGCCACGCTCCTTGATGCGAGCGACAACCTCGGCCGCCACCTCATCACCAATGCCATTCTCGCTGAGGCGAGTCTTTAGCCCAACCGAGCGGAAGAAGCCTTCGGTTGCAGCAATAGCTCGGTCGATACGCTCCTCGTCACTGCCCTCGTTGATTCCCCAAACACGCTCTCCATATTGGAGAATCTTAGCCGCTTTCTGTCCCCTCATAACACTCATCAAGGCAGGCATCACGATCGACAATGTGTGGCCGTGAGTAAGCCCCGTGAGGGCTGTGATCTCGTGACCGATCATATGTGTCGCCCAATCTTGAGGCACTCCCATCGAGATAAAGCCGTTGAGGGCCATCGTTGCCGAGAGCATATAGTTTGCCATCTGGTCATAGTTGGTCTGATCCTCCTTGATCTTTGGAGCCGCCTCGACCAACGTCTGGAGGATTCCCTCTGCCCAACGATCCATCAATGGCGACACCTCAGTTTGGGTGAGATATTGCTCCAGAGTGTGGACAAATGTGTCGGTGATTCCACAAGCCACCTGATAGGGTGGGAGTGAGAAGGTCGTCACTGGGTCGAGAATCGAAAATTGGGGGTATGTAGAGTAGAATGGAAACTTCTCATCGGTTGCGTTGTTCGAGATCACCGCACCCTTATTCATCTCGGAACCCGTCGCAGGGAGGGTGATAACCGAGGCGTAGGGGATGCACTCACCCACAGGGGCCGCCCCAATGACGATATCCCAAGGCTCCGCATCCGAGAGGATTGAGGCCGAAACCAACTTTGTGCCATCGACAACCGATCCACCACCAACAGCCAAAAGGAACTCAACACCCTCGCTCTTGCAAATCGCAATCGCCTTGCGGAGGGTCTCGACACGTGGGTTTGGCTCGATGCCCCAGAACTCGATATAGTCGAATCCATCGAGGGCGGCTTTTACTTGATTGTAGACTCCGTTAGCCTTGATGCTACCACCGCCCATTGTCACCATAATCTTCTTGCCCTTAGGTAACTGAGAGCTTAGGCTCTTAATCTGGTCACGTCCGAAGATGATCTTCGTCGGATTTTGAAATTGAAAGTTGTACATTTTGTATTGTGTTTGTCTAATTTTTAACGTTATGCAAATATACTCCTTTTTTCGTTATTAGAGACAAAAGCCCCCGAAAAGTTATAATCTCTAAACTTCTCGGGGGCGCACTCCACTGTTTATACAGCTCTATTGTCTGTTTCCTTGGCCTTGTCGGTTCTGCTGATTTTTACGCATCTCCTCCTCCATCTTGTCGTACAACTTCTGCTGCTCGGGTGTTAGCACCTTCTTGATCTCCTCAGCCTCTTTCTCTCGAGCCTTCATCATTGTCTCACGGTCGGGGCGCTCACCGCCGCTCTGCTGAGTTGGACGGCTCTCCATAATCTTAAGATATACATCATAGAGCTTCTTCTGCTGCTCCTCGGTGAGCTTCAACGGCTCAGTTAGGCGCTTTACATTTGCCTCGGCCATCTCCTGAGGAGTTCCCTGCTGACGCTGGCCCTGTCCACCTTGTCCGCCCTGCTGTGCCGATGCCGACATTACCGATACGACCATCATAACAATAGCTACGATTGATCCAAGTTTTAACATTTTCATAATTGATCTTTTTTTTTATTTAGTGTTTAATTTCAACTCCTTTCACAAATATAGACACAAAAATAAAAATATAGTCGAAGGGAATGACCAACGACAATAATTTGGTGGTGAACGACAAAAAAAAGAAAAAAGCACTCAGAAGTTTTATCTTCTAAGTGCCTCTTGTCTCCTGCTTTTTGTAGCGGGTCCGGGACTTGAACCCGGGACCTCACGATTATGAGACCCAAAGAAGTATGTTTCGTCCCATTTCGTAAATTTGTCGCACGTCGTTTGAAGCATTGGTTTTCAAGGGTATAAGCACCTATATTATTTCAACTCTGCACGTTACATTTCGTCTTTTGGGCAACAATATGTGCAAATTGCGTGCAAATAACACCTTCAAAACCCTAAAAAAATAGTAAATTTTAGTTTTGAATGTTTATATTTTTCTCGTATCAAGGATATATATAAGGTAGTTAATTCCGACTACATTAATTCCAAATTATATGTATTCTTATACCAAAGATGGCGTAACGATCTCATCGGTGCTGGATCGACGCACGCCAAACAAAGAGAACAAGTTTCCTATTAAAATCAAGGTCTATCACCTCAAAAAGCCAAAGTACTACTCAACGGGGCTAACAATGAGCAGTGACGAATGGGACTCTATCAACGAGAGTCGAACAGCGACAAGCAAGAAGATCAGGCTATCCATCGAAAAGAGTTTTGCATTAGTAAAGAGCAATGCAGAGGAGCTAATCGACAAGGGGATATTCTCATTCAGCACACTGAATGTTAGATTAGGCAGAGCGAGTGGCGACACCTTAAATAGTGCTATGCGAGCAAAGATTGAGACGCTGAAAGAGAACGAGCAGGTCGGGACGATGCAGTTCTATGTAAATACCCTCGCCCACCTTGAAAAGTTTGCAGGGCGAGAGATCTCGATTAATAGCGTATCTGTTGAGTGGTTACAGCGATTTGAGAAGTATCTGCAACGTGTTAATGGCGTGGCAACTATTGGTATGCACTTTCGCAATATCAGAGCTATAATGAATGTTGCCAAACGAGATGGCGTTATCAAGGAGTCACAATATCCATTTGGGCGAGGTCGATTTGAGATCAAGAGCGGCGAGGGGCACAAAAAGGGATTGACAAAGGCACAGATTAAAGCTATTTTTGACTATGAGAGCGATAACGAGGCAATGATGCGATACAAAGATTTGTGGATATTTATATATCTCTGCAATGGTATCAACACCGCCGATCTTCTGAAGCTCAAATACTCCAATATCATAGATGGAGAGATCTGTTTCGTGCGCCAAAAGACCGAAAAGACCAGCAAGAGCAGAAAAGAGATCCGAGTGACGATAACACCTGAAATGCAGCGCATTATCGACAAATATGGTAATACACCTCTCCGCAACAACTATATCTTCCCATATCTCAAAGGTGACGAGAGCGCAATCGAGCGACAAAAGATAACTGCCGATGTATTAAAACGAATCAATAAGCGCACAAATCTAATAGGTAAAGAATTGAATATTGGAGCCGTAACCACATACGTTGCACGCCACTCGTTTGCGACTGTTTTAAAGAGAAGCGGAGCGAGTTTATCATATATTCAGGAGTCATTAGGGCACTCCGATATGAAGACTACGGAGTCCTATTTAGCGAGTTTTGAGAAGGAGGAACGAGCGAAGAATACCGAGCTGCTTACCTCTTTTTTGTAGATTTTTGAAAAATATTTTCGATTTTGTTTATATTTTCCAAAAAATGAGGATATATAGGAAAAATTGGGAGTTTTTTGAGTTTTTAATCTGGAAGGCTCCCGTCAGCAGTATAAATTAGAGCAAATCAATGGAAGATATTGGAGATTTTGTGGCTGAGATGGTCGCTAAATTAGAACAGGAGAAGCGCGAGTTTGATTGTTATATATCTAAGGTTTTCAGCCTATTAGACAATGCCAAGACAGAGCAAGATATATATGATCTAAACACTCAATCAGCCCATCTAAATATGTCATTGGAGCAGTTTGTTCGATTCTTAACCTATGACAACGAATACTATCAGAATATGCCTATTTGCGTTCTAATTGAGGAGATAGAGCGAATATTGAATGAAATAGACAATTCGCATATAAACAAATAGTTAGCATAGTATAACGCAAACTTTAACTCTCTGAGAATAGAATGAGATTGTCGATTTGGCAAATTGTCAAGTTGATTGCATATACGCTATTCTCAGAGCAAGTTTACTGGTACGACAGTTAAAAATCGAGAAAAAATCCACCATTTGCCTATATCTCCGACAATTTGGGGATATAACAGCTATGGAGTAGTGCCATTTACACAAATTTTAAAACTTACAATTATGAGATGTAAAAACGAGGAGGAGATCCAAGGTGTAGAGATCATTATAGATGATCTTTTTGAGGGTGACGAAGTTGTTGAAGAATCGCAAGAAACTAACGAGATCGACCACGTCAAAATATTTGATAATAGACTCGAAGAGCTGGGGTTGGGAGAGAGCTATTTTGAGGAGTTGGAGCAAAGTTCAGCACAACAGGCAGCCGATCGAGAGGAGTACGAAACCGAGCTTGATAGGCTCGAAAATGAAGAAGATGTAGAGGTCATTATGGAGGAAACAGAAGATATTTAACTACATTTGTATTGCAGCAGTTCTCTTTTAGAGATGCAACTTTTGGAATCTGTATAATTTTGTCTAACTTTGTAGTGCTTGTGGAGACATAAGCATACATATTAGAAATTTTATACACGAAAGTGTTTAACTTCTGTCTCAGGAATAAAGTCTGGTAAACTTTTTGTTTTTTCGACAGGACAAGTTAGCATCTCTCGCGTCATTTTTATATGGCGTGGGGGACTGTTGCTTGTTTCTGTCACGGGTTTACCAGAGCCTTTTCCTGAAAATAAGTTAGCAGCCCTCACGCTTTCGCATATACTTATAACCCTTCTAAGGAGGACGAGAAGGAAAAAACTCTGGGAAATGAAAAAATTATTCTTAATGTTAGGCGTGGCGACTATGGTTGTCGCTTGCGAAAATGGTGGTGAGAGTGGCGGCAGTCCAACTGTCGATTATGAAAAAGGATTTGAGTACTTAGCATCTTTAAACGTTAGCGATGCAAAAATGCTCTACAAGAAAGATGCTACTTCAATGCGATCTGGTGATAGCGACGATAGCTATTGGAAACTAGATCTTAATGGCAATGAATCTAAACTTGTTGTTACGGGTGAAGATGGTAAAGATTACAATATTGATATTGAATCTGTCACAAAGTTGAGCGATAGAGTTATCTATATTGAGCCTAATGCAGCGCAGGTATTTGATCTCTTTTATGAACCCTACACAGATTCAAATGGTAATACAGCGGAATCACCATCTCCTCAAAA
>JBCQTJ010000028.1:0-22420 GCA_047178625.1 Rikenellaceae bacterium
ATCCTGACCTAACGCCACCTACCCAAAATCTCAAAACCAACTCTTTTTCAACTATGTTGCCCCAAATTTCCTACTCTTACATTTTTTTTGTATCTTTGTTACTCATAACCAAAACAAAAAATATCAACTAAACTATAAATTATGAAGAGAGCAATTCTCATCTGTGCACTCCTATGCGGAGTATTTACATCGCAGGCCAAGGTGAAACTACCAGCCGTGATTGCATCAAACGCCGTTCTTCAACGAAACGAAACGGTAAACCTATGGGGTGAAGCCATCCCAAACAGCAAGCTAACCATCCGCCCATCGTGGACAAAGCAGAAGTACTCAACCGTTGTGGGCGAGGATGGAAAGTGGATTTTGCCTGTTGAGACCACCGAGGCAGGCGGACCATACTCGATCTCGTTTAGCGATGGGGAGACAACCACCATCGACAACATTATGTTGGGCGAGGTGTGGCTCTGCTTCGGACAGTCGAATATGCGAATGATTATGAAGGGTAACGGAGGTCAGCCCGTAGAGGGTATGATGGATGCGATCCTTCAGGCCGACTCACTAATCCCAGTTCGCTACTTCCGCACCGAGTATCAATATGGCTTCGAGCCTAAGGATGACTTGGTGGGTGATTGGAGGGTCAACAGCCCTCAATATATCTCGATGCGAGGTGCTACACCCTACTTCTTCTCACTCTACCTCCAAGGTGTTCTCAAGGTTCCCGTTGGAATCGTCGAGTGTGCGTGGGGCGGATCGAGGATCGAGTCGTGGATGAGCCCCTCGATGATTAAGGAGTATGACCCCAATTATGAGATCCCCACCGACACTGGCGAGGCGGAGGTTGATAAGCCTAACCACAAGGCGACACTCCTCTACAACGGACTCTTGTGCCCTCTTCAGAATCTGAAGTTCAAAGGTGCACTCTGGTATCAAGGGGAGGCCAACTTGGATAATATCCCCGAGTACCCTAAGCTATTCAAGATCTTCGTCGAGTCACTTCGTGCCGACCACTTCGACAATGGCACATTCCCATTCTACTACGCACAGTTGGCACCCTACGGAGGCGAGAAGAATAAAAATACAACGCTTCTTATGCGTGAGCAGATGGCGAAGATGACCGATTTGGTCGAGCGCACAGGTATGGTCGTCCTCTCGGATGTTGGTGAGGATAAGAGCATCCACCCTCGCCGCAAGCAAGAGGTCGGAACTCGATTTGCTTATTGGGCGTTGGGTGACACCTATGGCTACGACTATGTAGCATATCGTGCACCAGAGTTTAACACAATGCGTCAGGTGGCTGCCAACGACCTCTATCCAAAGCGTGTGGCGATCAACTTCAAACACGCCCCAATGGGTATGAGCTTCGCTGATCCCGCTGTGTCATCGGTGAACTTCGAGGTTGCAGGCGAGGACAAGGTATTCTACCCTGCCACATCTCGCATCGGATGGGGCAAGGATCACATCGAGGTTTGGAGCGATCAGGTTGATGAGATCGTGGCTGTTCGTTACGGATTCCACGACTTCTTCAAGGGCGACCTCTTTAGCGCCTATGGTATTCCTGTCTCGTCGTTTAGGACCGACGACTGGGAGTTGGAGTAAGGAGTTAATAGTCGAAACAAATAATAGGGGCGAACTTGAAAAATCAAGTTCGCCCCTATTATTTGTTGGTACTCTAACTAATAAAGCTTAGCAACCGCTGCCTGAATCGACTCACTTGCGAGGTACTCATCATAGCTCTCATACTTGTCGATCATTCCCTTTGGGCCAATCTCGATGATACGTGTTGCCACCGAGTTAATAAACTCGTGGTCGTGTGATGTCATCAAGACAACACCCTTATAGTTGATCAAGCCGTTGTTGAAGGCCTGAATCGACTCCAAATCGAGGTGGTTCGTTGGTGAATCGAGGATCAATGTGTTTGGATTGTCGATCATCATCTTCGAGATCATACAACGCATCTTCTCGCCTCCCGACAAGACATTAACCCTCTTCTCGATCTCCTCGCCCGAGAACAACATCTTGCCCAAATATCCACGAACAAAGGCCTCCGTTGTGTCGGGTGAATATTGAGCCAACCAATCAAACAGCGAAAATGTGTTGGTGAAGAACGAGGCGTTATTGAGGGGCAGATAGCCCTTCTTGATCGTAACACCCCAATCAACAACACCCGACTTTGGCTGCTCGACACAAGCTACGATATCCAACAAAGCTGTGACAATACGTGGATCACGAGAGAGAAATGCAACCTTATCGCCCTTCTGGATCGTGAAGTTCACATCCTTGAACAGCTGCTCGCCTCCGATCTCGGCCGACAAATCTGTCACCTCTACAATCCTATCACCTGGCTCACGCTCCATCTGGAAGATGATACCTGGGTATTTACGCATCGAGGGTTTGATATCCTCGACGTTGAGCCTCTCCAACATCTTCTTTCTCGATGTTGTCTGCTTCGACTTCGCCACATTGGCGCTAAATCGCTGGATAAACTCCAACAACTCCTTCTTCTTCTCCTCGGCCTTCTTGCTCTGCTGCTGCTGCTGCGACTTGGCCAACTGGCTCGCCTGATACCAGAAGCTATAATTTCCCGAGAAGAGGTTGATCTCGTTATAGTCGATATCGAGGATGTGGGTACTCACCGAATCCAAGAAGTGACGGTCGTGAGATACCACCAACACCGTCGTGTCACAATTGGAGAGGTAGTTCTCCAACCACGCAATTGTGTTGACGTCGAGGTCATTCGTTGGCTCATCCAACAACAAATTGTCGGGACGACCAAAGAGGGCCTGCGCCAACAAAACTCGCACCTTATCCTTACCACTCAACTCGCTCATCAGAGAGTAGTGAATATTCTCCTTGATACCCAAACCGCTCAAGAGCTTCATCGCATCGCTCTCGGCATTCCAGCCATCCATCTCCGCAAATCGCTCCTCTAACTCACCTGCACGAACGCCATCCTCCTCCGAGAAATCCTCCTTGGCATAGAGGGCGTTCTTCTCATTCATTATCTCCCACAACGGCTGGTGTCCCATCAACACTGTGTCGAGAACCGTATGCTCATCGAACTCATTGTGATCCTGCTTCAACACCGAGATGCGCTCGCCCACTCCGAACGACACGTTTCCTCTGTTACACTCGATCTCGCCACTCAACACCTTTAGGAATGTCGACTTACCTGCTCCATTCGCTCCAATCACTCCATAGCAGTTTCCCGCCGTAAAATTGAGGTTTACATCCTTAAACAACACTCGCTTTCCGAATGTCACCTCTACATTTGATACTGTTATCATTCTCTCTTTTTAATATGTATTTCTGTTATTATAGCGACTTATCACCGCCTTCAACTCGCCTAAAGCTATTGGATAGATACTCCATTCCGCAATGGTACAAGATGCTATCCACGTGGTTGATCTTGATCGAATCGAGACTCACGATCATATCTCTCTCATTTATCTTCTCACCATTTAGCTCCGCAATAACACGGCCCTTGACATATTCGAATAGCTCACGATTCTCGGCCGAGATGGGCTCCTGAGGCTCTTGTGGCACCTTTAGAGGGTTGATCGGCATGCCACCCTTCCAAATTCTATAATCGAGGTGGGGCCCCGTGGAGTCTCCCGTTGATCCTACATAACCGATCGTCTGGCCCTGCTTAACAGTCGCCCCCGAATAGATCCCCGAGGCGTAACCTTTCAAGTGGAGATACCCAGTCACAAATCCCCCTGGGTGTTTGATCTTCACGGTGTTACCACCGCCCCCTCCCCAGCCTTTGAAGGTGACTACACCATCGGCTACCGAGTGGACTGGAGTACCTGCTGGTGCTGCGTAATCGACTCCCGTGTGTGGTTTATAGACCTTGTAGATAGGGTGTAACCTCGCATAACTAAATCCCGAGCTAATCCTTGTATATTTGAGAGGCGCCTTCAACATCATCTTCCTAAGGCTCGCTCCATCCTCCTCCCAGAACTGCACCTTGCCATCCTGCTTAAATGGGACAGCATAGTAGTTTTTGCCGCTGTGTTCGAACCTCGCACCCCAGATCTGACCAAGTCCGATAGATACCGTGTCGTCGACAAACATCTCGTCATAGATCACCGTGAAGTTATCACCCTCCTTGATCGAGAAGAAGTCGACTGTCCACTGATAGATATTTTCGATCTCTGCACCGAGTGCGTATGGGAGGTCGGCATCAATGATGGCTCCCCACATCGAGCTCTTGATCGTCGCTGTTCGGTTGTGTCGCTGGGTTGTTGTCTGCTTATGGCCAGTATAGGCCGCTATTGAGTCGGCCACAAACGAAAAGACTACATATTCGGTTTTGCTGATATCGTAGACGAGGTAGTCGAGCTGATCGACTCCGAGGCTATCTGTGCGGACAAATGTAGAGTAGTGATTTCCACCTCGAATTTTGTTGAGGGGGAATACCTGCTTTGAGGCCTTCTCCAACAAGTAGCACTCACGAGAACTCTTACCATAGCTACTTAGGATTGTCCCCATAGCCTCACCCTGCTTGATGGTTGAGTTGTCAATAGCGTAACCATCGGCAATGATTCCATAGACCCGATTCTCAGGGGTAATAGGCTCCGTTAAGGGCGACTCTATAGTATCGGTTGAGGGCGACATAAGATAGTAGCCGAGCAATATTGCAGCCACTAATAGTGGCAAATATTTAATATACTGTTTCATATCGGCCGTAAAGGTAGTAAAATTTTATCATAATATACTATATATAATAGAGAATTTTATACTATATTTACACCATAATTTTAGCGATTTGGAGCTCAGCGAGGTGTCGAGATAGGCAAAAAAATCTGTCGAGATTTCGCAAAATAGAGGTCCAAACAATAAACACTCTTAATATCAGTAAATTAGCCATCATAAAACCCCCAATTTACAACCTCGAATTGGGCGACTCAGAGGGCTCCGTGAATAATCTACCACCCCATTTGAATAATTTATACCCTTGAAATTACCGTTTTTTGTTTACTTTTGTACTCGTGTTGGTGTGAATTAGCGTTTTTCACACCTAAAAGCTCACACAAATGGGCACACCGTATAACCAACGTAAAACAACATAAACAAAGATAAAAACGACAAACCAAAGTATGAAAGCAACAAAAAGACTGCTATCCGCACTTCTGCTGCTCGCTGTGAGTGGAGCAAATGCCAATGAGAAACTTCCTGAGTACAAGGACAAGAGTGTCACGGGTGTGAACCGCCTCGATGGCCGTTCAACATTCTGGTACTACACCAACCGCGAGGATGCGCTCAAATCGAGCTATCTGTACCATCCCGAGAACATCTCACTCAATGGAGATTGGAAATTCAGCTTCAGCGAGAAGCCAGCCGACCGAGTAGCAAACTTCTATGAGGATAGCTTCGACACATCGGCGTGGGATACAATCAAGGTTCCAGGAAGCTGGCCTTTGCAGGGTTACGACAAGGCTCTATATATGAACCACCCTTATGAATTCAATGTAAAGCAACCATTCCCAACAAATGTGCCCGACGAGTGGAACCCAGTTGGATCATATCGCCGTGATTTCGAGGTGCCAGCCGATTGGGATGGCAAGCGTGTCGTTCTTCACTTTGGAGCCGTTAAATCATCTTTCTATGTATGGGTTAATGGCAAGATGGTGGGATACTCTCAGGACTCGAAGATGCAGGCTGAGTTCGACATCACACCTTATATCAAAGCAGGTCAGACAAACAACCTCTCAGTTGAGGTCTATCGTTTCTCGATCGGATCATACCTCGAGGGGCAAGATATGTGGCGTTTGGCTGGTATCAAGCGTAATGTATGGATCTACCCAACAGAGAAGAGCTATGTGAAGGATATGTCGGCATCGACAAGCCTCACAAACGGCTATAAGGATGGAGTTCTCGACCTCACGATCGACGTTGCAGGTGCAAAGGCATCGAAGGGTGTGATCACTGCTGAGCTCCTCTCTCCTTGTGGTGAGAGCCTCTTTACAGAGACAATCAAGAGCAGCAAGATCGGCAGCTACAAGCTAAATAAGGTTGTTGAGGAGTGTCTCACTTGGAGCGACGAGTCACCAAACCTATATACCCTCGTTGTAAGCTACACAGATGGTAAGAATACAAGCTACCAGTCGACAAAGGTTGGTTTCCGCTCAGTAGAGCTAAAGAACAGCCAGTTGTTGGTCAATGGAGAGGCGATCCGTGTGAAGGGTGTTAACCGCCACGAGCACCACCCAGAGTTGGGTCACTACATCCCAGACGAGACAACAGAGCTCGACATCGAGTTGATGAAGAAGTTCAACGTCAATGCAATCCGTACATCACACTACCCTGCCGACCCATATATGTATGAGTTGTGCGACAAGTATGGTATCTTCGTCCTCGACGAGGCTAACGTGGAGACTCACGGATTGGGAGCGGCCCTTCAGGCATACTACGACCCAGCAAAGCACATCGCAGACGATCCAACTTGGCAGAGCATCTTCCACGATCGTATATTGAGAATGTATAACCGTGACAAGAACCACCCATCAGTTATTATCTGGTCTATGGGTAATGAGTGTGGAGATGGTTCAATCTTCCGCAATGGATATGCGATGTTGAAAGAGACCGATCCATCACGTCTTGTGATCTTCGAGCAGGCTGGAACACAGAGCCACACCGACATCGTTGGTCCTATGTATATGACTATGGATAAGATCCGCAACTACTCACTCTCTCCCGACACCTATCGTCCGCTCATCTTGTGTGAGTATTGCCACGCAATGGGAAATAGCCTCGGAAACTTCGCTGACTACTGGGATCTATTCGACAATAGCCCAAATCTTCAGGGTGGATTCATCTGGGATTGGGTTGACCAAGGAGTCGCTGTTGAGCGTGATGGCGTTCGTTACTTCGACTATGGTGGAGCCTTCGGGTTGCAGGATATGCGCAACGATGGTGCGTTCTGTCTCAACGGAATCGTGAACCCAGACCGTGTGCCAAACCCACACGCTTATGAGATGCGTAAGGTCTACGACAACGTAGATGTTAAGTCATCACGCAACTGCATCAAATCGTTCTACGTTCGCAATAAGTTCGCCTTCACAAACCTATCGGCATACGCTACCGAGTGGACATTGACAAAGGATGGTGAGGTGATCGAGAGCGGTGAGCTTTCACTCGACATCGAGGCCAACAAGGAGAAGGAGATCACACTCCCTATCAAGGCCGATATTAGCAATTGCAGCGAGTATATCGTGACATTCAAGTTCAAGACAAAGGCTGAGGATGGTCTACTTCCAGCGGGACACGTTGTTGCAGATGAGCAGCTTCAGTTGAGCGCTAAAAAGACCCTCGACTACACCGTAGCGGCAGGCTCTCCACTAAAGGTGAACCAAGCAGGCGAGGCGGTTGTCGTTATGGGAAGTGACTTCACATACACATTCAACAAGACAACAGGTCGTCTAAGCTCGATAGTTCGTTCGGGACAGGAGTTCTTGAAGGCAGACTCTGAGTATGACTTCTATCGTGTACCAGTTGACAACGACGGATGGGATGGCGATGCAAAGCATTGGAAAGAGGCTCACAAGCGAGTATCTCTCGTCGACATCACAATTGGTGGTGAGCAGGCTAAGAAGAAGGGTGAGTACAACAACGTTGTGATCACAGCGAAGAGCTATGTGAACGCAAACGAGAAGGGTCGCTTGAATGGAGACTTCACAACTACCTATAAGGTAAATATGGATGGTAGCATCGAGGTGAACAACAAGTTCATCCCAACATCATACCACGCCGAGAAGGAGGCAGCGATGCCACGCTTGGGCGAGAGATTCGAGCTTCGTGGCGACCTATCAACAACATCTTGGTATGGTCGTGGACCTTGGGAGAGCTACTCAGATCGTAAGACATCGGCCTTTGTAGACCACTACACAATGCCAACCGAGGAGCTTTCACACCAATACATCCGCCCACAGGAGAGTGGAAACAGAACAGATGTACGTGAGGTGACGTTGAGCAATGGCGAGGGTGTTGAGCTTAAGGTTATCGCCGATAAGAACTTGATCTCGTTCAGCGCATCGCACTATCCAAAGGAGAACTACTTCACCGAGGAGGGCAAGCCAATCCGCAACACTGTTGATTTGGTTCGTGAGGATAACATCTTCCTTAACATCGACTACGGTCAGAAGGGAATCGGAGGAGATAACTCTTGGGGCAATCCAACTCACGTAGATTATAGGATCTTGATGCGTTCGTACAACTATAACTATATCATCGTTCCAACAGTTACGAAGTAGAGACAGGAATGTTGTCAACCCATACCTTTATAGAGGGTGTGGGTTGACTATATTTAAATTTAGAAAGATAGTAACAAAGATTTACAGATAAATTAACCAACTTAAAACAACAAATTATGAAACAAAGCACACTATTACTAACATCTGGTGCGGCAGTTCTTACCGCAGGTGCGGCAGTTATTGCAACAAGCTGCTCATCAGCACAGGCGATGCCCGAGAAGCCAAATGTAATCTACATCTTGGTGGATGATTTGGGATGGGCTGACCTTAGCTGCTTCGGACAGACTAAGTTCTCGACACCTAACATCGACGCAATGGCAGAGGGTGGAATCCAGTTTATGCAGCACTACGCTGGATGTACTGTGAGTGCTCCATCTCGTTGCTCTATTATGACTGGTAAGCACACTGGAAACACCTATGTTCGTGGTAACAAGGGATTCAGAAGTCAGGCAGACAACAGAACTTATGACACTCCACTTCCAGCAGAGGAGGTGACACTTGGAGAGATCTTCAAGGAGAAGGGCTACACAACTGCTTGCGTAGGTAAGTGGGGAATGGGAGCACCCGACAATGAGGGACATCCAAATGAGCAGGGTTTCGACTACTTCTTCGGATACTTAGGACAGGGTCACGCACACAGCTACTACCCTAAGTTCCTTCACGAGAACAAGACTGAGGTTAAGCTCGATGGCAAGACACAGTACTCTCACCAGTTGGTAGAGGATAAGGCTCTCAACTTCATCAAGGAGAATAAGGACAACCCATTCTTCATCTACTTGACATTCACACTTCCACACGCTGAGCTCGTAATGCCAGAGGCAGATATGGAGAAGTTCGTAGGTCAGTTCCCAGAGAAGAAGTTCAACCGCAATGGCGGAAGCTATGGCGATCAGGAGAACCCACACGCAGCATTTGCAGGAATGGTTGAGCGTCTTGACCTCTCTGTTGGTCGTGTTAACTCTCTCCTTAAGGAGTTGGGACTCGACGAGAATACAATGGTACTCTTCGCTTCGGACAATGGTGCACACGCTGAGGGTGGTGCAGACCCAGAGTTCTTCAACAGCACAGGTGTTTACCGTGGTATCAAGCGTGATCTTTACGAGGGTGGTATCCGCACTCCATTCATCGCCTATATGCCAAACACAATTCCAGCAGGTGTAAAGAACAACGAGATGAGCGCATTCTGGGATATGATGCCAACATTCGCTGAGTTGATCGGTGTTGATTGCCCAGCAGAGAGCGATGGTATCTCAATCTTGCCAACACTTTTGGGTAAGAAGCAGACTGAGTTCCACGACTATCTATACTGGGAGTTCCACGAGCAGGGCGGAAAGCAGGCTGTACGCAAGGGTGACTGGAAGTTGATCAAGTTGCAGGCTAAGGTTCCAGCAAAGACATACTTCGAGCTTTACAACATCGTTGCAGATCCATCGGAGAAGAACAACGTAGTTGATGCAAACCCAGCTATCGTTGAGGAGCTAAAGGCTATTATGGCCTCTGCTCGCACCGAGAGTGAGTTGTTCAAGATGTAAGTCACACTTTTCTTAAGAGATAAAGTCTTCCTGACAATGCTTGGGGAGACTTTTCTCTTAAAGATAACATTGCAAGGCGGCGAAATTTTAAAGATAAAATAAAATGGGAGTTCAAACAACAAAGGTATTAGGTGTGGCGATGTTGTTGCCGCTATCAATGCCTCTAATGGCAAAGAGTCAGCAGCCCAACATCGTGATTATCTTCACCGACGACCAAGGCTATGCCGATTGTGGTTTTATGGGCAGCACTTTGACCAAAACTCCCGTGATCGA
The DNA here is from genome assembly GCA_047178625.1 of Rikenellaceae bacterium. Taxonomy (GTDB): domain Bacteria; phylum Bacteroidota; class Bacteroidia; order Bacteroidales; family Rikenellaceae; genus Alistipes. The sequence continues at coordinate 10,055 of JBCQTJ010000028.1, forward strand.
CAAATTGGCCGAGGAGGGGACAGTATTCAACGAATTCTATGCCCAACACGTAAGTGGCCCATCGAGGGCGGCACTTCTCACAGGTCGCTACCCTCTTCGCAATGGAGGCAGGTCGCTACGAGCTGATGAGGTGACGATCGCTGAGGCTATCCGTGAGGTGGGATATGAGACTGCCTGCATCGGAAAGTGGGATCTATCGAATCGTCAGGAGACAATCGAGCAGATGCCAAATGCACAGGGATTTGACTACTATTATGGTACACTCGGAGCCAACGACGGCGGTAAATCGGTTATGCACGAGAACAACACTCGACAAGATACGATCACCGATATGTCGAAGTTCACAAGGCTCTACACCGACAAGGCTATCGACTTCCTCGAGAACAGACGAGACACGGAGAAGCCATTCTTCCTCTACATTGCACACACGATGCTACACAGCGTAGTAGGTGCTTCGCCAGAGTTCTTAGGCAAATCAAGCCGAGGGCTATATGGAGATGCTGTCGAGGAGATGGATTATGAGATTGGTCGTTTGATGGAGACAATCGAGAGCGAGGGCCTGAGAGAGAACACCCTTATAATCTACACCACCGACAACGGACCTTGGTGTCAAGAGGGGTATCGCAAAACGGTCAAGAGTCGCTATGGCGAGGATGAGATCTTCTGGGGCGATCCAGGTATCCTCCGAGATGGAAAGGGGTCGTGTTATGAGGGAGGATCTCGTGTCCCCTGCATAATGAGTATGCCAGGGTCAATTCCCCAAGGTGTACGCAAGGATGGTTTGATCTCGACACTCGACCTGATGCCTACCTTTGCTGCAATGTGTGGCTATGAGGTGAGGGATGATGTCACCATTGATGGAGTTGACCAGAGTAAGTTGATCTTCGGCAAGGGAAGCAAGAGCGCACGTGAGAGCTTCTGTTATCTTCAGGTGACAAACATCGGAAAGGTCGAGAATTCGGATTTCAAAGCGATTCGTGATAAGAGGTGGAAACTACTCGTTCCCGAGCGTGACCCACAGAAGTATCACCGTTTCTTGAAGGATTTCGGAACCAACGACTACGAGCTTTACGACATCCTAAACGATCCGTCGGAGAGCGTCGACCTCGCAAGCAAATATCCAAAGGTGGTGGAGCGAATGAAGAAGATGCACGCCGAGATGATGGATAGCTTCGAGAACGATAAATAAGCAATTAACACCAAAAAACCAAAGAGTTTGAGAGGAGTTAAAACCCTCCCCAACTCGAATAATTAACAAACTAAACAAAACTAAAAATGAAAAGATTTCTATCGACAATTGTGGCGGTAGCGGCAACCTTGGCGGTGAGCGCTCAGGGATTTGGCGAGATCGAGACAATCACAGAGGATTGGCGTTTCAACTTAGGCGACATCAAGTATGGTGGCGTTGAGTTCTACGACCACAGCAAGTGGCAGGAGGTTGATCTTCCACACGACTGGACAGTCCTACAAACAGCAAGCCCAAACTATGCAAGTTGTACGGGATATCTCCCAGGAGGTATTGCGTGGTATCGCAAGGATCTCTCGATCGACGCAAGCCGTGAGGGTCAGAATGTATATGTTTACTTCGAGGGAGTTTACAACAACAGTGAGGTATTCATCAATGGTAAGTGGGTCGGAAAGCGCCCTAACGGATATATCTCGTTTATGTATGACCTAACTCCATACATCAACTTCGGTGGCCGCAACGTCATCGCAGTGAGGGTTGACCACAGCGACGATGCCGACTCTCGTTGGTACACTGGTAGTGGTATCTATCGTGATGTTCACTTGGTATATGCCAACCCTACTCACATCGACCTTTGGGGAGTTAGTTACTCTGCCGACATCAAGCAGCTCAACAAGGCGGCCGTGACTGTAAACTGTGCAGTTAACAACACTGTGGCTAAGAGCGCAAGTGTATCGGCTAAGTTCACCTTGACCGACGCAACGGGTAAGGTTGTAGCAGCTCGCACCGTAAAGGGAAGCGTTGACGCTAAGGATAAGAAGGAGCTATCGGCACTTATCAATGTAACCAACCCTAACCTTTGGAGCGTTGATAACCCATATCTCTATAAGTTGACAACAGAGTTGTACTCGGGATCAAAGCTCATCGACAAGACATCGACAAACGTAGGTCTACGTAAGTTGACATTCGATGCTAACAAGGGATTTGCGATCAACGACGTTCCAACTAAGATGAAGGGAGTATGTATCCACCACGATGCAGGATGTTTGGGTGCAGCCGTACCAAAGGAGGTTTGGGTACGTCGTATCGCTCAGCTCAAGTCTATCGGATGTAACGCTGTTCGTTTGAGCCACAACCCACAGGCTACAGATCTTTACGATGTGTGTGACTCGTTGGGAATGATGGTTAAGGATGAGGCCTTCGACGAGTGGGAGTATCCTAAGAAGAAGTGGATCAAGGGATGGAACAAGGGCACACCAGGTTTCCAAGGATCATCACAGTACTTCAGGGAGTGGAGCCACCGCGACGTAGCGGATATGGTTAAGCGTGACCGCAACCACCCATCGGTAGTGTTGTGGAGTATCGGTAACGAGGTGGACTACCCTAACGACCCATATTCTCACCCAATTCTTAACGAGGGTGGAAAGGTTGGTCAGCAGCACGACGCTGGATATAAGCCAGAGCTTCCAAATGCAAATCGCTTGGGCGAGATCGCAGCGGACTTGGCATCGGCAGTACGTGAGCACGACACATCACGCCCTGTAACAGGTGCGATGGCAGGTGCTGTGATGTCTAACGAGACTGGCTACCCAGCGGCAATCGACGTTGTTGGTTACAACTACACTGAGTATCGCTACGATCAGGACCACGCAACATATCCAAACCGTATCCTTTATGGTAGTGAGACACGCCACGACTTGGCAGCTTGGAAGTCGGTTCGTGACAATGAGTTTATCTTCGGACAGTTTATCTGGACTGGATATGACTACTTGGGAGAGTCTGGCGCTTGGCCATCACGTGGATTTACAACTGGTATGATCGACTTGGCAGCTAACATCAAGCCACGTGGATTCTTCCGCCGTGCATTGTGGAGCGAGACACCAGCGATCTATGTTGGAACATATATCAACCACACTCGCCCAGGACAGAGGGGTGAGAATCTTTCGACTCACGCATCTCAGATCTGGAACTACGAGGATGGCCAGACAGTGCGTGTTGTTGCCTACACCAACTGTGAGGAGGCTGAGTTGTTGCTCGATGGTAAGGTTATCGGAGAGAAGAAGCCATATGACGACTCAACAGCGATCATCTATTGGGATGTTCCTTACAAAGCTGGTGAGTTGAGCGTGAAGGGATATAACAAGGGCGAGGTTGTATCGACCGACTCTGTTAAGACATTCGGAATGCCCGTTAAGCTCTCAGCATCATTCGATAAGACAACGATCTCATCGGCTCGCGAGACTGCACACCTGTTCATCGAGGTGTTGGATAAGGATGGTAACGTCGTAGGTCTTGCCGACAACGAGGTGACTGTTCGTGTTATGGGTCCTGCTCGCTTGCTTGGTCTTGAGAGTGGCTCTAACAACGTGGCTGACAACTATACCGACAACAAGCAGCGTTGCATTGGCGGTCGTTTGTTGGGATATATTCAGAGTACAGGTGAGAAGGGAGAGGTTCGCATTATGCTCTCTACCCCACTCATCAAGGATTGCGAGGTTACGTTGACAATCGAGTAATCTAAAGTTTTAATATGGGGGCTATCAATGAATGAGTTGGTGGCCCCTATTTTTGTGAAATAAAAGGAGAAAAAGAGGTGAAACGAAGAGGTAAAGATTGGAGTTACTACGCACTCGCACTTGTGGCGACAACACTATGGGGATCGGCCTTTGCGGGGGCTAAGATCGCCTTTGCATATATGCCACCGATGATGTTGTCGGGATTTAGATTCATCTCGGCTGCTATCTTGCTCATCCCTTTAATTCCTATTATGAAGGTCGATTGGAGAGCTGAGATGGTCAACTGGCGCTTTATGTTGCTATTTGGATTCGTTCAGACCTTTCTCCAATATGGACTATTCTATGCGGGGTTGAACCTTGTGCCTGGTGCCTTGGCGGCCATTGTGATTGGTGCAGGGCCACTATTTACCGCCTTGATGGCCCACTTTGTCCTCTCGGATGATAAGTTGACAGCGCCCAAAACTGGGGCTATTATGTTGGGCCTTGCAGGGGTTGTCTCGATTAGCATTGGCGGAGATTCCGAGATCACAAGTGGCGCACACTTCTATCGTGGCATCGCTCTGCTGATTGTGAGTAATATTGTCGGCTCCTATACCAATATTATGGTTATCAAGCGGAAAAGCCCTATCTCGCCACTCTTTCTCACCTTGGTGGCCAACCTCTCGGGAGGAGCTCTTCTCCTCTTGGTTTCGCTCTTTATCGAACCTGCCGATGTGTTGCGTCAACCTCTCCCCTTGGAGTTCTATTGGGCACTGCTTTGGTTGGCGATTATCCCAGCCGCTGGATTCACGATCTGGTACTCTCTGCTTCAACGCCCCGAGGTCAAGGTGTCGGAGCTCAATATTATGAAGTTTATTATCCCCGTTGTTGGGGTTCTGTTGAGTTGGTTATTGCTCCCCGATGAGTCGCCGACTTGGAGCGCTGTGGTTGGGATTGTGGTAATCTCGGCCTCGGTTATTCTGCTTCAGCAATCGTCGTCGAAGTAGAGTACTCTTTGCGACTCTCCGCCTCGAAAAGGTCTCGCTTTGGCCACTCTTTGACTCGTCCTATGGCTGTTGTGATGGTGCTCGAGATCTTGCTGCTTAGCTGATATCCTATCCACGCCGAGCTATTGGTGATAAATACCCACGTGTAACCATCTTTCTGCTGCTTGATAAAGGTGTTTGTCCCCGCCATCGAGCCACTACGTTGCCACTCACGACCCTTCACTGTGGCCCACCCCATCGGTTTTTTTGTTCTATCGGTGCTGTCATAGGTCATCTTGTTCACCGACTCCTTCGAGATCACATCCGCCTTGCCACTATTTCCATTTATCGAGGCTACAAACCTAAGCAGCTCGACTGGAGAGGCTACCCATCCACCTGCACCACTCAATAAGGTGACGTTATTTCCGCCATTGCTCTTCATCACTTTTCTCCCACTTCCATCGTAGGCGTCGACGGGCTTTGCCTCCTTCACCTCATAGTAGTTCACCTCGTTGGGGTCACGATCCTCCCTGAAGTTCTTGCCCACATACATATCGTAACACTTCGCAGGCTCCAACAGCTCTCGCTGCACAAACTTCTCGTAATCCTCGTCGGCCACCACCTCGATCACCTTCGTGAGGATCTGATAGCCCAGATTCGAATATTCGTAGCGAGTACCTGGTTTATATTTGACTCTGATTGTTGTGGCATAGAGGACCATATCGTCGAGCGAGAGGGGGAGCTCTTTGCCCAAGTGACGAGCGACACTATAATTTGCAAACGATGGGTCGCTGATGGGAGACGAGAGTCCCGATGTGTGGCGAAGTAGATGCTCCACCGTGATCTCCTTAAACGATTTATTAGAGAACTTCAAGAAGGTGGTATCTCGAAGTATCCCCTCCTCACCAAAGACCTTCGATGTGAGTTTCATCTTACCCTCCTCGATCAACTTCATTGCGGCTGTGGCGGTGATTAACTTCGAGGCAGAGGCTATTCTAAAGACATTTTGCACATTACACAACACCCCACTCTCTTTGTCGGCATAGCCATATCCCTTGGCATATATCAAGCTATCGTTTCGCATCAGGGCGAACGATCCTCCCGTTAGCTCCCAGCGCTTCATAAAGGCCTCTATCGTGGAGTCGAACTTCTTGGTCTGCTCCAATCCACTCATCTGGTTGTCGAGCAGGAAGTTAATCGACTGCTCTTTGTACCAATCTCTGGTCGCCTTCAGATCAGACTCTATTGTCCACTCCGAATTTGTGCACTTAAACGTCGAGATAACACAGATCAAGATTGTAATTACGGCTGCTGCAATAGCCCTCTTTTCACGTCGTATGACGATTAGCTGGAATAGCTTTATGAGGAGTCGCTGGGTTAGTCGGTAGAGCTGAATGGTGATAAATTTGAGGAGGATGAGAAGCAGGATTATCGCCTCCTTGAACCAGAGTAAGATCTCGATTAAGAGCCTCTTAGCTTTGATTGAGAGGGCAGAAGAGAGCACCTTCAATCTCTGTGAGAAGGCGTCCTTGGTCTCTGGGCTCTTTGATTCGTTGGTCTGCAAAAATAGTTACTAATTATTCAAGCGAAATTTTATCCCTACAAAGATAGTAATTTAAAGATTAAAACCATACTATTTTTTCACTTTTTTGTCGCTTAAATAACACTACTATAATAGCTAAATGAGAATTAAACCATATCTTTGTGGCATAAACATAAATTAAGCAGATCGAGATGAGAATATTTTCAAGATTATTAGCTCTCACGTTGGGGCTTTTCGTAGCAGTATCGTGTGTTGGAGGTGGAGTAACGGGCTCCGTGTCGGGAGGTGTAAACAGCTCCGAGGGGGGCCAAGCGAAGTATATCTTCTACTTCATAGGTGATGGAATGGCGGCCCCTCAGGTGCAGCTTGCGAGTGCAGCCCTCACCGACGCTAAGTTTCAGGCGAACTATGCAAAGCAGACGGGAGCCTCGACACTTATCAACGACCTAAACATCAAGGGGCTAAGGGTGACAGGTCTTGCGACATCGAACGCTGCAAACCGATATATCACCGATTCGGCAGCCGCAGGAACAGCCCTCGCAACGGGAAGCAAGACCGATGTGGGAATCATCTCGCAGAGCAAAGATGGTGAAATTTTGATGACAATAGCCGAGAAGGCCAAGCGAGCAGGAATGAGGGTCGGCGTTGTATCGAGTGTGAGTATCGACCACGCAACACCAGCGAGTTTCTACGCCCACGTTGTGAGCCGCAACCAATATGCCGATATCTCGGATCAGCTGCTCACCTCCTCGTTCGACTACTTCGGTGGTGGCTCGGTAAGGATCGACAAGCGAGCAGCGAGGGATAGCGTCGACAAGGCCACAGCCTACAAGAGCTATCGCAAAGAGGCGGAGTCTAAGGGTTATAAATATGTGACGACCAAGGCGGAGTTCGACGCTACACGCAATGGGGACTCACCCGTAATCGCAACACTCGATATGTTGGCCAACGAACAATATACGGGCGAAGGGTCGGCAATGCCCTATACGATCGACCTTATGAGGCAGAGTAGCGACGACAATAGAATCACCCTTGCCGACTTCACAGCGAAGGGAATCGAACTACTCTATGGAGAGGCAAAGGGCTTCTTTATGATGGTCGAGGGTGGTAAGATCGACTGGGCGTGTCACGCCAACGATGCCGCCACCTGCGCCTACGAGGTTGTCGCCTTCGACGAGGCGATTGGTGTTGCCCTCGCCTTTGCCGAGAAACACCCAAAGGAGACACTTATTGTCGTTACGGGGGACCACGATTGTGGAGGTCTTGCGCTCGGCTTCGCTGGTACGGGATATGAGTCAGCCTTTGATATCTTGGGTAACTCAACCACCTCATTCGTCCACTTCACCGAGAGGGCTGTTGCGAAGATGAAGGGTGGTGAGTCGTTTGAGAGTCTGCTTGCTCTCGCTTGCGAGGAGTATGGCCTCACCAACGAGATCACCAACGGTTCGGATGGGGTGATAACTCAGAAGGCGGAGCTCTCGGATTACGAGGTTGGGCTTTTGAGAGAGGGATATCGTCGAAGCCTCAATAGGATAAACAAAGTGGCCTCGGACGAAGATAAGCTATACTACGCCACTTATGGCGGTTACGACCCATTCACGATCACCTGCACAAGTATTGTGAACAACAAGTCGGGAATCGAATTTTCGAGTTATAGCCACACAGCACTCCCCGTTATGGTATTTGCTCAGGGGGCTCACGAGCAGATCTTTAGCGGTTATTACGACAATACCGACATTGCTAAAAAGATCTTGCAGGCGGCTGGGTTATAGCTTTTTTTAGAGGATGAAAAGAGCGGAGAGATATTTTTTTTGTGTAGTGGCGATAGCGGTTATTCTGCTATCGCTTCTGCCTACGGGCTATGAGAATCCCTCGCTAACCAAAGATACGCTCTACGAAAAGGCTAAGGTGACGAGGGTCGATAATAGCGACTTAAGCGAGATCTCAGTCACTCAGCTGGGGAGTCAGAATCTGGAGCTCAGCATCCTCTCGGGACCATTTCAAGGCGATGTGGTCTCGGCAAGGAATATCCTCTTGGGAGATAAACGACGAGACAAGATCTTTCGTGAAGGGGATCGAGTTCTGAGCCTTTTGAGGGTCGACGGGTCACACTCCCAGATTGTGGAGTGCAGGGCCGAGGAGTTTTATAGGCAGGATCTGATCTTACTCCTGCTTGGACTCTTTCTCTTGGCCCTTATCACCTTTGCAGGCAAAACGGGGGTGCGAGCCGCCCTCTCATTCATCTTTACAGCTCTATCGTTTTGGAAGCTACTAATCCCCGCCTTTTTGAATGGTTACTCTCCCCTATTGGTCTCAATTGGGGTTGTATTCATCACCACTTCGGTGATCATTCTGCTTGTTGGCGGACTCTCTCGACGAGGTATTGTGGCTCTTTTGGGAGCTATGTCGGGAGTTGTTCTCACTGCTATCTTAGCCCTTACCTTTGGCTACTTCTTCAAGATCCCAGGGACAGTTCAGGAGTACTCCGATTCGCTGCTCTATGCAGGATTTGCCGATCTTAGGCTCTCCGAGATCTTTATCTCCTGCATCTTCATCTCCTCGGCTGGGGCGGTGATGGATGTTGCGATGGATATCGCTTCGGCTCAGAGCGAATTAGCCGAGAAGGCTCCGAACCTATCGTTCAGGGAGCTGACACGCTCGGGGCTCAACATCGGCTCGCCTGTGGTTGGGAGTATGACCACGACCCTCCTATTCGCCTATTCGGGCAGCTTTATGGTCGCCTTTATGGCCTTTATGGCGCAGGGGGTTCCACTCGAGTGCATCATCAATCGGGGGTATATTGCGGCCGAGATTCTACACACTATGGTGGGTAGCTTTGGCCTTGTCCTTGTGGCTCCGCTCACCGCTCTGTTGGGAGGATATCTATTTAGCAGAGGGTAAAAACAAAAAATTGCACACTTTTTGCGTCTGTGCGGTTAGTCATTAACTAAACAATAGCAAAAAAGTATGGAATCAATCATCAACAAACAACTATCCTATTTCAAGGTTCAAGCCTTCCACAATGGCGAATTTAAGAGCGTTAGCTCCGACGATATCAAGGGCAAGTGGGCAATTATGTTCTTCTACCCTGCCGACTTCACATTTGTCTGCCCCACGGAGTTGGTCGATATGGCCGAAAAGTATGAGCAGTTCCAAGAGATGGGTGTCGAGATCTACTCGGTGAGCACCGACTCACACTTCGTCCACAAGGCGTGGTGGGACACCTCGGACTCGATCCGTAAGATCAAATATCCAATGTTGGCCGACCCAACGGGATTCCTCGCTCGCACCTTTGGGGTGATGATCGAGGAGGATGGAATGGCTTATAGGGGAACATTTGTAGTCAACCCCGAGGGCTTCATAAAACTCGCTGAGATTCAAGACAATTCGATTGGGCGCAATGCCGAGGAGCTACTTCGCAAAGTCAAGGCGGCACAATTCGTAGCCACCCACGATGGTGAGGTCTGCCCAGCAAAGTGGAGCGAGGGAGACGAGACATTGAAGCCGAGTATCGACCTTGTAGGCAAGATCTAATTATGGAGAAAACGTCGATGTTAGATAGCGCAGTGATGGCGCAGCTGAGGGAACTATTCTCGGGGCTAAAGTCGCAATATACACTCCGCGCAAAGATCCGCCCCGACCACCCCAAGAGGGGTGAGATGGTGGATCTAATCACCTCCTTTGCGGAGTCCTCACCCCAAATTGTTTGTCATATTGAGCCCGACGAGGCGATCGAACTCACGATCTCGAAGGATGGTGAGCCGAGCCGAGTCTCGTTTCGAGCGATCCCCTCGGGACACGAATTCACCTCGCTCATCTTGGCGATATTAAATCTCGATGGCAAGGGTCGCAACCTCCCCGACGACTTCACCTCGGGGAGAATCAGATCGCTCAGTGGCCCAATAAAACTTACGACCTATATGTCGTTGAGCTGCACAAACTGCCCCGACGTGGTGCAGGCCCTCAATGTGATGGCAATCCTCTCGGATGGCATCTCTCACGAGGCGGTCGATGGGTCGCTATATGAGGCTGAGGTGAAGCGGCTCAACGTCCAGTCGGTCCCGATGGTCTTTGCCGATGGGCGGTTGCTCCACGTTGGGCGTGGTGGCATAGCCGATATCCTCGCTAAGTTAGAGGCGAAATATGGTGGTGAGATTGCGGCCACACCCGTTGTTAGAGGCTACGACGTAACGGTAGCAGGCGGAGGGCCAGCAGGGGCGACAGCAGCGTTATACCTCGCCCGAAAGGGGCTACGAGTGGCGTTGGTGGCTCAGCGAATCGGAGGGCAGGTCAACGAGACATCGGCAATAGAGAATATCCCCTCGGTGATAACAACGTTGGGGCCAACCCTATCGGCCGACCTAAAGAGCCACCTCTTGCAGTATCCCACAATCGAACTCTTAGAGAACAGGATAATCGAGAGTGCCGACTTCTCGGTAGATGGCGTGAAGAGGTTGCAGATAAAAGGTGGTGAGGTGGTTGAGTCCCAGCAGCTGATAATCGCAACGGGCGCCCAGTGGCGACGACTCGGAGTCAATGGCGAGGCGGAGTACATAGGGCGTGGAGTCGCCTTCTGCCCCCATTGCGATGGCCCGATATTTCGGGGTCGTGAGGTGGCGGTCATTGGCGGTGGCAACTCGGGCGTTGAGGCGGCGATAGATCTATCTGGGATCTGCTCCAAAGTGATTCTTTTGGAGTTTATGGAGTCGCTGAAGGCGGATGAAGTGTTGCAGCGAAAGCTCCGCACCCTCTCGAATGTCTTGATCCACACCAACACCCAGACCACCCAAATCATTGGCGATGGCGAGAAGGTTGTGGCCATAGAGATCCGAGATAGAGAGAGTGGCGAACAAAAGCAGGTAGAGCTAAGCGGAGTATTCATCCAGATAGGTTTGGTAGCCAACTCGCAACTATTCCACAACCAACTAAACGTAAATCGCACGGGCGAGATAGAGGTAGACCGCAACGGCCGCACCTCGGCCCAAGGGGTCTACGCCGCAGGCGACGTCACCGACGTAAGCTACAAACAGATAGTCATCTCGATGGGAGAGGGCGCCAAGGCTGCCCTTGCCCTCTTTGATGATGGGATGAGGGGTTGAAAAGCAAGAAAAAAGCGCCGAGATCCATCAGAGTCTCGGCACTTTTTGCATTATTTCGACTTACTTACTGGTTATTGTAACGCTATCTTCAACATCCCAACCATTAATCACAGAGTATAGAGAGACCTCACGATCGGACAAACTCCAATTGAACACATATTGTATACCTGGTTCAAAATTGAGAGCCGCATCAAGCACCCAGTCATAAACAGTTGTGCCAAGAGTATATGTTGCAAATGTCACACCAGAGGCAACTGTTTGGGGTGCAACAATCACCTAAAGGCCATATCCTCTAAGGTTGTCCACTCATAACTTCTACCTCCCACCGTGAGAGTTGCAAAGGGTGTATTTGCGGCGATTGTCTGAGGGGCTACGATGGCTTTAAGACCTAACTCTGCATTCTTTGCAGCTGCAATGGTAGTGCTGCTTCCTGTAGCAGTGTATGTCTGGGCTGATAGGTTGCACGTTGCATTATTGATCGCTTGTAGTGTCAAAACAGCATCGTCGAAACTCTCGTCCGAAATGATGTTGACAACCACACTCGACATTACGTGGTTAAAGAGTAGTTCGGGTTGGCGCTCGGTAGTAGGAGCACTCACCGAAACTAACAAGTCACTCATCTCGAAAGCATCCTCCACACTTTGATCGGCTGCAATCTCAAAGTTGAAACTCATAATACTACTGCTTGTTTGTGCAGGATAGACAGCTGTGAATGTTAGTAACTACTCACGCCCCTACAATTCAGCAACAGCGAGTAAAGCCACTAGTGGATTTTGACCGCACTTTTTAGCTGTCTGTACGATAGATTGAAGCGTCGCATATTGCTGCGCACCCTCGGTGGACTTGAATTGCCCGGCACTATAAAAAATACTGTGTAAACAGAGATCCGGGTCGCAAGATTCGGATTTTTGTTTACACAGTATTTTTTATAGTGCCGTTGAAATCCGCACGATTATTTACACCACAAATTTGATCGAAAATCTCAATGGCAAGATTCGTAAATACACCAAAACCAAGCTCTCGTTCCCCTCAGACGATGCTTTGCGAAAATCGGTAT
>JBCQTJ010000029.1:0-17330 GCA_047178625.1 Rikenellaceae bacterium
CGAGCTGTTGATATTATCTAACTCTTGGAACTCATCAACAACAAGTGTGAACTTACGATTCACTCCTTGATCGAGCAAAAAGCGAAACACCTCCGTGAAGCTGCTCATTTCGGGAACGAATATAGACAACACACGCTCAATCTCCGCTGCAAAACCTTTGCAAAGATCAGCCTCACTCTTTCGTCCCACGAATAAATATATGAGTGCTTCACCCTCTAAAGCATTGAGGATAAGCGATGTCTTGCCAATTCTTCGACGACCAACAAGCACAGTTAGCTTAGAGTGGTCGTTGTATGCCATCTCCTTAATTCGCCTAAGCTCGGCAATCTCTTTTGTACGATTATAAAACCTCATAACGCTACTTTTTTACAGCGGTAAATTTTACCGCTGTTGCAAAGTTAATAATTTATGATGTGATTTCAAATATTATTCCGAATAATTTTGAGGCAGGTATATTTATATTGCAGTTTACACAGTCCCAAGATGACATATTAAGTTGCAGAGGTAATCAAAATATCATTACCTTTGCAACTTTTTATAACAAAAGTTATTCCATTAACTCAACAGTGGACTAATTATATCAACTAATACTCAACAAGAGACGAGAGGAAATCACGTATATAGATATGCTTGATGCCCTCATAGCTATTCTCATAGGACTCATCTGCTGAGATAACGATTTTAGGATAATTATCTTTTATATTTAGCAAGTTGCCAAACTCCCTCGCAATTGTCTCCTCTTTGAATAGCTCCTGTGTAACTTGAACATATAGAGTTTCGCCCCCCTTTGTACAGACAAAATCAATCTCCTCCGACTGCATAGCCCCAACTTTGACCTCATATCCAGAGTAAAGCAGGTGGTTGTAGACTACGTTTTCAAGGCGTTTAGCTCTGTCTTGTGGTTTGTAACCAGCTACAACATTTCTAATGCCCATATCTTCGAAGTAATATTTTTCACCTCGTTCAAAGAGTCGTTTGCCTACTATATCATAACGACCAACTCGATGTACAACAAATGCCTCAGCAAGCGCAACAGCGTAGTCGCTTACAACATTTGCCGACATATCAACTCTCTGAGATTTAAGATAGTCGCTTATGCTCTTTGCTGAAAATAGCGAACCGATATTATCTGCCAAGAACCGTATCAACTGCTCTAAGAAGATGCTATTTCGTATGTTTTTTCGCTGTACAACATCTCGCAATACAATAGTCGAATAGATACTTTTAAGATACTCAACAACCACTTCATCGCTCTTTGGCAGGTGAATAAGGTATGGCAAACCACCATAGCGCATATACCTTTCAAGTGATCTATTATCATTTGGCAGCTTATGGAAAGCAAGAAACTCCAGATATGACAATGAGTAGATATTAAACTCAATATATCTACCTCCCATCTCATTTGCTAAGTCTGATGAGAACATCTGAGAATTGCTGCCTGTGATATAAATATCGTTGTTATCATCGAGAGCAAGTGAGCGAATTGCTTTATGGAAGTCTGGGATATTTTGTATCTCATCTACGAATATATAATTCTTCCTATCCTCCTTTGAGTTAGCTAAAATATAATCATTCAACGATTTACTATCACAAATATCATCAAACGCAATATCCTCCTTATTTATATATATGATGTTTGCATCGCTCTCTTTAGAGAGTATCACCTCCATCAACTGAAATAGAATGTAGCTCTTACCCACACGACGATGACCAACCATCACCTTTATAATGCTGCTATTCATAAATGGAGCGATTCTATCAATGTAAACATCTCTACGATGTACTATTTTAGGCACTTTCATAATGTGTTTATTTTAATTATACTTCAAGTTCTTTGCAAATATAGCAATTATTCTAATTATAATTCGAATAATTCAGTAAAATCATATTTATTTAAATCATAGTTAATTTCTAACTCAGCAAATCCACCAACTCCTGCTTCATCTCATCGTCGATCTCTCGGTATCTGGCGAAGGCTTTTGATCCCTCTTTGTGACCACTCAGTGAGCCAACGAGGTTTGGATCTTTGACCTGCTTATAGAGGTTGCCGACGAACGTTTTACGAGCCATATGCGATGCTGCTACTTCGTATAGTGGTCGTTTCTCCTCCTCGCTGGTAGTTGGGTTTATTACTGTCACCATACGTTTCAAACCTGCTGCAAGAAATATGCGCTTTATTGATACGTTGTATTTTTGCTCCGAGATGAATGGTAACAATCTACCATCTGATAGATTATTATATCTTTCAAGAATCTCTTTTGCGTTTGCGTTGAGTGGTACTCGCACAGTTAGAGGTCGTCCCTCTTTGGTCTTGTGTGGAATATATTCGATTGCTCCGTTGATAACATTGTTCCGTGTCATCTTTAGGAGGTCACCAACACGACAACCTATCAGACTTTGGAATACGAAAATATCTCTTTGTATCGCCAATGCTGCGTGGCGAGATAGGTTTGTTGCGTAGATCTTGTTGCGCTCGTCAATAGTAATATATATAGGTGAACCATATCGACACTCCTCGATTCGGAAGTCGTCAAATGGACGATTAGTTGTTTTCTTATTAGAGTAACACCATAAATAAAATGTGCGAATACGAGTGAATATCTCCGACAATGTATTGTGTCCACGCTTTTGTGGAATACGTTTCTCTTTGATCTGCTCATAAATCTGAGGATACTCATCAAAGTAGCGATACTCATTCTCGAAGAAATCCCACATATCACGTATAGTATCAGAAGTCACATCATCAATCAATAGCTTGAATCGTTTCTGCCCACGCTTCGTCTCTCGAACATAAAGCTCATATCTCTGCATCGCACGACCAATCACACGGAAATTTTTCTTGCGCACCTCCGATAGCTTATGCTTTTCGAGAAACTCTAAGAATAGATCATGCACCAATGCTGGCGGAACCTCTTCAGCCTCGACAACCTCAGCTTTGAATCTTTCGGGGTGGTGGTATCGCTCCATTGTTTCGAGTAGCCACTCCTTGTCCGACTCCTCGGTGTAAGTCTTGTTGATTATATCTGTGATATTGGCAATATGATTATTGAGTGTTCGCTTATCCTCGTCGCTCACCAACGCTACACGATCTTTGTATCCCTGCTTCTCTGGACTCCAATGGTTGGGATTTATCGTTAACTCACTCGCTGCTTTAATATCTTTCTTTCCATCACGTAGACGAAAGAATATCGTAGCTGAGGTATTTGTGTTCTTTTTGGCTGCTTGTCGTAAAAATGCTGTTAGCTTCATAAATTTGGACTTTAAGTTCACTGCAAAGGTAATAAAATGTTCCCAAAATGTTCCCAAATTGAAAATTTAGCTAACTATCTAATATTCAATTTATTTAAAAGAAATTAAACGTTGATTGGATTCAAAATAATTTATTCAAATTTAATATTTCAAATGCGGCTCTGGGTACTAAGAAAGCCTCGTGATCATTTTGATTACGAGGCTTTCTTGTGTTTGTGTGTATCCTTACAGAAACGAGGCGAGACAGCAATAGTATCTCGCCTCGTTGGCAGTTATATGTCGTGAGGATGGTGATCCATCCTCGCACCTTACTCTACCTCAAGCTCGATTTCGCAGCTCTTCAAGAGTGGCGATGTGAACTTCACCTTGACCTTGCCAGCCTCCTTTGTCGACTGGAAGTAGGCCAAGATGCGGCCGTAATAGGCACGGTGCACGTTGTCGTTGTAGTTCGACATATCGCCGATGTTACCAGCCTCGAGGCCCAAGAACTTAGCGGCGTCGCCCTCTACGGTGCAGGTGATCTCGTTGTCGGCCAACCTCACCACTACGCCATTCTCGTCGACGATCTCTACCGATAGGTGAGCGACAGAGCCACCACGCTCGATCTTCTCCTTGTCGGCCGAGACACGTAGGGCGTATGGGCGACCTGTGGTCTTGATCGAGAACTCCGAGAGGACATTGCCCTGAGCATCGCAACCCTCGGCCTTCAACTCACCTGGCGAGAATGGGATCGACCAGACGATCATTCCATTGTCATCGTCGAAATCCTTCATCTGGCCAACTACCTTGCCGTTGAGCAATAGACGAGCCTTTGGAGCGTTGGTGTAACAAGTCACGTAGACCTCCTCGCCCTCCTCATAGTTCCAGATATCCCACGAATCCTGAGAGTAGGCCCTGCGACCCTTCACCTTGTCATCCAAGATATAGGTTCCGATATATGTCGATGGCTTGTCGCCCCACACAGCCTTGCGGAAGTAACCACGAGGCTTGATCTGGCTCGCCACGTCGATCAATCCATTCTTCGAACCTCTCGATGGCCAAGCGCCCGCCTCACCGAGGTAGTCGGCACCAGTCCAGAGGTATTGAGCGAAGATATAGTCGAGGTCACGAACATACTTCCACGACTTATAAGCGGCGCCATTCTCACTTCCATAGATCACACGATTTGGATACTTCTCGTGATCCAACGCATAGCGATTCTCGGTGTAGTTATATCCCACAACATCGAGGTTGAAGGGGTAGTCAGTCTCGTTCGACATCACCACACCAGCGAGGGCTGCCGTCACAGGACGTGATTTGTCCTCGGAACGTACACACTCGGCCAACCTCTTCGAGATACGTCCAAGCTCATCGGCGTGAGGTGCGCTCTTGTCATATCCGCCATACATTGGTTGGCTGATTGACGAGCCATCGAGGATTGGGTGAGAGTATGGGTCGTTTGGATAGTCGACCTCGTTTCCGATGCTCCACATATAGATCGAGGCGTGGTTACGGTTACGACGCACCATATCCATCACATCACGCTCGCACCACTCATTGAAGAAGTCGCTATTGCCTTGGAATCCACAGATACCCTGATTCCAACCATTCATCCACTTACGCTTAGCATTTGTCCACTCGTCGAAGGCCTCATCCTTGACCAAAAGTCCGATCTCGTCACAGATCTGGTAGACGATTGGTGCCTGAGTATTGTGGCTCATACGGATAGAGTTCACACCGATCTCCTTCAACGCCACGAGGCGACGACGCCACACATCATCGGGAACAGCGACACCCAACACACCTGCATCTTGGTGGAGACAAACTCCCTTGATATTGGTCCACTCACCATTGAGGGCGAATCCCTTATTTGGGTCGAAGGTGAGCTCACGAAGTCCTGCTGCAACCTCGCACTTATCAATTAGCTTGCCTGCACGCTTCACCTCGCAGACCAAAGTGTAGAGGTATGGATCATCCAACGACCAACGCTTTACGTTGCTTACCGATAGGTTGAGGGTGTGTTTGTGAACCCCCTTGAAGCCGCTCATCGCCTTTGTGGCACCCTTGGCAACCACCTTGCCCGACTTGTCCTTTAGCTGAACGCTGATGTCGAGGCGATCCTTTGTGCCCACCTTGTTGTCGATCTCGACATCGACAGCCACCGAGGCCGACGTACCCGAGAACTTCTCTGTGCGATAGGTGACACCCCACTGAGCGATATGTACATCGTCAGAGGCTACAATCCAGACATCACGATAGATTCCCGAGCCTGTGTACCAGCGGCAATCATCCTTTAGTGTGCGGTCGACACGCACCGCCAAGATATTCTCGCCATCCTTGTTGAGGTATGGGGTCATATCGTAGAGGAACGAGACAAATCCGCTGGGGCGCTTGCCCAAAAGGTGGCCATTGAGGTAGACCTCGCTACGGTTATAGACACCCTCGAAGTAGATGTAGTGGCAGGGTTTGTCGTCGTCGATCGTGAAGGTCTTGCGATACCATCCGATTCCACCAGGGAGGTAGGCGCTACAACTCGACAAGGTGATCGAGTACTCGCCCTTTATGCTCCAGTCGTGGGGTACCGATAGGCTCTCCCACTTTGCGTCATTGAAATTTAGGTTCTTTGCTGCGGCGTTGTCGCTCAACGAGAAGCGCCACCCCTCGTTAAACTTCTCGGCATCGCCAAAGCAGACCTGAGAGTAGGCCTCGCTCCCGACGAGGGTTAGCATAGCCACAATTAATAGTAAAGTTCTCTTCATTCTTTTTTTGTTTTTTTGGTTATTAGATATTCGGTTGTAACTTAACAAAGTTAGTTAAAATAACTCGATTTTCAACAATTTTGGCCATATATTTTAAAGAATTGGCTATCTTTGTGGAAAATAAAAGTTCTTCAAAGTGCAACAAAACAACAATTCATATAGAGGAATATACACCCTCCTCGCCCTCGGGATCATAGCCCTACTCTTTGCCAATCTGGTATTTGGGGCGGTCCACATCCCATTTGGGAGTGTGGTCGAGATCCTCACGGGGCAGATCTCGGAGGGGGTGCGCCCCTCGTGGGTCCATATCATTCGTGAGTCGAGATTCCCTCAAGCAATCACCGCCTTGATGGCTGGTAGTGCGCTCGCTATCAGTGGATTGATGTTGCAAACTCTCTTTTGTAACCCTCTCGCTGGCCCCTCGATATTGGGAATCAGCGATGGTGCCAACCTTGGTGTTGCGATCGTTATGCTCTCGTTTGGGGGTGCTCTTCAGATCATCCCTAACTTCCCTCTGAGCGGCTATCTCCTAATTATTGCGGCGGCAATTGTCGGGGCGATGTCGGTGTTGGGAATCATCATTTGGTTCTCTTCGAAGGTGCGTAGCAACACTATGCTTCTCATCATCGGAATTATGGTGGGGTATATGGTCTCGTCGCTGATCTCGATCCTCAACTTTAGGGCCTCGTCAGACAAGGTGCACGCCTTTGTGATGTGGGGGATGGGTAACTTCTCGGGGGTCTCGGCTGAGAAATTGCCCTATTTTGCAGGCTTTATCGCTGTTGGGTTGGTGGGGGCTATGCTCCTCATTAAGCCGCTCAATGCTCTGCTTTTGGGCGAGATGTATGCCGCAAATTTGGGGGTTAGGATCAAGCCTGCGAGGATTGCGATATTGATCTGCACGGGTGTTTTGACCGCCACGGCCACCGCCTTTTGTGGTCCGATCTCGTTTATCGGCCTTGCCGTTCCCCATATGTCTCGCCTCCTTTTGGGTAGCTCGAACCATACGCATCTGCTCCCCGTGACAATCCTCACGGGTGGTTTCATCGCCCTGCTCTGCAACCTCCTGACGGTGCTCCCTGGCGACAACCAGATCTTTCCGCTCAACGCTGTGACTCCAATCTTGGGGGCCCCCGTGATTATATATGTGATCCTCAACCGAAAAAATATCCAATACTTCAATTAAGTTATGAATACTAATCAGCGGATTACACTCTCGGCCAAAGGGCTTCACATAGGCTACCACCTCAAAAGGGGGCAGGTGCAGAGCGTCCACAGCGACCTCTCGTTCGAGCTTCACCGAGGCGAGGTGACATCTCTTTTGGGGTTGAATGGCGCTGGAAAATCGACACTTTTGAGGACCCTATGCGGTTTTCAGCCTCCGATTTCGGGAGAGGTTATGCTCCTTGGGCGCTCCATCGAGAGCTACTCCCAACGGGAGATCTCACGCACGATAGGTGTGGTCCTAACCGAAAAGACCAACGCAGGGGGGATCACAGTCTACGACCTCGTGACGCTTGGTTGCCACCCCCACACAGGCTTCTTCGGGCAGCTCTCTGCCTCGGACCACTCGATCGTCGAGGAGTCGTTGGAGGCGGTGGGGATCTCTCACAAGGCGAAGAGTTATGTCTCGGAGCTAAGCGATGGCGAGCGACAGAAGGTGATGATCGCCAAGGCCTTAGCGCAACAGTGTCCCATAATTATATTGGATGAGCCGACAGCATTCTTAGATATCACGAGCCGAATCGAGACGATGGTTCTGCTTCGTAAGTTGGCCCGAGAGCAGGGCAAGACGATTCTGCTCTCGACCCACGACCTCGATATGGCGATACAGATGTCGGACTCTCTATGGCTCCAAAAAAAGGGGGCGCCGCTCTATTGTGGTACTCCCGAAGATCTAATTCTCAGTGGCAAGCTATCTCACTTCTTCGATCGAGATCAGATCACATTCGACCCCTCCACAGGCAAGCTCTCTCTCCCGATGCCCACTCGAAAGATCGGTGTCACGGGCAACTTCGAGAGTGCCTATTGGGTCGGCAATGCCCTCGTTAGAGTGGGCTACAAACCCTCCGAGGAGTCGAGCGACTATCCGCTCATTGTCTGCCATTCGGCCAGCGACTTCGAGATAAGGGGGGTGAAAAACGGCACAGAGTCGATTCACGTTGGCTCGGTCTCGGAGCTGCTTCTCTTATTGTAGCAACTCAAATGTTGAAAACGTGACAAAAAGTGTATTTATTAAAATAAATTACTTATATTTGCCAATGTTGATACTCCGAATAGGGGCTGTCATAACATATAGCTACCCACTATTAAAAAATAATAATATTATGATACCAGGAGAATACTTCATAAAAGAGGGCGAACTCACCCTCAATGAGGGTCGAGAGACAAAGTATATAGAGGTGATAAACAGCGGAGATAGACCAATTCAGGTCGGCTCCCACATCCACCTCTTCGAGATCAACCGAGCACTACTATTCGACCGAGAGGCCGCCTTCGGAATGCGCCTCAATATCCCTGCTGGTACGGCCGTGAGGTTCGAGGCTGGCGAGCAGAAGAGGGTTCAGATCGTCACTTTGGGGGGTGAGCGCCGAGTGATCGGGGTCAACAACCTCGCCTGCTCGACCACCATCAGCGACGAGGATCGAGCGGCGGCGATGAAAAAACTAACGGAGAGTGGATTTACAACCAAAATAGGCTAAGGGGAGTTCTAATTTCTCTCTAAAATACTTTTCAGCAACTAACTACCCCTTTTTGCCTTTGCAAAAATAGGTAATAGGAGCTACTATAACCCACTTTTGCAAAGGTAAAAATGGGCAATTATTAACTAAAAATTAAAATCAGGGAGAAAATAGAACTCCCCTTAAGCTATGAGTTTGAAGATAAGTCGAGATAGGTACGCCAATCTCTATGGCCCCACCGAGGGCGATAAGATTCGCTTGGGAGATACAGATCTGATCGTCGAGATCGAGAGGGACTACGTCACATTGGGCGACGAGGTGAAGTTTGGCGGAGGCAAGAGCGTTCGTGAGAGTATGGGGCAGAATAGCACCGCTCTACGTGAGGATGGGGTGTTGGACCTCTGCATTACGGGGGCGATCATCATCGACCACTGGGGCATCGTCAAGGCTGATATCGGTATTCGTGATGGCAAGATTGTGGCGATCGGCAAGGCTGGAAACCCCGATATTATGGATGGCGTGACACCAAATATGGTGATCGGAGCCTCGACAGAGCTACACGGCGGAAATGGCTACATAGTCACCGCAGGAGGAATAGACTCTCACATCCACTTCATCTGCCCACAACAGATAGAGACCGCCATAGCAGGAGGAGTGACAACGATGATCGGAGGAGGCACTGGTCCCAACGATGGCACCAACGCAACGACGATCACCCCTGGGGCGTGGAACATCCAGCGTATGTTGGAGTCGGCCGATGAGTACCCCATCAACCTCGGCTTCTTGGCCAAGGGAAATTGCGCCACACTTCGCCCCATCGAGGAGCAGATCGAGGCAGGAGCGGCAGGGTTGAAGATCCACGAGGATTGGGGCTCGACACCAGCGGTGATCGACGCATCACTCACGGTAGCCGACAAATACGACGTTCAGGTGGCGATCCACACCGACACCCTCAACGAGGCAGGTTTCTTGGAGGATACTATGCAGGCGATAGCAGGCAGAGTGATCCACACCTTCCACACCGAGGGGGCAGGAGGAGGCCACGCACCCGACATCATCCGTGCGGCGATGTACCCCAATGTACTCCCTGCCTCTACAAATCCAACCCGCCCCTTTACCCGTAACACGGTCGATGAGCACCTCGATATGTTGATGGTGTGCCACCACCTGAGCAAGAGCATCCCCGAGGATGTAGCCTTTGCCGACTCACGAATCCGCCCCGAGACCATCGCGGCCGAGGATATCCTCCACGACATAGGTGTATTCAGCATTATGAGCTCCGACTCTCAGGCGATGGGACGTGTGGGCGAGGTGGTGACACGCACGTGGCAGACAGCGAGCAAGATGAAGTCGCAACGTGGCCCACTCCCCGAGGACGAGCAGAGCGGAAACGACAACTTCCGAGTAAAGAGGTATGTAGCAAAATATACTATCAACCCAGCCATTGCGCAGGGTGTAGCCGACTATATCGGATCGGTAGAGGTGGGCAAGATGGCCGATTTGGTGTTGTGGAAACCAGCCCTCTTTGGCGCAAAGCCCGAGATGATTATCAAGGGTGGCTTCGTCTCGTTCTCGAAGATGGGTGATGCCAACGCCTCGATTCCCACACCTCAGCCTATCATCTATCGCCCTATGTTTGGGGCCTATGGAGGGGCTGTGGCCTCGACCTGTGCGACATTCGTCTCGCAAGCCTCGCTCGATATGGGCATAGTTCAGAGGTATGGACTCAAGAAGATGTTGTTGCCAGTGAGGAACTGCCGCAACATCAGCAAGGCCGATATGATCCACAACGATGCAACGCCTACGATCGAGGTCAACCCCGAGAATTATAAGGTGAAGGTTGATGGCGAGCATATCACCTGCGAGGCGGCAGAGAAGTTGCCGCTCGCTCAGCTCTATTATATGTTCTAATGTGAGAACGTTGCAAGGCGGCGATATTTGAAAGATACCACAGAGTGTGCCTCGGTCACGTACTTAAGTACGCTCCCTTCAGCCCCCTCTGTGCCATCTTCCAAATCTCATCCACCTATCAGCGTTCTCAAAAACGAAGGATTATTCCGTATTGCAACTGTTTAAAATATGCTTGTAAAAAATATTATAGGAGAAGAAAAGAGTGTCGAGCTCACAGGCTACGAGATAGACACACTCACCTTGGAGTGGTACGAGTTGAACAAACGAATCCAGCGCAAGGTGACAACTCAGGGGCGAGACATAGCCCTAAAATTCACAGCCGAGGCGGTGATGTTGCGTGATGGCGACATCCTCTACCTCAGCTCTCAGGAGCATCTGGCCATCGTCGTTAGGGTGTTGGAGTGTGATGTGATTCTGCTCTCACCAATGAATATGTTGGAGATGGCGACCATCTGCTACGAGATAGGGAACAAACATATGCCCCTATTCATTGATGGCGATGAGATCCTACTCCCCTACGAAGCACCGATGTTCAAGTGGTTAGAGGCCTCGGGCTACAACCCCAAGGAGAGCTCTCGCAAGCTCACAAACCGCCTAAAGAGCAAGGCGAGCGACCACCATCACACTGAGCAGGAGGAGCATCGTGAGTCGCTATTTAGCAAGGTTATAAACTTCGCTGCCCGAAATTCACAGGAGTAAATCAAATGAAACAAGGACTCTCCATATCAACCCTAACATCGCTGCTACACCTCAGCGATCCGACCCTACCTATCGGCGGCTATGCCCATTCGTATGGTCTGGAGAGCTATGTGCAGAGTGGGGTAGTCGCATCGGTGGATAGTGCCAAGGAGTTCATTCGCAACTCGTTATGTCATAATATTCGCTACAACGATGCCCTATACGTGAGGTTGGCGTGGCAGGCGAGCGAGCGAGGAGATCTCTCTGGACTCTGCATCTTGGATGATGAGCTCACAGCGTTGAAGTCGCCACGTGAGATTCGCCAAGCATCGCTTAAGTTGGGGGTTCGACTCCTTAAGATCTTTAGCCGAAAACTACGGGGCGACGAGATCGAGGCGTTGGAGAGTTTGGTTCGAGGGCGTGATGGCGTGGCAGGGGGGCACTACCCAATCATCTATGGCGTGTTGTCTCAGCTTTTGGAGCTTCCGCTCGATGATACTCTCCTCTCGTTCTACTACAATACTATGGTCTGTATGGTGACAAATGCGGTGAAGCTAATCCCTCTTGGGCAGCTTTCGGGGCAGGATATTCTCTTTGAGTTGGAGGGTGAGTTGGAGGGGCTGGTCTCCGAGACGATTGAGATGAATGAGGATATGCGAGGGGTTTGTGCCGTAGGATTTGACAGAGCAAGTATGGAACACGAACATCTATACTCACGCCTATATATGTCATAGATCGTTGCAAGGCGGCGATATTTGAAATATAACGCATAGGCGACTTCGGTCACGTACTTTTAGTACGCTCCCTTCAGCCACCTATGCGCCATATTCCAAATCTCATCCACCTATCAACGATCTACCCACCAGAATTGCGGACACTAAAAAAAGAAAATTATGAATAGAGATTACATAAAAATTGGAGTTGCAGGGCCAGTTGGCTCGGGCAAGACAGCGCTTTTGGAGCGCCTCACACGTCGGATTTGTGACCAGTATAGCGTCGGGGTTATCACCAACGACATCTACACCAAGGAGGATGCAGAGTTCCTCACCAAAAACAGCTCGCTCCCGCCAGAGCGAATCATCGGAGTCGAGACGGGGGGATGTCCTCACACCGCAATTCGAGAGGATGCGAGTATGAATTTGGAGGCTGTCGAGGAGATGGTTGCACGCTTCCCCGACATCGACATCGTATTTATCGAGAGCGGTGGCGACAACCTCTCGGCTACATTTAGCCCAGACTTGGTCGATGTTAGCATCTTCGTAATCGACGTCTCGGAGGGGGAGAAGATACCTCGCAAGGGTGGCCCAGGTATCACTCGCTCCGACCTCCTGCTCATCAACAAGATCGACTTGGCACCTTATGTCGGTGCGAGCCTCGAGGTGATGGAGCGTGACTCTCGACGTATGAGGGGCGGCAAGCCATTCGCATTTTCGAACCTCAAAACCGATGAGGGGCTCGACTCTGTAATCGGATGGATCAAGCGCTATGCCCTCTTGGAGGATGTGGCGGAGCCAAATTTATATAGGTAATTTCACTTATGGAGGCGCATATACGACTGACAATTGCGACACGTGAGGGGCGATCATACATCCGCAGCCTCTACACAACGCCACCCCTGCGAGTAGTCTCGGTGGGGCAGCTCTCACGTGATAACGCCTCCCACCTAATGGTTATGAGCACCTCGCCTGGGGTGCTCTCCGAAGATCGCTACTTCATCGACATCACACTCGAGAAGGGGGCACGCCTAATGCTCAAAAGCCAATCATATCAGAGGATCTACGATATGGATCAGCGAGCCGAGCAGACCACCAATATCAAGATAGCCGATGGCGCCCACCTCTCGCAGGTGCCGCACCCGATTGTCCCCCATCGCAACTCCTCGTTCTTCGCCACCTCAAAGGTCGAGTTGGGCGAGAATAGCTCCATCCTGCAAGGTGAGATTATCACCTGCGGCAGGCGACTCCACGGCGAGGAGTTCGAGTTTAGGGAGTTCAGCAACAGCGTTGAGGTGTGGCACAAGGGGCGACTCCGCCTAAAAGATAGGGTGTGGCTCTCTCCTAAAACAACGCCCCTAAGAGAGATCGGACTATTGGAGGGTGCGACACACCAAGGGACCCTAATCTTCCAGACCACCTCACCATCGATAGAGATCACCACACTCATCTGTGAGATACACACCCTCCTCTCCTCGGTAGAGAACATCCACTCAGGAATCTCCCAAACCCACTACTCGGGCTTCGTCGTCAGGATGTTGGGCTACGGTGGCGAGTCTCTTTTCGAGGCTATGCTAAAGATCCAAGAGCTTATGTGGGAGAGGCAACAATAATATTAACACAACAAACAACACCTTTTCAATGGTAACAGCAACATTCCTATCCCTTTCGCTAACGGCGATAACAATCGCATTCCTCCACACCTCGGTTGGTCCCGACCACTATCTGCCCTTCATCGTGCTGAGCAAATCACGTGGTTGGTCGCTCTCCAAGACAATCCTGCTCACAATAGTCTGTGGCGCAGGACACGTCCTCAGCTCGGTGATATTGGGAATCATCGGAGTATTCGTTGGGTGGCAGCTGAGCGAGGTCGAGATTTTTCAAGATATTAGGGGTAATATGTCGAGCTGGGCGCTGTTAATTTTCGGTGTGGCATACCTCATCTATGGCGTAATGCAGACTCGCAAGCCCCAAGCCCACAAACACTTCGACGTGATGGGCGACGACGTATATGTCTACGAACACAAACACAACCAATCATACACCCCCAACCAACGAGTCAAGGTGACACCGCTCGTGCTATTCGCCATCTTCGTGATGGGGCCCAGTGAGCCGATCATACCCCTTTTGTTCTTCTCGGGTACCCACCGCTCACCTGCCGAGATAGCGTGGCTCATCGCACTATTTACCCTCACCACGATCATCACAATGGTGGCTATGGTGCTCCTCGGAAACTTTAGCTATGGCAAGATAGGAACTCAACATATCGACCGATATTCGCACGCAATAGGCGGATTTGTAATCTCTTTCTGCGCCTTCGGAATGTTATTTTTGGGGTGGTAGCCTCGCTGGCATAAAATATGTCTGCCATAAATAGTAGTTTAAATTATGGCAGTTATGGCGAAAAATATCTTTTCCACGACGTTGCTCTTGGTGGCCGTTGTGGGGTGTTCTGAGGTGGACGATAGAGTAGAGGAGGACTCTCTATCAATAAATTTCGAGACTCAATCAACACGTACTCTTAGTAGTGATCTCGATGCTATGGAGGGCGACACCGATGGGATTGTGGTCTATGGTTTGGTCTCGGGCGACGACACTTGGTATGACTCCCTCGATGGAGGCCGCTACACCTATGACTTCGCCTCTCAGAGGTGGGGGTGGGGTAGTGACGATGCCCCCTCGTGGCCCGAGCCCTTTAGCCCGATGAACTTCTACGCATATCACCCCTCGTCGGCGGTGGGGTTCACTCTGAGCTCTTTAACCCCCTCTACCCTCGTTGCCGATATCGAGGTTGAGGCCAGCATCCTCGATCAGACCGACTTCCTCGCCTCGGCCTCGGGCGATGTCGTTGTGAAGCCCGCGACAGGAGTGCAGTCGCTTAGCTTCGACCATATTATGGCCAAGATCAGCTTTTGTGTGGTGCAGGACGAGGGGGTGTTGACCGTGATTCGACAGTTGGGCATCGAAAATGTCATCTCACGAGGCTCCTACGACTATGTAAATTCGAGGTGGGAGGAGCTCTCCGATGAGAATTTAGGCTCCTTCGACGACTATGTAGGCTCCTCTGGCACCTTCGCAAGGTGGGGGGTCGAGGGGCAGCTCTACCCCGTGAGGTTAGATGGTCACTACCTTATGCTAATTCCCCAGCAGGGGGGTGTCGATACCCCTCTATGGGATGGATCTGTCACCTTGGACGAGGAGAGTGGCGATCTACTCCTCGAAGGGGCCTATATCTCGATCCGTTACCGCACAAATAGCGAGAGCGAAGATATCGTAGGATATGAGATCAGAGCGGGCTCCACGAGCGAAACAGAGTGGGACGAGAGCAGCGAGTATTACACAGACTACAAGCTAAGTGGAGGCACCTACACAGGCCCCCTATTCGTCAAGGCAGGCTTCCGATTCGCCCCCGAACAGCTAAGTTGGGAGGCAGGCACCGAGTACGACTACGCACTACAACTCAACCAATCGGGAGGCATCTACCTATCGGAATACTACGTAGACCAATATGGCCAAAACACCAAAATCAGAATCGAAGGCTCACCCAATGTCGGCGATCTCGTCTTTGCAACAGATATGATATTTAGCATCACCGTAAACGGCTGGCACTACTCAGACAGCACTATCTACCCTAAGTAGTTTGGGTGGTTAGCGAACCCTCAAACCAAGAACATTAAGGTCATAGTTGTTGAATGTAGTCCATATTCCGTGGAGCCACAACAGAACCGTGTGGTCGTCGCTGCTAACGACAATGGGGCGAATATTCCCATATATCGACTCTTTGGTGATGGCACTCCACTCTATTGTGGTGATATCGTCGTTGGGCCCGATTTTGGCGTAATAGATCTCGTGTACGCCGCCAAGATCCGCTCCTGTTGAGGGGTTCACATCGGTCGATATATACACATTTGTTGGGTCGGTTGGGTCGAAGGCCATCAGCCCTGTATAGCTGCTCTCTTTGGCGTAGAGGGCATTGCCTGCATAGGCGATCTCTCGATCTATCCACTTCGCTCCATCCCAGTTAGAGACTCTGAATCGGTGGTCTGAATTTGAGAAATGCACGGTGTATCCGATATATGGATTTTTGTCGGCATCTTGGCTGATGGTGCAATTCCACGAGCTATTGGGGACGCTGTCAGACCCTGCTGGTTTCACCTTAGTCTCGCTTCCTGTGTAGAGCTTGTCCCCCTTTGTTGTGGGGAGTGGGCCATCCTTTAGATCCGCTACAAATGAGCCATCTTCGCTATAAAATTTGCCATCCCGAAACTCTATGTAGTAGAGGCTATTGCCATAGTTTCGAGGGTGTGCATCGGTGTATGATATCCCGATCGTATTCTTGTCTGTCTGTTGGTAGATGGCGTAAGGTCTGTTGCGGCCATCGACCTCGTTGATTATTAGGTGGGTCTTTGCGCTCCAACTCTCACCCTCGTCGGCCGAGGTCATAAATGTCGGATTGTATGTCTTTCCATCTCTGAAGAAGTTGTATAGCAGACCTTGATCCTCGACATAGTATAGATTCATATATGAGACTCCCGAGTTGTGATCGACCTCTCTGACTGTGAATTTCGTCTCGCCCCACTCGAGATAGTTGTCTATCTCCGAGATCCGATAGCGATGGGTGTGCTCTTTCCAGTGTTTTGCCCACATTGCAAGGATGCTGCCATCTTTGCGGATATAGAATGCGGGGGCGTCGTGGTCGTCAAATTCGAAGTTCTCACACAAGATAACCTCCCCCTCGATTTTATCCTCTTTGAGGTCATATACACTCGCTCTCACGCTGCCATCCCGACCATCGAGACCTCCGATAAGGAGCTTATCGCCCGAGATGATTGCTCGTGGTGATTGAAACCAACACCATCCTCCTCCGTGCATATAGACACTATCGGTGTAGCAATCTTTTTTGATCGTCTCGGGGTAGAATTCTCTGATATATTTATAGAGCTGTGATCCTGCCGCCAAGAGGGCTCCTGTGCTATAAATCTCGGCGTTGTTCTCCGTAAGTTGGACGTGTCGTAACATACCCTCTTCGTTGATTGCCCCCGAGAGAGCATTCCACGCCTTGAATAGTGTAGGTTCGTAGGTCGTCTGATCCAACAGCCCATTGCAGATTCCAGAGGCAATTCCATAGGTAAAGAACGATGAGCCAGAGCTCTCGAAATTTGGGTATGCCGACACATCGCCGAGCATCCCAGCCGACCAACTGCCATCCTCTCTTTGGCACCCCTTTATAGACTCGGCCAGTAACTACTCACGCCCCATTAATTCTACTATAAGTCACATCAAAACAACAGGAATAATCAGTTTTCAATGATCGGATTATTTGCATAAGTCATTGGAATTTCGTATCTTTACACTCGGAA
>JBCQTJ010000030.1:0-17190 GCA_047178625.1 Rikenellaceae bacterium
CATCTGGGCGACAACGGGGCGGCATCTGGGCGACAACGGGGCGACAACGGGGCGACAACGGCAATTTTTTCACGTAAATAATTAAATTAGGAGATAATATAGAGTATGAGTAATGAGAGGAAATTAAGGCTCATTCAGGTTGCAAAGGAGTTTAAGGTTGGTATCAACACAATCACAGACTTCTTGCAGAAGAAAGGTGTCAAGAGTGATGGATCACCCAATTCGGTGGTTGAATCGGGTGTTTATGCAATGCTTGAGAAGGAGTTTGGCGCGAATCGCGGCAACCACAATGAGCGTGCCTCTGTACGTGAAAGAATAGCTAATAAGCCAGCGTCGGTGAGTATTGACAGCGAGTCGATGAAGTCGAGCACAGCACAGGAGTCGGATGGAGTTGATGAGGTTGTCATCAAGAGCAACGTCATTGAGGCGCCATCCAACAATGGTGGCCTGAAGATTTTGGGCCGCATAGAGCTACCCACGCAGCCAACAAATAATCGTGGCAACCGTCGAGATCGTGATAATAAGCGAGGCGGAGGAAAGCCACAGCAACAACAGCAGCAGCCACAGAAGCAGCAGCAGCCACAGGCAGAGGCTCCAAAGCAGAGCGAGCCAAAGGCAGCAGAGGTGAAGGCGCCAGCACCAGCTCCAGTTGAGGCAGCGCCTGCAACAATAACCGTAGAGGGTGGCGGAACAGTCAAGGATGGCGTGTTCCGTGCAACACAGCACACCTTGTCGGGGCCACAAGTGTTGGGAACGATGGATGTGTCGTCATTCTCGGCAGGTGGAAAGCACAAGCGCAAGCGTCTGGGCAAGGAGAAGGTTGATGTCAACCGTGCAGCAGGTGCCTCTCGTCCAGCAGGACAAGGTGGCAACAACAAGGGAAATAATAACCACAACAATAATAACGGCAACAACACAGGTTCAAACAACCGTGGAGGCCAAGGAGGTCAGCGTCAAGGTGGCGCAGGAGCACAGGGCGGCGGAGCAGCTAACGCACCAGGTCAAGGTCGCAAGAGCCGCAACGCAGCAAATAACCAGCAGAGAAATAACAACCGCCCATCAGGCTCACAGGCACCACGTGCCGAGGTGAGCGACGAGGAGGTGTCAAAGCAGGTAAAGGATACTTTGGCACGTTTGACAGCCAAAGGATCGAAGGGCAAGGGAGCTAAATACCGCAAGGATAAGCGTGATGCATTTGACGCCAAGATGGGCGAGCAGATGGAGCGTGAGCAGATGGAGAAGTCGACTCTGAAGGTTACGGAGTTCGTGACCGTGAGTGAGTTGGCGACGATGATGGGTGTCACCGTGACGGAGGTCATCACAGCGTGTATGAACCTCGGACTTATGGTATCTATCAACCAGCGACTCGACGCCGAGGCGTTGGTGGTGGTGGCCGAGGAGTTCGGCTTCAAGATCGAGTTCGTATCGGTCGAGATCCAAGAGGCTATTGCCGACGACGATGTCGACTCGGAGGATAGCTTGATCTCACGCCCACCAATCGTAACGGTTATGGGACACGTCGACCACGGAAAGACTTCGCTGCTCGATAACATCCGTAAGGCCAATGTAATCCAAGGCGAGGCGGGAGGAATCACTCAGCACATCGGAGCCTACTCGGTGGAGTTGAATGGTCAGAGGATCACATTCCTCGATACCCCAGGTCACGAGGCCTTTACAGCGATGCGTGCCCGTGGAGCGAAAGTTACCGATGTGGCGATCATCATTGTGGCGGCCGACGATAGCGTGATGCCCCAGACAACGGAGGCTATCAACCACGCTCAGGCGGCAGGTGTACCGATGGTCTTTGCGATCAATAAGTGTGATAAGCCAGCGGCAAACCCCGACCATATCAAGGAGCAGTTGGCTCAGATGAACTACCTCGTCGAGGATTGGGGTGGTAAGTTCCAGAGTCAGGATGTATCGGCCAAGATGGGCTTAAACCTCGATAAGCTGTTGACAAAGGTGTTGTTGGAGGCCGAGATGTTGGAGCTAAAGGCCAACCCCGACCGCAAGGCACAGGGTACGGTTATCGAGTCTACGCTCGACAAGGGTCGTGGATATGTATCGACAATCTTGGTTCAGAATGGAACCCTCAAGGTAGGAGATGTAATCCTATCGGGAACATATACAGGTCGTGTGAAGGCGATGTTCAACGAGAATGGAATCAAGGTGGAGAAGGCAGGGCCCTCGACACCAGTTCAGGTGTTGGGTCTCAACGGTGCGCCTCAGGCGGGTGATACATTCAACGTGATGGATGATGACCGCTCGGCACGTGAGGTGGCAACCAAGAGGGAGCAGCTTCAGCGTATGCAGGGTCTTATGACTCAGAAGCACGTCACACTCGACGAGATCGGACGTCGTATCGCAATTGGTTCGTTCAAGGAGCTCAACATCATCGTTAAGGGAGATGTGGATGGATCTATCGAGGCTATGTCGGGATCGTTGATCAAGCTCTCGAAAGAGGAGGTTCAGGTCAACGTTATCCACGCTGCCGTAGGTCAGATCTCGGAGTCGGATGTCTTGTTGGCTGCCGCATCGAACGCCATCGTTGTGGGATTCCAGGTGCGCCCATCGGCGGCTGCACGTAAGGTGGCCGAGAAGGAGGAGATCGAGATACGTCTGTACTCGATCATCTACGACGCTATCAACGACATCAAGGATGCGATCGAGGGTATGTTGGAGCCAGTTATGAAGGAGGAGATCGTCTGCTCGGTTGAGGTCTTGGAGGTCTTTAAGATCTCGAAGGTTGGATCGGTCGCTGGATGTTTGGTGCGTGAGGGTAAGATCTCTCGTAACACCTCGATTCGAATCATTCGTGATGGTATCGTGATTCACACAGGTAAGTTGGGATCGTTGAAGCGCTACAAGGATGATGTCAAGGAGGTTGCATCGGGATTCGATTGTGGTCTTAACATCGACTCATTCAACGACATCAAGGTCGGCGATATTGTCGAGGGTTACGAGCAGGTAGAGGTTAAGAGGTCGTAAGCAGGGGGCGAAAACGTGGACGTATAGGCGAAAACGTCGAAACCAGAAAAGAGGTAAGAAACTTAAACATATAAATAATATATCAATGAGTAGAGCAATTAAGTTTGTAACAGCCGACGAGGCTGTCAAGAGGATCAAGTCAGGAGATCACATTCATTTGAGTTCAGTTGCTTCGGCACCACAGTGTTTGATTAAGGCTATGTGTGCAAGGGGCGACAATGGAGAGTTGCGTGATGTACACATCCACCACCTCCACACAGAGGGTCCTGCACCATATTCTGAGGCTAAGTATGAGGGAATCTTCCAGTTGGATTCGTTCTTCGTAGGAGGAAATGTTCGCAAGACTACTCAGGCTGGTTATGCCGATTATATCCCCGTATTTTTGAGCGAGACTCAGAAGTTGTATCGCTCGGGAGCTGTCCCTTGTAACGTTGCGATGATTCAGGTGTCGTCACCCGATAAGCACGGATATGTATCGTTGGGAACATCGGTAGATGCCACTTTGGCCGCTGTCGAGACTGCCGAGACTGTAATTGCGGTGGTGAATAAGTATGTGCCACGTGCCTTTGGTGATGCTATGATCCACTCATCACGCATTGACTTGTTCGTAGAGGAGGATTGTCCATTGGAGGAGGCTCACTTCTCGGAGCCATCAGATGTAGAGGTAGCGATCGGAAAGCATTGTGCCGCCTTGATCGAGGATGGTGCAACGTTGCAGATGGGTATCGGAGCAATTCCAAATGCGGTGTTGTCGCAGCTTACGGGCCACAAGAACTTGGGAATCCACACCGAGATGTTCGCCGATGGCGTGCTCCCACTCGTTGAGAGCGGTGTTATCAATGGCGCAGCGAAGAATATCGACACAGGTATGATGGTCTCAACATTCTTGATGGGATCACAGAAGGTCTATGACTTCATCGACGACAACCCAGGTGTAAGGATGATGGATGTGGGCTACACTAACGACCCATATATTATCTCGAAGAATGATAAGGTGACTGCTATCAACTCAGCGTTGCAGGTAGACCTGACAGGTCAGGTGTGTGCCGACTCATTGGGCACGAAGTTCTACTCGGGAGTAGGAGGACAGGTTGACTTCGTATATGGAGCATCGTTGTCGAAGGGTGGTAAGGCGATGATCGCAATGCCATCAATCACAAACAAGGGGGTATCGAAGATCGCTCCAACCTTGGCTTTGGGAGCAGGTGTCGTTACGACTCGTTCACATATGAGGTGGTTCGTTACGGAGTACGGAGCGGTAGATTTGTATGGTAAGAGTATGCAGGAGCGAGCTCGCCTATTGATCTCAATTGCCCACCCAACAGCTCAGGAGGAGTTGGATAAGGCTGCCTTCGAGCGCTTTGGACCGCACCATACCTATATCAAGTCATATATGTAGCAGATCGCTGCAAGGCGGCTAAATCTGAAAATATTGAGAGAGGAGTATCCATTACTCCTCTTTTTTTTGTTTAGTTAAGGGTTGTAAATGAGGGTTTGGTAGTTGGGTTATAGTGTTGATTTAGAGTTGGTTATGGTATTTATTTGTATAAAAACAAAGAGATATTTGTACGTTATTTTTAGTTTTTGTAATTTTGTTATACAACCTTTAACCTGCTAATAAACCGAACCTATGAAGAGAAAATTAACGCTATTGTCCCTATGTGCCAGCATAGCTTTTGTGAATGTAAATGCCAATAGCCTACTCGAAGAGAGCTACAAGTGCCCCCTTTCGGGTCGGTGATGTAAAAGCCAAAGGGTGGCTATTAGAGCAGATCAACACCGATCTTAACGAGGGGTACCTATCTTGTTTCGACCACATCTGCCCCTATATCAACCAAGATATCTTTAATTCGCAGCGAGTCTTGTCGGAGAGTGCGTTCAAGGATTACCCCTATCTCAATACGTGGTGGGGTGCCGAGGAGGAGGCATACCTCAAAGATGGAATCCTTAGAATGGCGATTCAGTCGGGCCACCAATACTATTTGGCTAAGGCAGGGCAGTGGATGGAGCGACTGCTTAAATATCAGGATGAAGATGGCTATATCGGGATGTATCTATCGGGAGATGAAGAGAATACCCGCTACAACCACAAGGGAGGAGATAACGGAGAGCTATGGGTTCAAAGCCGAATCTTCTCAGCCCTATTATCTTGGTACGAATATACTAACGACTCTCGTTTCTTGGAGGCGGTCGATCGAGCTGCTCAACTATCAATAAAGGAGTATACTGAGCAGAGCGTTTTTCCTGCGGGAGGTCGCTATGGTGGTATTAGCCACGCCGTTGGCTTCTTCGACTCTTTGGAGTGGTTGTATAGGTTAACTGGAAACTCACTCTATAAAGAGTTTGCAAAGAAGATGTATCAAGATTTCAACGATACCCCACCCCGAGATAATGACCTAACGATCGAGAACCTGTTGAAAGAGGATGTCCCATTCGACAAACACACTCCCCATATCGCCGAGGGTCTATATATGGCTCAATATGTCGCAAGTCTCTACAACGATGCTGAGTTGCAGAGGGTGGCCGATATTGCGCTCACTAAGACACAACACCACTCGACCCCAGGTGGCGGAATCGTAGGAGATGAGAATGTGAAGGGTAGGCAGGGAACAGTCGATATGTATCGAGAGTATTGCGGATTGCCAGAGTTGATGTACTCGCTGAACCGCATCTTGACCTTGACGGGAAACACCGAGACCGCAGATATGGTCGAGAGGGTGATATATAATGCTGCTCAAGGGGCTCGACTTCCTGACCTCAAGGGGTTGCAGTATCTATCGAGCGATAATAGAGTTGAGATCAATAAAGATGAGCACGCGGGGCGATTGGCCTACGATGCTAATCGCTACGAGAGCAACAACGGAAAGAATCTCAAAGAGGGGGTCTTTCGTCAGGGGGCTGTCTGCTGTGTTACGAGTGCTGCCCGTGTAATCCCCTACTTCATTGATGGAATGTGGATGCGTTCGGTTGCGGATGGTGGTGTCGTGGCGATGCAGTATGCTCCGACCGAGATTAGTTTTGAGATTGATAACACCAATGTTAATATAGATCAACAGACGAATTATCCCTTCTCTGATGATGTGACATTTGTTGTTAACGCCGAAAAACCACTCACGTTTAATCTGCACCTTAGGATCCCCGATGGAGCTGTCGGTGTCGATGTGCAAAAAGTCAAGGGGCTGAAAGTCACCAAGAGCGATGATTTCGTGATCCTTTCTAAGCGATGGGGCTCAAACGACGAGGTGAAGGTAAGCTTCGAATTTGAGGTAGAGAAGATTGAGCAACCCGACTCAAAGAGTGTCAAGGGTGGCGGATTGATGCTTAAGCGTGGAGCGTTGTTATACTCTCTCCAATTCCCACACAAGTTGGTTGAGCTATACGACTACAACAATACGGGCTACTATCCCTATGACGTAGTTACGTTGGATAAGAGAGGATGGGACTATTCGATTGATCCAAAGGCTGAGTTTACGCTCAAAACAAACGATAAGGCGGACTATAATAAGCCGTGGTTTGACTCACCAGTATATCTGGAGGGTAACTTAGTAGATGCAAATGGGCAGGAGCAAAAGGTCCGCTTAGTCCCCGAGGGCAGCACGATTCTGCGTCGAGTAGCCTTCCCATTGGTAAATCAATAGCGAGAGAGGGCAGTGATAATCATTCCCGTTAATATCTAAACAAATTGGATATTAACGGGAATAATTATTAGGAAGAACACCCTTTTTTGTTTTTATTTGTTAATTTTGTACCTACTGACAAAGACAGAACTTTTTATAGAGCTTGCGGCTCCAGATGGTACAGGTGTTAGTCGGTGGGTAGATGCCTCCGAGTTTACGGGGCGGTACTACGATCTAAAGTTAGGTAATGGAGGAAGTTGGTGTAGGGCAAGCTCTTCATTAGCTAAGAGGTATATTGTTGAGTTTGACAAGAGTAAAACACCAGGTAATTCGATTGATGCTGTGAGGTTGAATGGCTTTAATCATTCATCTGTTTTTAGTCATACTATTCGAGCCGATATAAAGGCGCATTATGCAATGTCGAGGTGTGTGATGTTGGGCGTTAGAGGCTTTTCCGAAAATACACGGATCGAGATCGACCACAAAGATGGCCGAAAGAGTGATGAGCGAGTATCTGATGCAGCTACTCAGAAGATCGAGGATTTCCAACCTCTTTGCAAGGCAGCAAACGATGTGAAGCGACAGATTTGCAAAGAGTGTAAGGCGAGTGGTAAACGTTGGGATGCAAAGTTGATAAAGGGTAATCCATACTCATTCTATGAGGGCGATCTCAATTATCAAGATGATTTAGGTTGTGTCGGTTGTTACCAATATGATCCCGTTGAGTATCGAAAGAGTTCTGTGAAGAAGATTAGTCAAGAGGCTTCGGATTTTGTGATGGGGCGTTTGTATCCAGAAGATAAATAGACGTAATGAACTATATAGGATCTAAATATAAGCTATTGCCATTTTTGTCGGGCGTTATAGAGGATGTTGTGGGGGTTGATCTCTCGCAACAGCTCTTTTGTGATCTGTTTGCAGGTACGGGTGCAGTTGGTCGGTATTTCAAGCGAGATGTAAAGTCTGTTATCTCAAATGATGTGGAGTATTATAGCTATGTTTTGAATAAAAACTATATCGCCAATAGTGTAGATGTTGTTGACAAAGAGCGTTATATCGACGAACTAAATAACCTACCTCTCGTTGACGATGGCTTCATCTACCGAAACTATTGCCTTGGTGGCGGATCAGACCGCCTATATTTCTCGGACCATAATGGAATGAAGATCGACACTATGCGACGTCAGATCGAGAGTTGGCGAGGCGATATCAGTGATGGCCTATACTATTTCTTGCTTTGTAGCCTCTTGGAGAGTGCCGATAAGTTGGCTAATACAGCATCGGTTTATGGGGCATATCTCAAGGCATTGAAGCGCTCGGCACTCAAAGAGTTGGTGTTGGAGCCTGCCGAATTTGACCAAACGTTAAGCTCGCACGAGGTCTACCAAGAGGATGCAAATTCTCTGATAAATCGAATAGAGGGCGATATTTTATATCTCGACCCACCATATAATGCGAGGCAGTATGGCTCGAACTACCATATGCTAAATACTATTGCCGAGTACAAAGATTTTAGCCCCAAGGACAAGACTGGTTTACGAGAGTATGAGAGGAGCAAATATTGTGGACGACGCTCTGTCGCAGGTGTTTTCGAGGAGTTGGTGAAGTCGGCACAATTTAAATATATCTTTCTCTCATATAACAATGAGGGGCTTATGTCGATCGAGGAGATCAGACGTATAATGTCGAAATATGGGCGATATGACGTTGCTGAACAGCAACATCAGAGATTCAAGGCCGACAAGAGTGAGAATCGAATACATCGTGCAGACTCTACGACAGAGTATCTTCATATTTTGGAGAAATGCTAACTTCGTTGAGTTAACCTAAAAATACCAATCAACAATGACAAAAACAAAACTATACACCTCCATAGCGACCATAGCGTTGGTGGGGGTATCCTCGTCCGTAGTGGCGAAGGAGGCGAATCCCTCCAAAGAGGGCAAGCATAGCGAGAAGCCCAACTTCATAATAATCTTCACCGATGACCAAGGCTATCAGGATCTGGGGTGCTTTGGCTCGCCGCTAATCAAGACCCCTAATATCGACCGTATGGCCAGCGAGGGGGTGATGTTGACCAACTTCTATGCGCAGACGGTCTCGGGGCCCTCTCGAGCCTCGTTGATGACGGGGTGCTATCCTTTGCGCACGGCTCGTGTCAACAATGACTTCGATAGCTCGCCTCACCCCAATATGTCGCTCTCGGAGGTGACTATTGCCGAGGTGCTCAAACCCCAAGGCTACTCGACCTGTATGGTGGGAAAGTGGGATTTGGCAGGGCGAGCAAATAGCTTCGAGACACGCTTGTCCCCCTCTAATTAGGGCTTCGACCAGAGTATGTGGGCACCACGAGGCAACTCGCCTGGCTTTGTCGACCTCTATATAGACGAGGAGCTGTATGAGGCTAAGCCCGACCTCTCGCAACTCACGAGGCGTTACACTGATTATGCTTTGGAGTATCTCGAGCAGGCGAAGGATGGCCCATTCTTCCTCTACCTTGCCCACACTATGCCCCACGTCCATCTGGCCGCATCGGGTGAGTTTCGAGGTAGCTCGGAGCGAGGGCTCTATGGCGACTGCATCGAGGAGATAGATTATAACGTTGGGCGAATATTGGATAAGTTGGTGGAGTTGGGCATCGACGATAACACCTATGTGATCTTCACAAGCGACAACGGCCCTTGGTGGAAGGAGGGCGAGAATGGTGGCTCTGCGGAGCCTCTACGTAGTGGTAAGACCTCTGTTTGGGAGGGTGGCGTGAGGGTGCCTTGTGTGGTGCGTGCCCCCTCTAAGGTCCCTGCTGGCGGGAGTTGTGACTTGGTGACATCGACTATGGATATCCTGCCTACCCTTGCCTCTTTGGCTGGGGCCGAGGTTCCTACGGATAGGGTCATTGATGGGTGTGATATCTCGAAGATCCTCCACGGCAAGCAGCGCAAGTTGGCGAGGTCGCTATTTTACTACCAACACCTCGATCTGAGAGCGGTGAGGAGCGGAAAGTGGAAGTTGTATCTGCCTCACCAGCCATATCACCAAGAGTTCATCAAGAGTAGGGTCATCTCGGCCTTTGCCCCCAATAGTGTGCATATCGCCCCCGAGGATAGGGTATTCTTTAGCGAGCCGATGTTGTATGATTTGGAGAGTGATATCTCGGAGAGCCGAAACGTAGTGGGTGAGAATCCCAAGGTTGTCGAGAGGCTGATGAAGGAGTTGGAGTGGGCGGCCAAGGATATCGGCTGCTATGAGGGTGGTCGAGGTGTAAATGCCCGTGTCGAGAAGTAGGGTTGTCGACAAAAATATTAAATGCGCTTAAATCGACTAAAAATAGCCAATAAGAGGGTGTTTTTGTGAAAAAATATTAAAAAGAGGTGAAATAAATGGGGTAAACCTTGCAAATACGGCAAAAAAGGGGTAATTTTGGAGGTTAGAATTTTTAGAAACATTGATAAATAGATAAGAATGTCAATTGAAGATCAGAATCAAGAGAGCGGAGTCGTTGGGGATCAGAGCGGTAACGAGCTTGTACCTCAAGGAGAGGTCGCTTTGGGAGGCGGACGTATAATCCCGATCAATATCGAGGAGCAGATGAAATCTGCCTATATCGACTATTCGATGTCGGTTATCGTATCACGTGCCCTGCCCGATGTGAGGGATGGTATGAAGCCTGTTCACCGACGCATTTTGTATGCGATGAACTCGGAGCTCAACCTCTACTCGGACAAACCACACCGTAAGTCGGCCCGTATCGTGGGAGATGTACTCGGAAAGTTCCACCCACACGGAGATAGCTCGGTCTATGAGGCGATGGTGCGTATGGCTCAGGATTGGTCGTTGCGCTATCCATTGGTCGATGGGCAGGGTAACTTCGGATCAATGGATGGAGACTCGCCAGCGGCGATGCGTTACACCGAGGCACGTATGAAGAAGATTACCGACGAGGTGATGGCCGATATCGACAAGGAGACTATCGACTGGACTCTCAACTTCGACGATACGATGTATGAGCCAACGGTGTTGCCAACCAAGATCCCTCTATTGCTGGTCAATGGAGCGAGTGGTATCGCCGTGGGAATGGCGACAAATATGGCTCCACATAACTTGTCGGAGGTGGTTGATGCTTGTTGCGCCTATGTAGATAATCGTGATATCGAGTGTGAGGAGTTGATTCACTATGTGAAGGCTCCTGACTTCCCAACGGGGGCGTTGATCTATGGCTATGAGGGTGTCCGTGAGGCGCTTATGACAGGACGAGGCCGTGTGGTTATGAGGGCCAGAACCGAGATCGAGTTGACCTCGACGGGCAGAGAGTGTATCGTAATCACCGAGATCCCATATATGGTAAATAAGGCGGAGATGATCAAGAAGATCGCCGACCTAATCAACGAGAAGAAGATCGACGGAATCTCATATATCAACGACGAGAGTGATCGCAGGGGAATGCGTATTGTGATCATCTTGAAGTCGGATGCGGTATCGAGCGTGGTGCTCAACACCTTGTTTAAGAACTCAGCGTTGCAGACCTCGTTTGCGGTGAATAATATCGCCTTGGTGAATGGTCGTCCTCAGTTGTTGAACTTAAAGGATCTGATCCACCACTTCGTAGACCACCGTCACGATGTGATCTTGCGTCGCACGAGGTTTGACCTCCGCAAGGCATCGGATAGGTTGCATATCGTATTGGGATTGTTGATCGCACAGGATAATATCGACGAGGTGATCCACATCATTCGTGCAGCGAAGAATCCTGAGCAGGCTAAGCAGGATCTCATCGCACGCTTCGGACTCAGCGAGATTCAGGCGGCAGCGATTATCGAAATGAGGCTCAGATCGTTGACTGGTCTCGAGCACGATAAGCTCACAGCCGAGCGTGATGAGTTGGAGAGGCAGATCGCCTACTTCAACGAGGTGTTGTCATCGGAGCAGTTGCAGATGCAGATAATCAAGGATGAGCTACTATACATCAAGGAGAAGTATGGTGACGAGCGTCGTTCTGAGATCGTCTACTCTTCGGAGGAGTTCAACCCCGAGGATTTCTATGCAGACGAGGAGATGGTAATCACCATTTCACACTTAGGCTATATCAAGAGAACCCCACTCACAGAGTATAGAACACAGAATAGAGGAGGCGTTGGAGCCAAGGGAAGCTCGACACGAGATGAGGATTTCATCGAGCATATCTATGTTGCGACAATGCACAACACGATGCTATTCTTCACCCAAAATGGCCGTTGCTACTGGTTGAAGGTCTACGAGATCCCCGAGGGGTCACGCTCTTCGAAGGGCCGTGCGATCCAGAATGTGATCCAGATTGATCCAGGTGACAAGGTTAGGGCCTACATCAATGTCAAGAGGCTCAACGACGAGGAGTATATCAACTCGAACTATATCGTGATGTGTACCAAGGATGGAACCATCAAAAAGACGAAGTTGGAGGCCTACTCACGTCCACGCCAAAATGGAGTGAATGCCATCGTGATCCGTGAGGGCGATGAGTTGATCTCCGCAACATTGACAAGCGGAAGTGCCGAGGTGATGATCGCTGCCCGGGGTGGTAAGGCGATACGTTTCAACGAGAGCACGGTTCGTTCGATCGGACGTGTGGGAGCAGGAGTTAGAGGAATCACTTTGGAGGGTGACGACGAGGCGGTAGGTATGTTGTGTATCGAGCCTGAGTCGGGACAGGATGTCTTGGTGTTGAGCGAAAATGGTTATGGTAAGCGTACCGATTTGGATGAGTATCGCATCACCAACCGTGGCGGTAAGGGTGTCAAGACCATCTCTGTGACTGAAAAGACTGGTAAGTTGATCTCGATACAGGCGGTGACAGATGATAATGATTTGATGATTATCAACCGCTCGGGACTCACAATTCGCACGTCGGTGAATCAGATCCGTGTGGCTGGACGAGCTACGCAGGGTGTGAGGATCATCAATTTGCGTGAGGGCGATGCTATCGCTTCGGTGATGGCGGTACCTAATAGCGAGGCTGAGGTCGAGGCTGAGGTCGAGGCAACAACCGAGGAGGCCGCAACAGAGCCTACAATAGAGGCAACCGTAGAGCCCACAACAGAGCAATAAAAAACAACTTAAAAATAAAATTAAAAGGACAAAAATGAAAAAGATTGTATTTATGTTGGCAGCGGTGTTTGCGCTAAGCACATCGACATCGTATGCTCAGAAGGTTGACGAGAGCTCAATCCAAGCTAAGTTGGCGAAGGTAGATGCCGACTCTCAGCACGAGAAGAAGGGGACAAAGGCAGCCGCTTGGTTGACTCGTGGAGATGCCTATGTAGCGACGTTGACAGCCTCTACAAAGTCTCTCTATTTGGGTATGGATGCCGTTACGATGGGCGTTGTTTGTGACGACGCTATCTCGGTGACAGATCAGGTTGTCGATTCTCGTGACTTCCGTGTTCACGTCTATCCTTACTTCACGGCCTATGAGTCGGAGGGAAAGATCGTATCTTGGCAGGTGACTAAGGAGGTTGCAAATGGTGCAGCTCAGATCGCTTTAGACTCTTACAACAAGGCTTTTGCGCTCGATTCATCAGCAAAGGCTAAGGCAAAGACAGGTATCCAGTCGTTGGTTGATTTCCACAAGCAGGATGCCAACTGCGCCATCGAGATCGCCGACCTAACAGGTGCTGCTGAGGCATATATCGCAGCTGTTGATGCTCAGTCGTCTCCAGCTTATGGTAGCGCAGATCCTAACCTTATGTTCTATGCAGGTTATATGTACACAATCGATTCAGACGCTAACCCATCATCTTGCGAGAAGGGTGAGGCGGCGTTGAACCGTGCAATCGAGATGGGATACAACAAGGTTGCTGAGGCTAACACAGCGACAAACCCAAAGGATCTTGGTAACATATACTACTATATGTTCCACTGTGCCTACGGAATGAGAGAGTCAGACCCAGAGAAGTTGCAGACAGCTAAGGGCTATCTCGTAGAGGGTATCTCAAAGTACCCACAGAATGAGAAGATCTTCGAGGGTCTTTTGCAGCTCTACACATCAGAGGAGAATATCGGAGATCCTTCTGAGTTGTTGGTAACTATCGAGGCTAACATCGCTGCTGATCCAACTAACTTGAATGCGTGGTTCGGTCGTGGACGTATCTACTTCGCTTTGAAGAACTATGACGAGTGTATCGAGTCGTTCAAGAAGGTTGTCGAGATCAATCCTCAGTCTTTCGAGGGTAACTACTACTTGGGACTATTCTGTATGATCAAGGGTGATGACTATCTTGATATCATCAACACTAAGACATACAGCGATCAGGCGAGCCTCGACAAGGATGTAGCTGTGTTGAATAAGCTATATGGTGCTGCATTGCCATACTTCGAGGCAGCTCACGAGTTGAAGCCAACCGACGGTGCTACATTGGAGTCGTTGAAGCAGTTGTGTTTCCGCCTTCGTGACGAGCCAGGTGTTATGGAGAAGTACAACAAGTATAACGAGCTTTGGAAGGCGTTGTAATTTAGGTGTATATAAATTTAGGGGTCGGCATATTTGTCGGCCCTTTTTTTGCGTTTGCGAGGTAGTTCTCGAAATAAATTACTAACTTTGGGAGAGTTTAAACAGATTCTAACTTTTTTGAAACTATGAGAC
Source organism: Rikenellaceae bacterium (assembly GCA_047178625.1). GTDB lineage: Bacteria > Bacteroidota > Bacteroidia > Bacteroidales > Rikenellaceae > Alistipes. The sequence continues at coordinate 14,218 of JBCQTJ010000030.1, forward strand.
AAAAAAATATCCTATCTCGACTGTTGACCCTATCGGTCGCTATTGTAGCTACTCTATCCTCTGTCGCTGTCACCTATGCCGAGGAGTCACTCGATGCCCAAATCCCAATGGACGAGCAGGTGCGACACGGAGTACTACCCAACTCGTTGACCTATTACATCCGCCACAACGCCAAGCCCAAGGGGCAGGCCGACTTCTATATCCTCACAAATGTCGGAGCAGTGCAGGAGGATGATGACCAGCAGGGTCTGGCCCACTTCCTCGAACATATGGCCTTCAATGGCACTCGAAACCTCGAGGGCAAGGAGCTGATCGACTATCTGGAGAGTATCGGTGTGAAGTTTGGGGCCAACCTAAACGCCTACACAAGTTGGGACAACACGGTCTATATGATGAAGGATCTACCCACCAAGAGGGAGTCGGCGATAGATAGTGCACTGCTCGTACTCCACGACTGGTCGAGTTTTATTGAGCCTCACAAGGCGGAGATCGACAAGGAGAGGGGTGTGATTAAGGAGGAGCTTAGAACTCGTGATGGTGCGAGTTGGAGGGCTACGATGTCGATGATTAGGGCCTTGGGGCGAGGAACGCAATATGAGCAGCGCAACTTGATCGGCTACCTCGATCAGTTGGATTCTTTTGAGGCGGAGTCTCTACTTAGATTCTACCATAGCTGGTATCGCCCCGATAACCAAGCTATAATGATCGTCGGAGATATAGACCCCGATGCTGTCGAGGCTAAGGTGAAGCGCCTATTTTCGGATATTGAGGCCCCAGCTAAGGATGCCCCACAGAAGGAGGTGATCCGTGTACCCGATAATGTGGAGCCGATTGTGGATATTTTCACTGACCCCGAGCAGCAATATTCCCAAGCCTCGATCTACATCAAGCGTGATGCTGTGACGGTGGAGGATGGCTCGTTGGTCGCAACCGAGCGTGAGGGTATCATAGACACCATAATCGAGATTATGCAGGATGGCAGGTTCGAAGAGGTAGCGATGTCGAGTGACGCTCCGATCCTCTCGGGTGGTATCTCGTTGGGTCGAGTGGGTATCATCCCCACTTTGGCCGCTACGGTCTACTCGGTTCAAAGCCCCGAGGGTGGGCTCAAAGAGGCTATGCGTGAGTTGGTTGTGCAGATGGAGAGGGCGCAACGTTATGGCTTTTCAGAGGGTGAGTTCAAGCGTGCGAAGGTGAGCTTGATGCGATCGTCGGAGAGGGCCTATGCCAATCGTAACGACCGAACTAACAACTCCTTTATCGGTCGATTCTTGTCTGCTTATCGTTTCGGTAGCCCCGTGCCAAGTGCCGAGTCGGAGTGGAGACGTGATAGCGTGTTGATCTCGGGGGTGACACTTGCCGATGTGAACGAGAGGGTGGGAGAGCTATTCTCCGATATTAACCACGTCGTTCTGTTGCGCTCTCCAAAGAAGGAGGGGCTAATGGTTCCAACCGAGGCGGAGGTGTTGGCTATTCTGAGCGAGGTCGCTGCATCGGAGATCGAGCCATATAACGATGTCGAGATAGGCGATACATTGCTCCCCGAGGGGGTTGAACTATCGGGTTCGAAGGTTATATCGGAGGGCTACAACGAGCTATATGATGCTACGGAGTGGCAACTCGAAAATGGAATAAAGGTGGTCGTGAAGCCAACGCAGCTCAAAGTCGACGAGGTGTTGATGGAGGGTTTCTCGGATGGAGGGCTCTCTCAGCTTAGCGACAAGATCTACTTAGAGGGAGGACAGCTCCGCTCGTTGGTGAGCTACTCGGGACTTAGCGACTATTCGGCTGTCGAGTTGGATAGGTTGCTCACTGGTAAGTTGGCCTCGATGAGGTATTGGGTTGGGGGGTACTCGCACGGAGTGAGCGGAAGTAGCTCGCCCTCGGATCTGGAGACTATGATGCAGCTGCTCTACCTCCGATTCACCGCCCCACGATTTAGCGACGAGGATTTTGAGCTGTTTCGAAGAAATATGGTGAGTAGGGTCCAAAATCAGGTGACAAGCCCGTCGTATCTTCACACTCAGAAGTTTATGGAGGTGGTCTATGGCGATAATATTCGTCGTCGCCCGATTGATCTGGAGGGAATCGAGAGTTTGGAGCTGGATGGATTCCGTGAGGCGCATAGCTCGCTCTATGCCGATGGCGATAACTTCACTTTCTTAATCGTCGGAAATGTCGATCTTGATGAGCTTCGCCCCCTTGTGGAGCTCTATGTGGGGTCGTTGCCCACCAACTCACAGGATGAGAAGATGAGTTTTGTCGATGATGGAATCCGCTCGGCTAAGGGTCGGCGGCGTGTCGACTTCGAGGTCTCGATGGAGCAGCCAAAGGTTGGCTCGTGGGCCTATATGTCGGATAATTCGATCGACTACACCCTCAAAAATGAGGTCGTTGCAGGCTACCTAAAGGCGGCGTTGGATGATCTGTTGCTAAAGAGTGCGAGAGAGGAGAAGGGCGGAACTTATGGGGTTGGTACCTCGCTATCGTTGAGTGATACTCCAACGGTAAGGTATAATTTGACGATCAAATACGACACTAACGAGGAGCAGTTTGAGGAGCTCCAAGAGACTGTATTCGAGCAGCTTGAGATCTTGGCTAAGGTGGGTGCTACGGAGGAGCAGATGAATAAATATCGCCAATATCGAGAGAAAACCTACCACAGTGCACAGGAGTATAATAGTGGCTGGGTCAACTGGTTGACCTCCTATTATGATGAGCAGATTGATTATCTGAATGATTATATGACTATATTGGAGAGTGTCACGCCAGAGGATGTTCGCAAGATGGCTCGTCGGATCTTGAAGGATAAGAGTCGAGTTGAGGTTATTATGTTTCCTCGATAGTCTTTCTGAGTCTTTCTGAGACTTTCTGGGTCTTTCTGAGTCAGACCCTAAGGACCCAGAAAGACTCAGAAATACCCAGAAAAGTCTCAGTACCCCCCCCTAAAGAATAAACAGATGCAGCGACCTG
>JBCQTJ010000031.1:0-16400 GCA_047178625.1 Rikenellaceae bacterium
ATTTGCACTCGTTAAAACACAACGGGGTGTAGCGCAGTCCGGTTAGCGTATCTGCTTTGGGAGCAGAGGGTCCCAGGTTCGAATCCTGGTACCCCGACTAAGAGAGGTAACTTTGAAAGAGGTTGCCTCTCTTTGTACTTTATATTATTGTTAGAATCTGTTTCAGTTTGGATCAGTCGTAATTTGGATCAGTAGTAAAATCGCATTAAAAATATCTCTTAATGAGTGTTTGCGTTTGCGAAAGTCGCCAATTATTCATAATATTGTATCGTATTGGTTGTCAATCAAGTTTGCTGGGTAATTCTTTGCCATTCTTTATCGTGTAGTGACCATAAAGATACAAAATATTCCGCAATTAAACAGCTGATAACCAGCATTAAACTATCAAAACTTAAAAGATCATTAAATGAAGCTAATAAGAAAAATCACTAAAACATATATTACGATGGCTACATCTATGTCTTTAGCTAAGAATTTTTCTTTAAAGTATGCGATCTATTATTATTTTTCTGAGATACCTCTTCAAAAGATTGGCTTATATAAAATCTTGCGCCTTTGCTTTAAAAAGAAATCACAATATATCTATTCATATATAGATGAAAATTTTAGAGAGATTATACAAGAGCATAAGAATAAAGTTATCAAAAAGGAGTTTGCCGAAAGATTTAATATATGGGTGTTTTGGGCACAAGGCATTGATAATGCACCAGATCTTGTTAAGATTTGTCATAAGCAACTTAATAAATTAAATAGAGGGAATGTTATAACCCTTGATATGAATAATTATTTTGATTATGTAACGATACCCAATCATATCATAACAAAGGTAAAAGATAAGAAAATTAGCCTAACGCATTTTTCTGATATATTAAGAGTAAGTCTATTAGCCAAATATGGAGGTCTTTGGATAGATTCGACTTGCTTTGTGACGTGTAATTTCGAGACAACAATAGCTCCGAATAGCATCTGGACGCTATCATCAAAAGTGCTACCTAAGAAGAAGGGTGTAGCGATGGCAAGATGGACGTCATATTTCATAGGGACAGACAGTGTGAATAATACTTTATTTACACTGATAAGAGATATATTTTATAAATATTTTGAAACAAATAACCAGATAATAGATTATCTGTTTTTAGATTATATAATAAACTATATCTACGAGAATTTTACAGAAGTGCAATCAATGATCGGTAGTGGGGCAATAAATGGCGATCGACGTCTAACTATGAAGGGTATTATAGCAAAAGAGTATAATGAAGATATTTTTAATGAACTAATATCAGACACAAAGGTATTTAAATTATCATATCGGTGGCGTTTAATTGAGAAGAATAGTCTTGGTAAACAAACTACATACGGCAAGTTAAAGGAGTTATATATATGAGGCCATTGCAATTGTTGTGCGCCTCGCGCAAAGAGAGAAAAACCTAAACAGATTCTTAAACTTGTTCCAAAATAATGAGAATTTCAAAGAGCTTCATAATAGCAGCCTCGATGCTGTTAAACATATCATTCGCCACATCCCAAAGCTATCTACCCCACTCCGATGGCGAGGTTGTGCGCCACACCTACTACACGCTCTCCTATATCGAGGAGCACGAGCAGGCCGAGTGGGTAGCCTATGAGATGACTCCTCGCAATGCCGAGAGCAACGTCACCCGCAACGACAGCTTCAAGGCCGACCCAAAGGTATCGACCGCCTCGGCTTTGCCGACCGACTATCAGGGGAGCGGATATGACAGAGGACACCTCTGCCCTGCCGCCTCGATGAGCTTCGATAAGGTGGCGATGGAGGAGTCGTTCTATATGTCGAATATGTCGCCCCAAGCCCCGACATTTAATCGTGATGGTTGGATGCGACTCGAGAAGTTGGTGAGGGGATGGGCAGCGGCCGACAGCGTGATATATGTTGTCACGGGGCCGATCCTAAGCAATCCAAAGGGGAGCTTAAAACGTGGCGGAGTCACAATCCCATCGTCGTATTATAAGGTGGTCTTCTCGCCACGAAAAGGGGAGATGATCGGCTTTGTGATGCCAAACGACAAGATCGGCAAGGCGCTGGAGGGCTATGCCGTGACAATCGACGAGGTGGAGGCCCAGACGGGGATTGACCTCTTTGCAGGGGGCGATTTCGACAAAGAGGAGGCGACGATCGACCTCTCGGCTTGGTCGTTCACTACAACCAAAACAAAGACTCAAACCACCGATGCAAATACATCGGCAACAAGGGTCGACCCTCCACAATGCAAGGGCGTAACGACAAAGGGAAAACAGTGTAGAAATACTACGACTAATGCTAATGGGTATTGTCATTTGCATCAGTCGCAAGCCGAGTAATAGGAAGGCGAAAAGGGGAGTCTGACAACTCTAAACTTCACCTATAACGTTTTAAACTTCACCTACAACGTCATTGCGGACTCGATCCGCAATCTCACAACACGCTGATAATCAATGTTATTTGGAGATTGCGAATCGAGCCCGCAATGACGTTATAGAACGCTAATAGGGGAGGATCAAAGCGTAAGACTAATCCATCTTCAAAACAGCCAAGAAGGCGCTCTGTGGCACCTCGACGTTTCCGATCTGGCGCATCCTCTTCTTTCCTGCCTTCTGCTTCTCGAGGAGCTTACGCTTTCTCGAGATATCTCCTCCGTAACACTTTGCCGTTACATCTTTTCTCACCGCCTTCACAGTCTCTCGGGCGATGATCTTGGCTCCGATGGCCGCCTGAATGGCGATGTCGAACTGTTGCCTTGGGATCAGCTCCTTCAACTTCTCGCACATCTTGCGGCCGAAGTCGTAGGCGTTGTCGGCATAGATCAATGACGAGAGGGCATCGACTGGCTCACCATTGAGCAGGATATCCAACTTCGCCAACTTACTTGTGCGGACGCCACACCTATGATAATCGAACGATGCATACCCCTTCGAGGTACTCTTCAACTTATCGTAGAAATCAAAGACGATCTCCGAGAGAGGCATCTCGAAGTTCACCTCTACCCTATCCTGCGTGATGAATGTCTGGTTGGTCATCACACCTCGCTTGCCGATGCATAGGCTCAAGACATTGCCCAGATACTCCGACTTCGTGATCACCTGCGCCTTGATATATGGCTCCTCGATCTTGGCGATCTTCGTGATCTCGGGGAGTCCCGATGGGTTGTGAACCTCCAACACCTCGCCCAAAGTGGTGGTTATATTGTATGACACGTTGGGAACGGTCGTGATCACATCCATATCGAACTCACGATACAACCTCTCCTGAATGATCTCCATATGGAGAAGCCCCAAGAAGCCGCAACGAAATCCAAAGCCTAAGGCCAACGAGCTCTCGGGCTCAAAGGTGAGCGAGGCATCGTTGAGCTGCAACTTATCGAGCGAGGCTCTCAGATCCTCATATTGATCGGCCACAACGGGGTATAGTCCCGCAAAGACCATCGGCTTGACATCCTCGAAACCTGCGATCGCCTCGTCGCAAGGGTTCTCGACCGTGGTGATTGTATCTCCCACCTTGATCTCTCTCGAATTTTTGATTCCCGAGCAGATGTAGCCCACATCGCCCGATACGATCTCATCCTTGGGCGACATTGTGAGTTTCAACACTCCGATCTCGCCAGCCTCATACTCGCTTCCTGTGTTAAAGAACTTCACCCTCTCGCCCTTGCGAATACGGCCGTTCTTGATCCTGAAGTAGGCAATTACACCCCTAAAAGGGTTGAACACCGAGTCGAAGATCAGAGCCTGAAGTGGCGCATCGTCATCGCCCTCGGGGGCTGGGATTCTCTCCACAATCGCCTCCAAGATCTCCTCGACACCTTGGCCCGTCTTGCCCGAGGCCAACAAAATATCGTCGGGGTGGCAGCCGATCAAGTCGACAATCTGATCCCTCACCTCGTCGACCATTGCCGACTCCACATCGATCTTATTCATCACGGGGATGATCTCCAAATCGCTCCCCACCGCAAGATAGAGGTTCGAGATGGTCTGGGCTTGTATTCCCTGCGTAGCATCGACAACGAGTAGCGCACCCTCGCACGAGGCGATGGCACGTGATACCTCGTAGGAGAAGTCGACGTGACCTGGGGTGTCGATCAGATTGAGTGTATAATCTACCCCATCACGGCTCTTGTAGTCCATCTGGATGGCGTGGCTCTTGATGGTGATTCCCTTCTCTCGCTCCAACTCCATATCATCCAACACCTGCGCCTGCATTTGGCGCTGATTTAGGGTGTTGGTCTTCTCCAACAGACGATCCGCCAAGGTGCTTTTTCCGTGGTCGATATGTGCTATGATGCAGAAATTTCTTATTTTTTTCATATAATTTAACGTGAGTTCGAAAATAGAAAACTCATTTTTAATTTATTATTTATCTCAATTTTTGTGAGTTTTCTATCTTCAAACTCACGTTAAGAGCTTTTTAAGCTCTTTTTATATCTTACCCCACCCCTAAATCCCCTCCCTTTGGGATGGGACTTGGGTCGCTATCGCTCCTCAGCGAAAGAGTTCGAAATAATTTTCGAACTCACATTAATTTATTACCTTTGTCTCTAATAGTGCAAAGATACGAAAAATATGATAGATAACAAATCCACAAGCCGACAACCTCGACTCATTGTGATAGTTGGCCCCACTGGCTCGGGCAAGAGCGCCTTGGCCGTAGCGGTTGCTCGCCACTTCGGTGCCCCCATCATCTCGACCGATTCGAGGCAGTTTTATCGTGGGATCCCAATCGGGACAGCTCAGCCGACAGCCGAGGAGCTATCGGCGGCGGAGCACCACTTCATCGCCTGCCGTGACTTGGAGGATGACTACAACGCTGGGGCCTATGAGGTGGATGCTTTGGAGAGGTTGGAGAATCTTTTCGAGAGCCACCCCGTGGTTGTGGCTGTTGGTGGTTCGGGGCTCTATATCAAGGCTTTGTGCGAGGGGCTGGATGATCTTCCGAAGGTCCCTATCGAGATCCGAGACTCGGTTCGTCAAGAGTTCGCAAGAGGTGGCATCGAGCCCCTTTTAGAGGAGTTAGAGCGACACGACCCCGCCTACTTCGAGGAGGTGGATAGGAGCAATGGCGCACGTGTGATGCGAGCCATCGAGATCTGTCGTGCCTCGGGCGAGAGGTACTCCGACCTTAGGCAGGGGGAGGCTAAACCTCGTGACTTCGAGACTATCAAGGTGGGGCTCGACCTCGAGAGAGAGTATCTATATGAGAGGATAAACAGCCGTGTAGAGCAGATGTTGTGCGATGGCTTGGAGGAGGAGGTGCGACGTGTCTATGACCTTCGATACCTCAATGCACTCCAGACCGTTGGCTATCGTGAGATCTTCGACTACCTCGATGGCGAGTGTAGCTTCGAGGAGGCTGTGGAGCTTATCAAACGCAATAGCCGACGCTACGCAAAGCGACAGATGACTTGGTTTAGGCGTGACAAGGATGTGAAGTGGTTCCCCACTTTTGACCCTGACTCCGTTATCGAATACGTCGAGTCGAAATAGAAATTTAGGCTACTTCGCAGGCACCGACTCCAACTCGATGAGGCGGTTGACGATGGCATAGATCGTGAGGCCAGAGGGGCTATAAATATCCAGCTTGGTGGTGATGTTTCGTCGATGCGAGATAACTGTGTGGGTCGACAACGAGAGTGCGTCGGCGATCTCCTTGTTGCTCATTCCCTTTGCTATGCAGACCACGATCTCCTTCTCTCGCTGAGTAAGTTCCCCCTTGGCATCTACCTCCGAGGTTGACGAGATTAGCTTCGATAAGGTCGAGTTGATCGACTCCGCACTATCGTTGATTGTGATCGAGTCGTCGTAGCTCTTCATAATAGAGCCATCGACCAATGAGCAGAGCAGCGCCACCACCCTCAACTCGCTTGCCCCATCATAGAGGCAACGCTTCTGAGTTGGCGTGAATAGCCCCATATTTGCTGGGTTGACGATTAGGATGTCGGGCCGTAGAGTCCGAATTTGGGAAGAAAGCGACGCCATATCGCTCACTACCGCAATATCAATATTGAGTGATGTGGCACGTTGAAGCACCGAGATAAGCCCCGAACGGATAATCACCGATGGCTCTGCTATGACGATATGAACTCTACCTTGTCCCATTTTTATCTATTCATTAACTCTCTAATCACGGGGATCAAGATGTGATCCTCGATTAGGGTATGTGACTCTAAATCATCCTCTGCGGCGAAGATTTCGAACAGTACTCCGCTCAGCTCGTTGGTGGTTTGAGCAGGGTAATACTTAATTATGATGTTCTTAAGCTCCACGAGCTTTGAATCCATACACTCGTGGTGGTCGCTAAACAAATCTATATTGAATAATCCTTCTGTATGACCCGACAAGAGTCTCTCGACCGACGAGAATACCACCTCATCCTCGTAGTTCATATGGCGCTCCACCTCGCTGACATACTCGTCGAAGTAGCTTAGAATCGCCTGCGAAAAGGCATTTTCGCTACATATTGCCGCTTCGAGCTTCGCTCTGATATCTTGGAATTTATACTCCGAGAAGTATTTGTGCGATCTGGCGAGGTAGCTCACGACAGCCTCCAACGAGATCCTCGTTGGGTCGATCTCAACGCTATGAGAGTCGGCAGCGATCAACAAATTCACAATGGCCAAGAAGGTATCGACATCGACCCCACTGGCCTCGCACACCTCACCTATTGATCCATCTTTGAACCCCATCGCAATGTCGAATCGGTTCAGAACCAATATCATCGGATAGTTATCACAGATCAGATCACTCATCTTGTCGGATGGAGAGTAGCTCCACACTTTATACATCTTCTTTGTCATAAATTCTTATCTTTTTCAATATTTACAAAGGTAGTGAAAATTAAACACTTTATCAATACCCTAATATTGTTATTTTTAGCCCGTTAGAGTGGTCTATATTGGGGACTATTCGCTTTGTGAAAACAGGGAGAAAAAAAGATCATTTTTTTTCGATTTATAACCCCTTGATTCTTAACTTTAGTAACCTTTTGGTAACTATCTCACCTGCTCGTAACCTCTTGTTTTCCAATAATTAAGGCTTTATCTTTGCAGTGTAGAAACAATACGTAAACAATAAAAACTATTAAGAATATGAGAAAGTTAACATCACTTCTGGCGGCAACCCTCGTGGGCGGTGCTCTAATGGCGCAACAGACAATCAACACCCCAATCGAGGAGCGAACAGCCGCAACCCAGCAGCTAATCGAGAGGAACGATCACCTGCGTAAAGATATCATCCGCTTGGCCGACAATGTCTATACAGCTGTGGGATACGACGCATCGAATGTAACGATGATAATTGGCGACGACGGAGTGGTCTTGATCGACGCTGGCAAGGTCCCCGAGATGACTCAGGAGATCTACAAGGAGTTTCGTAAGATCACCGACAAGCCCATCACGGGGATAATCTTCACCCACGGCCACGGCGACCACACCCAAGGTGTCCCTCCATTCTTGGTCGACAACGACCCTGAGATCTGGGCGGCCGAGAGCTTCGGTCGTGAGAATGAGTTCTCGGCGGCGGCAGGGCTTGTCAACCCTCGCTCATTTCGCCAGAATGGTATTCGCCTAACTCCCGAGGTGCGCATTAATAATGGTGTGGCCCCATTGGTCTACCCAGGTGGCGCCTACTCCTCTACCCCATCACAGAAGGATTTGAGCTTCTACGCTCCATTCGACAAGGGGGCGATCAAGAACTTCGTGAGCGAGCCCAAGCAGACGATCACCATCTCGGGGATAACATTGGAGTTGGTGAGGACCTATGGCGAGACCTCGGACCACCTCGTGATCTGGTATGCCGACAAGAAGATCATCTTCCCAGGCGATCAGTTCTACCGCTCATTCCCCAACCTCTACGCCATCCGTGGCACCGAGTATAGGGATGTGATGAAGTGGATCGAAGCACTCGATGTGGTGTTGAGCTACGACGCTGAGGCGATGGCTCAGGGACACACTCGCCCCGTGATCGGCCGAGAGGAGGTGCGCCAAGCGGTGACAAATTATCGTGATGCGGTGGCCTACGTATTCAACACGACCATCGAGGGGATGAACAAAGGGATGACCCCCGACGAGTTGGTGGAGTATGTGGTGCTGCCCGACCACCTTGCGGCAGATCCCAACCTCACTCAGTTTTATGGACGTATCGACTGGGCTGTTCGCAACATCTTCAATGGTTATATGGGGTGGTTCGATGGCAATGCGACCACACTTCGCCCACTCCCCATTAGGGCTGAGGCCGAGAGGTTTGTAGCTCTGGCAGGTGGCGAAAAGAGGGTCGAGAAGGCGATCCGCACAGCTCTCAAAACAGGAGAGTATCAGTGGGCAGCCCAGATGGTGGACCGATTGATCGCACTTGCCCCCGACAAACGAGCATACAAGCTCTATAAGGCCGAGGCGATGAATGGCTTGGCCGATAATTTAGAGACCGCCACGGGTCGTAATTATTACAACACTGTGGCTAATGAGCTTCGAGATTAGGTTTTAGTTTAGCTGCAAAGTATAGGCCGGAGGGTAGTTTTTTTAGAACTATCCTCCGGCCTCTATTTTGATCACGATTGCGGCTAATCGACCAGCGTGAAATTCACACTTCCTGCCACTTTGTACTGTTTGCCAAATTCGGTCAACACCTCTCGGTAGAGGTAGCCTTCGAACTCGTAATAGATCATATTGTCGATCTCGACCTCTTGAACTCCCACCTTGGGAAGTTGAGGGACTACCATCCCCATCTGAGGCTCGACCACCTCGAACTCGTCGCCATCGACCTCAGCATAGATGATTCCATCGCAACAGTAATAGTCTCGCTGGTTGAACTCGAAGATTGTGTAGAGCGCTGGCAAAACGGCCAACCTCATCCCAAATGGTGGTGGCACCAACACATACCTTGCCCCCCACCTCTTATAGAACTTCGACTTGTGGCGATAGTAGCTTCCTCCTCCGAAATAGAGATGGTCGTAGCGGCGTGGGAGTCGGTTTATTGAGTGCACCTTCGATGGTCTTACTACCGTCACGGGGCGATTGTTTTGCGACACTAACGGGGGTTTGATCGTGAGATTTGGAGATGTGCTTGTTGTGGGCCTACTCGTTGAGGGCCTATTTGTCGAGGGTCTATTGGTTGAGGATCCGCCTCCCGAGGGGCGATTCGATGAGTTGCCCGACGATGGGCGTAAGATGGTTGAGGAGGAGGATGGGCGGCTAATTGTCATCGAACGAGACGAGGACGAAGAGGAGGATTGCCCATAGGCGAGCACACCCGTTGCCAACAACATTGTTGCGACTAAAAAGAGAGATAGCTTTTTCATTGATCGTTGTTATTTTATTGATTGTGATTTACATTTCACAATCAACAAAACAACAAATATACCCAAAGGGGCAAACGACCAAAAAGTGCTATTATTCCACCTCTCGGCGATTCATAAGTGCGTGGGTAATGGTCAACTCGTCGACATACTCCAACTCGTCGCCGAAGCCTATGCCTCGGGCGATATTCGTAACCCTCACGTTGGCGAAGCCTCGGAGTCGATTCATAATATAGAAGAGGGTGGTCTCTCCCTCCACCGATGTCGAGATGGCAAGGATCACCTCCTTCACCTCGCCCGAGCGGAGACGATCGACCAACAGATCAATCTTCAGATCCGATGGCGAGACACCCTGCATAGGCGAAATGACACCACCCAAGACGTGATAGAGGCCGCTATACTGACGAGTCGCCTCGATCGACATAAGATCGCCCACCTGCTCGACAACACATATTGTCTGCTTATCGCGCTCATCATCACTGCATATCGGACATACAGCCTCGTCGGAGAGGTTGTTGCACCGCTCGCAGTACTTAATATTATTTCTGAAGTTTGAGATGCTACCCACCATCTCATCGACCGAGTAGGGCTCCATCTTCAGGAGGTGGAGCGCCAACCTCATCGAGGTTCTTCGGCCGATTCCTGGTAGCTTTGTGAGCTCGCCCACTACATCTTGCAATAGTTTGGACATCGCTTAAATCTCCTCAATTCTACGGCTCTCGACCCACCCCTTCTTGCCATCATCGAGTAGGATCTCGCTCCACGACTCGTGCTTCGAGACAACCTCGACCTTGGTCCCCTCGTGGATTATAAATAGCTCGGTTGAGGCTCCACTTGGCGAACTCTTAACCGAGATCGACTTGCTCATCACGACCGCCTCGCTCGGGCTCAACAACTCGGCACGCCCTGCCAGAGCATAGTTTGTGGCGACGATAAAGAGAATCCCTGCAAACAAAACAGCGGCAAATCCCACCTTTCGCATCTTCAACGACTCGGCCAAAAGATAGAGCAACAGCGCCCCCAACACAATGGCAAAGAGCAAGATAGAGAGGATGCTCCACTCCCTGCACCCCATCAAAGATTCGACACTCTCGAACCACTCCACGAGGAATAGGCGTGGCATCTGCTCGATATTATCCTTGGTCTCAGCCTTCACAACCTCGATGTTGTGGAGGATATCGCTATCCGATGGTGCGAGTCTCAACGCCTTGTAGTAATAGAGTAGCGACAAGGCCAACTCGCCACGTTTGTGGTGGACATTTCCTAAGTTATAGTATAGCTCCGCAGAGTAGGTGTCACGGCTCAAAATCTCGCTATAAAAGTGCTCTGCCCTCATATAGTTTCCATTGGCATAGGCTGTGTTGCCACGATCCCATAGCTCCTTGACACTCATAGCCTCGATCTTCTCCTGAGGCTCTGGCACCGTGAAGCTCTGCTCCATAGCTCCAAAGGCAGCTATGTTTGAGAGCACCACTGCAAAGATTACCAAATATATTTTCAGACTTCTCATATTCCCTAATTATTTGCGTTTTACGATAGACTCAATGTGAGAGACAAACTGCAATGCACGACCATAGATATCTCCCATCTGAGAGGATGCCATAGGTGAGTATTGCGCCTCGTCGCAGTGGGTGATGATATCCGAGAAGGTCTGGATCTGCTCCGAACTACATCCCCTCTTTGCCAACGCATCACGTACATACTCCTTAGTCAGATCGGCCACTGGGATGTTGAGCTTGTCGCTCATATATCCCCACAGACCCTGCAACATCTCCTCGTAGAAGGCCGACTCGGCTCCGCTATCGAGATAGCCCTTCGCCTTCTTGAATCGCTGGATCGCCATCTTATTGGCCTTCTTGCCTCGTCTGAGCGCTACATTCTTAGAGTCCCTAATGAACCTCTTCAACACAACATACAACACCACAAAGATCACCAACAACGCACCCATAACTATGAAGTAAAGTGTCGAGAGGATAAGTGGGCTCCGTCGCTCAGTGAAGCGAGACTCTCCCAACTTAATGAAGCGGATATCCTGCCCAAGTAGCTCGATGGCCATCTTCGCACCGTTTCGCTGGACTGTGGCCGCCTCGGAGCCGCTATCGTCGGGTGTTACGGTCAAACTAAATGGATTGGTGCTCACAACGTTATAGGCTCCACTCTTAGAGTCGAAATAGCTGAATTGGATCGCTGGGATGGTGTAGTCACCCTCGGAACGGGCGATAAATGGGTACTCAAACTCCTTATATCCGACCGACCCCGATGCCTCATTTCTGATCGACTCCGTGGTGCGGACGTTATACAACTCAAACGAGTTGGGCAGCTCCAACTTAGGGGCCTGCACAAAGGTCAAGTTACCACTTCCCGAGACCCTCACACGGAGTGTGGTGGCCGAGTTAGCCTTCACCGTAGATGATTTGATTGGCAACAACTCGATCTCGAAATCGCCCACCGCACCCGAGAATGACTGAGGAGCCGACGAGGGCAACCTCTTGACGTCGATCACCGTTGGCGTGGTCTCCAGATGGCGACGTACATTGTAGAACTCGTGGCCTCCGCCGAAGAATGGATCCATATTTCGGCTCTGAACAACGATCTGAGCGGTGATGTCGATCTGAGCTGGCTCGATTGTCAACTCGCCCGACTGCTGAGGGTAGAGTAAATAATCCCTCACGACGTGAACATCGTAGACCTTACCTTGGTAGGTCTCACGACTCGCAGTCTGGGCCCTTGCATCGGTGATATCTTGTGCCCAGAAGCCGTTGAATGTTGGCAACTTTAGGTTGTCGTTATTCACGATGTCTACCCTCGAATAGAGCTTGATAGTGGCACGGATCGGCTCCCCTTTGTAGACGCTGCTACGTGAGAGGCTCATCCTCAGAAGAAGGTCATCCTCCGCTACCCTATTCGATGCCTGCTCGCTCGCACTCTGCTGGCGCTGTGACACAACATTTTGGCGGGTCTTGGCCGCTGCGCTCACAGATTGCTCCTTCACCACCTCGATGGCTGTTGGGTCGGTCGAGTACTTCGTCTTGTCGACCACGACCGTTGCTGCGGGGATTGTGAAGTTACCCGCCTTCTCGGCTATCAACACATAGGTGTATGTGTGGTTCACCGTCCTCGACATCTCGCCATTTATCACCTGAATAGAGGTTCCTGTCGAGATCCTCGGCCCTGCGATGAGGTTAAAGCCCTCGAACGTAGGGGCCTCGAAGCTATCGCCCGATGGCTTGGCGTTGAGTGTAAACTCCACGGGGAATGGCTCCCCCTCGCTCACCATCAGAGGCACATTCGCCTTGAAAGTCACCTCCGCAAAGAGGCCACTCACCCAAACGAGAGCCACAATAGTAAATAAGATTTTCCTCAAGAGTTGCATCTTCATCTCTCTATCTTAAAAGTTTTATAAAATATTCTCTTTTTCGACACCACTTTTCCCTTCGGCCCCGAATCCTTTAATTTCACACTTTTGGAACGAATCGGCAGGCTCTTTTATTGCCCACAAAGAGCGAAAGATCTTTTACCATCTTTCGCCCTGTTGTTATCATATTTCATCTCTGCTAACTTCGAGCATTGATAGGTGGATGAAGTTTGGAAGATGGCGCAGAGGTGGCTGAAGGGAGCATACTTTAAGTATGTGACCGAAGCCGCCTCTGTGTTATCTTTCAAAATTCGCCGCCTTGCAATGCTCGCGCGATTAGTGCTTAAAATCTGCAAAGAAGTCATTCCCCTTATCATCCACAATGATAAACGCTGGGAAGTTCTCAACATAGATCTTGCGAACAGCCTCCATTCCCAACTCGGGGAAGTCAACCACCTCGACCGACTTGATCGAGTTCTTCGCCAAGATAGCCGCTGGGCCTCCGACAGATCCCAAGTAGAAGCCGCCATTGCTCTGGCAAGCATCAGTCACCTGCTGAGAACGGTTTCCCTTAGCGACCATAACCATCGAACCACCGCTCTGCTGGAACAGATTCACATACGAATCCATACGTCCCGCAGTCGTTGGGCCGAAGCTACCCGACGCCATACCTGCTGGGGTCTTTGCTGGTCCTGCATAATATACTGGGTGCTTCTTGAAGTACTCTGGCATCTCAAGGCCATCATCCAACATCTTCTTGATCTGGGCGTGAGCGATGTCACGTGCCACGATCAAGGTTCCCTTCAAGTTGAGGCGAGTCTTGATTGGGTATTGACTCAAGATCTCACGCACCTTATCCATTCCCTCGTCCAAGTCAATCTCTACCGCTGGCGACATTGCTGGTGCCTCGGTGGGTAGGAACTTTGCAGGCTCCTTCTCCAACTGCTCCAAGAAGATACCATCCTCGGTGATCTTCGCCTTGATATTACGGTCGGCCGAACAGCTCACTCCGATTGCCACGGGGCACGAAGCAGCGTGACGTGGAGCACGGATTACACGAACGTCGTGAACCAAATACTTACCACCAAACTGAGCTCCTACGTTAGAGTCCTGACAGATCTTCAAGATCTTCTCCTCCCACTCCAAATCACGGAAGCAGTTACCAGCCTCGCTACCCTCTGTTGGCAGTGAGTCGAGGTATCCAGCCGAAGCCTTCTTAACCGTTGCGAGACACATCTCAGCCGATGTTCCACCAACACATACCGCCAAGTGGTATGGAGGGCAAGCCGATGTTCCCAAATCCTTGATCTTATTCTGGATGAAAGCGGTCAACGACGCCTCGTTCAACAATGCCTTAGTCTCTTGGTAGAGGAAAGTCTTGTTTGCCGAGCCACCACCCTTTGTCATAAAGAGGAACTTATAGTGGTTGCCACGAGTGGCGTAGATGTCGATCTGAGCAGGGAGGTTATTTCCCGAGTTCTTCTCCTCGGTCATTGTGAAAGGTACCACCTGAGAGTAGCGCAAGTTACGCTCCTTGTAGGTTTCGTAGACTCCACGAGAGATCGCCTCAGCATCGTCGGCCCCAGTGTAGACATCCTCACCCTTCTTCGCTACACAGATTGCAGTTCCCGTATCTTGGCAAGTTGGAAGCTCGCCCTCGGCCGCTACGCACTGGTTTAACAACATTGTGTAGGCCACAAACTTATCGTTATCGCTGGCCTCCGAGTCGTTCAAGATGTTGCTCAACTTCTGGAGGTGAGCCGAACGCAAATAGAACGAGACGTCGCTATATGCCTCCTTAGAGAGTAGCTCCAAACCCTTGGGGTCTACCTTCAAAATCTTGCGGCCATCGCACTCAACGACCTTCACATAATCTTTTGTGAGCAGACGATATTGCGTCTTATCCTCCCCCATTGGAAGTGGCTCAGAGTAGATAAATTCTGACATAGTTTTATTTTTTATTATGTTATTTTCAATCGTCACAAAGATAGTAAAAATTGTTCAACTCCGACAAGCAGAACTCTTTTTTTTGTTGATTATTTATTTAGAAC
This sequence comes from Rikenellaceae bacterium, assembly GCA_047178625.1. GTDB lineage: Bacteria > Bacteroidota > Bacteroidia > Bacteroidales > Rikenellaceae > Alistipes. The sequence goes on from JBCQTJ010000031.1 coordinate 14,708, forward strand.
CCTTGCATCGCCGATGAAACGGTCGGCCCGCTCATAATCGGGCAGAGTCAACAGCGACACCACGACATAGATCACAGCCGAGCTACACAACCCAACGATGGCTTGAGTAGTAGAGGCGATCTCCCACCCCACAGGTAGATTGACACCGAGCGTCACCAGCAGATTGTAGCTCGAAAAGAGCAGCCCAAAGAGCATCGAGACAAAGGCGGCAATCGAAGTGCCTCGCCTCCAGACAAACCCTGCAACCAACGAGACAAAGGCCCCCGAGGCGATGAAGTCGGCACCGATCCACGAGATGGTCAAGACCGATCGGATCTGAACTCCGATAAAGAGAGATATGGCGGCAATTACAAAGGTGGCCCACCTTCCGAGCCTCACGTAGCTCTGAGAGTCGACCCCACCCCCCTTGATATGGCGACCATAGATATCGACCGCTAAGGTCAAAGCCCCCGTGTTGAACATCGAGTCCATCGTCGACATTATAGCCGAGCAGAGTCCCACAAAGATCAATCCACCCAAAACGGGAGAGTCCAAAGAGAGTAACATAGCCGCCACAACACCACCCTCGGGCGGAGTCTCGTAGCTCACCATCGACAACATACCAGTCAAGGTAACGACAAGGTACAAGGGGATAAAAAGCAGGAAGCTAAGCCCCATCATCCGCTTCGCAGAGCGTGGCTCCTTGGCGGCCGAGATCCTCTGCCACACATTAGCCTGCACCATCCACGAGGTGCCGAAGGTGAGGATATAGGCGACATTATCCCCGATATTGTGCCACAGAGAGGTGAACCCCTCACGCCCCAAGGCCTCGCCCCTGAGGGCCATCTCGCCAAAGCCGCCCGAACTCTGATAGGCCATAACAAAGAGGAAAATAGCGGCAAAGAGGAAAAAGACAAATTGCAAGAGGTCGGTCAGGACAACCCCTCGAAAGCCACCAAAGAGGGAGTAAAAGAGGACCAACAGAGTCCCCACAATGGCCCCCACCTCGTAGCTAACGCCAAAGAATGATTGGAAGAATTGGCCCACAACGATCACCTGAACGGCCGAGCCAATAGTCATAAAGACGACGATAAAGAGCGAGAGCATAAGAGCCGAACGGCTATCATAACGACGCTCCATCAGCTCAGGTTGGCTCAGAGTCCCAACTCGACGAATACCCGCCGCAAAGAGATACATCAAAGCCGTGGAGATCAAGACTGGGATCCCATAGAGACAAAAGGAGCTCAGCCCCTCACGATTGGCCACATCGACCAGATCGACAGCCGAACCTCCACCCCACCACGAGGCGACAAAGGTGATCGAGAGCAGCCAAACGGGGAGGGACCTTGATGCCAAGAAATAATCCTCGCCACTCCGACTTTGGCGTGATCGGTAGCCTATAAAGCTCACCGCCAAGGTGTAGATCAGCAGCAAAAGTGCTATCCAAAGTTTTCCTTCGCTGCCCTCCATCCTCTTATCTCTATTGTATTGCGATGACTAAGAGAACCAAATCGCCATCCACTCGGCTGATCGCCTCGGCCAACTCCTCGGCCAAGATGTTGTTCGCAATTGTGCCGACTATATATTGGCTGGTGCTTAGCTGCATCAACTTCGCTCCGCCTCCCATACTTGTAATCAGCGACTTAACACCATCGCTCAGATCAACGGCACCCGAGATCTGCACCCTATAACCCTTGCTCTTTGGCAACGGTTC
>JBCQTJ010000032.1:0-16314 GCA_047178625.1 Rikenellaceae bacterium
TTTGATCCACGATAAAATTTCGTGTGTCCACATTTGCGACAGACATAACCATCCGCCCACTTGACATCTGCCAAGTATTTATAACAATCGTCGTCGCTCTGAAAATAGCGATTGAATTTGATCGAGTTCACTCCTCTAAATTTATTTTCTCTACCCATTTTGCAAAGGTAGGTATTATTATTTTATTGGGTGGTCTAAACGCCTATACCTATACTCCTTTATCGTAGGCTTTGTCTGTTCAGAGGATAATCCATCAATGTATTTAAGGTACTCTTTGTAATCCTCGTATCCGATCTCCTCATCTCCAGGGGTTGCGTAGCGAGCATCTTTTGGAGTGATCGTAACCGAATCGTCATCATATGTCACATCTATTGGGATGATTGTTGTTCCCTTCTCATTTATTGTATAAGCTTTATCACCATTCGACTCCTTTGTCTCACCTGCGCCATAGTTGGGGAATGCCGTACACCACCAACGGCCATCTCGGTCTTGAAACAGAACACCGTGCCCCAAACACTTACCTAAATATTTACGCTCGCCATATTTACCATCTTTATCTCCTTTGAGATTTTTACTGGTACAATAATATAGATTATAAGTACCTGTTTTCATTGTTCCTCCCTGCGACCACGCTGTGCCGATAAAAACATAGTGGCTACCAATCTTCAACATCTGCCACCCTTCGTGCCCCAATCGTTCATCACTTGGTTGAATTTTGAATACCTCACCAAGTGTTGTACCCTTAGTGTCTTGGCTACTATTAAAATTCGTTATCTGCTGCACTTTTGTTTTATTATCTTTTTTTGCGGGATTTAACATGCAGTGTAGAATATACCACTCACCATCGCTATCTTGAAATAGCGCAGGATCATGTTTCGACCAAAACTGAGAGTGTGCTTCAGGGAAGTTCCAACCCGAATCAAAGCTATCTCCCGTCGTAGTCATAAATGCACTGTTCTTACCTGGGCAATATACAGTAATCCATCTATTTGTTTTAGTATCCCAATGCATCTCGGGAGCCCACAGCCAATTACCATCAGTGTAATTGGGATTATCCTTTACATTGTGATTTGTTTTTACACTCTCCCATACTGCCATATCTCGACTGCGCCATATATCAAGATTGCCACCACTTGTAGTTCCCGAGAGGTAGTAATAATCATCATAGCGGTTATAAACCATATATGGATCACGCATTCCTTCATTTTTCACAATGACAGCCTCACTATGGCTCTCTATTTTCTTAATTATCTCTTTTTGTTCTACTGTTAGAGACTCCTTTTTACTATTATTGCCTCTCGCCTCCTCCACATTAATTTGGCTTGATATTATCAAAAGTGATAACATTAAATATATATTTATCATGTCATTTACGTATTATTGATTACTCTAAAGTTGTTGGGCCATGAATGATTACTTTCCCGTCACTAATATCCAGTTTGTCGATAAAAACCACCCTCTTATCGCCAGTAGCTGCCGTACGACCGTGATAGACACAGAAGAGCTGCTTACCATCTTTTGAGGTTGTTATACTGTTGTGTCCAGTTCCCGTCACAATACCACCTTTAGAGGTATTCTTCTCTAAAATTGGGTTGTTCGCAGATTTTGTATATATTCCCAGAGGTGAGTCCGACGTTGCATAACCAACAGCATAGTGCTCACCTCCAAAATAGTTAGCCGAGTACATCATATAGTATACATCATCCTTTTTAATAAGGTATGAACCCTCAGTCCAACGACGATTGACCTCCCCAGAGGTTACTGAACGGCTTTCCCACTCTGACTGCTTATCCGATAATTTAACGGGAGGACGAAGCAACAACACTGGCTCACCAATCACACCACTGAAGTCGGGCTCTATTTCTACTCCATAAATCCAACTCTCCTCTATATAATCGAACTTACCCTCTGCCTTAGCCCAATTAGAGATCTCACTCTCGACACTATTTTTGTAACAACAACGTGAGTAGTATAAATAGCATCGACCATCATCTTCGAAGTGCACATTGGCATCAATAATAGGGTAATTAGGATCAAAGAGAGGCCTATCCGAAATGTTTTTAAATGGGCCAGCAGGAGAATCTGACATCGCCACCCCAATACGGAAATTCTCAGCCTCATCTGTTGGGTTAACCTTCCAATCAGCGCTATAGAATAGATAAAATTTACCATCTCGCTCATAAACTTCGGGAGCCCAGTAACATTTAACCCCCCAACAGGATTTGTCATCGCCATCGAAAATCACTCCAACCTCTTCCCACGTAGTGAGATCATTAGACTTGTAACAGTTAAACCCATTAAACCCTGATGTAGTTCCATACATATAATATGTATTATCTGTAGCTAACATCACATATGGATCGCCAAAAGCAACATCCAATGGATTATTAGATTTGTAACTGCTCGAACAAGACGAGCAGGTTGCAATCAACAAAAAAAGGATTGCTTGTTTTGCTTTATTCATAATCATTTAAAATAACAATTTATACCAAGTTGTTTTATTAAGCGTATAAAAGTGAGGCGTTCAGTTGTAAGAGAGGAAAATATGTAAATACAATTAGTTTAACCAATCCTGAAGTGTAAATTGGAATACCTAACTTTCCCAACCTTTTGTGCGGATAAAGTTAGGTATTCCATTAACCAACAGACAAGCAAGCCCATACCATAGGAATACAGTATGAGCGTTGCACATAGTCTCTTGTTGGTGTCAAAAATTACCAGTTTTCGATTTCAAGATCTTACGCGAACGCAAAATAATATTTTAAACTTCGGGACACGCCCGAGAGTTTCTTGCCACAAAGATAGAAAATATGTCGTCATTTCCATCTTATTTCGTTAGATTTTTTGTATAATTGTAAAAATAAACTCTTCGAGATTATGGGAAAACCGTGTGAAAAATGCAAGCTACGAGCTGCATACGACAAAAACAACAGATCATTCATAGGCCGATTCTGGCGCTGGCACATCAACTTCTGCCCAGGGTGGAGACTATACTACAACTCCCTACCGCAAGAGGAGCAACAAGTGATCTGCAAGAGGTATTCGTTCAAAAGTAGGGTTGTAGCCTCAATTCCTAAAATTGTGGCCTTGGTAGCTAAGAATGGTTTAGTTTAAATTATCGATTGATACTGCAATTACTCATTCCAAGAGATTAAGAATCTGTTTAAATTTAGCGAGAAAAACTTAAACAGATTCTAAATTATAATCATATTATCAGTACCCAATTCTCGTTCGAGGAGATTGAAGCGAGGAGAACTTCTCGACCATATTGGCCGAGATCTCTTTGGTGTCGCAGTCGCTTGCCGAGGCTATGTTGCGAATGGCTCGGGCTAACTCCTTCATTGTTCGGGCATTGGCATCTGTAGCTCCGTTATTGGCGCTGAGGTTTTGTATGTAGCTATACATTGTCGTGGCGGCACCTATGCTTAGTGTCAAATCGTGACGACTAAGTTGTGATGTGAGTATGGCCATTAGCTCCTCGGCGGTGTAGTCGTCGAAGATTAGCGTGTGGTCGAAGTTGCTGACACCTATCTTATTTAGGCTCTTGGCAAGAGCTACCTTTGGGGAGTCTTGTTCGGCAATCACCACGGCAAATCGGCCGTGTATCTCGGCGGTATTTACCGCCAAGCACATCCGCAAGTAGTCGGGGTTGAACGATGAGTCTGAGGCGCGGAATTGCGGTGCATCGCCATCGACAAACAACAATCCTTGCAGTGACTCACGCATACGTTGTTGCAACAACTCATCCGCCTTGTAGGTGGCAACACCATATAGCTCCTCTGCCTTGACCTCCACCGTGTGGCCCTTCCCCAAGAGGTGCATCGCCTTAAGGATCTGAGAGAGTAGCTCGGCAACCGAGGATTTTCCAGTTCCCGTGTTCCCCACAAAGCTCCACTTCAGTGGGTAGCGTTCGATCTGGGTTGGGTCTTTGCGGTTGATGTTTCGTGCGAAGTCTACAAATTGGTGGACGGCAACCTTCACCTTGGTGAGCCCCACCATCGAGTCTAATTGCTCCAATGCGGCCTCGATCATCTCCTCGTCGAAGAGATTTTCGTTTATCATTCGTATCTGTTTATGCTCAATTGGGATATCTCGTTGGAGCACTCGCTTTAACTTTTCGCGATCTCTCTCCCCCTCCAATCGCAGTGCCATATTGGGGAGTACCTGCGTAGTTATGAGGCGCACCACGAAGCGTGCGTTGCTGAAGCTGCTATCCTTGATCTTACACTCCTTGCGGATCAACGCCCTTAGTGCCTTGGCAGCACCCTCTGTGAGCTTTAGGGAGTTGCGCTTTACTACGCTCTCGGCGATCTCGAATAGCTCATCCTCATCGTAATCTTCGAAGTTAAAGGTGTAGGGGAAGCGCCCCCTTAGACCTGTGTTCACACTCAACAGCTCCTCCATCTCCTTGGGGTAGCCTGCCAGTATCACGATCATATCGACACTCTCCTTGCCCAGAGCATCGAGCAAGACCTCGACCGCATTTTTGCCCACATCATTTTCGTTCTTGCTAAAGAGAGTGTATGCCTCGTCGATGAACAATATATTTCCGTGAGCGGCCGTGATCAGCTCCTTCATCTTCTCCTCTGTGCCGCCAACTGCACTGTCAATCATATCGGCACGTGTCACCTTTATGACATTGCCCACGGAGAGGATCCCCATCGAGCGATATATGTCGCCCAAATACTCCGCAACGCTGCTCTTTCCCGTGCCAGGGTTGCCCGTAAAGAGCATATGTAGTGGCGGAATAGGGGTCTCGATCTTATTCTCTCTGCGAGCCTGCACAAAGCGGATATAGCTTAGGTGGCTACGGATTTGGCCCTTTAGCTCACTCAGCCCCACCATCTTGTCGAGTCGAGCGATGGCCTCCGTAGCACCCCCTCTCTCGGCATTGTAGTTTGGTATGTCGCACGCCTCGATTGTGGTGAGCAGGGTGTGCGGCGCCATAAACAGCTCCTCCTTCATCACTCGCTCTGCCATAGCGGGCTGCACCTCGTTTTCCAGCAGATTTACCACATAGCGAGCATTGCCAAAATTTTCATCTCGCACGGCGTATGCGCTATTTATTATAGACTCAAGATATCGGCGTGCATCGGGGGTGGGCGTATAGCAGTTCTTTTTCAACCATAGATCGGCAATCTTCATCAGTTCGGGCACCTTGTAGTCGTCGAAGTAGACCGAGGTGAGGCGAGAGCGCAACCCCTGATTCTTGCTTAAGAGTCGCTCCATAGGCATCGAATAGCCAGCGAAGATCACCATAAAATCTCGATTCCTCTCATCTGCCATCGCCTGAAGCAGAGCCGAGATTATGAGCTTGCCAGGGTCCGATTTGTGTTCTGTCACAAGGTCGTATGCCTCGTCGATAAAGAGGATTCCGCCCTGAGCCTTCTCCAATGCCTTATTGACCAACTCCCCCTCGGCACCCCAATTCTGGTTCATAAGTGTCGAGCGATCCTCCACCACTACGTGCCCTTTGCTCAACGCACCGATCTCCCTATAGATCTTCCCCAAGAGCTTAGCGACAGTTGTTTTACCTGTGCCAGCGCTGCCAAGAAAGGCCATATGGAGCTGTTGAGCCTTGATGGGCAACCCCCGATCCTTGCGAACCTTATCTAACTGAATCTTAGCTATCTGTTTGCGTAACTGCTTCTTTATCGAGTCGAGGCCAATCATCGCCTCAAGCTCCCTCATTGGATCTCTCATAGTACTCTTAACTGCTTGTTTTGTTTTGGTGCGTGGTTGTAGCTGGTTGGCTCTGAATGTTGTCTTTACATCTCGCTCCCCGACAATAAAATTATATTCGGCTACGCTCTCTCCTAAAAAGTCAATTTGTAGGGTGTAGTCACCCCTCTCGCAGAGGCTCCCCATCAGAGTCTCTGTAAACACATAATTCTCTTGTGGGTCTAACATCTCGCTCCACCGCTCTTCGTATAGCTGCTCATCACTGTTGTTTGTAACCTTAAGGATGAGCTGGTATGGTAGCTTTGCGCCGCTAATATTCTTGAAAATTGCGACCACCAAGATTCCCCCTAACTCCTCGCATCTAAAGCAGCTCTGTCCTCCTCGAAGGGTGATCGTGTTGTGGTCATAGGGGTTGTCACACTCATTGATGCGATAGAGTCCAAACCCCTCGCAGCTGATATACTTCTCGTGACCTTCGTCGCTCGCAAAGAGGGTTAACTTCTGAGAGTATAGCTCTTTGTCCCCATTTTTTATATACACCCAATAATTTCCACTGCCCAAAGAGGGTAGCTCCAAGTCTATCTGTGTAGTTTGGTCGGGACACAACGAACTTATATCTTGGCTAATCATAACCTCATTTGAGCTCCGAAGCTCGCACCTATAATTAGAGGGTAGGATGGAGCTCCCCACCACATCTATCCAGAGCGACAAAACGCTATAGGGGCCCACTCTAAAGTGGGTCGCTATCGAGCTCTCTTTGTGGTCATCACCCCTCTGCCCAATGGCAAATCGCACCTTTGAGATGGTTATATCATCGGAGTCGTTATTGGCGCTGCTCCGCCCTCTATTTGGGTCTCGGCACAGATCATCTATCTTGGTATTGAGAGATTCGAGATCCCCTCTACTCTCGATAAATTTGCATAGTCGCTTTATCGAGACAACAGGAGTGTCGTCCCACACCTTCACTATATCCTCGATATTTATGACATAGTGGGGGTGCATCATCACCACAATGGGCTGGTAGTAGAGCTCCAACTGCATATTCAGCGCCTTCGTATACTCTGTCACCAAATAGAGCGGAGAGAGCGTATGAGAATCCTCAGAGAACCACATCGGCTTCTCGCCATTAATCTCCTCCTCGTCGGCCAACCACGTGTTGCCATCGCCACTCTCCCCCCCCCCATAGAATAGATAGAGTACATACTGCTCGCCCCTTATCGAGATGTGGAGCATATTCTGTTCGATTGCCTTTTTGTCTATTTCGTATTGGGCCGTGGTGAGTATCTGCTCAATCTCCTTAAATTGAGTCTGCTCCGAGCTCTCCATCTCGTCACTCTGCGAGCTGATAAACTCCTCGAAAAGTTGGTCGAACTCATCTTGTAGCTCCTTCTGGAGATCACTCTGGGTCTCGCTCTTTGCCATAGTTGGGGTTGTCTCTATTATACGCTATCTACAAAGATATACTTATTGCTCTATATTTTCGAAGTTTTAACAAAATTTATTATCTTAGCAGATAAATATATAAACATCATGATTGTATGGCAAAAACATTAGTATGTATCGTCGAGGAGGAGATGATTCTAAACTATCTCTTCGTAAAGGAGTTGTTCGAGAGGGGCGATGGCGTATTGCTGATCTCTCAGCAGCGATATGCACCAATCGTGAAGCGATTTGCCTCACTCTTCCCCTCCGTTAAAGTCGACTCAATTATCCTTGCCAAGGATGGCGATGAGGATTTGTGGGATACTATCTGTCGGACAATTCGAGCAGGAGTATCTGCCGAGCGACGTTATGCGGTGAATCTGTCGAGTGGCACACGCCTTATGAGTATCGCTGTGCAGCAGGTTTTTGAGCGGTGCGATTCGCAATTTTACTTTATGCCTATTGATCGCAATGTAATCATCCACTCGCAAATTGATGATAACAATGATAATAACGACGATGAGATTATCGAGATCAAACATCGTGTCACAATAGATGAGTACCTAAAAATCAATGACATTCGCTGCACACGTCAGGCCACAACCCAGCCAAAAGTGTTTACATCGCATTTTATCGAGGTATTTACCCAAAATCTACTAAGTAGCCGTGACTACGGAGTTATCGAGTCGCTACGAGGCACAAAAGGCAGAAGGGTAGGGTATGAGCAGATCGAGGGGTTGGAGAGTTTTATTAAATATATAGGATTTACCCCCTCCCACGATGGAGGCTTGACCGATGGAGAGGTGAAATATCTCACAGGGGGGTGGTTCGAGGAGTATATCTTCGATGCGGTGAAGATGATGATCTCCCCCAACGATATTGCCACAGGGGTGGTTATCCAACGTAACCAAAACAACAATAACGACATAAATGAGTTGGATGTGGTCTTTACCCTCAACAACAGACTCTTTGTGGTGGAGTGCAAGACGGGAGTGGGCAGGGCGAGCCTCTACCACGAGATCGTCTATAAGGCGTGCGCCCTCAGGGAGGCACTCCTCGGGATGCGCTCCAACGCCTATATCTTCTCGCTCAACGACGACCCCAAGGATCGCCTAAAGATCACCGCTCGCAATCTGGGGATAGTCTATTGCGACCGCACCTTCGCGTTGCAGCCCACAAAGATGAAGAACCTATTCCTAAATTCGAAGATGTACCTATAAATAACGGGAACCTCACTCTACAACACCGAAACAACCACAACAACAGTATCGACATCGCCACGATTCTCGCCAAAGTGGAGCTTGCCGACCACCTCGATGGCAGGTTCGCCCTCGTGGAATGTCACGCTCTGGCCATCCTCGGCGGTGATCGTCAGCTCGCCCGAGAGGATATATCCCAGCTGCATAATCTCGTGGCTGTGGGGCTCCATTCGGGTGTGGGGTGGGATGGTGAGCTTCTGCATTGTGAAGGTGGGCTTGCCCGCGGGGTAGCTCTCCAATGTCGCCCCGTCCCAGCTCGTTGTGGCCCTCTCGATTAGGGGCTCTATGGTTGCTTTTTTCATACGATCATTTTTTACTTATCAAATGTCGCAAATAATTTTGAAACGACAAAATTATGAATGTTAAAAGACCAGCGACTCTCGAATAGCTCCCACAGGACAGGCTCTGAGGCAGCTGCCACAGTCGTCACACCGATCCGAGATAACTCGATAGCCATCACTGTTATCTATTGCATCGAAGCTGCACGTCTGGGCGCAAATTCCGCAGGAGATGCAGATGTCGGTGTCGATATAGACGCCAGCAGGATTAAACTCCATCCCACCAAAGGCAAAGCGAGTGCGCTGAAGTTTGTGAGAGCGCTCCACCTTGCCGAAGTCGTAATCGAAGATCTCACACTTCGCACGGTAGATCTGATAGTTGCCCTCTGCCATAGCAGGGTAGCTCTCGATATCACGAGCCGCAACCTCCAACATCTTGTTGCTCTTGGCGCCTTCGATGATCTCCTCTGCCGTGACATATCTCACATCTCCTATTATTCTCAGTGAATATCCAGGGGCGAAGAGTGGTTCAGCTCCTATATCTTCGTGGTTGAGGATTCCTCCGCCATAATGGCCACACACTGTCAGCTTACCACCCTCTCGGAGCTGCCTGCCATAGGGCTTATTCCCCATTGTGCGTAGATAGAGCCCCTCGTTATCATATCCATTGAAGTGGGCGATGCGAGAGTGGACTTCGCCATTGTAGATCGTCGAGAAGGTGAGCAATCCAATCTGTTCGATTAATTCGTATAATTTTGCTATTGTCATTAGGGTGAGTTTTGTGGTTTGATACAAATTTAACTATATTTGTAGACAAAACCTAACCTAATATGAAAATTTTCCTAACCTTATGCTCTCTGCTCTCTATCTTTTGCACCTCTGCTCAGAAGATCACGACCGCAGATATTAACGCTCAAGACCTGCAAGGTGTTGTCTCAAATCTATTTCGTATTGAGATGTGCAAATACGACCTCTCGGCCTACCTAAATAAAAGATGCAACTTTACCCTATACATCGACGAATACACTCGCACAGCCACCGAAGGCCTAAAAAAAGAGCGTCTCCATACCATTAATACGGGGCAGAATCGCAGGTTTATAGATGATATAGAGGCTCGTGAGTATTACAAAGGTGAGGCCAACTTTGACGAAGAGAGCAATGAGCTCACAATGATCGAGAGTCTAACCATTGCGGCACGAATAGAGAATGACTCGACAGCGCTACTGTCGCTAAATTCCGCCCCTATGGGGATGGGTGGCTCATTTCCAATGAAGGTGATAACCCTCGAAGATAGCTATAAAAAGCAACCTACGTATGGCTCTCGCCCATTTAATTTAGAGGGTAGCGCCAATGAGGGAGGTGAAATTCCGCTCCTCCTCTATGGCTCATTCTACTATGACGAGAAGGCAAAACTCCTACGTTTCTGTGGCGAAAAAGAGATTGATCCCAACCTCAGCTCTCAGATCGTAGAAAATATCCCCCATTTTTATGTCGTCGGCATCATCATTAAGGAGGTGAAGGGTAATTAATTCAACGCATCGAAGCGAGCCAAAACAGAATCGTCGGGCTCGCCAGTCGCTCGGCTAACCACAACACCAGCAACGAGCGCCAAGGCGAAGCCTGGGACAAGCTCATAGATCCCCGTTACGTCGGCCAAGAAATTATTCCACAGAATCGCCACCGCAAAGCCTGTCACCATCGAGGCGATGGCCCCCTTGTAGTTCATCTTGCGATAGAATAGCGATAGCAACATCAGAGGGCCAAAGGCGGCTCCGAAGCCTGCCCACGCATATTGAACCATCGACATCACGGTCTGATTCTCGTCGAGGGCGAGGTATCCTGCTACCACCGAGATTGCGACTATGCAGCCACGGCTGATTGCTACCTCGGCCTTGTTCGAGAGCTCTCTTTTAGAGACAACCTTCACAATATCGTTGGTGAACGACGAACTCGCACTCAGCAGCTGAGAGTCGGCCGTGCTCATCAGGGCTGCAAGGATAGCCGAGAGCAGGATTCCAGCGATAAAGGGTGTGCAGCTATCCAACGTCAACTTAATAAATATCGTCTCCGCCTCAGAGGGGCTATTGACAAATAGATCTCCGAAATAGAGGCGACCCACCACACCAAGTAGGCAGGATGCACCGAGCGAAAGCACCACCCAGACCATCGCTATTCGCTTCGAGCTCTTTATGCTCTCGGGATCTTTGGTGGCCATAAAACGTACCAAGACATAGGGGATGCCAAAGTATCCCAATCCCCACGCCAAGTCATTGATTATCGAGGTGATAGGTAGTGCTGAGCCATCCACATTTTGGAACATCTTGAAGTACCCCGACCCCACCTCAGCAAGGTTGCGTGCCGATTCCGTAGCGTCGATCTTTCCGAGGACCACAAGGGGGATAATGATGAGGGCAAGGAGCATCAACATACCCTGAAATAGATCGGTCCAACAGACCGCCTTGAACCCTCCGATGACGGTGTAGAGGACGACAATTAGGAGCGTGCAGCAGAGTGCTAAGTGGTAGCTCATTGAGGGGAAGATGATGGCGAATAGCTTGCCACCAGCGTTGAGTCCCGAGGCGGTGTAGAGCGTGCAAAAGAGGATGATTATCACGCCACTCATCACTCGCAGGATATTGGTCCTATCTTCGAAACGATTCTCGAAATATTGAGGGATGGTGATGGCATCGCCTGCCAAGGCGGAGTAACGACGTAGCTTCTCGGCCACCAAGTGCCAATTGAGGAATGTTCCTGCTACAAGCCCAATAGCGGTCCAGACCCCCGAGGCGGCCCCCAATCCACTCAGGTAGAGCACCCCAGGGAGCCCCATAAGCAACCAGCTACTCATATCCGAGGCCTGAGCCGAGATCGCTGTCACCCACCTATTATTGCTTCTTCCTCCGATGATATATTCGTTGAGGGAGTTGTTGCGACGTGAGAATATCGCACCGACCGATGTTATGAATATGAAATATACTACTATACTTACGAGTGTTGTCATTTATGATTTATTATAAAAAATATTAGCTCACAAAGATAGTGTATATTTTGTTATGTAGGGATAGAATGTATTTGAAAATTCAACTAAATTAATCCGATTAGTTATGTATATACTCAAATTCAAGTTTAACCTTTAGCGAAAAGGAGTGTCTATATCTTAAAGATAAACACCCTAATAAAAGATAAAGAGATATGAAGTACATTCCCATAATAATAGCTACGATCATAGCACCATCACTCTTTGGTCAGAGTGATGGTGTTGTCGCATATTGGTCGTTTGATAATGACTCAAATAATATGGTGATCGACTCGAGTGTAAACGAGAATCACGGTGAGAGCAGTGGAGTTACCTACGATTAGGGAGTTGTTGGGAAGGCTGCATATTTCGATGGAGTCGCATCAAAAGTGATAATTCCCAACACCCCTAAAGAGATAACAAATCTCGAATCGGGCTCTATATCGTGTTGGTTTAAGTTCGAAAATGTTGGAGGTCAGGTCCTCCCGATTCTCTATCTTGGTAGTTCTACTTCGGGTGGCTCAAATTATAGTATGATTATTGAGGTGGGACACGATAGAGGCAATCCAGATAATCGCAGGTTATACTTAACGTCAATCATCGGTCGAGGGAAGAATTTTTGTGTAGATTCGAACAATAATCTCGATCAAAATAGATGGTATCATTATGTTGCCGTTGTGTCGGAGAGCGGAAATACTATTTATATTGATGGTAAAGAGCATCATAGCAGGAGATATAATTTAGGCTCTAACTCAACATATACGACATTCTTTGATGATGTCCCAATCAAGGAGCTACTCTCAATAGGATATGGTAGATATTCTCAGGAAGATCCCTTCTACTCTTTCAGCGGGTATTTAGATGAGATAAAAATCTATGATCGTCCATTAACATCGCAAGAGGTAAGGGCTCTTTATGAGCAGGGTGCGAAATAGTTCTTATATCGTCTCGATCTCGAATCCGAGAGGCTTTACCGCATTGCAAACCACCTCTTTTGATACACTGCCCTCGACCTCGACAACTCCGCTCGCAAGGTCGACACTTACGGATGTGACATTCGGAAGAGCCGAGATAGCCCTCTCAACATTCGCCTTGCAGTGGTTGCAGCGCATATCCCCTACCAAGAATTTTTGGGTTGTCAAAAACTCGACAGTGCCGTGCGAGTGGCTAACTCCCTTGAAGAATTTTAACATATAGGCATTAATCAAAAGCACAACAAAGAGAATAGAGGAGGCCAAGTGCCACCAAGAGCTCTCTGTGCCACAGTGAGTGCAATCATCCAAGACTGCCAATTTGGGGGTAAACCACTCGGCAGGGAGGCAGAAGTCGATAAAGATTGCAAATCCGATGGCACCCAATATAATGCTCAAAAGATAGAGTAGGGTAGTGCGTGTGCCGAGCACCTTTCTGAGCACTGTCAACGTAGCAACGTTGGTAGCAGGCCCAGCCATCAAAAATATCAGAGCCGCACCAGGTGAGACACCCATCATCAAGAGCGAGAGGGCGATGGGAATAGAGCCCGTAGAGCAGATATACATAGGGATCGAGATCAGCAGCACGACCAAGATATTGAGCAGATAGTAGTCGTCAAAGAGCTCAAATAACGACGCTGGTACAAAGGCTGTAATTGCCGCAGCGATCACAAGGCCCACCGTGAGCCACCCTCCCAAATCCTGCAACATATCGACAAAGCCATACTTCAGCGCACCGACAAGTGTTGGATGCGAGTGTGCAGCCTCGTCGCCACTCAAATAATTCACCTGCTTGCCTCGCTCCCCCTCGTGAGACAACCTGCCCACAAGCGTTCCGCCAAACATAGCAACGACAAAGGCGACGATGGGCCTAACGATGGCAAATGGGAGTCCAAAGACCCCATAAGTGGCCAATATCGAGTCGATGCCAGTTTGAGGCGTGGCGATCAGAAACGATACCGTGGCACCATCCGATGCCCCCTCCTTTTTCAACGACATAGCCGTAGGGATCACACCACACGAGCAGAGTGGCAGTGGCACCCCAAAGAGGGCCGACAGAAAGACCGATTTGAAGCCTCGTCCTGCGAGGTGTTTGGCGTATGTTGTTCTGGGGAGAAAGACGTGGAGAAGCCCTGCAAATAGGAAACCTAACAGTAGGTATGGCGACATTGCGTTGAGGATGCTAAGCAGCTCGTTGAAGTATTGCATAATAAATATTCTTAATTTGTCTGCAAATATATGATATTTTATTTAAAATAACGTTAGTTCGAAATAATTTTCGAACTCGGCCGCTGAGGAGCGATAGCGACCAAGTCACCTCCCTGAGGGAGGTGATTTAGGGGTGGGGTAAGATATGAAAGAGGGCTTTTTAAAGCCCTTAATGTGAGTTTGGAAATAGGAAAAACTCACAAAAATTGAGATAAGCAATAAATAAAAACGAGTTTTTTCTATTTTCGAACTCACATTAAAAAATTATATTTCCTCTAACTCCAAAGATCGCCGTTTGGTGTAGAGAGGCCTTCGGAAGGTCGTGAAGCAGTGCGGCATTGTAGTCACAGAAGGCCTTTACAGACCAGTGCCTATTGGTGAGATACTCCATCGAGAGCCCAGTCCCAAAGGCGAAATGACCCCCATCGCTGATGTTTAGCTCATCCTCCATCCCACACTCCTTATAGTAATCCATTCCCACGAGAGCCTTCGCCCCGACACGCCAACGTCTCGAGATCGGTTGGGCGTAGTATCCGCCTATGTTTGTCGAGATTATTTCGAGATATTGCTCCTGCATCTCGCCCTCCAAATCGATCGAGAAGGTGTTCAACGAGAGGTCGGCCCCGAGGCCGAAGTTGCCGAACAACATATTCGAGTAGTCGAGGCCAATCCTGCTACCAGTGTTCACCTCTGCTGTCGACGAGAGTTGGTTGAGTGGGGTCGTGACACCGAGGTAGAAGCCCAACGATGATTTCGACGAGATGTTATACCACGTCGGACAGAACTCTTCTTCGAACTCCTTATTTATCCCCTTATCCTTGAAGATCAGATCTGTGAGGAAGTAGCCTAACTCCGTGCCAATGATACCTATTCCAGCCCCCACCATCACATCGCTCACCCAGTGTTTGTTGTTCACCACACGCATCGCCCCCGTTGCCGCCGCAATGCTATATCCAGCGATGCTATACCAAGGGCTCCTCGCCCCATACTCCTTGTGGAGCATTGTCGCCACCATAAAGGCTGTGGCGGTGTGGCCCGAGGGCATCGAGGTATTTGATCCGCTATCGGGGCGGTGGACGTTTGCCGTTCGCTTCACGCTATTCAACATCATCGACCCAACAGCGACCGACATTGCGCTCGAGGTTAACATCCTGCCCCACGAGCTACGACTCTCTATGCCCACCGCCTTGAGGGCGATCATAAGGGCCGCAGGTGAGTATTGGATATAGTCGTCGGCGTAGAAACGGGTATCGTCAAAGTTACTCTTCCTAATATATTGAAACTCCTTGCACGCAGGTTTGAGGGCAAAGCCAGCCACGATGAGTGGTACGCCCGTATGAAGTATCTCGTAGGTTTTACTCTTCGTAAAATCCACCCTCTCACAGCTCTCTCCTGCCACACTCTCGCTACCATTCGCCGCTGCATTGAATGTGATGGCAATGAGGAGAATTAACGCCCAATACTTCATTTAGTTCCTTATGTTATATTTTTAAAAATTATATGTGCCAAAATTAGGTAAATAAATATTGATTTCCAAATCTACAAAGAGGGTAACAGATAATTTGTAAAATATAAAACAAATCAATACTTTTGCATAAGAAGTTGATCCTTAAAAATTAATTATGAAAAAATTCCTACTACCATTAGTCGCACTATGTGCCTCTATGATGATTGCGTGTGGTGACGCAGCGATAGAAGAGATCTCGAAGTTGGTGGTCGAGGCCACCGAAAAGACAATGGCTGCTGAGTCGCCGTTGGAGGTTATGACGGTGGCCGTGAAGCTACAAGAGGATGTGGAGAAGATCTCGAAGGAGTCGGGCAACAAAATTTTCTTCGGAAAGAGTGTAGATGCCGTGTTGGAGAGCTACAAAGAGGTTACAGCCGCTAAGTTGGCGGAGTTTGGCCTCGAATTGGAGTATTAAAAGAGAGAGATAAAAATAGAGATGGAGATCAAAGTATTAGGAACAGGTTGCGCAGGATGCAAGGCATTGGAGGCAACGGTACACTGTGTAGTGGCAGAGATGAAGCTCGACGCAACGGTCGAGAAGGTGGAGGACATTATGGAGATTATGAGCTATAATGTGATGCGCACCCCAGCAATTGTTGTCGATGGCAAGGTGGTATCATCGGGCAAGAAGCTCTCGAAGAGCGAGGTTGCGGAGTTGTTAACCAAATGATACAAAGTTTTGCAGACTGGTTAGTCTACGATATATTTGGCTTAGAGCAGATCTCGCACTTAGGGGCGGCGGTAAACTTCTTCTTCTATGACACGATCAAGATCCTGCTGTTGCTCTTTTTGATCAGCTCGCTGATGGGGGTTGTAAACGTCTATCTCCCGATCGAGAAGTTGCGCAACTACCTGACAACCCACGAGATGTATGGGCTGCAATATTTGCTTGCCTCTGTTTTTGGGGCGATCACACCCTTCTGCTCCTGCTCCTCGATCCCTCTCTTTATCGGCTTCGTAAAGGGTTGTA
>JBCQTJ010000033.1:0-14905 GCA_047178625.1 Rikenellaceae bacterium
TCTGAACGTAAAGATACTAAATTACAACGATTTATGCAACTAATTCGACCATTATAATCTCATTATTTGTGACGTTGTGATGTGACTTATAACAGAATTAGTGGGGGCGTAAGTAGTTACGAAAAAGCCTTGGAAAATACAAACAGACTGTATACCTTTGCCATCGAAATAAAACAAATATAAACCAGTTTCGTGTAGGCTTACACAGTGGGTTTAGTGTTTTACTCCAAAATAGCTATTGATATACAGTCTGTTATCAGTAAAGATGAGAGACCTAAATAGGCAGCCTCCTTTAGGTAATAAAAAAAGGATTGATCCTCCAGTCTCACGACGGTAGTCAATCCCCAATCTTGAAGCGAAACAACATTCTCTTCTTATGATTTATTCACATTACAAATGTACTATATATATAGTGTAAAATCAATACCATATTTTGGGTAAAAACAAGTGAGGTTTTTAATAACATTTAGCTATTAAAAACCTCACTTAGTGATATTTAATACAAGTTAGGATTACTTCACCTTCTTATATCCATAAACTGCACGCTCGCCCAACTCCTCCTCGATACGGAGCAACTGGTTGTACTTAGCCATACGATCTGAACGGCTCAACGAACCAGTTTTGATCTGTCCAGAGTTTGTAGCAACTGCGATGTCGGCGATTGTAGCATCCTCTGTCTCGCCCGAACGGTGTGATGTAACCGACGTGTAGCCTGCACGGTGAGCCATCTCGATAGCGTCCAAAGTCTCAGACAACGAACCGATTTGGTTAACCTTGATAAGGATTGAGTTTGCGCACCCCATCTCGATACCCTTCTTAAGGTACTCAACGTTAGTAACAAACAAATCATCACCCACCAATTGGCACTTGTCACCGATACGCTCTGTAAGCTTCTTCCAGCCTTCCCAGTCGCCCTCGTCCATACCGTCCTCGATAGAGTCGATTGGGTACTTTGTGATAAGCTCCTCCATATAGTCAACTTGCTCATCCGATGTACGCTTCTTACCTGTCTCACCCTCGAACTTAGAGTAGTCGTAGACGCCATCTGAGTAGAACTCAGAAGATGCGCAGTCAAGACCGATCATTACATCTACACCTGGCTTGTAACCAGCCATCTCGATAGCCTTCATGATAGACTCCAAAGCATCCTCAGTACCAGCCAAAGTAGGAGCAAAACCTCCCTCGTCACCAACGGCAGTCGAGAGACCACGATCGTGAAGCACCTTTTTCAAAGAGTGGAATACCTCGGCACCCATACGCAATCCCTCACGGAATGATGGAGCACCCACAGGGCGGATCATAAACTCTTGGAATGCGATAGGGGCATCAGAGTGTGAACCACCATTGATGATGTTCATCATAGGAACAGGAAGAGTGAAAGTGTTTACACCGCCGATATAACGGTAAAGTGGCATATCAAGGTATGCAGCAGCAGCCTTAGCAACAGCCAATGATACTCCAAGGATAGCGTTAGCACCCAAGTTAGACTTAGTCTTAGTGCCATCCAACGCCAACATTGTGTGGTCGATAGCACGCTGCTCTAATACAGACACACCCTCCAAAGCAGGAGCGATCTTAGTGTTTACATTTTCGACAGCCTTCAAAGTACCCTTTCCAAGGTAACGAGACTTGTCTCCATCACGAAGCTCCAACGCCTCATTCTCTCCTGTTGATGCTCCTGATGGAACAGATGCACGGCCCATTACGCCTGACTCAAGAGTTACATCTACCTCTACGGTAGGATTTCCACGTGAGTCGATGATCTCACGAGCTACAATTTTTTCAATTCTCATAATTTCTTAATTTATAAAGTATCTCCTCAATGATAAAACTTTACAAAGATACAATATCGGCGATAATATTACAATCCCTATTTTTAGGTATAAAAAGGGCTATCTATAATAATAACTAATCGGTATTAGTTATTATTATAGATAGCCAAAACACTGAGAAATAATTACTTTTCTTTAGCGACACTCTTAGCCCACGAGTCCTTCAATGTCACTGTGCGGTTGAAGATCAAATTCTCGGTGGTTGACTCCTTGTCGGCACAGAAGTAGCCCACCCTCTCGAACTGATAGCTTAGGCCAATTGGGGCTGTGGCCAACGCTGGCTCCAAATAGCCCTTGATCTGGACCAACGAATCCTCGCGGAGGTTGCTCTCCCAAGTCTCGCCCTCGGCGCAATCATCTGGATCCTCTGTCACAAACAGTGGGTTGAATAGGCGCACCGTTGCCTCGACAGCGTGAGCGGCCGACACCCAGTGGATAACTCCCTTGGTCTTACGTCCATCGCTCGATGAGCCTTCGCCCGACATCGGGTCGATCGAACACAACAGCTCGATAACCTCGCCCTTGTCGTCACGCACAACATCGTCGCACTTCAAGAGGTATGAGTAGCGCAAACGCACCTCGCCACCGATCGAGAGGCGATAGAACTTCTTCGGAGGGTTCTCCATAAAGTCGCTACGCTCGATCCACAACGCGCGAGAGAATGGCACCTCACGAGATCCTGCCTCGGCACACTCGGGGTTATTCACCGCACTAAACATCTGGGTGCGAGCCTCGTCATAGTTTGTCACTGTCACCTTCAATGGATCGAGGACCGCCATACGTCGCTCGGCAACCTTGTTGAGGTCCTCCCTCACGCAATACTCCATCTTGCCTAAGTCGATGGTGTTGTCACGCTTCGCCACACCCACCATCTCGGCAAATGCACGCACCGATGCTGGTGTATAACCACGACGACGCAAGCCGCAGATAGTTGGCATTCGAGGATCGTCCCAACCCATCACAGCGCCATCCGAGACCAACTTCAGCAGACGTCGCTTCGACATCATTGTGTAGGTGAGGTTGAGGCGTGCGAACTCATACTGGTGTGATGGATAGATCTCCAACGCCTCGATGAACCAATCGTAGAGCGGACGGTGAACGTCGAACTCCAAGGTGCAGATCGAGTGTGTGATCTTCTCGATCGAGTCGCTCTGTCCGTGTGCATAGTCATACATCGGATAGATGCACCACTTATCGCCTGTGCGGTGGTGGTCGGTGTGCAAGATTCGATACATAATCGGATCACGCATCAACATATTTGGGTGCGCCATATCTAACTTGGCACGCAACACCCTCTCGCCATCGGCATACTTACCTGCCTTCATCCCCTCGAAAAGCTCCAAGTTCTCCTCGACCGAACGATCACGGAATGGAGAGTGTGTGCCTGGCACAGAGACTGTTCCACGCCCCTCACGGATCTGCTCCTGAGTCTGGTCGTCGACATAGGCCATCCCCTTGCGGATCAGCTCTACGGCCCAATCATATAGTTGGTCGAAGTAGTCCGATGCATAACGCTCCTCGGCCCACTCGAAGCCCAACCACTTGATATCCTCCTTGATTGCATCTACATACTCGACATCCTCCTTTGTGGGGTTCGTATCGTCGAATCGCAAGTTACAAAGACCTCCATAACGCTTCGCAAGACCGAAGTTGATGCAGATACTCTTTGCGTGACCAATATGTAGATATCCATTAGGCTCGGGTGGGAATCGTGTCTGCACTCGCTTCTCACCACTCTCTATCGACGCCTCGATAATCTCCTCCAAAAAATTTAGCGACCTCTCCTTCGAAGTCTCTGTTGTCTCTATTGCCATATCACTTACCTTATATATTGTTCTATAATATTTACTATTTTTTGTCGCCTCTTATTTTTGTCCCCACCTATAGAGTGAACCACCAATCTTAACATTCAACCTCACCATCTGCTGAGTCGAGAATCCCTCCTCGTTGAGGTGGGTCACGAACTCCACCTTCACCCCCACCTTCTCGTCGAAGAATGTGCGCTCGTAGCAGAGGGCTGCTCGGTTATAATATCCGCTGCTGCGAAAGAGCGGATCGCCCGTATAGAGCAGAGAACCATACTCCATCTCCTGCCCATCATCCAACGTGTGCCCATCATAGAGCGGCATCAGATCATCGCCAAAATAGAGGGCCTCGTCGATCGAGAATCCACGATATTTAGCCTCCAAGGCGACCTCTCCCATCGAGGGTGAGAGCCACTCATTCTCGTAGCTCCTGTCTCGTTGCAGACTCTGGAGGTATGACACTCGGCCATCCATCTCGACCTCTGCAATATTGAATCTCACACCCACCATAGGATTAAGCAACACATTATCGACCACATTTCCAAACCCTGCCAACTTCTGCCCAGCAAAGTGTGTCACCGAGAGGTTGTAGCCGATGTAGAGATTCGACCAACGACGTCTGGCCGAGGAGAGCAGGCGGAACCTCTCTCTTGTGGTCTCCGATGGTTGGCTCTCCCAATCACACACCAGCTCGACATATGAATCGCCGCTCGTGTAGCGCCCCATCATACCTGTGATGCGGTTGTCGAAGAAGAGGTAATCATCCGAGAAGAAGGCCCCCGAATAGTCGTCGATCGCCATCCTACTTCGCTCGAAGATTCCCATCGTGGCGGACCACTTCTCATTGTCAAATCCGTAGTACAAGATCGGGGCGACACTATCGAAAAAAGTTGTACTCTCGCCTCCGAACGACTCATAGATCTCGGCTCCGAAGTGGATTGTGTTCACCTCATCGAAGTTATAGATGACCTTTGGATCGAGACGCACTCCGAAGTCGGTACCCGAACGAAACTTCACCGACTTGATGTTGCTAAACTCACGGTTATCGAAGTAGCTCTGCATATCAACATCGAAGCTCAGCTCTCGGGCCCAAGCCGAAGAGTTTGATAGAGAGGCTGATAATAGAGCCACGCAGGCCATTATTCGGGTGATATTTCTCATATTTGTGATTAATATTCCAACAAAAGTAACTATTTTTTTTTTAAATTTTATAATTTTGCCAAACAAGATTAAGCGAGAGTAAATATTAATGCGAAAAGTAACAAATCAGGAGCTAAACCGAGTATCAATCGAGGAGTATGCCGAGCAGGCGAAGATCCCCGTGGTGGTGGTGCTCGACAACATCCGCTCGGCACAGAACATCGGGGCTTTCTTCAGAACCTCCGATGCATTCTCCATCTCCCACATTGGGCTATGCGGAATCACCGCTACCCCACCCTCACGTGACATCCACAAGAGTGCATTGGGGGCCGAGATGAGCGTCGAGTGGAGCTATCACCCTCAAACATCGGAGTATGTCGAGAGACTCAAAGCAGAGGGCTACATAACCCTTGCGATCGAGCAGGTCGAGGGGGCGACGATGCTTCACGAGATGAGGTATGAGGCCGACAAAAAATATGCGCTGATCTTCGGCAACGAGGTTATGGGGGTGGATCAAGAGGTGGTCGATATTTGCGATGGCTCGATCGAGATTCCTCAGAGCGGCACTAAACACTCGATTAATGTCTCGGTGGCAGGGGGCGTGGTGTTGTGGAGCGCATATAGCCAATTAAAATTATAAGATCGTTGCAAGGCGGCGAAATTAAAAAAATAGAAAAATTATGTCAACAGAAAGCAACGTAAGGGCAGTAACAACATACCGCCTAACAGAGATGAAGCAGAGGGGTGAGAAGATCTCGATGCTCACCTCCTATGACTTCTCGATGGCCTCGATTGTCGATGCAGCGGGTATCGACGTGATATTGGTGGGTGACTCGGCAGCCAACGTAATGGCGGGCTACAACACTACTCTTCCCATCACACTCGATATGATGATCTATCACGGCCGCTCGGTTGTGAGGGCCGTAAATAGAGCCTTGGTGGTGGTCGATCTCCCCTTTGGAACCTATCAGGGCAACTCGAAGGTGGCCCTCGAATCGGCCATCAGGATTATGAAGGAGACCGAGGCAGACGCTGTAAAGATGGAGGGTGGCGAGGAGATCATCGAGTCGGTGAACCGCATCATCTCGGCTGGAATACCTGTTATGGGGCACTTGGGATTGACACCTCAGTCGATCAATAAATTTGGCACCTATGCTGTGCGTGCCAAGGAGGAGGCCGAGGCTCAGAAGCTCATCGACGATGCTAAGCTACTCTCGGATGCAGGCTGTTTCGCCATTGTGTTGGAGAAGATCCCTGCCAAATTGGCCTCAGAGGTGACTCAGAGTGTCAAGACCCCAATCATCGGAATCGGGGCTGGCAATGGTGTAGATGGTCAGGTGTTGGTGATTCACGATATGTTGGGCATCAACAAGGGCTTCTCTCCGAGGTTCTTGCGCCGCTATGCCGACCTCCACGATGTTATGACCGAGGCGATCGAGAGCTATATCGAGGATGTTAAGAGTGGTGATTTCCCTAACGAGAAGGAGTTGTATTAGCGGAAATTAAGGTAGATAAAAAAATGCAGTGTACTCCTTACTCTTTAGGAATACACTGCATCTTTTTTAATGATAGGATCGACTAAAGATCGTCCTCGTCATAGAGATTGTTAGCCAACACCTTGACATAGATGTTACCACTCTTCTCGGTCTTGATGCTGAGACGAACGCCAACCATACCCTCCATACGGCTTAGGAATGGGCGCATATCGAAGCTCACGTAATCCTCATACATCTTGACGTCGTCGCCCAAATCATCGCCCGAAGTTACAGAGTCTGTCGCTGCGTTGTAGCGAAGCTCGAGGTCGAGATATGTTGGCTCAGCGCTATCCGAGACATCATACTGATTATCGACAAGGAAGAACTCTACGCCCTCCTCGTTGTCGGTGTTGTAGGTCGCAAGGATGTTGAGGTAGCCCAACGAGAGGTCGATGCTGCTATAAAGCGATGCGAGGGTGTCATCCGCAAGGGCGTCGTGCTCCGCCTCGGTGGTGATGGTTGCTGTTGTTCCGACCAACACCTCGAATGTCTCATATAGGACCGCTTGGAAGTCGTAGCCATCAATCTGGCTGTTCGAGAGGCGCACACCTGTGATTAGACGCTCGCCCACAGGGATCTCAGAGATGTCAGTTTTCGAGAGGTTCTCGGTGATGAAGAATGATTCGTCGGTGTCGGCCACAAACGAGATACCGCTATCTTGATTCTTGTCAGCTACAGCCACGGCATAGGTGCGAAGCGTGATGTAGGTATCATTAGCGTCGAATTTGTCACACGATGTTACCAGTGATGCGGCAAGTAGCGCAGATGGCAAAAGGAATTTTTTCATAGTTACTTGGTTTTGTTTTTGTTAATTTAGTTATTAAACCTGAATCTACAGTGTAAAGGTAGTAAAAATAGATATACTGCATAGGAAAAAAATAAAAAAATTACGATGCAGTATATTTTAGACTTCACCATTATATAGATGTAGACCCAAATAGAACTCAGCGGATGCCGACACGTGAAGAGAGATTGATAGAAGATGTGAAGCGAGGTGGTAGCGAGGCTAAGAGGCTTCTCTACGACACCTACGCTGGGGCTCTGTACTCTGTTGCGATGCGTTATGTGGGGCGACGAGATGTGGCCGAAGATATGGTTCACGACTCATTCATCAAGGTTTTTCGCTCCTTCGAGGGTTTCTCGTATCGAGGCGAAGGGTCGCTCAAGGCGTGGATGGTGAGGATCACTATCAACACATCGTTGGAGTGGCTGAGAGCACAAAAGCGGATGGGAGAGATAGCCGATTTGGAGGGTGTGGAGGCCGAGGAGGAGCCAACGATTTCGGAGGTAGAGCAGATCCCACAAGAGATATTGATGCGACTCATCGGGGAGCTTCCCGATGGATATCGAACCATCTTCAACCTCTTTTGTGTTGAAGGCTATTCGCATCGTGAGATCGCCAAGGAGTTGGGAATTAAGGAGAAGAGTTCGTCGTCACAGCTGCTTAGGGCTAAGAGGTTGTTGGCGAGTAAGATAAAGGCAATATTGTGATGAGAAGAGAGGATTTCGATAGTAGAGATTGGAGCGAGATCGTGGCTGATCGCCTTCGTGGAGATGAGATGCCTACACCCGATGGGTTGTGGCAGAGGATCGAGATGACGGAGAGCGGAGCTACTGAGGTTCGACGTTGGCCGCTATATTATGGTGTGGCGGCGGCAGCTGCTGCTGGGGTTATTCTCTTTAGTTGGCCTCCTTTTGATGGGGGCTCTTTTGAGTCTGAACCTGTTTTTGTGGCTGAGGGTGGCGAGGTTATTGCTGCGGCTGAGGTGACTACGAGTGGTGATATTTTGGATCAGAAGGTGATGTTGGGGGGTGAGTTTGAGTATGATGATGAATTGGGTTTTTTATCTCCTTCATCACCTTCAATCCAAATATTTGGGGGGCTTTTCGCAGAGGCTTCTTCTGAGACTTCTGAGTCATCTTCTGAGACTTCTGGGTCATCTGGGACTTCTGGGGCTTTTTCAGAGGCTGCTTCAAATGAGATTGGGGTTAACACGAATGTTGTCGTTGTTGCTCCTCGGCATCGTTCTACATCGCTCTCATTCAATGTTGGTGGTGGCGTGATGGAGTCTAATACCATCGCTATGGCTACACCTCGGGTGGCGACTAATGCCCTTTTGGCCGAGACTATGTCGATCGGGGATAGCTTCGACTCATCTTACCGAAGTGCTGAGATCAACCATCGATTGCCCATTAGCTTTGCCGTTGGTGCGAGTCACTCGCTCTCGAATAGGGTTCGTGTGGCGAGTGGGTTGGAGTACTCTTGTTTTAACTCAGACCTTGAGATTGATGGTGAGGATATGGTGCAGCGACTTCACTTTTTGGCCATCCCTGTGCGCCTCGATGTGAGCCTTTATAGCAGCAACCACCTCTCACTTTATGTTGGTATGGGTGGGCGTGTTGAGCGACTTTTGTCGGCTAAAGTTGGAGATCGGAGCCTCGACGAGAAGCCTTGGCACTACTCGCTCTTGGGCGTTGTTGGTGCGGAGTATCGTCTCAATGATTTTGTTGCGCTCTATTGCGAGCCCGATTTTTCGTATATCTTTACCGAGACCAGATCTCGCTCGATTCGCAATGACTACCCCATCACTTTTGGGCTAAACTTCGGCGTTCGCTTCTCGCTCTAATCTCCTTAGAAAGAGAGCATATCCAACAGGTGATGCAGGGCGCTCCAGACCGCTGGAAAGAACTCGGCTACCAATATCCACAAGATCCACAACGAGAGGCAGAACTTGATTCCGCTGCCGACAAAGAAGGCCAAAAATGCGCCAAGACCAACCTTCAGGGCCTTAGATGGATCCTCACGATCACGGCTCAGCTCCCCCATAATAGCACCAAACAAAGGGCCCCAAATGACACCGAAAGGTGGGAAGGCGATAAAGCCAACGACCAATCCGATATTGGCTCCCCACATTCCCGACTTCGAGCCACCCATCCACTTAGTCATCATAGCAGGGAGGAACATATCCATTACACTAACCACAATAGAGAGCAAAAGATAAAGCCCCAACCACGCAGTCGAGACTGGTGGTGTGGAGCTTAAAAATGCTATCAGCAGAGCTACAAAGCTCAACGCTGGCCCAGGAATCACGGGTACAACAGAGCCCAACAACCCCAATGAGGCGAGGAGTAGAGCGCAACTATATAGCGCAACATCCATTATTTAATGATCTTATTTGTCTCGGTGTCGGGAAAGACAATCCAAGGGGTGAAGTTCTTGGCATCCTCGAACTCCATCTGGGCATAGGAGATGATGATAATCACATCTCCGATCTGAGCCCTACGAGCCGCCGCACCATTCAGACAGACGCAGCCCGAGCCACGCTCACCCTTGATGATGTAGGTCTCGAAACGCTCACCATTATTATTATTTACGATAGCAACCTTCTCACCAGCTATTAGGTTCGCAGCATCCAACAGATCCTCGTCGATAGTTATGCTACCGACGTAGTTGAGATTTGCTTGTGTGACGCTCACACGATGGATCTTAGATTTTAGAACCTCTATCATCATCTTCATATTGAACTTTTCTATTTCAACTTTATGTTATCAATCAAACGAACCGCACCCGCCTGAACCGCAATACATCCCTGTATCTGCTCACACTCATCCCAACTCACAACCTTTGTCATTGTCTCGGCATTCACCGCCTCGAAATATATCACCTTCAAGAGGCCATTCGCCTCGACATCTTTTTTCACCTGCTCACTCACCATCTCGGGCGTGAGGAATCCAGCCACCTCCTGCGCCCTTCTAAGCGCAATATAGATCGACGGAGCGACATCACGACACTCACGACACAAGAGCATATTCCTCGACGAGAGAGCCAAGCCATCACGCTCACGAACCGTTGGCACCACCTCGATCTCGACGTCGAGCGATAGCTGAGCGACCATCGACTTGACAACAGCCACCTGCTGGAAATCCTTCTGACCAAAGAAGCTCACCTCGGGCTTCACGATGTCGAACAATCGGCTCACCACCTGCGCCACTCCGTTGAAGTGACCTGGGCGTGAAGCACCCTCCATCGTCGCCTCGATAGAGCCGAATGTGAACACTCGGTTATCTACCTCGGGGTATATAGCCTCGACAGTGGGGACAAACGCAAAGTCAACACCCTCACGCTCGATCATCGCACAATCCTTCGCCTCGTTGCGTGGATACCTCGATAGATCGTTCTTGTCGTTGAACTGAGTGGGGTTCACAAAGATCGAAACCACCACTATGTCACACGTCTCACGAGCTCGCCTCACAAGTGTAAGGTGCCCCTCGTGGAGCGCCCCCATCGTTGGCACGAAACCAACTCTCTTGGATTTTCGACACAGATCCAACTCTCGCTGAAGCTCCGCCACATTATCAAATATCTTCATCTATATCTCTCGATTCTGATTTTATAAATGTGTCTATTAAACAGACTCGGCAAAGTTAGAAACAATATATGAGAATGTAAAAGTTTTGTGAAAAAATATTACCTTTTTAGCTATATATTGCGATAAAACTTGAAACTTAGCTCTATTGAAACCTCTGCAAAATGTAAATTATACTCTGTCTACAACCACGTTGCTCGCTTCCAAAGATACTCCAACGGACCCTGCTTATGGCTACGCATCCACCAATTACACGCCCAAATCTGGACGATAACCAACACCACACCAACCAAAATACTCATCGTGATGGTGAGGTTGTCGTGGAGCCCAAAGCCCCAATTATAGAAGATCACCGCTCCGACAAAACTCTGCGAGATATAGTTCGTGAGGCTCATCTTACCATACGAAATGATCCCTCGCATCCTCTTTTGTGCCGCTGTCTTATAGTAGAGAATCAACACCGCTGAGACAAGCAGGAGCATAAAGCTAAACTTCGAAAGAGAGCTCAAAATCAACTTCAGAGGGACGAGGATTGATTTGCTCTCGATATACTTTGGCAACATATCGGTGAGGCCCGACAGGGGGAAGAAACAGAGCAGAGCTACACCTCCGACCCAATACCACACCTTCAAGTTCTGCTCCTCGAACAGAGATCTTCGGCCGACGAGCATACCTATAATAAATAGGGCGGCAGTCTGGAAGAAGCGACCATTATCCCAAGCCCACGCCAAGCTGGCGATCTGCCCCTCGACAAGGTTCACCCTCGCCATCTCGAGGAATGTTCCCCCACTCTGCATCTCGCGACAAGCGGCCCAATAGCTTCGTGTAGCGATAGCAGGGGTGACAAACTCGGGGTCTAACGAGGCGTGGATCGTATAGTAGAGGGCCACAGGCTGCACAAGGCAGACAGCGGCGATCACCAAGAGAGTCTTGTCGCTTAACCTACAAGTGAGTGGCAAGACAAAGCCCACCAGCGCAAAGAGCACCAACACCTCGGCTGTGAAGAAGATGGCGTTGATATTTCCGATCACAAGCAGCAGGATCAACCTCCAACAGAAACGGAGCCTAAAGTCTCGCCCACGCTGCGTCTGATTTCGATCTTGGATATAGAAGCTAAAGCCAAACAGCATAGCAAAGATAGCGTAGGCCTTGCCCCCAAAGGCGAAGAACATACCATCCCACACCGCTTTATCCATAAAGTTGAGGAAGGCGCACTGCTCCGAGGTGTCGGGGAATGAGTAGAAGTTGAAGTGTTCGATCGAGTGGAGCAACAAGATTGCCACCACTGAGAGGCCACGCAATACGTCGGCTACGTCGATGCGTGAGTTGTTAGGGTTTAGGTTTGTGGTCATTTGGTTTTTTTCTTGCAAAGGTAGTAAATTTTTAATGAAAAAAAATTACTATCTTTGTCGACACATAAAAACACTAACAAAATGAGGAAACGTACACTTCTCGCCACTTCGGCAGTAGCTTTTGGCATAATAATTACTACTCTATCAGTGACAAATGAGGGTGATAACGATAAAAAAAGAGTTGAGACTATGAATAACAAGAAAGAGGAAAAACCGTGGATTTTGGATCGCTTCGACGATGTACGCATACTTCGATACGAGGTACCAGGATTCGAATCACTACCCCTCGATGAGAAGATTTTGATCTACTATTTGGCGCAAGCTTCGGTGGCTGGGCAGGATATCATCTACGATCAGAACTTCAAATACAACATCGAGATCCGAGATATATTCCACTCGATAGTCGAGGGCTACGAGGGTGACAGAGATGAGCCAAGGTGGGAGGCCTTCGAGCGCTACGCAAAGCGAGTGTGGTTCTCGAATGGAATCCACCACCACTATTCGGGCGTGAAGTTCGCCCCCGAATTTACCCCTGCGGAGTTCCTCCGTATTCTGAGGGCATACTACCCCCACATCGAGGCGGATCAGATCGCAAAGCGACTCCACGAGATTATCTTCGACCCCGAGGTATATAAATATAGGATCACCCACCAGACAGGTGTCGACATTGTGAAGGAGTCGGCCTGCAACTACTACGATGGGGTGAGTCAAGAGGAGGCGGAGCACTATTATGAGCAGATCGAGGCGATGAGTGACTCTCAGATCTCGCACGGACTGAACTCGCAGCTTGCCAAAGACGAGGCAGGGAATATCTTCGAGCGACGCTATAAGTTGGGCGGAATGTACTCCGATAACATCGAGCAGATCATCTATTGGTTGGAGAGAGCGATGGGGGTGGCTAACGAGGCGCAAAAGGAGCAGTTGAGGCTCTTGATTGAGTTCTACCGCACGGGAGATCTCCAGACCTTCGACGAGTTTAACATTGCGTGGGTGAGCGACAACAACTCGAACGTCGACTTTGTGAATGGCTTCATCGAGGTCTATGGCGATCCATTGGGGCGCAAAGGGGCTTGGGAGGGGCTTGTTAACTTCCGCAACGAGGAGGCGAGCCGACGTACCGAGATCATCGCCGAGAATGCACAGTGGTTCGAGGACCACTCACCAATCAATCCTGCATACCGCAAGGCGGAGGTCAAGGGGGTATCGGCCAAGGTTATCACCGTTGCGATGTTGGGTGGCGATTGCTACCCCTCGACACCCATCGGAATCAACCTTCCGAATGCGGAGTGGATTCGTCGTGACTATGGCTCGAAGTCTGTCACCATCGACAACATAACCCACGCCTATGCCGAGGCGGCTAAGGGGAGCGGATTCTCGGAGGAGTTCTTCCTCGGGGCTAAGATTCAGGAGCTGATCGCCAAGTATGGTGAGATCTCAGATTCGCTTCACACCGACCTCCACGAGTGTTTGGGCCACGGATCGGGCCAGTTGGCCGAGGGGGTATCTCAGGGTGCTTTGGGGAGCTACCACTCGGTAATCGAGGAGTGTAGGGCCGATCTATTTGGTCTCTACTATGTTGCCGACCCTAAGTTGGTGGAGTTGGGACTTTTACCCTCGACAGATGCTGCCGAGGCGCAATATACGAAGTATCTCACCAATGGAGCGTTGACCCAGTTGGCAAGGATCGAGTTGGGCGATGATGTCGAGCAGACCCATATGCGCAACCGCAAAATCATCTCGGAGTGGATCTTGGAGCGAGGCGCAGGGGTTGCGGAGCTAATCAAGGTCGAGGGCAAGAGTTATATCGAGGTCAAGGATTGCGAGGCGTTGAGAGGGATGTTTGGCGAGTTGCTATACGAGATTCAGCGAATCAAGAGCGAGGGCGACTTCGAGGCGGCAAAGCAGATCGTAGAGAGGTATGGTGTCAAGATCGACCGAGAGCGCCACGCCGAGATATTGGAGCGTTACAGCGCCCTCGGAATCGAGCCCTACAACGGTTTTGTCAACCCTACTTACACCCCCGTGATGGAGGGCAATGAGATTGTTGATATTGATATTAGTTACCCTATATCTATATGGTAATGCTAAAAGGAGTAAAAAGTGTCGTTTTCGACATTGGCGGAGTCCTCGTAGATTTGGACTTCGACCGTTGCATAGAGTCGTTTCGAGCCTTGGGCTTCGAGGGGGCCGAGAATTTGGTGAGTTGCTACCACCCTGCCGCCTTCTTTGGCGAGTTGGAGAGAGGCGAGATCACGTGCGAGGAGTTTTACGATAAGATCCGAGAGGTGGGCAACCTCCCCGACCTTAGCGATGAGCAGATTTCGGATGCCTACTGCTCGCTGCTCGTCGGGATCCCCGAGTATAAGATGCGACTCATCGGCCAACTTCGCAAGCGAGGCTTCAAGATCTACGCACTCTCGAACATCAACCCCGTAATGATTGATCGCATAAGGGGGATGATGGCGGTCGATGGGCTGAGCCACACCGACTACTTCGACCATATGTTCCTCTCGTTCGAGATGGGGGTGATGAAGCCCAAGCGAGAGATCTACGAGAGAATGGTCGAGTCAATTGGCGATGATCCCTCTCAGATTCTATTCATTGAGGATGGAGTGCAGAATGCGGAGGCGGCTCGTGAGTTTGGGATCAATGTCTACCTTGCGAAGGCAAACGAGGACTTCAGGCATATTTTTGAGTAAAAACCGCCCTAAAACAACTTATTTGGCACATTTTTCAAAAATAATTGCCGAATAATTTGCACAGTAAATAAAAACCCCTTATATTTGCACTCGTTAAAACACAACGGGGTGTAGCGCAGTCCGGTTAGCGTATCTGCTTTGGGAGCAGAGGGTCCCAGGTTCGAATCCTGGTACC
>JBCQTJ010000034.1:0-14570 GCA_047178625.1 Rikenellaceae bacterium
ATTACCTTGTCAACCGTCTTGCGGCTGATGTGAAGATCCCGTGAGATCTTTCGCTTGCTATCGCCATCTACCCGATAGCGATGCAAGACACTCTGTTTTTCCACCATCTTTATCATTTTTGCATCTCGTTTTGGTGGCGCTGAAAGATAGTTTGTCGCAGTCGTTTTTTTACAAAAAAATACGGTAATCTAACGGCACCAAATTACGCCCAAAAACAAGATAAGGTTTTTACTCCGTTTGTTGATCTCTGGTGGTATACTTTTCAATTATTAGGTGGGGTGTTTTTCGGGTAGTATATACACTCTTGGATAATCTGATAGAAGATTGCCCCCTCTTTGCCCTCAACCATTGAAGGTCTGAATTTTACCTTTATACTTGCCATATTTTTATTATTAAAATTTCGCACAAAAATAGTAGTAGCTATCTTTTAGTATAACCGCCACTTGAATGGCTTGTAAATTTATGCTTTTAAATTGGAGTAAAGCAGCACCTACACCTATTATATAAAGAAAGTGGTGGGATAAGTTGGTAATCTCGAAAATAATTTGCTTCTTTGCATCATAATTATAATAATCCGATCGAGCTACATTGCTCTCATTTGCGTAATGTAGCTGAGCCCGATCTTCAGAAAAGAGAGAGAAAGAAAGAGATGAAGAACAAGTACATCGACCTTATTGACCAAACATTCGACTTCCCACAGGATGAGTTCACTGTCAACGACAATGAGCTTAACTTCCACGATATCCCACTGATGGATATCATCAAGCAGTATGGAACGCCACTCAAAATCACCTACTTACCTAAGATCTCGCAACAGATCAACCGTGCCAAGAGGATGTTCAATGTGGCGATGGCTAAGGTCGACTACAAGGGGTCGTATAACTACTGTTACTGCTCAAAGTCGAGTCACTTCTCGTTTGTTATGGAGGAGGCCCTAAAGAACGACATCCACCTGGAGACTTCGTCGGCCTACGACATCCACATCATCAATGCGCTCTACGACGGGGGCATCTTCGACAAGAACCGATTCATCATCTGCAACGGATTCAAGAGGCCTCAATATATCGAGAATATCGCACAGCTCATTAACGATGGGTTCGAGAATACTATCCCCGTGATTGACAATATGGGCGAGATCGAACTACTTGATGCAGCGATAGATAAACCCTGCAAGGTGGGTATTCGTATCGCCTCGGAGGAGGGCCCAAAGTTTGATTTCTACACCTCTCGATTGGGTATTCGCTACCACGAGATTGTCGATTTTTATAAGGAGAAGATCCAGAAAAGCAAGAAGTTTCAGCTCAAAATGCTCCACTTCTTCATCAATACGGGAATCAAAGATACGGCCTATTATTGGAATGAGCTGTCGAAGTGCCTCAACGTCTATTGCGAGTTGAAGGCGATCTGTCCCGAGCTCGATTCACTCAACATCGGAGGCGGCTTTCCATTCAAGAACTCACTCAACTTCGAGTACGACTACGAGTATCTGACCGAGGAGATTGTGGCTCAGATCAAACACATCTGCGAGCAGAACTGCATCGACGAACCCAACATCTTCACCGAGTTCGGATCGTTCACTGTGGGCGAGAGTGGCGCAACGCTCTACTCGATCATCAACCAGAAGCAGCAGAATGACCGTGAGTTTTGGTATATGATCGACTCATCGTTCATCACTACATTGCCCGACACGTGGGGTGTCAACCAGCGCTACATTATGTTGGCGATCAACAATTGGGACAAGGAGTACCAGAGGGTATTCCTCGGAGGATTGACCTGTGACAGTGAGGACTTCTACAATGCGGAGTCGCACTCGAACGCCATCTACCTACCTAAGTTAGAGAAGGACAACCCCCAATATATTGGCTTCTTCCACACGGGAGCTTACCAAGAGTCGATCGGTGGATTTGGCGGTATTCAACACTGCTTGATCCCTGCGCCGAAACATATCATCATCGAC
The DNA here is from genome assembly GCA_047178625.1 of Rikenellaceae bacterium. Taxonomy (GTDB): domain Bacteria; phylum Bacteroidota; class Bacteroidia; order Bacteroidales; family Rikenellaceae; genus Alistipes. The sequence goes on from JBCQTJ010000034.1 coordinate 1,958, forward strand.
CGCGACAAGGGTAGCAACGAGTATTACACACGACTATTTGCTAAGGAGCAGTCGTACCGCTCGATGATGCGAATCTTGGGATATTAAAGAGATAAACAAACTAAAACAGATAGAATTATGGCAAAGAGAATCTTACTTTTAGGCTCGGGAGAGTTGGGAAAAGAGTTTACGATTGCAGCTCAGCGCAAGGGTCAATATGTGATCGCTTGCGACAGCTATTCAGGTGCTCCTGCGATGCAGGTGGCCGACGCATTCGAGGTGTTTAGTATGCTCGATGGCGACGCACTCAAAGATGCTGTTGAGCGCCACAAACCCGATTTTATCGTCCCCGAGATCGAGGCGATCCGCACCGAGGTACTCTATGATTTCGAGAAGCAAGGGATCACCGTGACTCCAAGTGCGAAGGCTGTGAACTTCACGATGAACCGCAAGGCGATCCGTGATTTGGCCGCTAAGGAGTTGGGATTAAAGACCGCTAAGTATCTCTATGCCACTACATTCGAAGAGCTTACGGCGGCGGCCGATGTGATTGGATTCCCCTGCATCATCAAGCCTTTGATGTCGTCGTCGGGCAAGGGTCAGTCGATGGCCAAAACGAAGGATGATTTGGCCCACTCGTGGGAGTATGGAATCTCGGGAAGTAGGGGGGATATAAAGGAGCTTATCGTCGAGGAGTTCATCCAATTCAATAGCGAGATCACCCTCTTGACCGTGACACAGAACAACGCCCCTACCCTATTCTGCGCCCCAATCGGACACGTTCAGAAGGGTGGCGATTATAGGGAGAGCTATCAGCCAGCACCAATCTCGCCCGACCACCTAAAGGAGGCTCAGGAGATGGCCGACAAGGTGACACGAGCCCTCGGAGGTGCAGGCCTTTGGGGTGTCGAGTTCTTCTTGAGCGATAAGAATGGAGTCTACTTCTCGGAGCTCTCACCACGCCCACACGACACAGGAATGGTGACACTTGCCGACACTCAGAGCTTTAGCGAGTTTGAGCTTCATCTTCGCGCGGTGTTGTCGCTTCCGATCCCTGCAATCAAGCAGGAGAAGGCTGGTGTGAGTGCCGTGATCTTGGCCTCGGAGGTATCGCAGAGAGAGCCCGACTTCACAGGTATCGATGAGGTTTTGGCCATCGACTCATCTATTGATGTTCGCCTCTTCGGAAAGCCTACGACACGAGTGAATAGGCGTATGGGGGTAGTTCTTGCTCACGCACCGCTCGGGTGCGACATTGATGCGCTTCGCAAGAAGGCTGTTGATGCTGCTGCTTTGATTAAAGTGATTTAGATCGCCCTCAAAAATAGATTCACACACGACATTGCGGACTTGATCCGCAATCTCATAACACATTGATAATAAGCCTTATGTGGAGATTGCGGATCAAGTCCGCAATGACGTGTATTAGGCAAATTTAGACTTATTAGTCTCTCCCATTTATCTTTGAATTTGTTAGATCTCCAAAACCGCAAACGAATAGTCTCGACTATCGAACGTGAGGAGTTTGTTGGCGAGGGTGTCTCGGTAGCCGATTGCGATCTTGATCGCCTCGTTGGCCTCTATCGCACCTATTATTGCTGGGGTTGTCGACATCACCGCTGGCGGTGTGGTTGGCGCTATGGCCATCTCCTCGGGGAATAGATCATTGTAGCCGCCTGCACCTTGGTAGTGAAAGAGGGAGACTTGGCCTACGAAGCCGTTGATCGCACCATATATATATGGTTTACCTGCTTTTTTTGCCACTCGGTCGAGCAGATAACGGGTCTCGATATTATCGCAACCATCAATCACCATATCATATCGGGCCAATATCTCATCGGCCATCTGCTCATCGAATCGAGCGTTGTAACTCTCAATTATCACATCGGGATTCATTGCCGAGAGCCTTCGCTTTGCGCACTCCACCTTCGAGAGGCCAATCTCGTCGGTTGTGTAGAGCGTCTGACGAGGGAGGTTGCTCAGCGAGACCACATCGAAGTCGACAATACCAATTCTCCCCACCCCCGAGGCGGCCAACAACGTCGCAATCGGAGAGCCTAAGCCACCGACTCCGACGATTAGCACAGAGCTCCGAGAGAGGCGACGTTGCCCCTCCTCTCCCACTTCGCTCAAGGCGATTTGGCGAGTGTATCTCTGCTTTTGGCTCTCTGTCAACACCTCTATTTAACGATTAAAAAAGATCCAACGAACGGTCCCAATCCTTCCAAACTGCCTCACGTCCCACATTTTTCAATGCCGAGGCAACCTCAACAGCTGTGCGCTCATCGCTCACGTGGAACTGCTCCAAAGTCTGAGGATAGCTATAATATCCGCCTGGCTCGGTCTTGCTCTCGGCACTCATCGTTGTGATTCCGAGTGGCGCCAAATTATCTCTCAGATCGGCTGGCTCTCGTGTCGAGAGCGACAGATCTACGTCGTGGTCGAAGATTCGAGTTGCAAAGATCAACTGCGCAAACTCACGATCCGAGATCACCTGATTGGGTTGGAATCCGCCATTCTCCGATGGTCGCATCCTCGGATAGTTCACGCTATATTTGGTCCTCCAATAGTTCTTCTGAAGATATCTTAGGTGACGCATCATCATCGTTGTGTCGACCCTCCAATCCTCCAAACCGATCAACACTCCCATTCCGATCTTGTGGACTCCTGCTTGCCCCATTCGATCGAAGCCATTCACCCTCCACTCGAAGTTGCTCTTCATCCCCTTGGGGTGGTAGATTGGGTATCGCTCACGATGGTAGGTCTCCTGAAAACAGATCACTCCATTTAGGCCGTGGTCGGTTAGGGTTCTGTACTCCTCGGCCGAGAGTGGCATCACCTCGACCTGGAGGTTGCTGAAGTATCCCTTGGCGATATCGAGCGCACGGCTCAAGTAGTCGACACCTGCCTTGTGGGGGTTCTCGCCCGTCACCATCAACAGATTGTCGAATGGGCCTAACCTCTTGATCGCCTTAAACTCATTCTCGATCTCCTCCTCGGTGAGGATGGTTCTCTTCATCGGGTTCGAGGCGTGGAAGCCACAATAGACACAGCCATTGAGGCAGGAATTTGTGAGGTATAAGGGCACAAAGAGCGAGATCGTCTTTCCGAATCGCTCCAAGGTATATCGCTGACTAAGAGCTGCCATCTGCTCCAAGAATGGAGCGGCCGCTGGCGAGATCAAGGTCATAAAGTCGACATCCGAGAGTCGCCCCCTCTTTGCCAACACTCGCTTCACATCCTCTTCGGTGAAGCTCATTATCTGGTCGTGGGTCTGCTCCCACGAATACTCCTTTAGTTGTTCACTAAACATATGTTCGCCTCCGCTAATCATTCAAAAAGGCGGTGAGAGGAGAGGTTGCCTGAGCCGTAAAGTGCTCACGAGCCACACCCGACTCATAGGCCATACGTCCTGCACGCACCGCCATATCGAACGCCTCGGCCATAGCGACTGGATCACCCGCAACGGCGATAGCAGTGTTGACCAACACCGCATCGGCACCCATCTCCATAGCGGCAGCGGCGTGGCTCGGAGCTCCGATTCCAGCATCTACAACCACAGGGACATTAGCCTGATCTATGATGATCTCCAAAAAGTCCTTAGTCATAAGGCCTCGGTTGGTTCCGATCGGAGCGCCCAAAGGCATCACCGCAGCGGCACCCACCTCCTCCAACCTCTTGCAGACCACTGGGTCGGCAGGGCAGTAAGGCAAGACCACAAAGCCCATCTTCGCAAGCTCCTCGGTAGCCTTCAGGGTCTCGATCGGATCGGGCAGAAGATAGCGTGGGTCGGGGTGGATCTCCAACTTCAAGAAGTTGGTGTTAAAGGCCTCACGAGTGAGCTGTGCCGCAAAGATCGCCTCCTCGGCCGTTCTCGCTCCCGATGTGTTGGGGAGCAGACGGATTCCGTCGATTGCGATGTGTTGCAACATATCATCCTCACTATTATTGGTATCAATTCTCTTGATCGCCATTGTCACCATCTCGCACTTCGACGCCTCGATCGAGCGACGCATCAACTCGTTAGATGGGAATTTTCCTGTTCCAAGGAATAGGCGTGAGTCAAACTCTACGCCTCCAATTACTAATTTCTTCATATCTAAGTATTTATACACTTAATCCTAAACCAAAAGGAGATTACCCCCCAAATACCGCCGAGACGATAACGATCTTATCACCCTCACAAATTGGAGTCTCACCCCACGCTGAGCGTGCCACAACACGACTATTCACACCAATGGCTACACCCTTGGTCTCGATCTTTAGCTCGTCGATGAGTTGTTGCAAACTCTTGGCCTCAACGCTTTGCTCCTTGTTATTTAATATGATATTCGTCATCACTATCATCCTCCATTTTATTGACCCACAAATGTATGAAAAAAAATCTCAATTATGTTGTAAATCTCCCCATTTATTGTCGGGCAGCCTCGACAAAGGCCAAAACGATAGCTCTTGAACTCTCGTCGCAATGGTAATTTAGTTCGGGATGCCACTGGAGCGCCATCACAAAGCGCTTGGATGGATAAGATAGAGCCTCGATGAGCCCATCCTCCGAGATCGCCATCGCCTCCAAATAGGGAGCCAACTCTTTGATGGCTTGGTGGTGGTAGCTATTGACACCCAGAGTTGTCTCTCCGACGATTTTGTGGAGCTCCGACCCCTCGACAATATTCACCCTATGCCACACCCTATCATATGGCTTTATCATTGAGTGTGTCACCCCATTTGATGGGTACTCAGTCGGCAGATCTTGATAGAGAGTTCCGCCACAAAGAGCGTTGATAAGCTGAATACCACGACAGATTCCCAAGAGTGGGCGATCCTCAGCGATAGCATAGTCAAAGACTACCCTCTCGATAAGGTCTCGCTCGGGGCAGGTGACACCACACCGCTCACTCTTTGGCTCGCCATAGAGCTCGGGGGCAACATCGTGGCCCCCCGTCAACAGAAATCCGCTACACATAGAGCACAGTTGGAGCAGATCCGCCTCATCGGCCACAAGAGGGAAGATCAGAGGCACCGCCCCCGCCTCACGCAACATATTCATATAACCTGGAACCATCCAGATACTCTCTCGCTCATCATCCCACAGAGGGATTATTCCAATCACTGGTTTCATTCCGCCTAATTTTTATTACAAGCAAACATCTCTTGATGTTGCAAACTTATAAAAAAATATCAAGCATAACACAAAAGATAAGGATAAATAAGATATTTATTTGAGATAAATTGCCTATCTTTGTTACATCAAACAAAACAATAATATAAAACAATGGACAAAAAATCTCTACTACTAATCCCCGCAGCAGCAGCTTTTGTGTCGTGTGGCACACAGAGCGTCGAGAAGCCAAACATCATCTTTATCTTGGCCGACGATATGGGATATGGCGATGTATCATTCCTCGACCACAACTCTAAACTCAACACAGTAAACCTCGACAAGATGGCCTCGGAGGGTGCCGTTTTGACCGATGCACATACAAGCTCGTCGGTGAGTACACCGACACGCTATGGAGTCCTAACGGGCCGATATAACTGGCGCTCGACACTCAAGAGCAACGTCCTCAATGGTTATAGTAAGGCGCTCATTGAGGAGGATCGCTCGACGATGGCAACGATGCTTGGCAAGGCGGGATATACAACCGCTGGAATCGGAAAGTGGCACTTGGGATGGGATTGGAACAACGTAGATGCAGGAAATAATAATGTCGACTTCTCGAAGCCTGTAACTAACGGCCCGACAGATAGAGGTTTCGACTACTACTTCGGATTCTGCGGATCGTTGGATATGCCCCCATACGTCTATATCGAAAATGATATGCCCACCGCAGAGCCCGACCGTGTGACGGTTGGAACTCGTCCAGGTTGGTGGCGCAAGGGGCCAACAGCTCCCGACTTTGTTCACGAGCAGGTTCTCCCCGAACTCATCACACGTGCGTGTAACTACATCGACGAGAAGTCGAAGGGCGAGGAGCCTTTCTTCCTATATCTCCCTCTTCCTGCACCCCACACCCCAATTCTTCCGATTGATGAATTCAAAGGGATGTCGGGCCTTGGCGACTATGGCGATTTTGTCTTGATGGTCGATGCTATGGTGGGTAGGATCTTCACCGCTTTGGAGGCGGCAGGGTGCGACGAGAACACCTTGGTGGTATTCACAACCGACAACGGATGTAGTCCAGCGGCAGGCATCCCAGCGCTAATCGAGCAGGGCCACTACCCTAACTCGATCTATCGTGGCCACAAGGCGGACCTCTATGATGGAGGACACCGTGTCCCCTGTATTGTGAGGTGGCCAGCTAAGATCAAGCACCACACAGTCGACCAGACTATCTGCCTAACTGACTTCTACGCAACATTTGCAAAATTGGCAGGCTACAATATCTGTGATTGTGAGGCAGAGGATAGCTACGACATATCGAAGGCGCTCCTCTCAAGTGGCAATGTATCCACCATCCGTGAGGCGACGATCCACCACTCGATCAATGGCGATTTCACAATCCGCAAGGGAGAGTGGAAACTATTGATGTCACCAGGCTCGGGAGGATGGAGCTATCCACGTCCAGGTAAGGATGATAAGGTTATCGCTACCCTACCACCAATTCAGCTATATAATATGGAGAGCGACCCATCGGAGGAGAGCAACGTCTATAAAGAGCACCCCGAAGTTGTCGAGGAGTTGAGGTCGTTGTTGGCTAAATATATCAGCGATGGCCGAAGCACCAAAGGGGCACCTCAGCAGAATGATGGTCCATATCCTTGGAAGGAGATTGAGACGATCGTAAAATAAGTTAAGAACCTAACCAAACAAAACTAACCACAAAATGAACAAGAGATCACTACTACTAATCCCTGCCGCCGCGGCCCTTGCGTCGTGTGGCACAGAGGTAGAAGAGAAGCCAAACATCATCTTCATCTTGGCAGATGATATGGGATATGGCGATGTGTCGTTCCTCGACCACAACTCTAAACTCAACACAGTACACCTCGACAAGATGGCATCCGAGGGGGCCGTACTGACCGATGCTCACTCAAGTTCAGCGGTTAGCACCCCCACACGTTACGGAGTCCTCACGGGCCGATACAACTGGCGCTCGACACTCAAAAGCGGAGTGTTATTTGGCTACAACAAGACCTTCATCCCAGCAGAGCGCTCAACGATGGCGACGATGCTTGGCAAGGCGGGATATACAACTGCTGGAATTGGAAAGTGGCACTTGGGGTGGAGTTGGAATAATATCGATGCTGGGCAGGATAAAGTCGACTTCTCGAAGCCAATCACCAACGGACCAACCGAGCGTGGCTTCGACTACTTCTATGGATTCTGCGGATCGTTGGATATGCCCCCCTATGTCTATGTGGAGAATGATATGCCAACAGCGGTCCCCGACCACGTAACGGAGCAGAACAGGAAAGATTTTCCACTTGGATGGTGGCGCAAAGGGCCTACTTCGCCCGACTTTGTTCACGAGCAGGTGCTTCCAAACCTTGTCTCACGTGCGTGCGACTATATCAGCGAGAAGTCGAAGGGTGATGAGCCATTCTTCTTGTACCTTCCGCTCCCTGCACCCCACACCCCAATCCTGCCAACAGAGGAGTTCCGTGGCAGGTCGGGACTTGGCGACTATGGCGATTTCGTCTTGATGGTCGACGAGATGGTAGGGCGCATCTTCACCGCATTGGAGAAGGCTGGTTGCGACGAGAATACGTTGGTGGTATTTACAACCGATAATGGATGTAGCCCAGCTGCCGACATCGACGCACTGATTGCTCAAGACCACTACCCTAACTCAATCTACCGAGGACACAAGGCGGACCTCTACGATGGTGGTCACAGAGTCCCCTGCTTGGTGAGGTGGCCTGCAAAGATCAAACACCACACAGTCGACCAAACTATCTGCCAGACCGACTTCTACGCCACATTCGCCGCATTGGCAGGATATGAGATGGAGGATTGCGAGGGCGAGGATAGCTACGACATCTCGAAGGCACTCCTTGCATCGGGCAATGTAGAGACGATACGTGAGGCGACAATCCACCACTCTATCAAGGGCGACTTTACGATCCGCAAGGGCGATTGGAAGCTATTGATGTCGGGAGGTTCGGGAGGCTGGAGCTACCCCAAACCAGACGACAAGGAGACATTGGCGAAGCTACCTCCCGTGCAGCTATATAATATGGCGACAGATCCATCGGAGACGACAAACCTCTGCAACGAAAGGCCCGAGATCGTCGAGGAGTTGAAGGCGTTGTTGATTAAGTATATCGCCGATGGTCGAAGCACCAAGGGGGCACCTCAGCAGAATGATGGACCCTATCCGTGGAATCAGATCAAAGAGATTATAAAATAATGAGAAGATCAAGACAAGTGGCGATCGTGGCTTTGGCCGTGGTCGCCACGATCACAACAGCCGCAACGAGTTGCGTTGAGAGCCCAACCCAATATGAGGGGTGGGAGTTGGTATGGAACGAGGAGTTCAACAATGATGGAGCCCCCGACCCCGAGTCGTGGAGCTACGAGAGGGGATTTGTCCGCAACAACGAGCTACAATGGTACCAAGAGGCCAATGCCATCTGCAAAGGCGGACGACTCATCATCGAGGGGCGACAAGAGGAGCTCATAAACGACAAGTATGACGAGAACGGCACCTCGTGGCGAACAACAAGAGAGAAGGCCCACTACACAGCCGCCTCGATCCACACCCGTGACAAGCGAGAGTTCCTCTATGGGCGCTTCGAGGTGAGGGCCAAGATCCCAACCTCGTCGGGTGCGTGGCCTGCGATCTGGACCTTGGGCAAGAGTGCTCCGTGGCCCTCGTGTGGCGAGATTGATATGTTGGAGTACTATCAGGTCGATGGCGTGCCCCACATCTTGGCAAACGTGGCCCACGGTAACGATCGCCAATATAACGCTGTGTGGGACAGCGAGCGAATACCATATAGCTACTTCACCCAGAAGGACCACAAGTGGGGCGAGAAGTTCCACGTATGGCGAATGGATTGGGATGAGGAGGCGATACGTCTCTATCTCGACGATGAGCTGCTCAACGAGACATTGCTAATCAACACCGTAAACGGCTCGATAGGCAACTACTCAAACCCCTTCAACACTCCGCAATACATCCTCCTAAATCTGGCGATGGGGAGCAACGGAGGCGAGATCGACGACTCGGCACTACCGATGATCTACGAGGTTGACTATGTGAGGATCTATCAGCGTAGTAAATAATCGAAAAGAGGCGAAATCGAATTTGGTGATCTCACTATTTTTCGCTACCTTTGCCCCCTAATTTGCATTGATATAACGATATAATAGAAATATGGCAGGATCTAATTTTGTAGACTACGTAAAGATATTTGCACGCTCGGGAGATGGCGGCGGTGGCTCGACGCACTTTCGTCGCGAGAAGTTCGTCGCCTACGGAGGCCCCGATGGTGGTGATGGCGGCAAGGGAGGCAGTATCATCTTACGTGGTGATAAGCAGTATTGGACCCTGATCCACCTTAAGTTCCAGCGCCACCAATTCGCCCAAAATGGCGAGTGCGGCTCGGGCGCCCGTTCGTCGGGTAAAGATGCCAAAGATATCGTGATCCCCGTGCCACTGGGCACGGTGGCTCGTGACGCTGAGAGCGGAGAGGTTGTCGGCGAGGTGACTGCGCACGGCGAGGAGTTGGTGCTGCTGAAAGGAGGCCGTGGAGGTTTGGGTAACTGGCACTTCAAGAGCGCCATAAATCAAGTGCCACGCTACTCACAACCAGGTGAGGAGGGTCTCGAGGGTTCGTTCATCTTGGAGCTAAAGGTGTTGGCCGATGTGGGTCTCGTAGGATTCCCCAACGCTGGAAAGAGCACACTCCTATCGGTTGTCTCGGCTGCAAAGCCAAAGATCGCCAACTACGCATTTACCACCTTGGAGCCAAACTTGGGCATCGTGGAGTGTCGTGACCACCACTCATTTGTGATGGCTGACATCCCAGGAATCATCGAGGGGGCACACGAGGGCAAGGGGCTCGGAACACGCTTCTTGCGCCACATAGAGCGCAACTCGATCCTGCTGTTTATGATCCCTGCCGACAGCGACAACATAGCTGCGGAGTATCAGATACTCTTAGACGAGCTAACGCAATACAACCCCGAGCTGCTGGACAAGAGGGCCCTACTGGCCATCACCAAGTGCGATATGTTGGACGACGAGCTAATCGAGCAGATGAGGGCAGAGCTCCCCGAGGGGCTAAACGCAATCTTCATCTCGTCGATAATCAACAAGAACATCACCGAGCTCAAGGACCTGCTTTGGGGGGCGCTGAACTCGTAAAGGGAGTAAGTTCCCATAAAGAAAAAAGATGAACAGACTCTTAAACAAGGAGTCTGTTCATCTTTTTTATATTAATATTGTGATGATTGTAAAAAAATTACTACCTTTGTAAGACGATGGGGAGAAATCCATCGAAATATTTATTATAGCATTTTGCTATTATTGTGAATTGAGAAAATCGCCAAATTTAATCAAAACTTCACTAATAATAGGTAAGATGCTCACGTGTTTACGTGGGCTTTACTTATTTGAAGTTTGGGCGTTTGGCGATGCCTCTCAATTAGTAAGTATTGCTCACGTTTCGTTTTTATTAGTTACGTTGGGTGATATATTGGGGAGCATAACACTAATGTTTAACTAAATAAAAAACAAATGAAAACAAAACTCACTCTATTTTTAGCAATTCTATCTATTGCCCTATTATCAGGATGCAGCAAAGATGATGACTCTTTCAACTACTCTATGGAGACCCTATATGGGACTTGGGAGGGGACAGAAATCTATTCTGGTGATGATTGGGTCAATATAACAAGCTGGGTATATAGCAAATACCAATTTGGCATTAAATTCTACGTTGATGGCACCTATTACGGATATGGCTATTTCGGAACTGGCTCGGGCACCTATACTGCTACGGGTAATAAAATCATCACCTATGTGAGCGGCGAGAAATATCTCACATACACAATAGAGTCGCTTACCAGCTCAAGTGCGCAATTGATAATGTCGATGGATGGATCTGAAGAAACAATTAAGATAAGAGTTGAAAAAGAGTAACAAGTTAATCAATGGAAAATATTATGAAACAATCAATATCACTAATTGCTATATTAATAGCAACAATAGCCATCGGAGTAGCACAACAATTCCAAGAGGCTATATATCTCAACAATGGTAGCGTAATAAAAGGTACAATAATCGAGCAAATACCAAACTCCACATATAAAATTGAGACATCAGATGGCTCTCAGTTTGTCTATCAATGGGATGAGGTATCGAAAATCGCTAAAGAGAGAACTACATCATCTATTAGTGACGAGATGAAATATCAAGGTGAAGTACAAACTGGATTTGGCATTGGAACAGGCCTCTTAGCTATGGATAGAATATTCCTACAAACCATCCAAGGCGTGAGAGTAAATGAGAACTTATCGGCAGGACTTGGCATAGGTTTAAATATGATAATGCCATACGAATTTGATTACAGCCTCCCAGAGTTATTTATGCCAATATTTGTGAATGTAAAGGGTTATTTAGCCGTTAACGAGAATACATCTATGTTTGCCTCATTGGATCTCGGAGGTGCTTTTGGCTTAACTGAGGGTGTAACTGGTATTAGCGGAGTGTTATTTGCCCCTTCTGTGGGAGTTAGCTTAAACGGCAAAGTCAATATTAGTTTAGGATATGATGTCCAAAAAATAACAGATAGTATCCTATCCCTAAATATGAATGCTGTAACGATAAAGGTTGGCCGTATTTTTTAGGACAACAACACACAATTTTAAAGCCATCCCGAAAGGTTCGAGATGGCTTGCAAAATTGTGTCGGAAAAACTTCCTCGACTACAATGCGTTAACGTGAAGCTGCATTGCGCTCTTCAAGTTGCCTGCCTTGTTCTTGTGGATGATGTTGTGCTTTGCAAGCTTATCCAACATTGATGCTACCTTAGGAAGCAAGATCTCAGCAGCGCTCTTCTCCGATGTGCTACGAAGCGCCTTTACAGCGTTACGAGTTGTCTTGTGGAAAAGACGGTTGTGTGCACGCTTAGTTGCAGTCTGACGGATTCTCTTTTTTGATGACTTATGGTTTGCCATAATTTTTTGTTTTATTTTATTTTTTACACTTATATATTTATTACCTACCTTTTGTCAGCCGTAGCTGTTTTCGAATGGCGTACAGGCCTATGTCTCAACAACATAACCCCCACCCCGCTTCTGAGATTATCACCCGTGTAGCCCATAGGAGAGTCGAACTCCTCTTTCAAGAATGAAAATCTTGCGTCCTCACCGATAGACGAATGGGCCTTACCACTATTGCCATCAGATGACTTTAGCGGTGCAAAGATAAGCAAAAAAAGCAGATAAACAAACAATGAGGTGATAAAAATTGCACGATTAAGCGGATAGCACCCTGAGAAAGTGGGCATTGGATCTACCGCAGGCCGAAGGAGCGAAAAAAATGACAACGAAATATTTGGTAAAATGATTTTTTGGATATACCTTTGTGCCACCCAAAAGGGAAAAGAAGTCGCGGGGTGTAGCTCAGCCCGGTTAGAGTACACGTCTGGGGGGCGTGTGGTCGCAAGTTCGAATCTTGTCACC
>JBCQTJ010000035.1:0-12588 GCA_047178625.1 Rikenellaceae bacterium
ATCACCAACCTCGTTAGTGATTGTAATGATCACGTTGTTAAATGTTGAGTGCACATAGACCATTCCCTGTGCGCCAACCTTAACAACCTTCTTCTTAACTGTACCAGTTTTCTTTGCCATAACTCTATAGATTACTTAGTTGCCTTTTTCTTGTTTGCGACTGTCTTCTTGCGTCCCTTACGTGTACGAGCGTTGTTCTTTGTGCTCTGTCCGCGAACTGGGAGACCCAAACGGTGACGGATTCCACGGTAACATCCAATATCCATCAATCGCTTAATGTTAAGCTGAACGACCGAGCGACACTCGCCCTCGACCTTGATGCCCATATTCGCAATTGTGCTACGAATTGCTGCAATCTGATCGTCATTCCACTCATCAGTTTTGAGGTCATAGCTAATGCCTGCCTCGTCGAGGATCTTGCGTGATGTGCTGCGACCGATACCATAGATATAGGTCAAGCCGATCTCACCTCTCTTGTTTTTTGGTAAATCTACACCGACTATACGTGCCATAAATTCTTTTTCTCTTTAATTAATCAAACGGGATTACCCTTGACGCATTTTAAACTTAGGGTTCTTTTTGCAGATCACGTAAAGCTTTCCCTTACGACGAACGATCTTGCAATCCTCGCTTCTCTTCTTAATTGATGCTTTTACTTTCATTCTCTTTTGAAGCATTCGTGGAGTCCTTCCTCTCTTGAGCTTCTCGTGTGGCGATACTTAATATAAGCTCCCCTCACTCGGCCCTCAATTGGATTGGCACCCCTGGTTATTTGTACCTAAAGGAGATACGTCCCTTGCTCAAATCATAGGGAGTCATCTCTACTTTTACTTTATCTCCTGGTAAGATCTTGATATAGTGCATACGCATCTTACCCGAGATGTGAGCCGTGATAACGTGGCCGTTATCTAATTCAACTCGAAACATTGCATTACTCAACGCCTCGATAATTGTTCCGTCTCGTTCAATAGCAGTCTGTTTTGCCATAAGAGTCTCTACTTATAAATTTAATGACTGTTCGATAATAGTAAAATCTGTTAATATGTCGGGGCCATCGGCTCCAACCGCTACAGCAAACTCGAAGTGTGCCGAGGGTTTGCGATCTCTTGTGCGGACGGTCCAACCATCACGCTCGAAGACTACGCCTTTGCCTCCCATATTAATCATCGGTTCTATACAGAGCACCATTCCCTTTTTGAGCAATGGACCTCTGCCGCGCGCTCCGTAGTTTGGAACACCTGGCGACTCGTGCATTTTTCGCCCACATCCGTGTCCCTCCAACTCACGTACCACGCCATAACCAAAGCTCTCGGCATACTCTTGTACTGCCGACGAGATATCGCCCACGCGATTTCCCACTTTGGCCTGCGCCGCACCCTTGCAAAGAGCCTCCTTAGTGACATCGAGCAGCTGCTGAACCTCAGCAGCGATCTCTCCCACGGCAAACGTATATGCCGAATCACCAACAAACCCCTTCATAAAAGTACCGCAATCGACCGATACAATATCTCCGTCTCGAAGAATACACTTGTCGGATGGGATACCGTGAACAACCTGATCGTTGACCGAAACGCACAACGTAGCGGGGAAGCCTTGATATCCGAGGAATGCGGGGACAGCGCCGTGAGATCGGATAAAATCCTCTGCGATGGTATCCAACTGCTTCGTCGAAACCCCTGCTTTGATGTGGCGGCCAACCTCAGCGAGCGTCTTGCTCACCAAGAGGTTATTCTCCCTCATCAACTCAATCTCCTCTTCGTTCTTTAAGTGTATCATTCTAACTCAATATAACAAAAGCGTTATTAATAGCGACCCTGAATACGTCCAGTCTTCATAAGACCGTCATAGTGACGCATCAAAAGGTGGCTCTCAATCTGCTTTAGAGTGTCAAGAACTACTCCAACCATAATCAACAGTGAGGTTCCGCCATAGAAGTATGCGAACGACTGCTGAACATTTAGGATGTTCATCGCCAAGGCTGGCAAAATTGCCACAAACGCCAAGTAGAGTGAACCTGGTAGGGTGATTCTCGTCATAACGGTGTCGATATAGTTCACAGTGTTCTTTCCTGGCTTAACACCTGGGATGAAACCACCATTGCGCTTCATATCGTCCGCCATCATCTGGGGATTCACGATGATTGCTGTGTAGAAGTATGTAAATGCAACCACCATAACCGCTAACGTAAAGTTGTACCAGAAGCCGCTCACATTGGCAAACTCACCAGCAAAGCCTGGAGCCACCTCTACGAACAACATCGGGATAAACATCAAGGCTTGAGCGAAGATGATAGGCATAACATTTGCCGCATTCATCTTTAATGGGATGTACTGACGAACACCACCATACTGCTTGTTGCCCACGATACGCTTTGCGTACTGAACTGGAATCTTGCGAACCGCTTGAACTGAGGCGATAGTGATCATAAAGACCAACGCCAAAATCACCATCTCCACGATCAACATAATGGCGCTACCATCAGATGTTAGGAAACGGGCATTTATCTCAGCTAACAAAGAGTGTGGAAGGCGAGCGACGATACCAATCATAATGATTAGCGACACTCCATTTCCCAATCCCTTGTCGGTGATCTTCTCACCCAACCACATAACGAACATTGTTCCTGCGATCAATACGATGGTTGCATAGATTACAAACCCGATCGAATTGCCGTAGACAAACGCCGTTGGTACTTGACTGTGAAGATTCGCAATGTAGGCTGGTCCCTGCAATAGCAATACGCCTATTGTGAGGAAACGAGTCCACTGATTCATCTTGCGGCGCCCACTCTCGCCCTCCTTCTGCATCTTCTGGAAGTAGGGAATCATCATTCCCAACAACTGTATGATGATAGAAGCAGTGATATAGGGCATCACTCCAAGCGCAAAGATTGCTGCATTGCCAAATGCACCGCCAGAGAATACGTTCAACAGCCCCAAGAGGCCATTACCATCTACCTGACTTGCCAATGCCGAACCCTCACCCAATGAGTTAGGGTCGATACCTGGAATAACCACAAAACTACCAAGACGATATACAAGGAGAAGTCCAAGCGTATAGATAATACGCTTGCGAAGCTCCTCAATCTTGTACATATTCTTGATTGTCTCGACTACTTTCTTGTTGGTTCCCAAGATAAGTGCAACCACTAAAAAGAGTATTCCAACAATGATATAAGTATTCATAATTTTCGGTTTTTTTAACTAACCTACAACTTCTCTACTGAACCGCCTGCTGCTACGATAGCTGCCTCGGCACTCTTTGAAAATGCGTGAGCCGACACCTTCAATGCTGATGTTAACTCTCCATTGCCCAAGATCTTAACCTTGTCGTTGCGTGATGCGAATCCTGCTGACTGCAACGCCTCGAAAGTGATCTCGGTCAATGAGTTCTTAGCTGCCAAAGCCTCCAATGTTGAGAGGTTGATCGCCTTAAACTCTACGCGATTGATGTTTGTAAATCCGAACTTAGGAAGACGACGCTGCAATGGCATCTGACCTCCCTCGAAGCCCAACTTACGTGAGTAACCAGAACGAGACTGAGCTCCCTTGTGTCCACGTGTTGATGTGCCTCCTTTGCCCGATCCTGCACCACGACCGATACGCTTCTGGTGGTGTGTTGAACCCTTAGCGGGTTTTAGATTATTGAGTTCCATTATTTCTTAGCTTAATAACGTTAAAATTTATTTAACCTCCTCGACCTTAACAAGGTGCTTTACTCGCTCGATCATTCCCAAGATGATAACTGAAGCATCGTGCTCTACAGTCATATTGATCTTGCGAAGTCCCAATGCGTCGAGGTTCTTGCGCTGACGATCAGTCGCGCCATTACGGCTCTTATACTGAGTGATTTTTAATCTTGACATAATTATTGTGCTTAAAAAGATTAACCGTTAAAAACCTTAGTCATCGAGATTCCACGAACCTGTGCTACGCTGTAAGCATCACGCAACTCGCACAATGCGGCTACGGTTGCCTTTACCAAGTTGTGTGGATTCGACGAACCCTTACTCTTTGCCAAGACGTTCTTGATTCCTACTGACTCCAACACGGCACGCATCGCACCTCCTGCGATGATTCCTGTTCCTGGAGCGGCTGGACGAACCATCACTACCGAACCGCTATAACGCATCTCCTGCTTGTGAGGAATTGTTCCGTTGATGATAGGTATCTTAACCAAGTTCTTCTTTGCATCCTCAACGCCCTTAGCAATGGCTGTTGTGACCTCAGCGGCCTTTCCCAAACCAAAACCAACAACGCCGTTCTCATTTCCTACGACTACGATAGCCGAGAATGTGAATGTACGACCTCCCTTCGTTACCTTAGTAACACGCTGGATACTTACGAGTTTGTCCTTTAGCTCGATGTCGCTTGTGCGTACTTTGATATTACTGTTTGACATATTATCTTAGAATTTAAGACCACCCTCACGAGCGGCATCAGCTAACATTTGAACTCGTCCGTGGTAGAGGTATCCGTTACGGTCAAAAGCAACCGTGCTGATTCCCTTCTCGATAGCACGCTCTGCGGCGAGCTTACCTACCATAGCGGCAACATCTTTCTTATTCTGACCAGCAGCAGCCTCTGCAATCTCCAATGAAGATGCTGACGCCAATGTTACTCCTGCAAGATCATCAACGAACTGTACGTAGATCTGCTTGTTGCTACGAAATACAGTCATACGAGGCATCGCAGCAGTACCGCTTACGATCTTGCGAATACGCATCTTGATCCTCGCCCTTCTCTCTATTTTACTTAGTGACATAAATGACTCTCTTATTTATTATTTAGCACCTGCAGACTTACCTGCCTTACGACGGATCTGCTCTCCTACGAAGCGGATACCCTTACCCTTATATGGCTCTGGCTTGCGCAATGAACGGATCTTCGCTGCTACCTGACCTACCAACTGCTTGTCGATACTTGTCAATGTAACGATCGGGTTTCCCTTCTTCTCAGTTACGGCTGTTGCCTTAACCTCGGCTGGAAGCATAACGTAGATATCGTGTGAATATCCAAGGCTCATCTCGAGTACCTGACCCTTAACCTCTGCCTTGAAACCTACTCCGACTAACTCCTGCTTCAACTCGAAGCCCTTTGATACTCCTACGACCATATTGTTGATCAACGCGCGATAGAGACCGTGCATTGAGCGGTGGCGTGGCTGATTTGTTGGACGTGAGATCAAGACCGCTGGGATCTCCTTCTCGCTATCCTTCTCTGTGTAAGAGCCAACTTCTACCGTGATATCTGAATCAACCTTCTGACTCAGTGTCCCAAGAGGCCCTTTAACGCTTACCACGTTTCCTGGCAATACCTCTACGGTAACGCCCGCTGGCAAGTTTACAGGTTGTTTACCAATTCTTGACATTGTTACTTGTGTTTAAGTTTGTTGTTTACTATTAGAAAATGTGGCACAATACCTCTCCACCTACGTTCTCACGACGTGCCGCAGCATCAGTCAAGATTCCCTTAGATGTTGATACGATTGCAACTCCCAAACCATTCTTCACACGCTGCATATCTGCAACTGATGTGTAGTTACGAAGACCTGGGCGACTTACTCGCTTCAACTCCTTGATAGCGTTTGTCTTTGTCTGTGCGTTCCACTTAAGCGCGATCTTGATTACAGAGTGACCTCTCTCATCTGTGTCGAACTTGTAAGCCAAGATGTATCCCTGCTCGTGAAGGATCTTTGTAATCTCCTGCTTAATTTTTGAACCGGGAGCTTCAACCACCTTGTGGTTGGCTTTCACCGCATTTCTAATTCTCGTTAGAAAATCCGAAATTGGATCTGTCATAATGAATTAAAAGTTAAAAATTAGTAATAAGTTAAAATAAAATTGTTTAAGCGCCTGAGCCTCACACAATTACCCCAAAGGGCAACTCCGCAAACCCAGCCACTTTTTCTCTCTCACCTCTCAATTAGAGGCACAAAAGTGGGCAAATATAATCATAATTTTCCAAATATCAGCAATTTAGCGTGATTATTTTTTATAAAAATTATTTTCGCTCAAATTAGCAGTGGCGCCTTAACATCTGATTTCCGTCTCCGTCATTCTGATTTCCATCTCCGTCACTATGATTTCGATATCCGTCATTGCGGACCTCGATCCGCAATCTCTAATCCTTTAGATCCTGAATCAAGTTCAGGATGACGAGACCTAAATACGAAACCTAAATATTTGACGCTCCAGCATCACTCCTAAATATAGACCCCACCCTATTTACGCAACAATGTTAGCACACAACAATTCTATTGATCCGCTAACATCTCTTTGCTACCCTACTATTGGCTCCCACAACTGCCGTCACTCTACTCACAAAAATAAGCAGACTCACCACACAGCGTGGACCCTACGTCGACACCCATAACACGAGTCGACATATACAATAAGTAAGGTCTCTCTACCAGATCTGTTTCGACCGTCAACTCTCCACCGAAGTTACCACCCTCAAATGGTGGCACTTTTCCGTGCGTCGTCTCCTCTCTACTTTAGCATCCGATATGTATAAGGATCAACCCCTCCGTCACGAAACTCCTTACCCGTGACCCGAGCCCTCCGAAATGTAAGAGTCATTCGCCATAACAAGATGGCACACTCCACATCCCAGCACTCTCAGGATTCAACCTATATTAGAAAAAAAGAGGGAGCAGCATCCGCTGTACACCATAAGGCGCCCAACAGGCCACCCCCCACTCTACTCTTCTACCAACTTGCCTTCTTAACTCCTGGGATCAAGCCGTTAGAGGCCATCTCGCGGAACTGAATACGGCTAATTCCAAACTGACGCATATATCCACGTGGACGGCCAGTTAGCTTACAACGGTTGTGCTGGCGGATAGGATTCGAGTTGCGTGGCAACTTCGACAAGGCGATCCAAGCCTCCTCATTATCCATCTCACCTGACTTAACCTTGGCTGCGATCTCCTCACGCTTGTGAGCATAACGCTTTGCAAGTTTCTCACGCTTTACCTCGCGTGCCTTCATTGACTCTTTTGCCATAGCTTATTGGTTCTTTTTGTTAGCGTTTTTAAATGGAAGACCAAATCCCTTAAGGAGTGCATATCCCTCCTCATCGCTCTTCGCTGTTGTCACAAATGTGATCTCCATACCGAAGATCTTCGAGATCTTGTCGATGTCGATCTCAGGGAAGATGATCTGCTCTGTGACACCCAAAGTGTAGTTACCCTGACCATCGAACTTCTCATTGATACCCTTGAAATCGCGGATACGAGGCATTGCCACTGCAACCAATCTCTCCAAGAACTCATACATACGGTCTGCACGAAGTGTCACACGGACACCGATTGGCATTCCCTTACGCAATTTAAAGTTCGAGATATCCTTGCGAGACTTTGTCTGAACCGCCTGCTGACCTGTGATCAACGAGAGCTCGGCTTGTGCAACGTCGATAAGCTTCTTATCGGCTACTGCCTGACCCATACCCTGATTGATAACGATCTTCTCAAGACGAGGGCACTCCATAACGCTTGAGTACCCAAACTCCTTCATAAGTGCAGATACGATCTGCTCCTTATACTGTGTTTTAAGTGTTGGAACGTATGCCATTATTTGATCTCCTCCCCAGATTTTTTTGAGAAACGAACTAATTTACCGTTTGCATCCTCACGACGTCCTGTGCGAGTTGGCTTGCCACTCTTAGGGTCAATGATCTGCAAATTTGAGATGTGCAAAGCAGCCTCCTGCTCAACAATACCTCCTTGGGGATTCTCTGCGCTTGGCTTCTGTGCCTTCTTCACGAGGTTAACGCCCTCGACGATAGCACGCTGCTTCTGAACATCGACCGACAAGACCTTGCCCTGCTGACCACGGTTATCGCCTGCGATGACGTAAACCAAGTCCCCCTTCTTAATATGTAATTTAACTGACATATTCGAAATGTGTGTTTATTAATATTACAATACTTCGGGTGCCAACGAGATGATCTTCATAAATTGGTCACGTAGCTCGCGAGCTACTGGTCCAAAAATACGAGTTCCTCGCATCTCACCCTGGTTGTTTAGGAGCACTACGGCGTTGTCGTCGAAGCGGATATATGATCCATTAGGACGACGAATCTCCTTACTTGTTCTCACGATTACCGCCTTTGAGACAGTACCCTTCTTTACATCACCCGATGGCGATGCGCTCTTGACAGTCACGACGATCTTATCGCCCACCGATGCGTAACGACGCTTCGTTCCTCCAAGAACTCGGATACAAAGCACCTCTTTTGCGCCGCTGTTATCAGCTACTGTGAGTCTACTCTCTTGTTGTATCATAACTACTTAGCTCTTTCAATGATTTGTACTAATCTCCATCGTTTTGTCTTGCTCAAAGGACGGGTCTCCATAATACGTACTGTATCGCCATCCTTAACGCTCTCATCGAGGCACTCTGCAACAAACTTGGTTGTCTTGTTGACAAACTTACCATAGATCGGGTGCTTTACCTTACGTGCAACTGCTACGACGATGGTCTTCTCCATTTTTGCGCTGACAACTACCCCAATACGCTCTTTTCTAAGATTTCTTTCCATAGTGGTAATTAACATTTTGCGGTTTTCTCGCCCAAAACAGTCAGCATTAGAGCTATATCTCTGCGAGATTTCTTAATAATTGAAGGGTTCTCGATCGGTGACACGGCGTGCTGTATCTTCAACTTCGAAAGCTCTGCCTTCGATGCCTCGATACGCTCCTGCAACTCGCTAACCGAGAGATCCTTTATTTCTGAAATTTTCATCTCTTCTAAATCTTAAATTGATTCAACGTAATCGCGACGAACGACAAACTTTGTTGTGATCGGCAACTTCTGTGCTCCCAAACGAAGAGCCTCCTGTGCGATCTCCAACGATACTCCCTCCGCCTCGAAGAGGATACGACCTGGGGTAACTGGGGCAACGAATCCCTCTGGATTACCTTTTCCCTTACCCATACGTACCTCGGCTGGCTTCTTTGTGATTGGCTTATCAGGGAAGATGCGAATCCACAACTGTCCCTCACGCTTCATATGACGTGTGATAGCCTGACGAGCTGCCTCGATCTGACGACCTGTGATCCACGCTGACTCCAACGCCTTGATCGCAAATGAACCGAATGAAAGTTGGTTTCCTCTCTGAGCTATACCCTTCATACGACCCTTCTGTACTCTTCTAAACTTGGTCTTCTTTGGCTGTAACATTTTACTTTGCTTTAAAAGGTCCTACTTACTTACTATTATTATTGCGACGACGATTGTTGCGATCAGGACGTGCACCACGGCGATCACGACGATCTCCGCGCTCACCACGATCAGAGCCACCCTGCTGGTTGCCTCCACGCTGTGAAGCTGCTCCTGCGATCTCAAACAAATCACGCTTTCCATAGACGATGCCCTGGCAGATCCAAACCTTGACTCCCAAGATTCCAACCTTTGTCAAAGCCTCAGTCAAAGAGTAATCTACATCAGCACGGAATGTGTGAAGTGGAATACGTCCCTCCTTAACGGTCTCTGAACGTGCCATCTCGGCGCCACCTACACGGCCCGATACCTGAACCTTGATACCCTCAGCTCCCATACGCATTGTCGATGCGATAGTGGTCTTGATGGCACGACGGAACGATACACGACCCTCCAACTGACGAGCGATGTTGCGGCCTACGATAACGGCATCCAACTCGGGACGCTTTACCTCGAAGATGTTGATCTGAACCTCCTTGCCTGTGAGCTTCTTCAACTCCTTCTTCAACTTGTCGACCTCTGATCCACCCTTTCCGATGATGATACCTGGACGCGCAGTTGAGATTGTCACCGTAACAAGCTTCAAACTCCTCTCGATGATGATCTTCGAGATACTTGCCTTAGCCAAACGAACATCAAGATACTTACGAATCTTAGCGTCCTCTACCAACTTCTCTGAGAAGTCGCGTCCACCAAACCAGTTAGAATCCCAACCTTTGATGATACCAAGACGATTTGATATTGGATTTACTTTCTGTCCCATAGCTTACTTTTTTTCTACGATTACCAATTTGTCAACTACGATAGTTACGTGGTTCGAACGCTTGCGAATACGGTGAGCACGACCCTGTGGGGCTGCCTGTATTCTCTTCAACATTCTACCTCCGTCAACGAATACCTCCTTTACGCATAGGAGTGAATCCTCCAAACGCTCCTCAGGGTTCTTCGCCTCCCAGTTAGCAATCGCCGAACGAAGCAACTTCTCCATACGGATCGAAGCCTCCTTCTTTGAGTAACGTAGGATACCCAATGCCTTGTTGATCTCGACGCCACGGATGATATCAGCTACCAAACGCATCTTGCGTGGAGATGTAGGGCAATCACGCATAATAGCTATCGCTTTCTGCTTCTTCTCCGCCTTCAACGCAGCGGCCATATTTGATTTTCTTGCACCCATTTCTTAACTATTTTTTCTTATTACCTGAGTGACCACGGAAGTTACGTGTAGGGGCGAACTCGCCTAACTTGTGTCCTACCATATTCTCAGTTACGTAAACTGGGATAAACTTGTTTCCGTTGTGTACGGCAATCGTCTGACCAACAAAATCAGGCGAAATCATACTCGCACGCGACCAGGTCTTTATTACAGACTTCTTACTGCTCTCGGCCTGTGCCATTACGCGGGCATCAAGCTTTGGGTCAATAAATGGTCCTTTTTTTAATGAACGGCTCATTGTGTACTCTATTTAATTATTTTTTCTTCTTTGAAATAATAAACTTAGAAGTCGTCTTCTTAGGATTACGTGTCTTGTAGCCCTTAGCAAGCAAACCTTTTCGTGAACGAGGATGACCTCCTGATGAGCGACCCTCACCACCACCCATCGGGTGATCTACTGGGTTCATCACAACTCCACGGTTTCTTGGACGACGTCCCAACCAACGCATACGACCTGCTTTACCTGAACTCTCAAGTGAGTGGTCGCCGTTTGATACAACTCCAACGGTTGCGCGGCAAGTTACGAGTACCATACGAGTCTCTCCTGAAGGCAACTTGATAATTGCATACTTGCCTTCGCGAGCCAATAGTTGAGCATAGGATCCAGCAGAGCGAGCCATTGCCGCACCCTGTCCGGGGTAGAGTTCAATGTTGTGTACGACTGTTCCAAGTGGGCACTCGCTTAGCAACAAGGTATTTCCTACCTCGGGTGCTACGCCCTCGCCACTCATTACTGTCTGTCCAACCTGCAATCCGTTAGGAGCCAAGATGTAGCGCTTCTCTCCGTCTGCATAGACTACCAAAGCGATACGTGCTGTACGATTTGGATCGTACTCAATTGTCTTTACAGTTGCAGCGATGCCGTCCTTGTTTCTCTTGAAGTCTACGTTACGGTACATCTGCTTGTGTCCACCACCGATGTAGCGAACTGTCATCTTACCTGTATTGTTACGACCTCCCGAGCTCTTCTTAGGGCTGAGCAACGACTTTTCGGGTACGTTTGTAGTGATCTCACTAAACGTTCCGATGATCTTATGTCTTGTACCAGGTGTTACTGGTTTAAACTTTCTTACTGCCATCTTCTATTAGATATTACTGTAAAAATCTATTGCATCTCCATCCTTCAAGGTGACAACCGCCTTCTTGAAGTTGTTCGAGCGACCTACCAAAAGACCAGCCTTCGTGAAACGGCTCTTTGTCTTTCCCATATAGTTGCAAGTGTTAACATCTGTCACAACTACATTGTACATCTTCTCTACTGCATTACGAATTTGTAGCTTGTTGGCACGCACGTCTACAACAAAACCGTAGCGATTCAACTTTTCGCCCTGAATCGTCATCTTCTCGGTTAAAACCGGCTTAATAATAATCTCCATTTTTTTCAGTACGTTTAAGCTAACATAACATTCAATACATTCTCTGCGCCCTCA
Source organism: Rikenellaceae bacterium (assembly GCA_047178625.1). Classification (GTDB taxonomy): domain Bacteria; phylum Bacteroidota; class Bacteroidia; order Bacteroidales; family Rikenellaceae; genus Alistipes. The sequence continues at coordinate 11,870 of JBCQTJ010000035.1, forward strand.
ACCATTACCAAAGCCGAGCAGTTCATAACCTCATATGTGTTGAGATTCTGAGCCAAAATCGTCTTTACGTATGGCAAGTTGCGTACAGAAAGCTGAAGGTTTGGGTTTGATTCCGGCAAAACCAACAATACCTTCTTGTCTGAGACCTTCAATGCCTCAACCATAGCGATAGCGGCCTTAGTCTTTGGTGCCTCCAATGAGAGCATCTCAACTACGCTGATCGAGCCTGCCTGAGCCTTATAGGTCAATGCGCTACGACGAGCCAACTGCTTCAACTTCTTGTTGAGCTTGAAATGATAGTCACGTGGCTGTGGTCCAAATACACGTCCACCTCCAACGAAGAGGGGAGACTTGATGCTACCACAACGGGCACCACCTGTACCTTTTTGCTTCTTCAACTTACGTGTCGAACCAGCTACTTCGTTACGCTGCTTCGATTTGTGAGTACCCTGACGCTGATCCGCAAGATACTGCTTTACGTCGAGGTAGATAGCGTGGTCATTAGCCTCCACGCCGAACACAGCGTCAGAAAGTACTACTTTGCGACCTGTCTCTTGTCCTTGTGTGTTTAATACTGCTAATTCCATTCTACTTCTCAATTGTTAAATAAGAACCCTTTGCCCCGGGGATTGAACCCTTCACCAAGATGAGGTTGCTCTCGGGAATAACCTTTAATACCTTCAAGTTAAGTACCTTAACCTGATCTCCACCCATCTGTC
>JBCQTJ010000036.1:0-9958 GCA_047178625.1 Rikenellaceae bacterium
ATAGACGGACAAATATGGGGGTTATATTCGATAAGCTTATAGTTAGGATGGTTCAAAATGAGCCAAAACGGCTTGGTGGCGATGTGTAGAGTGGGCGGTCTAAACGCCTATACCTATAATTTTTTTACAACAACATATTGCAGATGCGCTTAACCTAATAATTTACTCGATAGGATATATATGAAAACGCACCTGCAAACTTCACAAAATATATCAATTACAAAGATAATATATCTTTTATAAGATACTAAAAACAAGCGATTTGTTTCTCAAAAACAGACTAATTTTTAGCAAAATGCATCTTCGTAGGTCAACAGGTAACTTTGATCCAATAAGAGACGAATATATAACTTTTACTCTTACGAAGAGAGTATTTTAGGTAAAAAACATAGATAGAGTATGCTGTATGGGCGATATGTAGCTTTACATCGCCAATATGCATAAAACAAACGCTGTACTTTAATTATTTTTGTTGTAAAAAATGTTTGCATAATGACGAAAAAAGAGTACATTTGTAAGATAAGATTTGTCTCTTCGTAAGAGAGTAAATATCAGTGTATTGCACACCGAAAAAAGGTGCATTTATACTTAAATGCACCTTTTATAATTGTATATATAGGTATAGATTAGTAGATGTAGGGGCGATCAAACCCCTACATCTTTTTTATTATATAGCGTCGATAAATGCAATTACAGCCTCTCGGTCGCTCTTCGGGAGTGCTCGCCAAGCGTCACGGCTATACACAGCCTCCTCGCCTTGGTGCCAGAGGATCGCCTCCTCGGTGTTGCGGGCCCTCATATCGTGTAGGCGGTCGGTCGATCCGTTGGCCTTGATGTGGAGTCCACGTCCCCATAGCGGTGTTGTGCGGCAATATTTACGCATTCCAGGTTTGTATATTCCGATGTCGTGCTTCAACAGGTCGGTGTAGGGCCAGATTGTCTGGTATGGGTAGCGTGGCATCATATCGGCTGTGATGTTGCGATCTCCCTTCACTGGGTCCTCGCCCGTTGTCCACGATGGTTTGTGGCAGGCTGTACATCCCAACGCATCGCTCATAAAGAGCTCACGGCCGAGAAGCACCTCCTCGTCGTCCCAATCACGAACCGAAGGTACGGCCAAACCTCGGTGCCACACCATAAAGTTCACGTAGTTCTCCTGATCCAACGAGATCTCGGGACGTGTGATGTTTCCATCCTCGTCGGTGCGACCTTCGGCTGCTACATAATCCTTGAAGCCTTGAGTGGCTGTTGTTGAGATATAGCTGTTGAAGTTGTCGTTCGAGAGTACTGTGTCGTCGTTGATCATATTGTTGTAGGTCTCCATCTTGAATACCATATAGATAAACTCGTAGTTCGCCTCGTCGTCGTTGACGTTCTTAAACTCGGCTGTCTCCTTCAAGAATTCCAACCATCCAGTACCCACATAGTAGGCCTGACGATCCTTGCGCATCACGTTGGTGATGTTCCAGATTGCATTCGATCCAGCTCCATTCATCAACGTTCCACGAGTTTGACCATAAGTATAACGTCCATATTGAACCGAACCATCATTCTCGGTGATCTCTCCTCCGATCTTTCCCATCATATAGCCACGAGCTTGCTGCGCCTCATACTCGGCATAGTAATCCTCGTTCGAAATGGCGTCAAGGAGTCCTGTTCCATAGATTCCGATTGTCGCCTCAACGGCGATCTCGATACTATCATAAGACTCTGTGCCCTGCCAAAGTACGTTGAACGCACTCTCGGGGATTGTCACCTCGGGATAGATGAGCGAGTACTCTGTGCCATCGTCATATTTGTTGCCATATGGATCGGTGTAATCTTTCCACTCGATGTTGATCTCACTATTGACGATAGGGGGATAGTGTGTAAATGGTGCTGATGTCATTGACTGTGGCATACCTGGTAGGGTAGCCATTGCATAGGTGGCGTTCTCCTCGCCGCCTGTGTAGAGGCAGATGAGGTATCCGTTTCCGTGATCCTGCACGTTGAAGCTACCCTCGATGCGCTTTCCGTGGCCATAGCCAGGGTGGCAGTGCATACACGAGTTACGCACGTAGGCAGGGCCAAGGCCTGTCATAGGAACGTCGGGAGTCGTCACGAAAGGATCCTCGAAAAAGGCCTCACCCAAAACGAAAGATTTCGAGAAGCCGTAATTCTCCACTGCTGGAGAGGGCTGCTCGAAGCAATCTGATGTGTGGTTGAATGATGTTCCTAACTCGCCTCCAGCATAGGCCCACTCTGGCATTTCACTTGTGTCGGTAGTGTTAGAATCTGTTGTTTCCTCATCTTTTTGACAAGATGCAAACATCACACTACCTAAGATTGCCGCGTATAATGCAGCGTTTAAAAATTTATTCATCATCAATTGTGTTTATAATGCAATCAAGCAACTACCCTTAAAAAAGGATAGTTGCCTTGAATTGTTTTTGTTTTATTTACTGAGCGTTTACCACCTCATCAGCCGCCTCAACCGCCGCCATAAGAGCGTTACAAGCGTCGATTGCCTCCTGCTGATCTGTTGTTGCAGTTCCACTACCTACATTGTCGCGGAAAGGAGCTGCCATACCCTCACCATCGCCATCACCAGTTGCACCACCGATCTCGAGGATTGCAGTTGTGAACTTAGCCTGAACATCTGCGTCAACATCAGCATCGAGTGACTTCACATAGTCGCTGATCTCGGCATAGGCCATCTGACACCCCTTGATGTTGTCGGTGAAGTCGGTGATCGAGTTGTAGCTAAACCAAGACTCTACGTCGAATGGATTGCCCGAGTCGATTGGGTCCTGAATCTTTGTGTTACCAACCTCGTCAACGATTGTGATGATACCATTCAAGATCTCAGACATTGCTGACTTCTGGCTCTTATAGAGTGAGTTTCCTGTCTCTCCAGCGCTCTTCATTACCTCGCCATAGACGAGAGCGCGTGCAAGCTCAGTCTCCTCCATAATCTCAGCTTTTGCAGATGAGATCTCGTCGATACCTGCCCAAGAGCACTCCAAAAGGATACACTGGTTGCGAAGATCGCCAACGATACATAGAAGGTATGCCAACTCGACACCAGCTGTTGCGTTGACAGCCTCGAAAGAGGCAGCTGTACGAGCAGCACCATTTTCGAACAACATATACTCAACAGCGTGGAATCCAAGGAGGGTGTTACCCAAAACCTCACCTGCATAAGCAACTGCATCGTCACCACCAGGGTTGCCATCCTCGTCGTAGAAGCCCTCCATCATCGTGCTATTTGACAACAAGTTGTCGAGAGCAGTCTGATCCAATGGCCAAGAGTCGATACGTGGGTCGATAGCGTAGTCTCCAGCAGGTCCAAACAAGAATGCCTCTGAGTTCTCCCAATATTTACGAGCCGATACCCAAGCAGCGGCCGCCGCAGAGATGTTAGCATCGGTCAATGCGCTATCCAAAGTGTAGCAAGCGTCGTAGAGTGACATCGCACCTGTTGCCAATGACGAGTATGTTGAGATCACAACATCGTCTACATAACTCTCGATCGAGCTTGTCATCAACTCATTCTTCTCACTCTCGTAACCTGTTCCGTCATCCTCTTTCTCGCAAGAGCTCATTGCACCTACCATCACCATTGATAGTAGAGCCATTGATAGTAAATTCTTTTTCATCTTTTTTTTAAATTAAGTTATTTTTTATTGTTTAGTTTCGTTTTGGTCTCTCTTACTTGAAAAAGCCCGAATATGCTACACCAATCGTAAAGGTATTCTCGGTGTTGTAGCTTCCCCCAGGGAACTTGCGAGACGAATACTCAGCCTTGATAACAACCTCGGGAATAGGGTAGTAGTTGATACCAAATGTTGTCTTGTTTCGCTCATAATATGTAAGGTCCAACATCGCCCCTGCATCATACATTGAGTCGTAATATTCGTAACGACCAAAGAGATATAGCTTCTGATCTTGGAGGTTGTCGCAGAGTCCGAATACGTTGTAACCAGCCTCGACACCATAGCTCAGCGCTGTCTTAGCGACATCGGAGTGGGCCGAAGGGGCATCGCTTCTCAGGCTCTTGTTTGCCACCGAGATCTCCTTATTATCAGAGAGATCTCCATAGATAAAGTCACCTCGAACGATGAGGTTGTGGTCGTTATACTCGAAGTCGGCTGAGACGATCTTCACCCAACCATCCAAATTCTGATATGCACTTGGGGTGAGGGTGTTGTTTGCACTCTTTCCCATATATCCACTTAAACCGAGACGTAGACCATCTACCGTGTAGTTGTCAACTCTTACGACTCCAGCCCAGTTTGTTGCCATCTTGAACTCATAGGGAGAGACTCCCGAACCTCCGACCCACTCAGCATCGCTGAAACGGTCGGCATCGAGGCCTGCGACAAACTGCAACTCATAATGCCAATCGCCACCACGACCTGTGAGGGCAACTCCCGTCTCGTGCCAAGTATTTGGGATTATAGATGAACCGCTCTCTGGGCGCTCGTTTGTGAAGAATTGTGTTGGTAGGTGGTATTGGTTTGAGTAACCTACGGGCACCACCATATGTCCGATTTTGAGGTTAAATAGCCTCGAGAAACTCTTTTGGATGTAGAACTGCTCCAAAACAATCTCGCCGCCCTTTTCGATCTCCGACTCATACTCTCCCGTCTCCTCAGCCTCGATCTCGATTGCCGAGCCGACACCTCCGTGCTCAAACTCGATCTCCGAGGTCATACTCCAACCCTTGCCGAAGTCGTAACCAAGAAAGAGTACAAAGTGTGGAACGTCGATCTGTCCGTAGCCACTGTCATCGGCATAAGACTCTGGGTATGAATAACGCTTATAATTATCTGAGTAGAACGCTCTGTTGTAGACCACCTCGCCATAGCCTCCGATGGTTAATCGGCTCGATTTTGTTAAATTAACATCTTTTGCCATCTCTGCTTGCTCGCTCTCCTGTGCTGATGCCACCATTACGCTCGTTGCAAGTGTCGCTAAAAGTATAAATCTCTTCATATATTAAATTTATTTAATTACTGAGTGCAAAGGTATGTGAGAATGGCTCACGTGGCAATACTCAAAAGTGGGTATATATTGGTGTAAAAGAGTTCGGACAACCTTACATATGAGTAAGATTGTCCGAATATAAGCTGATTACCAATTGTTTATTGCACCTCACTGATGTCGATTAACCCATTGACAATGGCATAGATAGTAAGCCCAGCAGGGTTGTGGATCTCCAACTTCGAGGCGATGTTTCGTCGGTGAGTCGTCACCGTGTGGGTCGAGATTGAGAGCAGATCGGCCACCTCCTTGTTGCTCAACCCTTTGGCAACAGCCTTTACGATATCTCGCTCTCGTTGGCTCAACTCCACTCGTCCCGAGTCACCGCTACTAATTAGCTTCGAGATAGTCTGCTCAATACTCTCGGCGCTATCCATAAGAGATATCTCAGCGTCATAGCTGCCAAGCAGTTCGCTGCTCACAGCCGAGTTGTGGAGGGCGATGAATTTAATGGGTTTGTCGGTGCGGATAAAGTCACGAGGTGAGACGATTCCCAAATATTTAGGGTTTACAATGACAATATCGGGGTTGAGGTGAGATACCTCATCCGCGAGGCGAAACATATCGCTCACCTCCGCAATGTCGATCCTCAGAGAGTTGAGGTTAAGGAGCGCCGTCACCACTCCGCCACGGATGATTAGCGAGGGTTCGGCAACCAATATATTCACTCGAGGTTGTGCCATTACTTTGTCTCCTCCATTTTACGAATCACTGGGACCAAAAGGCGATCCTCCACCATATTGTGGGTGAGCAGATCGGCCGCACAGCTCAACAGATCGTGTATGACACTCATTATCTCGTAGCTCGATTCGCCCGAGTAGTATTTGATAATCACATTCTTAAACTCGGTCAGCGGCTCATCAATATGGTCGTGTTTGTCGCTAAAGAGATCGACCGAAAATTCGTCGTCTCGCTCGCCACAAAGCAACCTATTAATATATGGAAATAGACGTTCCTCCTCATACCTCAGGTGCTCCTTAATGTGAGTCACATAGTCGTCGAAGTATCGAACAATGAGGTGGGCCATATCGCTCTCTCCCAACGCCTCGATTAGACTCTTGCGGATGTTTGGGAGCCTGAAGTTAAGGTAAAAAATATGTGAGTTACGGATATATTTCATTAAGTCCGAGAGCGACAACCCCTCGAAATCTATCTTGTAGGCACGATTTCTTTGGTGGAGCATCAGATTTGCCACTGCCAAGAAGGTGGTGGTGTCGACCCCATTCTCGCTGCACACCTCGCCAATGCTCTTGTCGGATATCCCCAACGGAATACCAAAGCGACTCATCACCTGCAAGAGAGGGTAGTTGTCGCTGATTAGAGCCGCCATTGAGTCTGTCGGTTGATATTTACCAACTATATATTTTTCGTCACACATATATTATATATTATATATGACAAAATTAGCGTAATTTGAGCTACCTCACAATCACTAAAAGTAGGTAATTTTAGGCTCGAAACTAATTATATTTTGAACAGTTTGTCTGTATAATTTTTTTTTTTTATTATCTTTGCAATTATCCATTTGAATATTACAATATAATGAAGAAAATTACCTATTACCTGCTACTAATGTTAGCATTTGTCGGTTGCTCAGATGACAACGATAACTTCGACTCATCCTTCTCGGGAGACAACTACATAACCATCAATGGAAGCATAATGGGAGTCAGCCTCACAAAGAGCGAAGTCTATTACCCGCTCTCGTTGGCCTCCGACTCCTATAACTTGCTGAGTGTCAATGTCGACCCCGACTACATAATTTCGATCAATGGTGTGGAGTATGCCAACGGCTCGAATTATCAGCTAATGGTCGATGAGCTATCCTCCCAGATCAGACTCGACTTCTGTATAGAGAATAGGTCGAGCGGTGAGGTGCTAACATCATATATCGCAACTCTGCCCCAAAGCTCTATCGTTGGCGAAGTCACCTCCAACAACCCACCCGAGGGCTTCTACTACCTCGCCTACGCCAATGCCATCTTCAAGTTAAGCACTTTGGGCGAAGTGGTCTACTATAAATTGGTAAATAACGCCAACCTCTTCAATCGCACCGAGATAGATGGCGTGGTCTATTATTCATATCTCGAGGAGACCTTCTCCTCTGAGTTCGAGGATGTCGACGACACGGGAAGCCGACGCTCGCAGGCTGTTGTTATGGATGAGCACTACCAAGAGATAGATGTCGTAGGCAATATTATAGCGACCGAGACCGTTGGGGCGCTACCCCTCGACAACCACCAATTCCATATTATTGATCTGGGCCACTACTTGATCTCGGCATATAACGAGAAGGTGGTCTACAACATCCCCAACTTAGAGGATGGGGTGAGCGTTTATGAGACTATCATTCAAGAGATCAAGGATGGGGAGCTGATCTTCAACTGGGAGAGTAGCCTGCACCCCGAATTTTATGATCTGTTCGACTATCGAGAGTTCTCCTATGATAGTGTAATTCCCTTTGATTATCTGCACTTTAATAGCGTGATGATTGACCCCTCGGATGGCAACTTCGTGGTATCTTTTAGGGCCTTAAGCTCAATCATCAAGATGGATCGTGAGAGCGGTGAGATAATCTGGGTCTTGGGTGGCAAGGGTGACTACTTCGACCTCGATGCAGATGCCACAATGATTGGCCAACACGATGCGTGGGCTTTTGGGGATGGCGTCTACACCATCTTCAACAACAACTACTACTCTGAGGCCGCTTTGCAGGGAGCTGGAGAGAGCATCGGAGGCGAATATTCGGGGGCGATAAAGTACTTCTTGGATGAGCAAAATTTCGAGGTGTTAAGCTATGAGCGATACGAAAGTGACAGCATACAAGCCTTCGCCGAGGGGTCAGCCCAAGAGATCGCCACGGGCCACTACCTAATGTGTTGGGGAATGCCATTCAGCTCCGACTATATCTTCACAGATCAAAATTTCATCACAGGCGAGCTATACTTCGGCCTGGGCAAGATCTCCTCAGAGGATGCCTACAAGGTCCTAAAATATGATAAGTAGCGAGAGCCAAACGCAAACAAAAAAAATCAGCGAGTAGATTAACCATCTAACTCGCTGATTTTTTTTGTTAAGTCGGGGTGACAAGATTCGAACTTGCGACCACACGCCCCCCAGACATCGGGCATCAGTTTTTATCATTTTGTAACTATCTGCTCTACAGAGCGTATAAAGGCGATTTTGAAAAATAAATAAGCAGATATTTGCCGATATTTTTGGTTTTTTGAGCAAAATGTTTTAGATTTGTTTTAGGAAAAACAGTATCTAAAACATTAAAAACGACTACACGACCTATGGGAAAATATAAGTTCTTGCTCCATGCAGCCAATAAGCGGAAAGATGGCACATACCCCGTCTCATTGCGTATAACAAAGGATCGGAAGTGTAAATATATTAGCACTCAATATTATGCTACACCCGAGCAGTGGAACGAAGAGCAGGAGAGATTTGTGAGCAGCAAGAGGCTTGTTCCGGAATATCGCTCGCTAAATGCGATCATTTCGGAGCTTGAGGTGAGGGTGAATGAACTTATGCGCAACTATGAGATTGATCGTGTCGATTGGACACTCAATCAATTCGAGGATGCTTTTCTCAATCGTGCATCAAAGGGTAAAGCAAAGGATTATTTCGATAAGCTGATCGCAACACTAAAGGAGACTGGTCACCACGGCAACGCACGATGCTATGCTGCGACCCTGCATCTATTGGAGTTGTTCGATAGTAAATTTGGGAACAAGATATTTGCGGAGCTTGATATTAAGTTTGTCAAGGCATTCGATGTGTTCTTGCAGAAGCGAGAGTGTTCGGGCAATACACGCAAATATTATTTCAAGGCGTTGCGTGCCTGTATGAATAAGGCAATCCAAGATGGCGAGGCTTCGGAGAGCACTTACCCTTTTGGTAAGGGTGGATTCAATATATCGTCACTCGAAGAGGAGACCGCTAAGCGATATTTACCGACTGATAGCCTGAGCAAGATCAAGGATACACCGAGCGAAAAGCGACTGTTGGAGCAAGCTCGTAGGGTGTTCCTCTTCTCGTACTACTGCTACGGCATATCATTTATTGATGCTGCGATGCTTACCAAGGAGAATATCGTTCGCCACGATGGAGGTAGCTATATAGTATATAAGCGCAACAAGACTCGTGAAGCGAAGAGGGTGAAGCCCATTCAGATAAAAATCACCGAGACATTGCAGGAGCTTTTGGATTGGTTCAAGGATAACTCTCTTCTCGTTGGGGATTATCTTGTGCCTATCGTATCGAGGGACTATAAAGGCGAACAACTATATGAGCATATCCGCAGCAGGTTTGTAACGAACAACAAGCAACTCAAACAGCTTGCTAAAGAACTCGACATTACCGACTTGAAACTCACCTCGTATGTTTCTCGCCACACAATGGCTATGACTTTGCAGAATAATTCTGTGCCACGTGAGGTTATCTCGCAGATATTGGGACACTCCGATTTGACCACTACCAATACCTACTTGGATAGCTTCGGCAGTTCGGTGATTGATGAGGCTGCTAAGGTGCTGTAAATCATATACGATAACATTAAATACTTGTAACTCCACATCATCAAAGACTTGTAACACCACGACATTAAACAATAGTAACACCACAGCACTAAACAATAGTAACAACACCACATCGACGCTGATTCACTCTGTAACAAATATACGCTATATTTGTTACAGAATAGCTTGAAAATATTGAGCCATTATCAACATATTGTTGTCCGAATTATTGCCAATTTTTCGGACAAAATTAGATGGGATTTACCTATTTAATAGCTGATATTAAACGTTAGGATTAGGCGCATAGAGCGCACTATTAAATAATAAGTGCTACCTTTGTGATATGGGAGCAAGAGAAAAGTTTATAGGCGTGAACTCGATAAAGTTTTATAGTTATTTTACGACAGATG
>JBCQTJ010000037.1:0-9297 GCA_047178625.1 Rikenellaceae bacterium
CAGGATAAAAGTTTTGGTCATACCTCACCGTTTAAAATTAATGAGCATTTCTTTCATAGCGATGGAAAAGGAATTGATAACTCTATAGATAAATTCGTAGATAAAACAAAAAAATCTTTATCAAATATTAGTGATATGCTTAGTATAATAGGATTTGGTATTGATTATATAAAACTTTACAAGTTTAAGATATTGTCACCTCATATACAGCAATGGGCTGAAAGAGAAGGTAATAGATATGACCATCTGAAGGATGAGAAAATAATATACAATAAACGTAATGCCCAGTTTTGCTTTGATTTTGTGATTGAGTCTTCCCTCCAATTACAGCGATTTGATTTTGATATAAGTGAGTTGCGTACAAAGTAGGTTGTGGGCAAAATTATACATTTAATGAATATTACCCTCACTCCGCAGCTAAGACACTGAATAGAGCACGAAAAGATAGCTTTAAAAACCAAATTATAAATGAGTATTTCTAAATTAATATTTGCCATCGAGCACGCGGCTGACTCTTTGAGTAGTTCGAATTACGAACTGTCAAAAGTTATAGGCAGCTGCACTGACTCTATAATTTCGTCAAACGACAAAGTTATAGAGGTGTTGGGTGTGATCTCTGATACTATAAATTCACCTCGACCTTATGATTGGTTGGTATTAGTAATTGCGATTGCAAATGTTCTTATTGTTGCGTTTTTCTCATCAAGGCTGAATAAGATCAGTCAGAGACAAACGGACATACAGAATCAATCATTTAAGCAAAATAATTATAATCTATATAAGAGTTTGTATAACGATATTCAGACTATTGAGATGTATATCAACTCTTTTGAATACAAAGTTTATGACTTTGTGAGACAAAATCCAAATTACGAGGAGGTTAGAAGAGAACAAGACGTTTTGGCTAAGTTGCAAGAAAGTTTGCCAGTATTGAAAACGGATTTTGAGCTAATGTTATCTGATAAGTATCTTGCCTACATTGATGCTTGGCAAACTATCTTTGAGAATATGAATACGATATATTCCGCTTTGTATTATATGGGAAGAAAGAACTATATCATTTATAATAATAGTGTAGAAAACTTAAATACGGTTGATTTGTTGAATGCAATAAGGTTGATTAAAACCGTAAATACAATCAACCCTAATTTCCACATATCCCCAGATCTAAATATTGATGATGTCAGAGAATTAGAAAATTTTAATGGTGAAATTGTGGAAATGTTTAAAATGATAGATGATAAAATAAGGATCGAAGAATCTTTGAATAGTTATTCTTTTTATAAACTTACAAGAGATCAGCGAAGTGATAAGATAAAAGAGCGTTGGATATATTTTAGTGACAATTATATATATCTATTTATTGGAGCTATTCATTACGAAGTAGATAAGTTAGCAACTACAGGAAGTATAGTGGAGCATATCAAAGAAAAATGCGCCTTTTATACTTCTAAAGACACAAATAATTAACGCACATAATTATGAATAAACTAAAGATCTTCTTTAAATACGCAATACCTTTAATGCCTGCATTATTAGTGGTACTATTACTTGCAGGCGTATGGATATATGCCCAAACACACAATATGGATTTATCAGAAACATTTGAGGTGATAAATATTATCACAACGATATTTTTGTCATTTGTGTTGATCATTGTTACGATGCAGATAGGCGAAAGGCAGTTAGAATTGCAACGAAATGCGCAACGAATAAATTTATTTGATAGATATGCTGCTATACACGAAGCTTTAATATCAGATATTAGTGATTTTAGGCTGTATGAATATATGGTTCTCTTTGATATTCAAACTTATGACATCAATAAAGATTTAGGTGGTAAGTTGCACAGTATATTACCTCATTCTAAACTTCTGTTGAGTGAAGATGAGTGTAAAACATTATATTTGATAGATGCACATATTAACGAGATTCGATTGCTATTGCGAATTGCCGTAGATAAATTAAAGGCTATGCCTCGGTCTGAATATGATAAAATATCTGTAATGAAAGATACACGTATAGATTTGGCATCTGTCGTAAAGGTAGGAGAAACAGATTATTCTGATAGATTTTATGGTGTATTGCGTGAGTATAAGTTATTAAATGAGGATGGCATTAATCAGATAATAAAATCAAAAAATGCAATTAATAAAATATACAGTGAAACAAATATAGAGCAAGTGATAGAAGATTACTGCAACATTAATAATATACTAAAACACTAACCCTATGTCAATAAAATTCACCGAAGCCGAGTACGAAAAGGCGATTATTGAACTCTTCCGTGAGGAGTTGGGATATGACTATGCGTATGGTCCCGATGTGGTGCGTGACTATTCGGAGCCGTTGCATATGGAGCTCGTGCGCTCGTCGCTTAGTGACATAAACCAAGGGGTGCATCCAAAGGCTGTCGAGGAGGCTACCGCAAAGATTCGCACCATAGAGGCAGGTGAGCTCACTCGTCGTAACGCTCAGTTTAGCGATATGTTGCAGAGTGGTGTGGCGGTGAATTATTTCGATGGCAAGGAGTCGCTATCTACCGTTGTTCGGCTTGTGGATTATGACCTGCCATTGCACAACAACTTCACGATTGTTAATCAATGGACTATAGACGAAAACTCGGTGAAACGCCCCGATGTGGTGGTCTTTATCAACGGCTTGCCTGTGGTTGTGATGGAGCTTAAATCGCCCTCTCGTGAGAATGTCGACGTCTCGGATGCTTACCGCCAATTGCGAAACTATATGCACGAGATTCCATCGCTCTTTGTCTACAACGCATTTTGTGTGATGAGTGACCTTTCGGCATCAAAGGCAGGAACGATTACCGCTTCCGAAGGTCGATTTATGGAGTGGAAAACCGTAGATGGCACAAGTGAGGATAATAGGCTCGTGAACTACGATGTTCTCTTTAAGGGAATGTTCGACAAGGTGCGACTTATCGAGATACTTCGCAACTTTGTCTGCTATTCGGACGAGGCGAAGATACTTGCTGCATATCACCAATTCTATGCTGTGCGCAAGGCTGTTAGCTCAACAATTGAGGCTACCCAGCAAGATGGTAAGGGTGGAGTGTTTTGGCACACACAAGGTAGCGGAAAGTCGCTCTCGATGGTGTTCTATGCCAAGATGTTGCAACAATCTGTGACATCGCCAACGATAGTGGTTCTGACCGACCGCAAGGATTTAGATAATCAGCTATACAAGCAGTTTGCACGTTGCAAGGAGTTCTTGCGCCAAGAGCCTCAGCAGGCGGAGAGTTGCGAGCACTTAATAGAGTTGCTCGACCAACGCAAGGCTAACGGCATAATCTTCTCGACGATGCAGAAGTTTACCGAGAGCGATGAGCCGCTTTCGGAGCGTCGCAATATAATCGTTGTGGCTGACGAGGCACACCGTAGCCAATATGGACTCACCGAGAAGGTCGACAAGGATGGTAAAATCAAGATTGGAGCGGCTCGAATGGTGCGCAATGCCTTGCCAAATGCTACGTTTATTGGTTTTACGGGAACTCCGATTTCAAGCAAAGATCGCTCGACACGTGAGGTATTTGGTGATTATATAGATGTTTACGATATGACCCAAGCGGTGGAGGATGGAGCGACTCGCCCCGTATTCTATGAGAGTCGTGTGGTGAATCTTAAGCTCGACGAAAAGACCCTTCGACTTATTGACGACCAATACGATGCAATGGCTGAGGTTGCCGATGATGATGCTATCGAAAAGAGCAAGCGTGAGATGGGGCGAATGGACTCTATACTTGGTGCTCCTGAGACTGTGGACTCGCTTTGTGATGATATCATCTCGCACTATGAGGGGTATCGCCAATATGAGCAGACAGGCAAAGCGATGATTGTTGCTTATTCTCGCCCAATTGCGATGAGCATATACAATCGAATTTTAGAGCTACGTCCTGCGTGGGGAGAGAAGGTTGCTGTGGTGATGACTTCGGGCAACAACGACCCCGAGGAGTGGCACAAGATAATAGGCAACGAGAGCCACAAAAAGGATCTGGAGCGTAGGTTTAAAGATGATAGCTCACCGCTCAAAATCGCTATTGTGGTGGATATGTGGCTTACGGGATTTGATGTTCCATCGCTATCGACTATGTATGTCTACAAGCCTATGTCGGGGCATAATTTGATGCAGGCTATAGCTCGTGTGAATCGAGTGTTTGAGGATAAAGTTGGTGGTCTTGTGGTTGATTATGTCGGTATTGCATCGGCTCTACGCAAGGCGATGAACGACTACACGGTGCGAGATCGTAAGAATTACGGAGATACCGATGTCTCGAAAACTGCATATCCTGAGTTTCAGAAGAAGTTGGAGGTGTGCCGTGATTTGATGCACGGGTTCGACTTCTCGGGATTCTTTAGCGACAAGGTGGCATTGCGTGCCGAGGCTATCGGTGGCGGTGCTAACTTCCTTTCTGCTGCCGAGAGGGTTGAGACTCGCAAGCTCTTTGTCAAAGAGTCGCTGTTGCTTCGTCAAGCGCAGTCGTTGTGTAGTAGTTTATTGAAGTTCGAGGAACGTATGGGTGCTGCATACTTCGAGGTTGTGCGCTCAATCCTCACCAAGGTAGATGGATCGGGCAAACTATCGTT
Organism: Rikenellaceae bacterium; assembly: GCA_047178625.1. GTDB lineage: Bacteria > Bacteroidota > Bacteroidia > Bacteroidales > Rikenellaceae > Alistipes. Next base: position 4,605 of record JBCQTJ010000037.1, read on the forward strand.
CAAGGAGATAAACGAGCGTATAAATGAGCTGCTAAAGCAGAGCATCAAGAGCGAGGGCGTGATAAATCTCTTTGCCGATGTCAAGGAGGAGTTCTCGCTTTTTGATCCTAAGTTTTTGGAGGAGATTTCGCAGATGAAGGAGCGCAACCTTGCTGTTGAGTTGTTGCGCAAATTAATAGCTGAGCAGGTGCGACTATATCAGCGCACCAATACTGTGAGGGCTGATAAATTCTCGGAGCTACTATCCAATGCAATGAGCAATTACCTGAAGGGGATGCTAACCAATGAGGAGGTGATTGAGGAGCTGATGAAGGCAGCACGTGAGATAATGTCGGGTGAGCAGGATGCCAAGGCGATGAATCTCTCGGAGGAGGAGTTAGCATTTTACGATGCCCTAACCAAGCCATCGGCAGTAAGTGACTTCTATAATAATGAAGAGCTAATAGCTATCACACGTGAGCTTACAGAATCCTTGCGCACCAATAAAACGATAGATTGGAACGAAAAAGAGAGTGCAAGGGCAGGAATGCGACGTATAATCAAACGACTACTCAAAAAATACAAATACCCGCCAGAGGGACAAGAGGACGCATTGGAGATGATTATGAAGCAATGCAATATGTGGAGTGAGAATAATTCGTAAAAACTTGGGAACATTCAGTAAAATGATGTTCCCAAGTTTTGTTTTGTCTATGTTGATATTTTTCGATGTGGGGAAATTGTGGGGAAAGTTGGGCACAGCCGAATCATCAAGAATATTGCAAAATCGGACTCTCAGAGCGTGTGGCGCAGGATGAAGTCGGGATGTGTGGGAACATTTTGGGAACAATTACTAAATGAAAAAATCGCCAAGAGTTGAGTTTCAACTACTTAGCGATTTTTCTGGTACCCAGAGCCGGGGTCGAACCGGCACGTCATTGCTGACATTGGTGTTTGAGACCAACGCGTCTACCGATTCCGCCATCTGGGCTTGATTGCTTCCTTCTTGCTGCCTTTGGTTCTGCCTTTTGCGTTGCACTGTTGCCTTGCCACTTGTTGCCTTGTGCGTTGCTTCTTGCCGCCTCGGAGCTGTTAGGTTGTTCGGTAAATCGAGTGCAAATATAGGGCTTATTTTTTTATATCCAAAATATTTCGCTACTTTTTTGCTCCGAAATGTAGATCCATTAGCTCTTTTGCCGCTATAAATGGGGTTCTACGCTCCTCTAAAACGCTGCTTTCGTAGCTTGACAGCACCTCTGCCACTCGTGGATCTGCGTAGAAATCAGATAGTAAGGTGGCGTGGATCGTCTCTCGCATCCAATATCTGAGCTGTCCTTGCCTTCGGCCTAAGAAATGTCCACTTTTTTTCACGTGGTCGATGTAGCTCTCTACCCCCTTCCACACCTCTTCGAGCCCCGTCATCTCCAACGATGAGCAGGTGTAGACCTCGGGCCTTACCCCCGACTCGGGCATCGGGAACAACATCAGCGCCCCTGCATATTGGGTTCGGGCCATCTTCGCCTTCAACTCATTCTCGCCATCGGCCTTGGTGATCACCATCATATCGGACATCTCCATAATTCCTCGCTTGATACCCTGCAACTCGTCGCCTGCCCCCGAGATCTGGAGCATCAGGAAGATATCTACCATCGAGTGGACAGCGGTCTCGGATTGCCCCACACCCACAGTCTCGATAAAGATCAGGTCGAAGCCTGCCGCCTCACACAATATAATAGTCTCACGAGTCTTGCGAGCCACACCGCCCAACGAACCTGCCGAGGGCGAGGGGCGGATAAATACATCCTTGCTTGCCGAGATGGTCGCCATTCGGGTCTTATCGCCCAAGATAGAGCCTCCACTTCGCTCCGAGCTGGGGTCGATGGCCAACACCGCCAATTTGTGGCGTAGCCCCGTTACGAGGTGGCCGATCGCCTCGATGAACGAGGACTTTCCTGCCCCTGGCACACCTGTGATTCCCACCCTCACCGAGTTGCCCGAGTGTGGTAGACACCCCTCGATGATCTGCTGTGCTTGGGCGTTATGGTCGGGGTTAGCGCTCTCGATTAGGGTTATCGCCTGCGACAATATTGTTATATCGCCCCTCAGGATCCCTGCCACATACTCCTCTGTGGTCATTCTACTACGTCGCTTCCTCACGAAATAGGGGTTCACGATGGGTTGATCGGCCACACCATCGGCTACACTTAGGGCCGAATCGTGGTGCATATCTATATGTTCTCTCTCGAAATGGGTGATTTTGCTATGTTTCATCGTCGAATTATTTTCTCTTTAATGTCGTAAATATAATAAAGTTTTTGTGACATATCAATAAAACACACAATGATCGTGCATCTTTTGTCATATATGCCACCCGAAAAGTGACAGAATGGCAGAGTTTGGCAGAAAATAGAACCTTTTTAGATATTTTTCGCTTTGGTATATCATTTGTAGAATAATGAGCCAACGAGGGGGCACAAGATAAGCGGCTCACTCAGAAATTTAAAAACGAAAACAAATTAAATATTAATTAAAATAATTCAAACTACTATGGGAAAGATTATTGGTATTGACTTAGGAACAACAAACTCGTGTGTATCGGTTATGGAGGGTAACGAGCCCGTCGTAATTCCAAATGCAGAGGGACACCGCACAACCCCATCGGTTGTAGGTTTCACCGATGGCGGAGAGCGCAAGGTGGGAGATCCAGCGAAGCGTCAGGCGATCACAAACCCACAGCGCACGGTCTTTTCGATCAAGCGTTTTATGGGAGAGGCCTACGACAAGGTGGGCTCCGACATCGCACGTGCACCCTACAAAATTGTAAAGGGTGACAACAACACACCACGTGTTGAGATCGACGGCCGCCAGTACACTCCACAGGAGATCTCGGCAATCACACTTCAGAAGATGAAAAAGACAGCCGAGGATTACATCGGTCAAGAGGTGACAGAGGCGGTTATCACCGTGCCTGCATACTTCTCGGATTCACAGCGTCAAGCGACAAAGGAGGCGGGCGAGATCGCAGGATTGAAGGTTCGTCGTATCATCAATGAGCCAACAGCAGCGGCCCTTGCTTATGGTCTCGACAAGAAGGAGTCTGAGGCGAAGATCGCGGTTTATGACCTTGGAGGTGGAACATTCGACATCTCGATCCTCGAGTTGGGCGATGGCGTATTCGAGGTTAAATCTACAAATGGTGATACTCACTTGGGAGGAGACGACTTCGACCACGTACTCATCGACTTTATGGCCGACACATTCTACGCCGACCACAAGATCGACCTTCGCAAGGACCCTATGGCGTTGCAGAGGTTGAAGGAAGCGGCTGAGAAGGCTAAGATCGAGCTCTCGTCTACAACTCAGACCGAGATCAACTTGCCATACATTATGCCAGTTGATGGAATCCCACAGCACTTGGTGATGTCGCTCACTCGTGCTAAGTTCGAGCAGTTGGTTGATTCGTTGGTTCAGCGCACTATCGAGCCTTGTAAGTTGGCTTTGCGTGATGCAGGTTTGTCGGCCTCGCAGGTTGACGAGGTTATCCTCGTGGGAGGTTCTACACGTATCCCAGCTATCCAGAAGGTTGTTGAGCAGTTCTTCGGCAAGACCCCTAACCGTAGCGTAAACCCAGATGAGGTTGTGGCTATCGGAGCGGCTATTCAGGGTGGAGTCCTCACGGGAGAGGTTAAGGATGTACTTCTTCTCGACGTTACCCCACTTTCACTCGGTATCGAGACAATGGGAGGTGTGATGACAAAGCTCATCGACGCCAACACAACAATCCCAACACGCAAGAGCGAGACCTTCTCGACAGCGGCGGACAACCAGCCATCGGTAGAGATCAACATCTGCCAGGGTGAGCGTCCAATGGCTAAGGATAACAAGTCGTTGGGGCGTTTCCACTTGGATGGAATCCCACAGGCGCCACGTGGAGTACCACAGATCGAGGTGACATTCGACATCGACGCCAACGGAATCTTGAACGTATCGGCACGTGACAAGGGAACAGGCAAGGAGCAGAAGATCCGCATCGAGGCATCGAGCGGCTTGACCGACGCCGAGATCCAGCGTATGCGTGACGAGGCGAAGGCCAACGAGGAGTCGGACAAGGCGGAGAAGGAGCGTATCGAGAAGATCAACGCTGCCGACTCAAACATCTTCGCATCGGAGAAGCAGTTGAAGGAGTATGGCGACAAGATCCCAGCCGAGAAGAAGGCGGCGATCGAGTCAGCATTAGAGACTCTACGTGAGGCACACAAGAGCGCCAACTTAGAGGCAATCGACCCAGCCATCGAGGCGTTGAACGCAGCTTGGCAGGCAGCATCGCAAGACATCTACGCACAGCAGCAGGCTGAGCAGGGAGCCCAAGGCGGTGCTCAGGGTGGCGCACAGAACGCACAGCAGGGCGGAGCGTCACAGCCCGAGGATGTTGAGTTTGAGGAGGTGAAGTAATCACCTCACAAACATACAAGTAAAGAGGTGTAGCCCAATGGGTTACACCTCTTTTGTCTTATCGAGACCATTGCAAGGTAATTAGCAGGGGAATTCCTGATAATACTTTGATATTCAAATAATTATACGTATCTTTGAGTGTGGAAAAGCAACAATTAATCAGCCTCGCCGACATAACTACGGCGCATCGAGTAAAGAAGAGCGAATTTTTCGCACAGATCAATACCCTCATCGACTGGAATTCTGTCGAGAAGCTACTTCA
>JBCQTJ010000038.1:0-8859 GCA_047178625.1 Rikenellaceae bacterium
TCGCAACTGGGGTATTGTTATGAACCAATTTATTGCTATATTTGAAAACAGAATCGAGGCGTAGCCTTGCGGCTGCCTCGACTCGGATCTCTGTTTACACAATATTTTTTATAGTGCCTCGGCATAATACTCACAGCTGCATCATCATTGTAGATTCCGTCTGCGTTGAATGTCGGTTTGCTGATCTCTACATCCCAATAATCATCAGAAATAGATGAGCGTGAGACAATATCGTCACCCGTTACACCATCGTCTGTAACAACAGATGCTTGTAACGTAATGTAATCCGACTCCTTTAGAGTTGCAGGAAGTAGAATCTTTACCGTACTATTTGTTGCCGATAAGGCTAATGATTCATTTACGTCAAAAGTTACGCTGATAGCAATGTTTTCATCGTCGGTTGACGTCTCTTCGCAACTCACAACAGTAAATGCTAAAAATAGGATAAATAGTCTCTTCATTGTGTTTGGTGAGCGCTTATATACCATTGCTCCGTTCGGTTCTTAGAAAATATTGGTTAAATAAACAGTTGTGTTGCAAAACAAATTTTACCAATAAATCCTCAGAAATCGGTGGTCTAACATAATTAAACACACTCACATACCAATACACACAAGAAAGCGTGAGGACTTGTCGCTATTCACCAAAGACTGGCATCGCCAAACGCCACGAGAAGATGAATAGAAGAAACAATACTCACGCCGTTAGGTGCGTTATCAGATACAGCTAATGCTGCACCTAACGGCACACAAAACAGGAATGAGCGTTATATTGTCCCTTATCCCTTCTCTTTGAAATTGGCGATTTCGTCTTTAGGATAAAAGCATAAACGCTTTCACTCGGCCGACTATATCTCCTGTCGGCTTGGTGCAAATATAAGCATTTATTTTTATATAACGCTCATTTAGAGTATTGTTTCTTAACTAAACACAACACGCCCCCAAAAAGTTAAACAGAGTAACTTTTTGGGGGCGTGTGGTTTGTTATCTACCTATACCTTAGAAGGTAAACCCAGCAGTGATAGAGTAGCTCGAGCTATTTACATAGTAGGCTGATGTGGTGTACATAATATCGGCCAGATAATCTCCGAAGTGGCCGTTGTAGCGAGCTGCAACGAACAACTTACCAAACAACGAGACCTTTGCTCCAACGGTGTATCCAACCTCGGGGCGCATACGTCCAAATTCCGACTCTGTGCCATCGGCATAGGTGATGTCGGCCTTGTCGTAGAGCGAGAAGCGTGGCCCTGCCTCGATCTTGATGGGGCCAAAGATTGAGAATGAGGCCAAGACTGGAACGTCAAGAGAGACGCTCTTTAGCTTATCACCATCGCCCGACGAGAAGTTCTGAGATGCATATCTCACCTGAGCCGAGACACCCAATAGGGGGATGAGGCCGAAGTCGGCAACAGCCGAGACCTCATAGCCTGTGCTACGTCCAAAGTCAACATACTCCACGATCTCCATCTTCTCGTTAACCATACCTACCGAGGCTCCTAAGTTGACAATTTTGGCCTGAGCACTCATTGTGCAGATCGCTAAGATCGCAACAATAAATAATTTTTTCATAACCTTACTTTTTATTATTTGTTTAACATAGAAAAATCTTACTCTTCGGGGTTATAGCTCTTCATCGCAAGGTGGCGAACCAACATCACAAATCCGCCCGTGAGGACCAGATTCAAGACCAAGGTCAACGCTGCAATGACGAGGGCGTTACCCCCCAACTCATAGCCGATGGCGATAAATATCACACCTGCACCCACCTCGCCACGGGTAAACATTCCCACCGAGACGGCCAGCCTCTCGCTCAACTTACGATCTCGATAGAAGAGCATTGGGACCAACTTACCTATATTCGACAACAACGATACCACAACGACGTGAAAGGCGATCTCGCCCCACGACATCATAGGCACTGAGGCGATCACCGAGGTCGATGACTCGCTCATCGCTCCACTTCCCACTACCAGCGGCATACTCAACCCCACGAGGAACATAAATATATATGATACTCCCGACGTCACCGTGTGTTCGTAGTGGCTGTGTGATGGGCGGCTCCTCATAATCATTCCCAAGATGAAGGCGGGCAACAATACCTCGATGTGGATGGCATCGTGGTGGCCCATATAGTGCTCCGAGATGAGGTATATCGAGTGGCAGACGCCATACAAAATAATCGAATAGTAGATTATATAGCGCCAATGTTGAGGGAACCTATAAGTATCCAATTTCCACCATCCCAAGATGAGAAGCAGAAGCACAACGCCAAGTAGCGCCCCCATCTGCCATTTAAGGCCGATCATCATAATCTGGAGTGGGATCATCAGCAGGATGGTATCCAGATCGTCGAAGATCGCCAATACCTGCACCTTCTTATAGATCCAGCTCCTCGACAAATTCATAGCCGCAAGCATCGTAAAGAGGATTCCAGCCGAGGTGGGCGCCGCAAAACGAGACAACAACAGTGACTCCTTCCACGCCTCTGCCGAGCCCCACATACCTTGTGGCAGGAGCACAAAGACGAAGTAGAGGGCGATCAAGATCCACGGCAGGGCGGCGGTGGCCATTGCGATGAAGTAGTCGGCACTATACGAACGCCACTCGCTCTTGTTGATCTCAAATTCACGACCCACATTTATCATAATAAAGGCGAGGCAGATGTTAAGAAGTGGATTGGAGAAGTAGCTCTTAAAGTCAGAAAATGTCTCTTCGCCCAACTGATAGGGGAGAAGCTGCGAGACCACAAGACCTACGATCAAGAATAGAGAAAACGATAGTACCTTCTTCATATAGCGTTATTTACCTGTTAAAAAATCTCTTTACTGGGTGTATATCATAGCTATGGCGCTGGTCGACACTCCCTCCTCGCGCCCCTCGAAACCGAGCTTTTCGGTCGTTGTTGCCTTGACCGAGACTTGATCCACGCCGATCCCCATCACAGAGGCAAGGGCCTCTCGCATAGAGTCGATGTGGGGGCGTAGCTTAGGCCTCTGCATCCTGATCGTGCAGTCGACGTTGCCGATTAGGTATCCTCGCTCGCTGAGCAGGGCACAGACCCTTCTAAGCAATATCTTAGAGTCGATAGCCTTGAATTCGGCCGAGGTGTCGGGGAAGTGGAGCCCAATATCGCCAAGTGCGGCCGCCCCAAGCAGGGCATCGCAGATGGCGTGGATCACAACATCGCCATCGGAGTGAGCCACACACCCCTTCGAGTGGAGGAGCGTCACCCCTCCGAGGGTTAGTGATAACCCTTCTTCGAGTTTGTGGACATCGAAACCTTCGCCTATTCTAAATTTTATTGCCATAACAGAGGCAAAGATAGTTATTTTTTTATAAAAAGTTATTAAAAAATTATAACTTTGTGAAGTTAATAACAGTGAAAAATATGAATACAATATTGCTTAACCCAAAATTACTATGGGATTACTTCCTCTCACTCTCCCAAATACCTCGCCCCTCGGGTGGTGAGCAGAGGGCCATCGAGTGGCTGATCGGAGTTGCTGAGGAGCATAATTTAGATTATAGGTTAGACCAAACGGGGAACCTAAGGATCTCGGCCCCAGCAACATCGGGCTACGAGACCCGCCCACTTATTACGATGCAGGCCCACGTAGATATGGTGTGTGAGAAGCGAGGCGATAGCGATCACAACTTCGAGAGTGATCCGATCGAGTGTTACATAGACGAGGGGTGGCTCCGAGCACGAGGGACAACCCTTGGGGCCGATTGTGGGATAGGTGTGGCGGCAGCTTTGGCGGCACTCACCGACCCAGATCTTGCCCACCCTCCACTCGATGCACTCTTTACCCTCGACGAGGAGAGGGGTTTGAGTGGGGCGTTTGGGCTCGGTGAGGGGATGATCCGAGGGGGCTATCTTCTCAATCTCGACTCCGAGGATGAGGGCGAGATCTTTATCGGCTGTGCAGGGGGTATCGACACCATTGCCGACTTTAGCTACTCTCGTGAGGTGGCTAAGGGGGATGATGAGGCGAAATTTCTAAAGATCGAGTTTAGCGGAGCGTTGGGTGGCCACTCGGGCGACGACATTAACAAGGGGCGAGCCAATAGCCTAAAGATTTTGGCCCGAATGGTTGCCGAGGCGATCCAGATGGGTGGCCGATTGGTCGACATCAAGGCTGGAAATTTGCGAAATGCCATCCCGAGAGAGGGGTGGGCAGTTATCTCACACTCTCAATCGAAGGAGTCATACAACGACCTATTAACCTCATTGGAGCAGCTCAAAGAGGGGTTGTTGCGTGCTCTCGAGGGGAGCGAGCCCAACGCCTACATAAACATCGAGGCGATATCAAAAGAGGAGTTGAGGGCGACAGATCCCCTCGATGAGTCGACCCAAAACAGAGTCATAGGGGCGCTGAGCCACCTAATAAATGGCGTGATAGAGATGTCGAAAAGCATCGAGGGGTTGGTAGAGACCTCATCAAACCTCGCCTCGATCCGCCTCAGAGAGGAGTCGATCAGGGTGGTGACATCGCAACGCTCATCATCTTTAGAGGGGCGTGACTCCGCAAAGATGCAGGTGAGCGAGATCTTCTCAAATGCAGGGGCCAAAGTGAGCCACTCCGATGGCTACCCAGGATGGAGCCCCAACCCCGACTCGCCTCTATTGCAGGTTGCTCAGAGCTCTCACGCTCGACTATTTGGCTCCGAGGCCAAGGTGAGGGCGATCCACGCTGGTCTGGAGTGCGGCCTCTTTTTAGAGCGTAATCCCAACCTCGATATGATCTCATTTGGACCCACGATGCGAGGCGTTCACTCGCCCGACGAGAGGCTCGACATAGCATCGACAGAGCGATTCTACTTGCTTTTGAGCGAGATCCTAAAGAGCATAGAGAGTTGAGAATCGGTCGCAACATAGCACGGTTGTTGGGGGTTATCCCTACCTTGATGGCGCTCATTAACCTCGGCGCCAACTCGGCGGCGGCCTCAGAGTTGCTTGGCGATGAGTCATTGTTTCATCTCTATGTACCCACCACCGACCCCTACGATGAGGCGACCAAATATTATCGACCTCAGATCTCTCAACTTCGAAGAGGTCTCGACTGGTGGATTGTAGATCCAATAATTGAACCAATCGCCTCTCTCACCCAAGATCTCTCGGTAGAGCGAGCCGTAAAGAGTCTACGCCTCTATGGCTCGACCCGAGGCTACAACATAGGAGGTTCGGCCGAGGTGGCGACAACGACCCTCAGAGGGTGGAATATAGCGGCCGATCTCGACCTGAAATCGGGCCGAGATCTAAACATAGATGGAGTCTACCAACAAGACATAAGGGCCAACTTTTCGCTAAGTAGAGAGTTCGCAGAGGGCCACTACATAGAGGCTTCGATCTATGCCCCATTCCTAAACCGAGGGCTCCAAAGCAGCGCCTCGGAGGAGGCTATAACCCTAACGGGCAACAACTTATACAACCCAGCGTGGGGATTTTACGATGGCGAGGTACGAAACTCCCGAGTCTCGAAAACCCGCACTCCAAAGCTATCGGTGCGCTATCAACGCCCGATCTTTGAGTCGAGCACAGCCATAGTCACCCTCGATGCCCAAGCAGGGCGCAGAAGTGTCAGCCGCCTCGGCTGGTACGATGGCTACAACCCCTCGCCCGACTACTACCGAAAGCTCCCAAGCTACATAGCCGACGCCTCGACAAAGGCGAGCGTAGAGCAGGTGTGGCGAGAGAGCGACACCGAATATACCCAAATAGCGTGGGATAAATTGGTGACATACAACCAGCAATCGCTCGATGGCTCGGCCCACTATATCGTAGAAGATAGGGTAGCCCAAATCCGCCAAACAGAGCTGAGGGCGATGGTCCAGAGCGAGATGAACGGAGGGCTAAAGATAAGCTATGGCGCAAGGGGCGAGATAGACAACACACGCAACTTCAAGGAGTTAGATGACTTGTTAGGCGCTGAATACCATCTTGATACCGACACCTACACAGGCGACTACTACAACTTAGGCACCGATATGCAGAACGATCTGAGAAACCCCGACCGCAAGGTGACAACGGGCGATAGGTTCGGCTACGACTACACCGCCAAGAGCTCCTCGGCCGCCCTCCTCTTTGGCCTCGACTACCGCATCCACGGGGTCGACATCCTCTTTCGTGGCGAGTTCGGTCAGCAGTGGATGAGCCGTGTGGGCCACTACGAGAAGGAGCGCTTCTCAGGATCGCTCTCCTATGGTGAGTCGGAGGTGGTCTCGATGGCTGAGAATTGCGTAGATTTGCAGGTAGGCTACTCCCTAAGCGGCCGCCACCACCTCTCATTCCGTGGCTCATTCAACCAGATCCCCATCGACCATAGCGACCTATTTATTCAGGTGCAATCGGCAAATAGGATGGTCGACCACCCCACCTCACGGAGCCTCACGAACCTCTCGTTGGGGTATAGATACGAGCGTGGCGATCTGTCGTTAGATGTGGTGGGCTACCTGCTCTACTCCCGAGATGAGACGCAGGTGTGGGCCTACTATGACGACCTAACCTACACCTATTGCGATGTGGTGACAAGTGGGGTAGGTAGCAGATCTATTGGTGTCGATGCAGTCCTCAACTACAAGATAAACAGAAAATTAGAGTGGACAGTGGCCATAGCGTTGGGCGACTACACCTACGACCAAAACCCCGAAGTGAGGCTCTACAAAGATGACGATATGACACTCATATCAACATCCAATGCCGCCGCAATCGAGGGGTGCAAAGTGGGCAACGCACCCCAAATCCTCGCCACCTCGTCGCTGAGCTACTTCGCCCAACGAGGGCTAATCCTCTCGCTCGACCTCTCTTATGGCGGCGGCCGATACATAGCCCCAAGCTTCGTGAGGCGAAGCGACCGAGTAGTCTACTCCGCCAACTCGACCGAGATGCTGATAGCAATGGTGACACAAGAGCGCCTCGCAGGGGTATTCGACACCTCGATAGGGGCAACCAAGGTGCTATGGCTAAGGGGCGATCGCCAACTATCCATCAGCGCCAAGGTAAACAACCTACTAAGCGATAGCAATAGGGTAGAGTACGCGAGAGAGGCAAACCGAATCCTCACCACCTCAGCAGGCTACTCAACGGGCTCTCGCTACCTCCAACCCAGCAGCTACTCCTATGGCACTCCCCGAACCTTCTCGCTCTCTTGCAGATATAACTTTTAAGATATTTGATTTTAAGCGCTATATAAAAATAAAATGCTTATGTTTGCAGCGTATTGACCACCTGATAGTCAATATCTGAAGGCGTATATGTCATTAATTTAGAGTAAATGAATAAATCCTCACGCCTTCTTGTGTGCAGGGTCTGTGTGGGTGTATTTAAAGTTATGCCACCAATTTCTGAGGATTTATTGGTAAAATTTGTTTTGCAATATTTTACACATTAAATAATTAGAACCCGAACGGAGCGATGGTATATAAGAGCTCACCAAACACAATGAAAAAAGTACTAACGCCCTTTCGCTACTCGTGATGAGTTGTGAAAAATTTGATCAGATGTTCTACGACGACAGCGATGTTGTCGATCGTCTCGACTCTCTCGAGAGTGAGGTAGACTCTCTTAGCTCAACACTCGCTCAGCTCCAAGCAGCCTATGAGTCAAAGGATTATGTCACCAGCGTAATGACAAATGACGACACCTACACAATCTATTTCACCAACAGCTCTCCAATCACGATCACCAACGGAACTGATGGAACTGACGGAGCAGACGGAGCAGATGGAGCGGACGGAGCAGACGGAGCAGACGGAGCAGACGGATCAGACGCCTCAATCACCTACGTAGACGATGGTGGCAGCGTAACATTCATCTTCGGAACCGATAGCTACACCTTCCTCAAAGAGGGTTCGATGATCGCCTTCGACTCATACTCGGGCGTTGCGTTGTCATCCTCAAACAAGACAATCAAGTTGATCCTCCCATCAACACTCGCTGAGTCGGACTACCTCGCCCTTTCGGCAACGGTAATCACCGAGGGTGGAGCAACAGGAGCCGAGGTTGTGACACGCTCATCTAACATAGGTGAGTATTGGGATGTAGAGATCAACAAACCAACATTTTCAGCCGAGGGGGTCTACAACGACGATGCAACGGTAAGCATCACACCATCGACAATCTCGACAAGTGGCGCCCTAAGCGGAGTGTTGACAGCAACATTGACCGACTCTCAGGGCACAAACTACACCACCTCAATGACATTTAGCTACACGGTAGATGCCTCGGAGACAGTAGATAAGTCGGAGGAGACACTCGATGTTCCATCTACGGACCCTGTGGTGAACGACCTCACCATTGACCTAACCGATGCCACATCACTCAAGCTCGCCGACATCTCGTTGACATCGTCGGAGTTCCCTGTGTTGACATCTATTTCAACTGATGGATTCTATGACTGTGATGCAATCTCGTCGATAAAGCTCCCTTTGTTGGAGACTATTGGAAGCTATGCATTCATATCTTGTGGTGGTCTTGTGACTTTTGATCTGCCGTTGGTCACTTCGATTGGTACCCAAGCTTTTCGTTATTGTGCAAATTTGATTACAGCTGAATTGCGCTCTGTTGTAACGCTTGATTCTTATGCGTTTGGTGATTGTAGTAGCCTTATCTCTGTGAAATTTGATTCGTTAACGTCTATTCCCAGTCGTGCATTTAGCGATTGTACCTCTTTAACGTCGGTCGATATCCCTGTGGCTACATATGCTGGTCAGTATGCATTTTATGATTGTAGTGTTTTATCTAACTACCCGACAAAAAATCAAACACCCCACGTCCATTGCATAATCTTCCATAATTGTAGAGCGCAGCGACCAATGCCTCAAGTCCATATTTCACAAACGACTTAGCCAAATATCCATG
>JBCQTJ010000039.1:0-7735 GCA_047178625.1 Rikenellaceae bacterium
TCGCTCTGAAAATAGCGATTGAATTTGGTCGAGTTCACTCCTCTAAATTTATTTTCTCTACCCATTTTGCAAAGGTAGGTATTATTATTTTATTGGGTGGTCTAAACGCCTATACCTATTGGTTTATTTGGGGATATTTTGCAGTTCCTGCCAGATAAAGATTTCTCAGATTCAGCAATGTTCATCTATAATAATGAATGTATGTCATTAGATTATTCATTTGATAGAATAGGACGTAAGGCTGGTGTTTTTAATTCTCCTAAATTAAAAACGGGAGGTAAAAATGCCATATCTGTAGTGTCTGTAATTAAAAATCAATATCGCTCTTTTGGCTCATTGTACAGATGGTTTTTGATGTGGTTTGGATTAGAGAGTGAAGAGGTTGTATTCTATTTATTTAATGATCACTCTGCCGACTATAACGACATAACAAATTTTGTCGATCTATCCACATCGCACTGTAAGAGTCGCTTAGATTCATCATCTCCAAACTTCAACGATGTAATCCATTATCTGGAAAACAAAGTAAATAATAGCAATCAAGATTTCATAGCAGAGTTAGAGGTTGCTTCTCAAATAGATAGTCAAGATAAAAAATATAGACGCTTCGACATTGATAAAGCGAATAAAATGTTCAAAGATATTGGCGCTAAGGGTGAGGCTCTTATTGCTGAATACTTGGACAGACTAAAGTTCGATGGGCAAATTACAGGATTTACGTGGTATAATGGCTCTTCAGAGTCAGGTTTACCTTACGACTTCACAATTCAAGAGTTACGAGATAATATTGTTTATGTTGATGTAAAGTCTACATCTCATAAATTTGAGCAAAAGATGATTTTTAGTGGCCAAGAGATAGATTTTATTACACGTAAGCCAAGTTATCAAATATATAGGGTGTACGATATGATGCAGGAGCAATATCACTTAAAAATTTGCGATAATAGCAAAAAGTTAGCAGAAATATTAAATCTAAGATTGCAAGATTTCTCTCAAGAATTAACTCGTTGTAAAGTTGAGTTACAGGCCACAAAGTTAGCTGTGCCAACTACCCATAATCTTCTTAGCTTTGGTAATGAGATAATTTTAAATAAAAGCGCCACAACGTGGTGAATGTTGTGGCGCTCGGACAAAAATTAGGTGTTAGCCGATTGTTTTTGTCTTTTTTTATGGGCTTAGATTACTCTCCGCGCCCTACAACCTCGATTTTGTCGGGTGAACAGATCAACTCCGCAATCTGGACGAATGCGTAGCGCTGGTGAGGTTGGATGTCGACCGATCGAGCACCATCGGGGCGGAAGGGCTCTACGTGGTAGTAGATGTAGGCTCTGCCATCCCTAACCACCACACTCGGGTGGCGACCTTGGCTCCAGTCAAGGGTGCGCTTCGATGTGCCTCCGATGAGAATCTTGCCAATATATTTCCACTCAACGCCATCCTTCGAGCTAAATGTTGTGAGACCCTTGTGTGGGTCGGCAATCATATAGAAGTAGCCATCCTGCTCGAAAACATAGACCCCCTCTTGATAGCCGTGTTTGGTGATCGACACATCATTCACATCGCCCAAGACATTCCCCTTGATCTCCCAGTCGCTAAGGTTTGTACTCTCGGCATAGCGGATGGTCTTGCGCCCCTTTGTCTCCTTGTTGTTTTTGCCTCCTACGTAGTAGAGTCTAAACTTACCATTACTGAGTTTTACAACCGAGGCGTCGAGGCAGTTATCCTCGTCGATAGTAACCTCGAGGCTTCGCCATCCATCAACGAGGTCATTGGTCGATGTCTTGTAGTGGGCGATAGCACCACCCGTTCCCCACGGAGCCACCGAGTCGGGCTTGTGGGTGACAAACATATGTGCCTCGTCGCCATCAATGATAACCCCTGGGGCCCAGAATGTTTGGGCGCTGTTCTTCTCTCCGCCCACGCCATCGAACCTGCAATACCCCTCGAAGTTCCAATTCAACATATCGCTCGACGATGCTACGCCAATTGGGTTTCCGCAGGTCGAGGCAATGCCACGTGCAGGGCGACGTCCCGTGTAGAACATATACCATCTGCTATCCCTCTCGTTCCATACCACCTCGGGGTCGCACGAACCTGTGTAGCCTGGGTCGGAGTAGACTGGGGCTGGCAGGGTCTTAGGCATATTATCTCCGCCTCCGCAGCAGCTGATCGCTACTATTGCGGATAGTGTTGCTGTGATTATTCTCTTCATTGTTTTTTTTATGTTAGTTAGTTATTTTAATACTGGAAACTGAGCAATACGCAGAGTCGTGCAACCATAAGGTATCAACTCTATTGTCTGTTCGGGTGCTTTGACTATAACCTGAGCCATCGGAGCACTAATAGATGGTAGATACCCCGTCTCGCATCTCTCCATATCCCAATAAGGGACCTCAATACCCTTTGTTTTGATGGTTATAGGTGCATTTTTGAGATTCCAAGGGTATATGTCAACATCTTCACTCAACTCAATTTCGTAGTTGAAGTTCTTCAAATGTTTTTTCAACAGAGAGTAGTTCCACTTCGTCGTCGGGCGAACTTCGAAGAAGGTGTCGTCAGCGTTCCAGTGTGCGCAGCTGCTATGCTCCATCTTCACCTCTCGCCACTCCTCTCCGACCTTGAGAGCATAGACCAACGGACCACGCTCGATGCCCACCGAGTTGTTATACCAATAGCTATGGCGAATCTCCATCGGAAGAGTGAGCTCCACGGTGTCGCCGCTCTGCCATACTCTCGTTATTTTTGCGATTCCTCCCTCGATATTGGCCGCTATCGTCTCGCCATTGAGGGTGATCTCGGGAGAGTCACACCACTCGGGCACCCTTAGATGGAGTGGGAATTTGGCGTTGTCGCTCTGCTTGACTATGAATTTGATCTTGTCGCTAAATGGATATTTCGTCTGCTCCTCGATCGTCACTTCCTTGTCGCCAGCCACTTTGAGTGTCACCTCCGACTCGCCATAGACCAACGCCGCAACGCCATTGTCGGCTGTTGCATACCAGAGGTTCTGGACAAATTTTGGCCACCCTTGGTGCATATTCGAGAGGCAACAAGGGTACCCTGTGGTTGTGCCATAGACCAAATGGCCTGCATTGTCGTTGAAGAAATCTCGTCGATCAACCGTCACCGAGACCTGATTCACTTGCTGGAAATATTGTTTGCGAGTGTAGTCGTCGGTCGACTGAGTTGGCAACACATTATAGGCAATCTTCTCGAGATAGTCGGCATAGGCGACATCTCCCGTGATGGGGAGGATGCTCTCGAACGAATACATCATCTCGACAGCCGAGCAGAGCTCAGAGCCCAACGCAGGGTTGTTGCCGTGAAGAAACTCGTCGCCGCCATACATCCCCGTTACAAAGCCAAATGTCGAGCGCAAATCATCGAGCCCCTTGTGGACCGAGTTGAGCTGAACTTTGTCCTTGCTTCGCTGATAATATATGATCGGGGCCTTGATTCCCTGAGCAACATTTACACAGTGAAGATCGGGGAGTGGGTTGCGTTGACGCATCGCCCCAGTTGTGAATATCGAGGTCCAATCGAATGTCTGCTTGTGAATCAGATCTCCCAACTCAATGAGTGACTTGTCGCCCGTGATATTGTATAGCCAATATACGATGGCGAGGTTGTCGGCACCACGCTGCGAGCCCCAAAATGTCCAGTTGTCGAGGGGTGTCGAGGGCAACTCTCGTAACATATAACCAAAATATTTTGTCATCAGAGTGATTACACGCTCGTCGTTTGTCGCTATGTAATATTGCTGCAAAACCTTTAGCATAACCATACGAGGCCACCAATCGGAGCTGTTATTCTGTTGAATACCAGGGATCACCTTGAATCCCTTCTCCAACTCACGGGGGCCAAAGAATCCATCTTCACGCTGATTCTCGATGCTCCACTCGATCCACGGCTGGATCTTCGCCTTTAACTCCTCATCATCCAAGATATAGGCGAGTGGGGTGAGGCCATCGAGCCAATAGGGGCCACGCTCCCACGTGTCGCCCTCGCCTCCGAGCCAACCATTATTCTCGCCACATACCACCTCGTAGACCTCGTCGAGATTTCCCGTTAGGCCATCCCTCTGCCTCTCCAGCAACTCACGCAACATTCCGTTGGGCTTGATCGCACCATAGGGTAGCGCCACGTATGGCTGCTCGATCAACGGCTTTTGATTTGTTGTGTAGTAGTCGTTGCTTTTGGCGTAGATGTTTGCACTTGTACTCGCAATGAGTAGTAATATGATTAGTTTTTTCATTAGTTGTAGATTGGTTTTTTTGTTGTTTTATTGTTGTTGATAGCCTCCTTCTGCCACTCCTCGGTGTTTTCGTCGAACCACGTGCGGACCTTTTTGGTTAGCTTCTTTACAATCTTTGGGTTTTGGGCCGCTACATCTTTGGTCTCGTGGCGATCCTCGACGATATTATAGAGCTCGGCAACGCCACCGTTATAGTCTGTCAACAGCTTCCACTCTCCGCTTCTAATTGCTAAGTGGGGGCTTACTTGGTGCTTGTCATCGGGCTTGTTATAGTAGTTATTGCGGCCGAAGTCCCACATCAAATCGCCTTTGCGAGCCTTTTTCGAGACTCCCAATAGCGCCTTGGTGCGATCCTCTCCATCTCCATCGAAACTACCCTCTACCTCGATACCTACCATATTACATAGCGATGGATAGAGATCTACCGAACAAAGAACAGAACTCTCATCAACTATGCCGCCTTCTATTTTTGCAGGGTATTTAATGATGAATGGCATATTTATACCACCCTCATAGAGGCTATTTTTCGTGCCACGAAGTCCTGCGGCTCGTCGCACATCGAAACTATTTGTAGCAGGTCCATTGTCGCTTGTGAAGATCACGATCGTATTCTCCTCAACTCCTAATGTTTTTAATCCCTCTATAAAGCGTCCGATCTGCACATCCAACTCCGCTAATACGGGAATGAAAGCCTCCTCGGTATGTTTCTCTTTTTCGGTCGAATTCTCTAAATATTCGGGAACCCAAGGGGCGTGAACATCGTCGGGCCAAAGGTTCAGAAAGAATGGTTTGTCTGGGTTACGGGCTATAAAGTCGAGGCTCTTATCGACAAAGTATGCAGTGCGATTCCACCTCTTGATACTATCCTGCTTCGACCAGATCCACTTCGTTGCGGTGATCGCAGGGTCGGGGTCGGGACTCTCATAGGTCGAGAGATACTCATCGAAACCATACTCGGTGATCTGTGGGGCCTCCGTAACATCGCGACCACCTCCCATATGCCACTTTCCGATGTGGGCCGTCGCATATCCCGCCTCTTGGAACGCCCTGCCCATCGAGGGGGCCTTCGAGACGAGGTAGTCATTTTGTCCGCAGTTGCGGTTGTAGGCCTTGGTGTTTAGGAATGTTGTGATTCCATATTTTAGTGGGAAGTTTCCCGTTGTGATACCACAGCGAGAGGCCGAGCTTACGGGGGCTGCCGAGTAGTACTGCTCGAACTTTATCCCATCCTCGGCCAACTTGTCGATGTTGGGCGTTGGGGCGAATCGGCCGCCATAGCAACCCACGTCGCCGATTCCCATATCGTCGATATAGATAATCACCACATTGGGCTGAGCCGAGTTGGCTGCCGTGAGGGTCGATCCGATGGCGGTTAGGGCCGCCGCTGATTTGAATGCTAAGTTATTCATTTTTATTAGGTTTTTATTGTTTGGTTACTCGCCACTCCTTTGGCGCCACAAATCCCTTCTTGCCTTCGTCATAGGGTCGCTCTGGGATCGAGGGGGTTATGGTGTCATATTTGATCGCTACTTTCAACAACCTCGCAACCTCTTTTTCGTTCCCTTGGCTTGCGTCGTTTGCCTCATAGGGGTCGTTGGCATAATCTACCAAGTAGTTTTGCTTGAGTTTCATTCGGCTGTTGAAGTCGGGGCGTATGAGTTTGTACCCCTCGCTCACCACCGCTCCGCATCCTAAGTAGAAGTCACGCTTGATCGACGACTTCTTACCCGATAGGATAGGCATTAAGCTCACCCCATCAAACTCATTTTTTGGCTTCGACTTGTCGCCCACCAGCTCCTTGAGTGTCGGCATAACATCGACAAATCCGCTCAGTTGCGACTCTATGTTTTTGTAGCTCTCTGAGGCCGCTGGCCAGTGGAGAAGTGTCGGGGAGCGAACTCCGCCATCCCACTCGGTGAACTTCTTGCCTCGATAGTCGCCCGACGAGGTAGATAGCGATTGATTGGGGACTGCTCCGTTGTCGCTGAAGAATAGCAAGAAGGTATTCTCCATCAATCCGTCAGCCTCCAACTTATCTATGATCTGCCCAATTCCACGATCCATACACGTCACCATCGCCTTGTATGTCACCTCCTGCTTCTCTCGTTTCGAGAGTGAGTCGAAGTCGTCGGTATAGATCGCAATGTCACTCTCTTGTGCTTGAAAAGGGGAGTGGGGGGCGTTGTAGGGGATATAAATGAAGAATGGGCCATCCTTCTGATACTCATCTATGCAGCGCAGCGCCTCACGTGTGATTAGCTCCGTAGAGTAGCCCTCGTCATAACACGACTCCCAATCGTTGTGCCAATCGAGTTCGCCCTCACGAGTGTGGTCGAAGTAGTCGATCGCCCCGTTGAGGTGGCCATAGAAGTGGGTGAAGCCTCGGCTCATAGGGTAGTGCTCGGCGTGAGTGTGGCCCAAGTGCCACTTGCCGATGATCGCCCGATTCTCATAACCGTTTCGACCCAACATATCGGCGATGGTCTGCTCATTTGCATCGAGGCCATCCTCTCGCCACGGAGGGATCACTACCTCACGAATACCGAAGCGGTTGGGGTAGCGCCCTGTGAGCAGTCCCGCACGAGTGGGGGAGCTAACAGGGGCGGTGTAGAACCTGTCGAGGATGGCCGCTTTGTTAGCCAACTCGTCGATCGAGGGGGTCTGAATCTCGCCTCCATTGAAGCCAACATCACCCCAACCCATATCGTCGGCAAGGATGATTATGATGTTGGGCTTAACGGGTTTTGCGCACTGGGCGGCTGTTGTAGCCCCCAATGCGCAAAGTAGTGTTATTTTACTCTTGTAACCCATCTGTGTGGTTGTTTAATATGCTGTGAGGCCGAAGTCAAAGCTCTGATTCTTCGAACTTGTGAACTCGATGCGGATGGTGTTTTCTCCTACTTTTAGGTAGTCGGCATAGTCACTTAGCGAGTATTGGTTGTAGTGACGAGTCTGTCCGTTGCTATCGCTGAATACCAACTCTCCGTTGAGCCACACCTTTGTGTCGTTGCCTGCTAAGCTCAACCAAAGAGAGAGGTTCTCGAAGGCCTTTGAGGCGTTGAATGTCGCCTCGGTGATCACCTTATCCTCTTTTTTGAGTGTGAATGGGAGCTTCACGCTCTTCATCGCCTCGCCATTGATTGAGACCATACGGTCTACGTTGCCGCCTCCCTGACAATCCTTAACCAGATATTGAGCTTTAGCCGATTTGGTTGTGTAGAGGTCGTTGTGCATCGAGTGGAGCAGTGTCGCTGGGATCTTCACAACCTCACGGTCGTATGTCATAAGACCATTTACCTCGCCCTCGACGTCGGTAGTCTGGGTGTAGATCGCCGCCGACAAGCCCTGTGCAATGAGGGTGCGTAGGTCGAAGATCAAACCGCCATAGTTGTCGAGGAGTGCCATTGCTCCGTCGATATTCTTATATCCCCAGTTCTTCTTCTCGGGGGCCCACAAGTGTCCATCAATGGCCAATCCATA
>JBCQTJ010000040.1:0-7039 GCA_047178625.1 Rikenellaceae bacterium
CATTCCGAACAGAGAAGTTAAGCTCGTTAACGCCGATGGTACTGCGGTTTTCCCGTGGGAGAGTAGGTAGCCGCCTTTTTCCGAGAGTCGTCCAGCAAATGCTGGGCGACTCTTTTTTTGTGGCTTGCTGGTTTGCTGGGTCTTTCTGAGTCGGGCTGAGACCTTCTGGGTCGCTGGCCAGACTCAGAAAGTCTCAGCCCGACTTAGAAAGACCCAGCAAACCATCAAACCTTTGCGCTACCGAGCGATTTCCAAAGAAAATCGCTTTTGATCGGTGGTGGCGAGGGCAACTATGGGGACTGCGCTCGTGCCGCGCAGGCAGAGAGCAAGCTGTCGAGAGAAACTTTGTTTCTCCTTTTTTTGGCCTCTAAAATGATTTGTTGAGGGAATACCTCACTTTATCCTTCAAATGCCGATAAACTGCCTATTAAGCCTCAGAATACCCATTTAAAAGCCCTCATCTTCCAACAACGCACAAAAAAAACTCCCCTTCGGAATCCGAAGAGGAGTAATGTGAGCGGAAAACGAGACTCGAACTCGCGACCCCAACCTTGGCAAGGTTGTGCTCTACCAACTGAGCTATTTCCGCATTATGTTTTGAACCTGTGCATCTGGTTTGTTCCCTTTTGCGTTGGCAAATATAAGGCAAAAAAAAATAGTGTGCAAATAAAATCGCCCAAAAATTAAGAAAAAATGAAATTATAGCTAATTTTGGGTATAAAATGGAAAAATATTCGTACCTTTGGCTCTAAGAAGTCTGTGGGAAACACTCTCTACGAGCCTCTTTTCACCTCCTTTGACCCCGTTTAGCTTGACTATAAAACGGACAAAGGAATTAAATTATTACGTAATAAAAGCCATTTTGAATTCAGATGTCAAAACAGTTTAAGAGATACCTTGTCACCTCGGCGCTACCTTACGCCAATGGTGGGGTACACATAGGCCACCTCGCAGGTGTCTATGTTCCCTCAGATATTTATGTTCGCTACCTGCGTGGATGCGGTCGTGATGTTAAGTGGGTGTGTGGAAGCGACGAGCACGGAGTACCTATCACAATCAAGGCCAAGCGTGAGGGGGTGACTCCTCAGCAGATTGTCGATCGCTACCATAAGCTCATCGGCGACTCGTTCGCAAGGTTGGGAATCTCGTTCGACATCTATTCGAGGACAACATCAAAGACCCACGCCGCAACGGCATCGGAGTTCTTCGAGAAGCTCGACCGTGATGGCAAGTTCATTGAGAGGGTATCGGAGCAGTTCTACGACCCCGAGGCAAAGTCATTCTTGGCCGACCGCTACATCACAGGAACCTGTCCAAAATGCGGCAACGAGAAGGCCTATGGCGATCAGTGCGAGAAGTGCGGATCGACCCTCTCGCCCGAGGAGTTGATCGACCCAAAGAGTGCGCTCTCGGGAGCACAGCCCGAGAAGAGGGAGACCAAGCACTGGTACCTGCCGCTCGACCAGCACGAGAAGTTCCTCAGCGAGTGGATTTTAGAGGGTCACAAGGAGTGGAAATCGAATGTCTATGGTCAGTGTAAGAGCTGGATTGATGGTGGACTTCAGCCACGAGCGGTGAGCCGTGACCTCGACTGGGGAATCCCTGTGCCCGTAGAGGGCGGAGAGGGGAAGGTTCTCTATGTGTGGTTCGACGCGCCGATTGGCTATATATCTGCTACTAAGGATCTTACGCCCGATTGGGAGAAATATTGGAAGAGTGAGGAGACCAAGATGGTCCACTTCATTGGCAAGGATAACATCGTCTTTCACTGCATCGTATTCCCGTCGATGTTGCGTGCCCACGGCGACTACATTCTGCCCGAGAATGTCCCAGCCAATGAGTTCTTGAATCTGGAGGGAGACAAGATCTCCACCTCTCGAGGATGGGCCGTTTGGTTACACGAGTACCTCGATGAGTTCCCTGGCAAGGAGGATGTTTTGCGCTATGTGTTGTGTGCCAACGCCCCTGAGTCAAAGGATAACGACTTCACGTGGCGGGATTTTCAAGCTCGCAACAACAACGAGTTGGTGGCGATCCTCGGCAACTTCGTCAATCGCACGTTGGTCCTCACACAGAAATATTATAGTGGGGTAGTGCCCGAGTGCGGTGAGCTGAGCGACTTCGATCGTGAGACCATTAGCGAGGTGTCGGCTGTTCGCTCGTCGTTGGAGCACAACATCGAGAATTACCGTTTCCGAGAGGCGTTGAAGGATGCGATGAGTATCGCCCGTATGGGTAACAAATATCTGGCCGACAGCGAGCCTTGGAAGGTGATCAAGAGCGACCCAGAGAGGGTCAAGACGATCCTAAACGTCGCAATGCAGATCACCGCTAACATCGCCATAGCCATCGAGCCATTTATGCCATTCTCGAGCGTTAAAATCGCAAAGATGATGGATATGGAGGGTGCTTTGAAGTGGGAGGCTCTTGGATCGTTCGATATCGTTAGGGAGGGCCACACAATCTCGACCCCTAAGCTGTTGTTCGAGAAGATCGAGGATTCGACGATCGAGGCGCAGTTGGAGAAGTTGAGATCGGCAAAGGCGGCTATTGAGTTAGCTGAAAAGACGCAAGATGTTGAGCCTCAGAAAGATACAATCTCTTTTGATGACTTTTCGAAGCTCGACATCCGTGTTTCGAAGGTGGTAGCTGCCGAGAAGGTCGCAAAGACAAAGAAGCTATTGAAGTTGACTGTCGACACGGGAATTGACACACGCACAATAGTCTCGGGTATTGCCGAGCACTTCACGCCCGAGGAGCTGGTGGGTCGTCAGGTGATGGTTTTGGTTAACCTTGCGCCACGTGAGTTGAAGGGGATCGTCTCGCAAGGAATGATCCTGATGGCGGAGGATGCTGATGGAAAGCTCCGCATCGTTGCCCCAACTGAGTCGGTCTGCAATGGCTCGATAGTGGGGTAGTGGGGCAGAGAGCTTGCCTCAAAGAGATTTGTAAGGGATGGTGTCGAGAGAGAAAAAAAAGATAAAATTATATATTGTTAAGATTAAGAACAATGGAAAGTATTGATTGGCAAAATTTAGGGTTTGGTTATATAAAGTGTGATTATAATCTACGTGCCGAGTTCCGAGGAGGAAAGTGGGGCCCTATGGAGAAGTTCGAGGATGACTCACTGAATATTCACATCTCGGCACCATCGCTCCACTATGGAACGCAGGCGTTCGAGGGGCTAAAGGCATTTCGTGGTGCCGATGGCAAGATCCGCATCTTCCGCCCAATCGACAACGCAAGGCGTATGATCTCGTCGGCACGTCGATTGTGTATGGCGTTGCCCAGCGAGGAGATGTTTGTCGAGGCTTGTGTCGAGGCGGTTCGTCTCAACGAGCGTTTTGTCCCCCCTTATGGGTCGGGAGCGTCGCTCTACATTCGCCCTTTGATGTTGGGAATCGGGGCTGTGCTTGGAGTTAGCCCAGCGGAGGATTACCTATTTATGGTCTTTGTTTCGCCCGTTGGAGCCTACTTCAAAGGTGGAATGGAGCTCATCGACGTAGTTGTTAACAACGACTACGACCGTGCTGCTCCACGTGGAACAGGTGCGGTTAAGTGTGGAGGAAACTACGCAGCGAGCATCTACCCAGGCGAGGTGGCTCACAAAATGGGCTATGCGAATGTCTTGTATCTCGACCCGATGGAGCACAAATATGTAGAGGAGTGTGGAGCTGCTAACTTCTTCGGAATCAAGGATGGCTGCTATATCACCCCCGAGTCACCATCAATTTTGCCCTCGATCACCAATATGTCACTACGCCAATTGGCCGTTGATATGGGGCTCAAGATTGAGCAGCGTAGGGTAGCTTATGACGAGATCGACTCATTTGACGAGTGCGGAGCGTGCGGAACAGCAGCTGTTATCTCGCCAATCGGAACGATCTACAACCCCGAGACCGACGTGAAAATCAGCTATGGCGACCACGTCGGATCATACTCAAAGGCGATGTACGACAAGCTACAAGATATCCAATATGGCCGTTGCGACGACCCTTACGGATGGACTGTTGTTGTTGAGTAATCCTCAGCAGAGAGCAAAAAAGAGGTGTGTTCCACGTGGAGCACACCTCTTTTTTTTGCCGAGTTTGGTCTACAAACCAAATATCCGAGTAGCATTTTCCGAAGTAATTCGAGCAACATCCTCGGGCGAAACCCCCTTAAGCTCTCCGATTTTGGCACAAATATATTGCAACATCGAGGGCTCATTTCGCTCCCCTCGGTGGGGCGATGGGGTGAGATAGGGTGCGTCAGTCTCCAATAATAATCGCCCCAAATCCATAGCGGGAACCACCTTCGCAACTTGACTCTTCTTGAAAGTGACAACCCCACCGATCGAAAAGTAGAAGTCGCCACACTCCATAATCCGTGAGTAGCTCTCCTCCGTATCGCAAAAAGCGTGCATCACACCACGCAACCCACGCCCCTTGAACAGCTCCAAAATCTCGCACATATCACCCCACGCATCACGAGTGTGGATGTTGACAGGTAACCCATATCGAAGGGCAAATTCGCACTGAGCGATGAAGGCGGCTCGCTGCTCGGTGATGAAATCTCGGCTCCAGTAGTAGTCCAATCCGATTTCGCCAACGGCGCAATATCTCCCCTTCGGAGCCTCTGCCAAGAGCCGCTCAACCTCGTCGACCTCCGCTTTCCAATCCTCCGCCTCATTGATCGTGGTGGGATGAACCCCCACCATCGGTGTCAAAAAGTCGCTGTGTCGAGAGCAAAGCTCCATAATTTCGCTTCGACCCTCAATTCCGACGTCGGGCATCAAAATTCTGCTTACCCTCGCCTCTTTGGCTCGTGAGATCACTAAATCTATCTCGGCGCCATATTTATCGTCGGTCAAATGTGCGTGCGTATCTATATAATTCATAATTACTTACTATTTGTTATATAATATTTATCTTTAGGTAAAAAGCGCCCATAAAAATCTACTTCAGCCTCTTATAGGGAATAACTCGCTCATAAAAGGCTCCACTCAACGACTTCGCAAAGCCATAGATCTCGAGCTCCATCAACATTCCGCAGAGCTCCCCGACCGAGAGCGAAGTCAACTCCTGCAACGTCGAGATGTGAAGAGGTTCGTCGTGGCGAAAACATTTTAGTAACCCAAGCAGATCCTCCGAGAGCACCGAGAGATCAAACCCATCCTCCGCCACACTCTCCGCCCCGATGTGAGGTGAGCGATCCTGCCACCCCAAGCTAAAGACAAACCTCTCGGTCGAGTAGAGCGGCGAGGCGATGCCATCGGCAATGAGTTTGTTGCAACCAAAAGATGATGAGTCGGTGATTCGCCCTGGGACCGCCATCACCAGCCGCCCATTGTCGTAGGCGTTTTTAGCGGTGCTGATCGACCCCCCTTTCGCCCCCGACTCGACCACCACTGTGGCCGAAGATATCCCTGCGATGATGCGGTTGCGTGCGATGAAGGTGCGCCCGACGTTGCGCAGTGTAGAGCGCTGCTCAGTGATGAGAAGCCCACCCTTGCTGATGATCTCACGAGCCAAATTGGTGTGTAGAGCAGGTGTAATCGCAGGCAGCGGATTGGGGAGCACAGCGATCGTTGGCACATCAAATTTGAGTGCTGCACGGTGCGAGGCGGCATCTACTCCATAAGCTATTCCACTGACAATCACAAGTTTATCAATCTTTTCCGATAACTCCCTGATGATCTGTATAGCAGCCCTCTCGCCATAAGGCGACATCTGCCGAGTCCCAACAAATGCGATGGTGTCGTAGTTGAGCAGCTCGGTGCGTCCCATAGCAAAGAGCACGTGTGGGCGATCCGAAGTATCCAAAAGCAGCCGAGGATAGTCGGGGTCGGTGGCCGCAATGGCAGTGATCCCGTGTCGCCTGCAATGCTCCATCTCCGCACGTGCCGCTCCAATTGCGACCTGCCCCACGATCGACTTAGCCACAAGGGGATTGATCTCGCCCCGACGAATAAGCTCCTCCAAAGGGGCCTCAAATGCCGCGCGAGCCGATCCAAATGTCTCGATAATGTGTCGAGCAGCCGAGTTCCCGATGCGAGGTGTCAAGGTAAGTGCAAGGTCGTAAATATCCATAACAGAGAGGTTTAGCAGGGTTAAAAGATGAGCAGCAAAGCAATCAAAGACAAATAAGCCCCAAACAGCAACCACTCAATTTCAAGCGAAAGATACAAAAACGCCAACAAAAACCAAAAAAATTTGCGTAAGGATTTTTTTTTCTCTATCTTTGCACCACTGGAAAGGGAAACCCACCAGTGAAAAACAAAATGGTCCGATGGCCGAGTGGCTAGGCAAAGGTCTGCAAAACCTTGTACAGCGGTTCGAATCCGCTTCGGACCTCATTGTAAAAACGCAACAAGCTAATATACAGCCTGTTGTGTTTTTCTTTTGTGGTTTTTGTACAGAAAATGTACAGTGATTTTTGTACAGTAGATAGCATTATGTAATATCATCTAATAGTGTTTAATAGATTTTGAAAGTTTTCAGCGATCTGAGATGCAACTCTATTTTTGTCAATACCTCTTTGCTCTGAAATAACTTCTATCACTTTTGAAATGCTGCTTCCACTTATATATGGAGAGTCAGTTTCTGTAAGCATATTTGTTAATGGTATATTATTTATAATAGATTTGCCATTGGCGCTTTGTGTCATAGCTGAATTTATAGAGATGTAATGTCCTTGATTGATAATCTTATCAAGCGTTTTTAACGAGCCTGTATACCAATGAAAAATAGCATTATGAACATCTGCGGTGGTAAGCATATCCAAAACTTCAGCTTCAGCTTTTCGAGAATGTAAACTTATAATCTTCTTGCGAGCCTTTATTGCATTCAAAACAAATTCAAAGCTCCTTATCTGCAATTCCTTCGTACTGACACCTTCTCTGGAGAAATCCAAACCAACCTCACCGATATAAGATGTTAGGATTAGGCGCATAGAGCGCACTATTAAATAATAAGTGCTACCTTTGTGATATGGGAGCAAGAGAAAAGTTTATAGGCGTGAACTCGATAAAGTTTTATAGTCATTTTACGACAGATGA
>JBCQTJ010000041.1:0-5053 GCA_047178625.1 Rikenellaceae bacterium
AAGAACCTTTCCTGCCCTATCCTGTGTGCGCGCATTGAACTGCTTACAGAAGTCCATAATGTTGACTCCCTTAGAACCCAACGCAGGACCCACTGGGGGTGAAGGATTGGCGGCACCACCTTTAATCTGCAATTTAATAAATGCAGCAACCTCTTTTGCCATAATTTTCCTTTAGTTGTTGTTATTCTTTTTCTACTTGTGTGAAACCCAACTCCATTGGAGTCTTGCGCCCAAATATCTTTACAGATACTGTGAGTTTCTTACGCTCATTGTCGACGATCTCAATAATACCTTGGAAGCTTGAGAATGGACCGTCTGTAACTTTGACAGTCTCGCCAACAAAGAATGGTACTTCGTTCTCCTCCTCCTGGACCATCATCTCGTCGACACGTCCGAGGATTCGCGCAACCTCAGCATCACGCAACGGCGTGGCGTTCATCTTGCGACTATCCTCCTTAGTATCTCCTAAGAATCCGAGTACATTTGGAATATTACGAATTATAGTTGGTATGTGGCCGACAAATGCAGCCTCAATTAATACATATCCAGGGTAAGAGACCTTATCCTTCGAGTACTTCTTTCCGTTGCGGATGGTGTAGACCTTCTCGGTCGGGATAAGGACCTGCGAGATATAATCCTGCAAGTTATTGTGGCGTATCTCTGTCTCGATATACTCCTTTACCTTATGCTCCTTTCCACCAATCGCACGTACTACGTACCACTGCTTAGCCATTTCGCTCATCTCTTAACCTCCCTTAACTTTACTGCTTTATCCAGCGATGTTACCCAAGACCTTATAGACGAACTCCATAACGCCCTCGAATGTGAGATCCATAGCCAAGACAACGACCGCAAAGATTGCAGTCGCTACCATAACAACGATTGTCGAATTTTGAAGTTGGCTAAACTCTGGCCACGAGACCTTATTCACCAACTCGTTATATGATTCCTTGATGTAGTTAATCATTGTCTTACGATTCTTTATTTAAAATCCAGCAGGAGCAGAGAGATTCGAACTCCCATCAACGGTTTTGGAGACCGCTATTCTACCCTTGAACTATGCTCCTATAAAAAAGGGGCGAAGTGAATCGTGATTTCATCACTCCAACCCCTTATGTATGCCTCGGTCCTTTTATTGGGGCCTCAGCCTCTTCGATTAAATCGAAATTACTCTACGATAGATGTGATCTGACCTGCACCTACTGTACGTCCACCCTCACGGATAGCGAAACGTAGACCCTCGTTCAAGGCTACTGGGTAGATCAAAGTTACAGTGATTGTAACGTGGTCTCCTGGCATAATCATATCTACTCCCTCTGGCAATGTAACCTCACCTGTGATGTCCATTGTACGAAGGTAGAACTGAGGACGGTACTTGTTGTGGAATGGAGTGTGACGTCCACCCTCCTCTTTCTTCAAGATATAAACCTCAGCCTTGAAGATTGTGTGTGGGTTTGTTGAACCTGGCTTAGCAACAACCATACCACGCTTAACGTCGTTCTTGTCGATACCACGCATCAAAAGACCAACGTTATCTCCAGCCTCTCCCTGATCGAGGAGCTTGCGGAACATCTCGACTCCTGTACATGTTGAATTCAAAGTCTTATCAAGACCTACGATCTCAACTGGATCACCTACGTGGATGATACCTGTCTCGATACGTCCTGTAACTACGGTACCACGACCTGTGATTGAGAATACGTCCTCAACTGGCATCAAGAATGGCTTCTCATTCTCACGCTCTGGGATTGGAATATACTCATCTACAGATGCCATAAGCTCCATAATCTTCTCTGCCCAAGTTGGCTCGCCGTTCAATCCACCAAGTGCAGATCCACGGATAACTGGTGCGTTGTCACCATCGAACTCGTACTTGCTAAGAAGGTCACGAACCTCCATCTCTACAAGGTCAAGCATCTCTGGATCGTCAACCATATCACACTTGTTAAGGAAAACTACGATCTTAGGAACGTTTACCTGGCGAGCAAGAAGAACGTGCTCGTTAGTCTGAGGCATAGGACCATCAGTAGCGGCAACTACAAGGATTGCACCATCCATCTGGGCAGCTCCCGTTACCATATTCTTTACGTAGTCGGCGTGACCTGGACAGTCAACGTGAGCGTAGTGACGGTTTGCTGTCTGATACTCTACGTGAGCTGTGTTGATTGTGATACCACGCTCCTTCTCCTCAGGTGCGTTGTCGATAGAGTCGAATGAACGAAGCTCTGAAAGACCTGCTTTTGCAAGAACTGTTGTGATCGCCGCAGTAAGGGTTGTCTTACCGTGGTCAACGTGACCGATAGTACCAATGTTTACGTGTGGTTTCGAACGGTCAAATTTTTCTTTTGCCATAGTTGTAAATTATTAAATTTTTAATGTCTTAAAATTGTTATTACGTCTGCCCTGCACACATATACATTAGCATCGGGTCGATAAGTCACATATATATCGGAGACACAAAAACACACCCCTTCATTGAGTGTGGTTCGCATCACGCGACATTGTTTTTTTTGAGCGGAAGACGAGACTCGAACTCGCAACCCTTAGCTTGGAAGGCTAATGCTCTACCAATTGAGCTACTTCCGCAAAAAAAATATTTTCATTAAGGAGGCCTTAGCCTCTCAAGCCCCAGATCACCCTCAGCACTCTTCATTATAAAGAGCCACTAAAACCTCTCTGCGCATCTGTGGGAAGTGATGGATTCGAACCACCGTAAGCGTAAGCTAGCAGATTTACAGTCTGCCCCATTTGGCCACTCTGGTAACTTCCCTCGAATTGTATCACTTAACTTTGAGCCGATGGAGGGATTCGAACCCCCGACCAGCTGATTACAAATCAGCTGCTCTGGCCAACTGAGCTACATCGGCATTGACCTTTTCGAGATGCAAAGGTAAAGAAAAGATTTATAAAAACAAATTTTCAAGCAACTTTTTTCAAAGTTTTTTCCTTTGGCCGCTTTTTTGAGCGAAGGACAAAACCCTCACAAAACAAGCGTACCGCAAATCTTTTCAACCTCCTTAATTCAAAGAACTTCTCGACTCTACTCGCTGCGTAACACATACCCTGCAAATCAAATCGGTGACAAAGATAGAATAGATTTCGCATATATCCAACATTTCGTTATATTATTTTTGCTAAAAAAAATTTGAGGTTGAAAACCAATTAGTTACACAACACCCTTTTTCGTCGCAAAACCTGCTCTCAGCGTCTCACACACCACATAGACAAGAAAACGGGCCATCACAAAGGATGGCCCGTTACTCGCACATAGCAAGAATTTACTCCGCTACGATAGCCTCTGTTGGGCAAGAACCTGCGCAAGCACCACAATCGATGCAAGCTGATGAGTCGATAACATAGATATCTCCTGATGAGATAGCCTCTACTGGGCAGCTGTCGATGCAAGTTCCGCAAGCGATACAGCCATCTGTAATTTTGTAAGCCATTGTCTTATATTTTAAATGTGTGTTAAATAATGTTGTGCCCTGTGTCACGAGGGCTAATCTTCGCTGCAAATATACGATTTTTATTTTATTATATCAAATCCTGTGTAGGGAATTAATACCTCGGGGATGCGAATACCCTCCTCACACTGGTTATTCTCTAACAGCGCCGCCACGATACGAGGCAGTGCCAACGATGAACCATTCAAAGTGTGTGCCAATTGACTCTTTTTGTCGCTCCCTTTATAGCGCAACTTCAAGCGATTTGCCTGAAACGACTCGAAATTCGACACCGACGAGACCTCCAACCAACGATCCTGCGCCGCTGAGTAGACCTCGAAGTCGTAGGTCAAAGAGGAGGTGAAGCTCATATCGCCACCACAAAGTCGCAAAATACGATATGGAAGGCCCAACGACTTGACGATCGACTCCACGTGGTCGACCATCCCATCCAACGCCTCATAAGAGCTATCGGGGTGAGAGACCTGCACGATCTCTACCTTATCGAACTGGTGGAGGCGGTTCAGCCCCCTCACATCCTTACCATAAGAGCCCGCCTCACGACGGAAGCAGGGGGTGTAGGCTGTCATCTTCACTGGCAACTCACGCTCGTCGAGGATCACATCACGGAAGATATTTGTCACGGGGACCTCAGCCGTGGGGACCAAATAGAGGTTGTCGAGGGTTGCGTGGTACATCTGCCCCTCCTTATCGGGGAGCTGTCCCGTTCCGAAGCCCGACGCCTCGTTGACAACTACGGGGGGCTCGACCTCCATATATCCAGCGGCTGTGTTGCAGTCGAGGAAGTAGTTGATCAGGGCACGCTGCAAACGAGCACCCTTGCCCTTGTAGACTGGGAATCCCGCACCTGTTAGCTTCACACCAAGGTCGAAGTCGATGATGTCATACTTGCGAGCCAACTCCCAATGGGGCTCCGCCTTCGCGGGCATCGACAACTCTACCTCACACCTCTTCACCTCCAAGTTATCCTCGGCGTGGCGACCCTCGGGGACGATCTCGGCTGGGAAGTTTGGCAACAAGACGATCTGTGCCTGAAGCTCCTCGGCACACACCTTAGCCTGCTCGGCCAACTCAGCAGATCGCTCTTTGAGCTGTGCCACCTGCGCCTTTACAGCCTCGGCACCCTCACGGTCGCCCTTGGCCATCATCCCTCCGATCTGCTTTGCAGCTTGGTTTTGGTTGGCCAACAAACTATCTAACTCATTCTGGATCGCCTTGCGACGATCATCCAAACTCTCAATTGCGTCGATGATAGGTGCGGCATCGACCCCCTTCTTTGCAAGGCGACGCTCCGCCTCGGCGCGATTCTCTCTGATCTGTTTGAGTGTTAACATTGTATCTTAAATATTTTTTATAATTCTAATGTTTATATAGCGACAAAGGTATGAATTTTTTTTTTGAATCGTGTAAATCAAACAAAAGAGTTGCACACGATAGCTTTTTTTTCGAAAAAAGTTGTATCTTTGTTATTGGAATCTACAAAAAAGGTTTAAGTCGTTAAACCTCAGTAAGTGAATGTTGGGACATAGCGCAATAGGTTACGAATTAGTTATGCAACTGATGTATAGAACCTCTATGGTTTGCGTATA
>JBCQTJ010000042.1:0-3075 GCA_047178625.1 Rikenellaceae bacterium
GGGTCACGCTTGGTGGTGTCGAAGAGGAACTCCCCAAAGGCGAAGATCTCGGAGTGGCCATACAGCTGCATATCGCCCCACTCCTCGGTTGTGTCGGGCTGTCCTCCGAGCGCCCCCAACGACCCTGAGCCAAATTCGTAGAGGGTGAAGCCCGACTCCCTCACCATCTTGAAGCCACGTGATCCGTGCCTATCTCCCGAGATTAGCAACACCCCCTTGATGTTGTTCTCCTCTATCAAGTCGAAGATCTGCTCACGAGCATCGGGGCTAAACTTACCCCACGAATCCTTACCCGACGAGACGTAGTCGCTAAACATCGTGCCACAGCCGATGATGATAAATGGCGCCTCACACTCCAAAAGTGTCGACTTCAACCACTCCTGCTGCTCATCGCCCAACAGAGAGCCCTTCTCACGGAAGTAACGGTTGTCGAGCAGAATCACATCCGCAGCGCCAATTGTCGAGTGGTGGAACACACCCTTCCCCTCCTCGCCAAAGCCATACGATGGGTTGACCCACGAGTTCTTGAATACTCGCCAGACCCCCTCTTTGTCGGCTGCCGTATAATTTTTGGGGACATTGTAGCCATCGTCACAGAAGTAGTCGTGGTCGTCCCACGTTGTGTAGATGGGCACCTTCGACGAGAGGTTCTGCCACGCTGGGTAGAGATCTCGTGCGAAGAAGTCGAGGCAGTGGTAGCCCAGTTTATTCTCTCGATCCTGCACCGCAATATCGCCGAGGATCAGAAATGCGTTGGGGTCACGGTCGATGATGGTCTGCGAGAGCTGGCGGTTGCAGAGTCCGAAGCGGTGGTAGTCTGCCCCGAATACAATGCGAGTCTCCCCCTTGGCCTTGTTCGAGAGGGTTGTGAAGTGGCAATCTCTATCTGTGGCTATCTCATCATCTCCGACGTAGGTTCGGTATCTATATTTTGTGTTGGGCCTCAACCCCGTGAGCTCGATTGTCACCGCCATATCGTTCTTGACTAAGGTCTCGCCCGAGAACTCAAACTTCTCGTCTGCCCCTTCGGCAATGACTCTTACTGATTTTGGCTCGATAGTGCGCACCCACACCGAGACCCCATCGCTCTTGATACACCCCAACATCGGCCCTCCTATGTGGGTCGAGGGGTTCTCTCGCTGGAACTTTGCGAAGCGGTTGTGTTTATAGAGGGTTGAGTAGGTGGCAAGGGGGTTGAGCGTGAAGTAGTACTCGGCCGATTTGTAGAGCATAAACTCCTTTAGGGGGAGTGGGCCTCCTGCATAATTGAGGTTGTAGTAGACCATATTGTCGAATACGAATATACCCACATCTACTCCATCTACCTTTGGCTGGTTGGTGGCTTGGGCTTGGGCGCTCTCTACGGCACTTAGCGATAGGGCTGCCGCTAATATTAGCTTGATTTTCTCTTTTAGGTTGTTCATAGGTTTGGTTTTTATTTAAGGTTGATATGAGTTAACATTTTAGGTTTTGCTCGACCCACTCTTTTCCCGAGGCGTAACCCTCGTCGTAGAGCTCTTTGAGTAGTTTTGTATTGGTGGTTAGTCGTCCAACTACGAGGGGGGCTTGGGGGCGGATCACATCTACTTGGCCCGACCGCTCTAACTCCTCGACTCGCTCCATCTGACTATTGTAATATTCGGCACGGCCGTTGAGCTTCTCGACTACCTTGGGGTATTTCGGATAGGCCCACTTGGGGATAGAGCGTCGGCTCACCCTCTTGCGGAAGCCTCGACACTGGGTCGATATTACAAGGGCTCGCTCATAGCCACGAGAGAGGGCACGTTCCAAAGGGATCGAGTCCGCAACCCCTCCATCGACCATCGGCACCCCGTTGAACTCGACCACTCGATTGAGAAATGGGAGGCTGCCGCTCGCCCTACATATCAACTTAAGCTCCTCGATATCGTTGGGCCTCCCCATATAGCAGGGCTCTCCTGTGAGGGCGTTTGTTGCCACCGACTCGAGGTGGGTTTTGTTGGCGGCGAAGCTCTCGATATCGAATGGATAGATCTCATCGGGGAGTTTGTTGTAGAGCAGATTCATATCTATAAACTCCCCCGTCTTGACAAAAGACTTTAGGCCAATATATCGGTAATCATCCAAGAGTGTGGTGTGGATATAGAGTGAACGCCCACGCTGCCGTGAGAGGAACGAGAAGGCGTTGCCACACCCAGCCGAGACCCCGACAACATAGGGGAACTCGATATTGTGGTCGAGAAAATAGTCCAAAACGCCAGCGGTAAATACCCCTCGCATTCCTCCTCCTTCTAATACTAATGCTCTGTTGTCCATCGGTGAGTTCTCTGAGATTACATATGCAATATTACAAATAATAATTGAGATTATAGATACTTCCCACCAAAAAACTACAACACCAAATTAAAGAGGTAGCCCAGTGCGACGATGAAAAGGGTGATTGTGCCGAAGAAGATGGCGATGAGGCGCCACGTCATCACTTTTTTGAGGAGTGTTGCCTCAGGGAGGGATAGGCCCACGACACCCATCATAAAGGCGATAGCTGTTCCGAGGGGTACCCCTTTGGCCACAAAGACCCCGACAACGGGGACCACACCTGCGGCGTTGGCATACATCGGGACGGCGAGGAGCACCGCCAAGGGGACTCCATACCACCTCTCGGCCGAGAGCTGCTCGGTGAAGAAATCCTCGGGGACATAGCCGTGCATCGCACCTCCGATGGCGATTCCTATGATTACGTAGAGCAGAACCCCTCGAACTATCCCCCACGCATCTCGCAAGATCTGAGGTAGTCGCTCGATGAACGAGGCATCATCCGCCTCCCACTCCAACTGCTCGGCCTCAGCATTTGCCTGAATCTGCTGGACCCACGGTGAGAGATATTTATCTAATTTGAGTCGGCCCAGAACAAAGCCTCCGACAACGCCCAACACAATGCCTGACCCTGTGTAGATTAGGGTCGCCTTGAGCCCAAATAGCCCTAAGAACATCGCAACCGCAACCTCATTTACGAGTGGCGAGGTGATGAGGTAGGCGAGGGTGACACCCAACGGGATACCACCCTTTACGAAGCCGATAAAGAGAGGGATCGAGGAG